>CAZLLP010000005.1:0-18785 GCA_964560345.1 uncultured Gemmatimonadaceae bacterium
CGCGCGAGGTGCTGCGCGAGAATCTCGTGCGTCGCTATCGCTACGAGGCGTTCGCGGTCCCGCAGGTCGCGATGAACGCCGAGGCGGCGGGAGTGGCGTCGTGGATGCGCTCGGCCTTCCTGCTGCTGGCAGAGGGCGACATCGCCATGGGCGACGCTGCGCAGGCCGGCCTGACGCTGCGACAGATGCACGAGCGGATGCCCGAGGCACACCTGCCGCTGCAGTCGGTGACCGACGACCTGCGTGTCGCGCGCCTCGAATGGCTCACCGGCGATCGGGCCGGCCTGTCGCGCCGCGTACACGGCATGGTGCGCAAGTACACCTTGTCGCCCCACGACACGATTACCATGGCCCCGGCCCTGTGGGATCCGCTGGGCGAGCGAGATCCCCACCCCCTGGCGGCGCGGGGCGCCGAGGTCGGTGATGACGTAGAGCGTGCTCCCCACGTTGCCGATGACGGCAAACTCGCCATCGTCCTCTTGCACCACGGGGGCCGGAGCCGCCGAGACGTTAGGCGCCTTGGGGTCGCCCAGGTCGGCGACGTAGAGGCGATTGCGGCTGTCGGCCCCCTTCGCCATGTAGACAAAGAGGTAGCGCCCGTCCTCGCTCACCGAGGCGTTGATGAACCAGGTGGGGAGGTCGGGGCGTTCGTAGACCAGGACGTCCTGTTCCTGCGGGGTCCCGATGCGATGGTAGTAGACCTTCTGGTGCTCGAGCGCGGCGCTGAGCTTGTCGGCATCGCTGCGCGTGGGGTAACGCGAGTAGAAGAAGCCCTGACCATCGCGCGTCCACGACAGGCCGGAGAAGCGGACCCACCGCAGCGTCTCAGCCAGGTCCTTTCCGTTGCGCACCTGGCGGACCTTCACGTCCTGCCAGTCGGCGCCGCCGGGGGAGAGGGCGTAGGCGACGTGGCGCCCGTCGGGGGAGGGCTCGAACTGCGAGAGCGCCACCGAGCCGTCGGGCGACAGCGTGTTGGGGTCGATAATGACCTTGGCCGGGGTGCTCGGCGACGAGCGGGCCAGGACCACGAACTGTTTCTGGAGCCCGGCGTTCCTTCGATAGAAGAGGACCCCGTTCCCGAGGCGGGTGGGGAGGGAGACGCGGGGGTAGTTCCAGAGGGTGGTGAGGCGCTCGCGAAAGACGCTGCGCAACGGAAGCGAGGCCAGGTAGCCCTCGGTCACCCGGTTCTGCGCGGCGATCCACTCGGCCGTTTCGGGGGCGTTGAGCGATTCGAGCCAGCGATAGGGATCGGCCACCCGGGTGCCGTGCAACGTGTCGACGACGTCACCGCGGCGGGTGGCAGGGTAGGTTGGGGTCTGTCCGGCGAGAGCCATCGGCCAGGCGAGAAGTATGAGTGCGGCAAGACGGCGCGTCCGGACCGTGCGGTGCTGCTGGGGGCCGTGCACATCCATGTCGTCGGTCTCCCGTGGTCCGTGGAGGGGCGAAGCTAGCCGAGACCCTCACGGAGCGGAAAGGGGATAGCGCACAACGCTGAGGGGCATTACCCGCCTTCGGGAACGATGGTCCGGCTACGAGACTTGATGGGGGAGAGATCAACTACATGCTGATTTGGTTATGTTCATGACCCCAGAGCGTTTCGCTGCCGCCCCCGATTTTGCCACCTTCCTCGCCTCGGTGCAGGCCAATACCGAGTTGTGGCCCGCCGTCTATCGGACGGTGAAGGTCCCTGAGGAGATGGTCGCGCGTGCCCGTGAGATCCCCGGGCAGTGGAAGCTGGTCGCGCTGGTGGAGGACTGGTGCGGCGACGCCGTCAACGTCATCCCGCTCCTCGCCAAGCTGGTGGAGCAGCTCCCCAACTTCGAGCTCAAGCTCCTGGGGCGGGACGCCAATCCCGACCTGATGGACGCCCACCTGACCGGGACCTCGCGCGCGATCCCGGTGGTGATGGTCTTCGACGAACAGCTCGAAGAGGTCGGGTGGTGGGGGCCGCGCCCCGGGCCGCTGCAGGCCTGGTTCACGACCGAGGGGATCACGCTGGAGAAGGGGGAGCGTTACAAGCAGGTGCGGCAGTGGTACGCCTGCGACCGGGGGCGCACGACGCTGAACGAGATCCTGTCGATCGCCGAGCGCGCCGCCGAGGGGGAATCAGTGGCCGGGGGACTGCGCATTCCGAGCGTTGATCGCTAGTTTTGGGCGTCTCCGCGCGACACGCATCGCGCGATCACCGCACACGAGTACGAGGACGTCATGGCCGCTGGGCGCAAGGAAGCCAACTTCTCGCAGGGCTGGGGGATTGCCACGTTCATCACCGCGCTGGCGGTGGGGGCGTTCGTTCTCGCCGGCACGATCAAGTCGCGCACGTACATCCACCCCACCGATCCGACGCGCCCCAACGGCGGCGCCTCGCACGGTCCGGCGGCGGAGCACGGAGCTGCGGCTGGTGATCACGCCGCTCCCGCGGCCGAGGGCGCCGCGCCGGCTGGCGCCGCGGCTGAAGGCGCGGCCAAGCACTAGTCACGATCGAAGCTCCGTCACCCGCACCGGGTGACGGGGTAGAAGGGCGCATGGCGTGTCGTCATCGCACGACCTCTCGCTTGCACTGGAGTGATTCCATGCGCCGCCTGCTCGCTCGTTTTGCCTTCGTGCTCCCCGCTGCGTTCGTGTTCGCAGCCACGCCGCTCGTCGCCCGCGCCCAGCGCGGTGGCGGCGCTCCGCCGTTTGGCGGCCCGCGCCCCGAGTTCACCTTCGACCTCACCGACGGCGAACCCGTGTCGTTCTACCTCGAGCGGTCGCGTGAACTGGAGTTGACGCCGGAGCAACGCACCGGCTTGATCGACGTGCGCCGCCGACTCCGCCTCCAGAACGCCCTGTTCATGAAGCAGCTCGACTCGCTGCGCGAAGTGGCGGGGATCGACCTGACGGCGCGACGTCGCGTGGACCAGGAGGATCGCGAGGCCTTTCAGCGGTTCCAGACGATGGCGGCGCCGGTGATCGACTCGATTCGCCTCAACAACGACGGCGCGCGGCGCGAGATTCGCGCGCTGCTTGACGCGCGACAGGTGGCCAAGGGCGATTCGCTGGCCAAGGCGACCCGCGACCCGCGCAATCGCCGCGAGGGCGAGCGTGGCGCACGGCGTCCGCCCGGAGCGCCTAACGCGTTCCGCCTGGCCACCGGAACGTCTCACGCGTTCCGTTCCATCGCCTGGTGACGACGGCCGCCGCGCCGCGCCCGGTGCGGCGGACCCTCCCACGCTCCCCACGCCGATTGCTGGCGGTCCTCGTCGCGTCGGCATGGCTCCTCGTCGTGCTGACGATCCTTGCCGGCATCGCCGCGCTCCTCTTCTTCCATCGCGGCGACGCCGAAGGGAGTGCGCGGCAGGCCAACAACGAGATCGAGGCGCTGCTCGAGCGTGGGGAGCGGGTGGAGTGGCGCGTTCCGGTGATGCAGCGCCATTGGTGGGACTCGTTTCGCGTGACGCATGGCGTGCTGGCCGCGACCGATCGCCGGCTGCTCTACGTTGGCGTCCCCCCCGAGGGGCTGCTGCCCCGCGGCTTTGAGCCGACCGAGTATCTCGAGCGCTCGTTTCCCTACGAACGGCCGGTGGCGGTGCGCTTCGGGCGCCTCTTCCTGGGGACACGCCCCGGCGTGCGGCTGACGGGGAACGAGGTGCGCGAGTCGTTTGCCTTCGCGGCGCTCGACCGCCCGCGCGTGGACAGCGTCCTGGCGGTGCTGGCGCGCCGGCAGGAGGTGTTGCGGCTGGCGAGCGAAGCCGAGCGTCGGGCCACCGAGGCGACCGCCGCGGCGTCGCGGCGGGCGATCTACCACCTGGTCCAGCGCGGCGAAGCGCTCGACTTCATCGCCCGTCGCTACGGCGTCCCCTCGGATTCGATCGTGAAGTGGAACGCCCTTCCCTCGACCCGCATCACCGCGGGGCGACGACTGATGGTCAAGCCCGGAGTGCCATGAGCGAACTGCAACGTGTCACGCCGCCGCAGCAGGAGCACCGTATCGTCACGCCGCGCTCGGCGCGCGTGCGCTCGTTAGGTGACCTGACATCGGCGCGCGAGGTGTGGGTGGTGCTGCACGGCTACGGGCAGATCGCCGCCGAGTTTCTCGCGCCGTTTTCGGCCATTGCCGGCGAGGAGCGCGCGGTGCTGGCGCCGGAGGCGCTCAACCGCTTCTACACGGGGAAGGAGACCGGCGGCGGTCACCCGGGGCGACCGGTGGGAGCGACGTGGATGACGCGCGAGGATCGCGAGGCGGAGATTGCCGATTACGTCACCTACCTCGATCTCGTCGTCGATCAACTGGCGGCCGGGCGCCCGGTGACCGCGTTAGGCTTCTCGCAGGGGGTGCCGACGCTGATCCGATGGGTGACGATGGGACGCACGCCGGCCGCGCGCGTGATTGCCTGGGCGGGCGAACTTCCCCCCGACGTGGATCTCGCGGCGACGCGCGGTCGCTTTCCCGAACGCGGGATCGACCTCGTCCTCGGGCAAAAGGACGAGTACCTCCCGTGGATCAACCTGGACGCCGTGCGGTCGCGGCTGGAGGCGGCGTCGCTCCCGTATCGCCTGCACGAATTCGACGGTGGGCACCGGCTCGACCGGCGCACGTTGCAGGCGCTGGCCGAGCCAGCGCGCGGCTAGCGCTGGCCGAGCCAGCGCGCTGAATGCGCTGGCCGAGCCAGCGCCCTGAATGCGCTGGCCGAACCGCGTTAGGCGTCAGTCGTCGCGCGAGCGCCAGCGATCGATGTCGCGGCGCTCCTTCTTGCTGGGGCGCCCCTTGTCGCGAAATGCCGGCGGACCCATGCCACGCAACTGCTCGGCGAGCGCATCGCGCGCCTTGGACGAGGCGTCGGTCTCCTGATAGAGTCCCGCGGCGATGGTGGCCGAGCCGCGATTTTCCGAGACGGCGGTGACCAGGACGACCTGCTCGAACGGGGGACGTCGCACGCGCACCGTGTCGCCCGCCTGGATGGCCTTGGATCGCTTGGCGCGCTCGCCATTGACCTCGATGCGCCCGCCGTCGATGGCCTCGGCGGCCAGCGCGCGGGTCTTGAAAAAACGGGCCGCCCACAGCCACTTGTCGAGCCGAACTTTACCGGGGCTCTCTGTGTCGTCTGTCACTGAATGTGCTTCCGCGTTTCGGTATTCAGAATGAATAGCCGTCTCAGGCGTTTCGAGTGCCCGCATCGTCGTCGATGCGCGCGCTCGCGCGTGGTATTCCGCCAACCCTTCTTCCCCTGATGCACACTCCCGCCACCCCGTCCAACGCACCCGATCCCACGACGTGGGATCCGGCGCGCTATGCGCCGCAGGTGATCGACGGCGTGGGTGAGGGAATCGTGGTGTTCGATCGCGATTTACGCTACCGGGTGTGGAACCGGTTCATGGAGCAGTACACCGGAATCGACGCGGCGGCGTTGATGGGACGTGCGGCCTACGAGGCGACGCCGAACATCGTCGACGAAGGGGTGGTGATCCAGCTTCGCCGCGCCCTCGCGGGTGAGCCCGTGGAGCAGCACGAGGCGCGCTTCTGGCAGGCACCCGGGGGGGCGTCGGGGTGGATGCGGTCGCGGTATGAACCGTTCCTCGACGAGCATGGCGCGATCATCGGGGTCATCGCCCACCTGCACGACGTCACGGCGCGCAAGCAGGCGCAGGACGAACTGCGGCGCAGCGAGGCGCTCTATCGCACCATCATCGAGAGCGCCAACGACCTGGTGACGATCCTCGATCGCACGGGGATCGTGCAGTACGTGTCGCCCGCGGTGGCCACGGTGCTGGGATTGCAGCCGGCGGAGATCGTCGGCCGCAACCCGGTCGAGCTGGTGCACCCCGACGACCAGGAACTCGTGCTCGACGTGTTCCGTGAGTTGCTCAACGTCCCGTCGGTGGCGCAGCGCGCCCAGTATCGTTCGCGACACGCCGACGGGAGCTGGCGCGTGGTGATGACGTCGGCGCGCAACCTGCTCGACGACCCGGCGGTGCAGGGGATCGTCGCCTCGTCGCGCGACGTGACGGCGTGGGAAGAGCTGCAGGCGCGGTTGCAGCAGTCGCAGCGCATCGAGGCCGTGGGGCGATTGGCCGGCGGCGTGGCGCACGACTTCAACAACCTGCTCACCGTCATTCGGGGGAACGCGCAGCTCATCCTGGCCACCGGCGGGCTCCCCACCGAGCAACAGGAAGAGCTGGACGAGATCTCGCAGGCCGCTGATCGGGCTGCGACACTCACCCGCCAGCTCCTCGCATTCAGCCGCCAGCAGGTGCTGCAGCCGCGCGTCCTCGACCTCAATGAGGTCGTGGCGGCGGTGTGGAAGCTCCTCGAGCGCCTGGTGGGCGAGGCGGTGACGCTGGAGTGCAACGCCGGCGACTCGTTAGGGGCCGTCACGGCCGACCCGGTGCAGGTGGAGCAGGTGCTGCTCAACCTCGTGGTGAACGCCCGCGACGCCATGCCTAACGGCGGACGCTTGGTCATCGAGACGTCGAATCTCGCCGCCGACGAAGCCTTCGCGCGCGCGCATCCCCCCATGCCAGCGGGCGAGTATGTCCGCCTGTCGGTCGCCGACAACGGGTTGGGGATGGACGCCATCACGCTGTCGCGCGCCTTCGAGCCCTTCTTCACCACCAAGGAGTTGGGACACGGGACCGGGATGGGACTGTCGACCGTCTACGGCGTGGTGAAGCAGAGCGGCGGCTTCATCTGGGTGGACAGCGTGCTGGGGAAAGGGTCGACCTTCGCGATCTATCTGCCACGCACCACGACGACGCCACGCGCCGGCGGCGGTCGCACCACCCCGGCCGAGGTGCGCCGCGGATCGGAGACGATCCTCGTGGTGGAGGACGAACAGCTTGTGCGCGCGATGGCGCGCCGTACGCTCGAGCGCGCCGGCTACCGCGTGTACGAGGCCGCCAACGGCGAAGAAGCGCTGACCATCGCCCGCGAACTCGGGGCGCGCCTCGACCTCCTGCTCACCGACATCGTGATGCCGGTGATGGGGGGGCGCGAACTGGCCGCCACGCTGCAGCGGGAGCGACCGGAGCTGTGCATCCTCTTCATGTCGGGCTACACGCACGAACGTGAGGCGCACCTGAGCGCCGGCGGCGGCATCTCGCACTTCCTGCACAAGCCCTTTACGCTCGACGAACTGCGCGGGCGCGTGCGCCTCCTGCTCGACCAGACGGCGAGCGCCGCGTAGCACGCGTAGCGGTCGAACGACGCGCTACCGACACGCGCCGCGTACCCGCCGCGCGACCGCTTGACGCGAATGTCGACGGCTGCCGCAATCCGATCGCCCCCCGGCGGCGTAGCTCCCCTGTGCGGCGCACCTCGGCGCCGCTGGCTCGCTGGGGCGCGTGATGCGCACGCGGGCGGGGACAGGATCCCGAGAGACGCGCAGGGCGCCCTTGATCGTACGGCTGGCTTCGATGACCCCGGGATGGTTTGCATCCATCCCCAACCGCGGAGAGCGCCACGCCTCGCGTGATGCCTCACGCGACGTGTCGCGAGACGTCCCGCACGGCGGCATTGGCGATAGCGCGCGACACATTGCGCCTCGTGGGGACGGGGGACAGGTTGGGGGCGACCGCCCCCCCTCTTCCTCGCGATCGAGCGACCGCGCCCGCATGGCGACCAGTGCAACGCCCAGCGATCTCGAAGTCGTCGCCCGCCTCGTGGCCGGCGACGAGCGGGCGTTAGGCACGCTGTACGACCGCCACGGCGCGATGGCCTACGGGCTGGCGAGCGCGATGATGCACGATCCCGCCGACGCCGAGGAAGTCGTGGCCGAGGCCTTTGCGCAGGTGTGGCGCACGGCGGCGATGTTTGACGCCTCGCGCGGGAGCGTGGTGGCGTGGGTGGCGACGATCGTGCGCACCCGCGCCCTCGACCTGCTGCGCTCGCAGAAGCGTCGCGCGCGCGTGCTCGAGACAGCGGCGGCGATGACCGAAGAGGGGGCCTCCCCCGCGCTCTCCACCGGCGCCCCGTCCCCCGATCGTGGCGTGGAGCTGTCGGAGAGCCAACGCCTGGTGCGTGAGGCGCTCGACGCCCTCCCGACGGCGCAGCGCGTGGTGCTGGAGCTGGCCTACTTTGGCGGGATGTCGCAGAGCGAGATCGCCGAGGAGTTGCGCGAGCCGTTAGGCACGGTGAAGACGCGCATGCGCTCGGGGATGGAAAAGATGCGCACAGCGTTGCGCCCGCTGCTGGAGGACCGCGCATGAGTGCCCCGTCGATGCACGAGGAGCTGGCGGCCCTGGCGCTGGGAGCGCTCGATGCGCCGACGCGTGATGCCGTCGAGCGCGCCGTCGCCGAGTCGCCGGAACTCCAGGACGAACTGCGCCAACTGGCCGAAGTGTCGGCGCTCCTGGCGCTGGCCGTTCCGCCACGCACGCCACCGGCCGCGCTGCGCGAGCGCATCGTGGCAGAAGCCCGCGTGGCGCGCCCGATCAGCAGTGCGAGCCCAGCGGCGCAGGCGCGGGCAAAAAGCCGCATCTTTCGGCCGATCCTGAGTCTGGCGCCGTGGATCGTCGCGGCCGCGTCGCTGGTGGGGGCGCTGGTCACGCGCCAAACGGCGGAGAGCGAACGCACGGCGCGGGCGGTGGCCGAGCAGCAGGCCGAAGGGCTGGCCGTGCAGCTGGCGGCGCTCGATTCGCTCGTCGCGACGCTCACCGCGTCGGAGCTGTCGACCGTCGCACTCACCTCCACCGGGGCGCCGCCGTCGGCACGACTCTACTGGAACCGGACACGGGGCGAGGTGGTGCTGGCGGCCTATCGCCTTCCGCCCGCACCGACTGGACGCACCTATCAGTTGTGGGGGATTGCCGAGGGGAAGACGCCGGTGAGCCTTGGGACCTTTGCCTCGGCGGGCGAAGGGCGAGCGGTGGTGCGCTTCACGATGCCGCCCGGGCTGCAACTGGCGGTGGGGGCCGTCACCGAGGAGCCGGCGGGGGGCTCGCCGCAGCCCACCACCACACCGTTCCTGGCCGGGACGCTGCGCGCGAGCGAGTAGCGCGCAGCGTTAGGCACGGTACGTCAGGCGCCGAACCTCACAGCTCGCGCTTGAGGATCCTGAGGAGCGTCGCTTCGTCGATGTTGCCGCCGCTCACGATGATCCCGACCCGCTGCCCGGCGAGCTGCGGGGCGAGCGTGATGAGCCCCGCGAGGCCGCCGGCGCCGGCCCCTTCCACCAGGGAGTGCGTGGTGGAAAGCAGCAGGCGCAGTGCCTCGGCGATCTCTGCGTCGCTGACGGTGACGAAGCCCGCGAGTCCCTGTTGCAGGGCGGGGAAGGTGAGGTCGTAGGTGCTGCGGGTGGCGAGGCCGTCGGCAAAGGTGTCGGCGCTGTCCTTCGACAGGCGCTGCCCCGCGTGCCACGAGTCGTGCGCGGCGGCGGCGCCGGACGCTTGCACCGCGTAGACCTTGGTCCCCTTGGAGAGCGAGCGCGTCATGGTGATCGCTCCCACGGCCTGCGATCCGCCACCGACCACCGAGACGATCGCGTCGAGTCGCCCTGCCTGCGCCAGCATTTCCATGGAGAGCGTGGCGGCGCCGGCCAGGACGTTTCGGTCGTTCGTGGAGTGGGCGAGTGCCATCCCCTCCTGCTCGACCAGGCGATGCGCCACCTGCACCGATTCGTCGTAGTCCCGTCCTTCCTCGATGACGCGCGCGCCTAACGCACGCATCCCGGCGTTCTTGTCGGGGTTGTTGCCGACGGGGACGCAGATGACGGTGCGCACGCCAAAGGTGCGTCCGGCGTAGGCGATCCCCAACCCGTGGTTGCCGCGGGTGGCGGCGACCACGCCGCGCGCGCACTGCTCGTCCGGGAGGGCGGTCATGAACGAGAGCCCGTTCCGCACCTTGAACGAATTGGTGGGATTGAAGTTCTCGTGCTTGACCAGTACCTCGATCCCGTGCCCGACCGCGGCGTCCAGCAACGGATAGTTGTACAGCGGCGACGGCTTCAGATACGGCGCGATGCGCTTGCGCGCCGCGCGCACGTCGGCGAGGGAGATGGGCCAGACGGCGCGGGCGCTGCGTGAAGGGCTCATGCGTGGTCGTGCGGAAGTGCGGTGAAATGAGTGCGGGCGCGATGGTTCGCGCCGCGGTGATTCACTCGTCGAGCGGTGTCACGTCAACCACGGCGTGCCCCTCGCCGTCGAACGTCACGTGCACGTTCCACGGACGGCAGCACACCTCGCAGTCCTCGACGTAGTCCTGCGACTCGCCGCTGCCGGGGTCGACCGCGATCACGACCTCCTCGCCGCAGTGCGGGCAGAAAACGGAGGTCTCCGTGTCGGCGGTACCGTCGCCAAGGTCGAACTCTTCGGGATCGTCAAACGCCATGCGCCAAAGGTAGCGGCGCACCACCCGCTGCGGCGACGGTGATGAAACACCGCCGGGGGGAGTGGCGTACCAGAATCCACGTGCAACGAGTGCACGCGAGCGCGTGCAGCAGGTGCACGCAATCCCCCCAACGCAGTGTTCGAGGAACGTATGCGGTACGCTCGCACGACGATGGTGGCGCTGGCGCTGGTGACGCTCCCCGCGACGGCCATGGCGCAGGTCTTTTCGGTCGGGAAGGAGTCGGGGAACCGGGGTGTGGGGCCGAGGCGCTCCCCCGTCCTCGCGGGAATCGCATTCTCGTACGGCGTCCCCCAGTCCGACTTTCGTGACAACGTGAAGCAGGGCTTCGGGCTCGACGGCAACGTGCACTACAAGCTCGACCGCCAGGGGATCTTCGGCCTCGGCGCCGAGATGGGCTTTCTGGGTTATGGACGCGAGACCAAGCGCGTCCCGCTCAGCTCGACCATTGGCGGGCGCATCACCGTCGATGTCACGACGTCGAACAACATCTTCTGGCTCGGGCTCGGCCCGCAGATCACCGCCCCTTCGGGGCCCATCCGCCCGTACGTGAACGGGACCGCGGGTCTCGCCGTTTTCTGGACCGAGTCGAGCGTGAAAGGGCGTTTTGACGACGAGGACTTCGCCAAGACGACCAACTACGACGACGTGACGTTCGCCTGGACCGGCGGCGCCGGCCTCCTGATCCCTGTCGGGACGTCGAAGCAGGGGGCCATCGACTTCGGGGTGCGCTACCACGGCAACGGCAACACGCGCTACCTCAAGAAGGGCGACATCATCGAACTCCCGAACAACAACGTGCAGCTGCGGGTGAATGAAGGCGAAACGCCGATGCTCATGTGGCGCCTTGGCGTGAAGTGGGGGCTGTTCTAGCCGGTCGCTCGAACGGCCTCTGCGATAGTCGACGAATGGCGCGACGTCCGGTAGGATTCGCGCCATGCGAATCAGCGGCGGCCCAGCGGCCATCCTTGCCCTTGCCACCGGCTTTGCCGTAGGGGCGTCAGTCACGTCCCTCTCGGCGAGCGGTGGCAAGGTGCTGCTCGCCGTGAGCGATCCGGTGGGGACGCTGTGGGTCAATGCGATCCGCATGACAGTGATCCCCCTGGTGATTTCGCTGCTCATCACCGGGATCGCCGGGATGCGCGACCTGCGTTCGGTCGGGCGCCTTGGCGGGCGGGCGCTCCTGATGTTCGTGGGGCTGCTGGCCGGCATCGCGCTCTTTACCGCGCTGGTGGCGCCGCCGATCTACGAGCGACTGGTGATCGACCCGGCGTCGGCCGCGGCCCTACGCGAACGTGTGGCTGGCGGCGCCACCACCGTCCCCCCGCTTCCCGGCTTTGGGGCGTGGCTCACCTCGCTCATCCCGGTCAATCCCATCGCAGCCGCCGTCGACGGCGCGATGCTCCCGCTCATCGTCTTCACCGTCGCTTTCGCGCTCGCCGTCTCGCGACTCGCCGATGACATGCGCGCCGCCGTGCTGGGCGTCTTCCAGGCGACGGGCGACGCGATGCTGGTGCTGGTGCGCGCCGTGCTCTGGGCGTCGCCGTTAGGCATCTTCGCGCTGGCGGTGTCGCTGGGGGCCAAGCTCGGGATTTCCGGTGCCGGGGCGATCGGCTTCTACCTCGGCACCCACGTGGTGCTGCTCATCGCGGCGATCCTCATTCTCTATCCGGTGGCCGTGATCCTCGGCCGCGTGTCGCCGCGCGTCTTCGCGCGAGCCGCGCTCCCGCCGCAGGCGGTGGCGATGGGGACGCGCTCGTCGCTGGCGGCGCTGCCGGCGATGCTCGACTCCGCCGAGCAGACGCTCAAGCTCCCGCGCGACGTCTCGGGATTTGTCATCCCGCTCTCGGCGTCGGTCTTCCGGCTGAACCTCGCCGTCTCGTGGATTGTCGGGGGGCTGTTCATCGCCAAGTTGTACGGCGTCCCGTTCGGCTTTCAATCGTTGGCGACGTTCTACCTGGCGGCCGTCCTGATGAGCTTCTCGGTCCCGGGCATTCCCAGCGGCTCGCTGTTCATCATCGCGCCGCTCTTTCCCACGGTGGGATTGCCGGTGGAGGGGGTAGGGATCCTGATCGCGCTCGACGCCGTCCCCGACATCTTCAAGACCACGCTGAACGTGACCGGACACATGACGGTGGCCTCGGTGCTGGGGCGCGGGGCGACGCGCACCACATGAGCGCGCACGATGCGCAGGCGCGCGTGAGCACGGCGCGCGTGATCCTGCGATGGACGGGGCGCCTCGTGCTGGCCGTGGTAGTCGCGGCAGTGGGCGCGTGGGCGGTGATGGCGCTGCCGCAACGCCCCTCCGCCTCGCGCAACTGGGATGGTGACCACGCGCGCCTTGCGCGCGCCGAGTTCGAGGGCGATAGCGCGATCACGCTGCGCGATGTGCGCGACTTTGCCTACACGTCGAGCACCGCGTACACCCCGGGGTATCGTAATCAGCGCCTCGACCTCTCGGGGATCGAGTCGGTCTGGTTCATCCTCACGCCGTTTTCCACTACGTGGCGTGGGCCGGCGCACGCCTTCGTCTCGTTCGGCTTTCGCGACGGGCAGCACGTCTCGGTGTCGGTGGAGGCACGGCGCGAGGTGGGGGAGGTCTACGGACTCGTCCCCGGCGTGCTGCGACGCTTCGAACTGGCCTACATCGTGGGAACGGAGCGCGACCTGATCGGGCGTCGCGCGTTGTACGATGGCGACGACGTCTTCCTCTATCCCATCGCCGCCCCCACCGCGCGCGTGCGGCAGATGTTCGTGGAGATGATGCGTCGCGCCAACGCGGTGCAGGAGCAGCCCGAGTTCTACAACACGCTCACCAACAACTGCACGTCGAACCTGGTGGATCATGTGAACCGGATGATTCCGGGACGCATCCCGTCGAGCATTCGCACGCTCCTGCCAGGTTATGCCGACGAACTGGCGCTCTCGCTCGGGCTCATAGACGCCAAGGGGACGCTGGACGACGTGCGCGCGCGCTTCCGCATCAACGAGCGCGCCCGTGCGGCGCGCGACGGCGAGGACTTCTCGATGGCGATCCGGCGCGGGATGGACGCGGCGCCGGCCCCCGTTGCGACTGACGGCCGTGGCCCCGCGCGTTAGGTCGAGCGACGATTCGACGCGCGTCGGCTCGCTGGCCGCCGGCGTCGTGCTCGGGATGGTGTTCGTGGGCATCGGCTTTCCCCTGGGTGTCCTGATCGGCATCAAAGGGGTGTGGCTCGTTGCCTTTGCCGTGGCCGTCGGCATCGCAGTCGGGTTCGCGGTCACCCGATTCGCGCGCGGTTTCGCGGAGGGGAGCGCGCGTGCGATCGCGGCCTTCGTTCACCCCAGCGGAGCGAGCGTGCCGTACGAGGCGACCTTCTCGGCACACGACGCGCTGGAAGTCGCGGGTGACATCGAGGGGGCCATTGCCGCCTACGAAGCCACCGTGCGCGAACAGCCCACCAACGCGCGCGCGCTGCGCCAGGCGGCCGAACTGCACGTGCGCGCGGGGAACGCCGCGCGTGCGACAGAGCTGTTCGGGGAGCTGCGAAAGGCGGGGAACTCGCGCGAGTCGGAGCTCTACGCCACGCAGCGCCTCGCCGACCTGTACCTCGGCTCGTTAGGTGACGACGGGCGGGCGCTGGTGGAGCTGCGTCGCCTGGCCGAGCGATTTCCGGGGACGCGGGAGGCCGAGGGAGCACGGGTGGCGCTACGGCGACTCAAGGACGCGCGCCAGCGCGGCGGCGCTTGAAGGACGCGCGCGAGCGCGGCGGCGATTGAAGGACGCGCGCTAGCGCGGCCGCGGTTTAAGGACGCGCGCGAGCGCGGAGCCGACGCACCGGGCTGACCGGCGTCCGGAACTCTCCGTCTAGCGGCGGAGGCTCGTGGTGCGTATCACACAAGCGCGCCCGCGCACCTCGCCAGCGGGCGCCGCTCCCACTCGAGACACGGGCCCCGCTTCATGCGCCAGGATTCGTCGGTTCGCTCACATCGTCGCTCGTCGATTTGCGCCGTGACGCGCGTGGTCGCGGGCGTGCTCGCCCTCGCGTCGCTCGCTGCGCCATCGCTGCACGCGCAGACGCCCACCAGCCCCCTCTTTACCGAGATGCGCTGGCGCCACATCGGACCGTTTCGCGCCGGGCGCACCAAGGCGGCGACCGGGGTTCGGCAGCAACCCAACCTCTTCTACATAGCCGCGGTGAACGGCGGCGCCTGGCGCACCACCGACTACGGGCGCACCTGGACGCCGATTTTTGACGGACAGCCGAGCGGTTCGATCGGGGCGCTGGCGGTGGCGCCGAGCGATCCCAACATCATCTACATCGGGAGTGGCGAAGGGCTGCAACGCCCCGACCTCTCCACCGGCGACGGGATCTACAAGAGCACCGACGCGGGCAAGACGTGGACGCATCTCGGACTGCGCGACGGGCAGCAGATTCCGCAGATCGCGATCGATCCGCGCAACCCCGATCGTCTCTTTGTCGCGGTGCTGGGGCATCCGTACGGCCCTAACGAGGAGCGTGGCCTCTATCGCTCGCTCGATGGCGGGCGCTCGTTCAGGAAGGTGCTGGGCAAGGACGAGAACACCGGCGCCATCGACATCGTGATGGCGCCTGACGATCCCAACACGCTGTACGCGGCCCTGTGGGAAGCACGCCAGGGGCCGTGGGAGAACGGCGTGTGGCAGGGGCCGGGGACGGGGCTCTTCAAGTCGACCGACGGCGGCGACTCGTGGACGCCGATCATGCAGGGGCTCCCGACGCCGGCCGAGGGGCTGGGACGCATCGGGATCGCGGTCTCGCCAAGCCGTCCGCAGCGCCTGTACATCACCATCGACGCGGGCGATCGCAGCGGCGTCTATCGCTCCGACAACGCCGGCGCGTCGTGGACCAAGACGTCGACCGACGAGCGCGTGCACAATCGCGGGTCGGACTTCGCCGAGGTGAAGGTCGATCCCAAGAACGCCGACATCGTCTACAGCGCGAGCATCGTCACCTGGAAGTCGGTCGATGCCGGCGTGACGTGGAAGATGATTCGCGGTGCACCTGGCGGCGACGACTACCACCGCATCTGGATCAACCCCGACAACCCCGACATCATCCTCATCGCCGCCGACCAGGGGGCGATCATCACGGTGAACGGCGGGGAGAGCTGGAGCTCCTGGTACAACCAGCCCACGGCGCAGTTCTATCACGTCACGACCGACAACTCGTTCCCGTATCGCGTGTGCGGCGGGCAGCAGGAGTCGGGGTCGGCGTGCGTGCAGAGCCGTGGCAACGACGGGCAGCTCACCTTCCGCGAGTGGCGCCCGGTGGGGGTGGAAGAATACGGCTACGTCGCCCCCGACCCGCTGGATCCCAACATCATGTACGGCGGCAAGGTGACCAAGTTCGACTATCGCACCGGGCAGACGCAGAACGTGGCCCCCAAGCCGTTTCGCGACGCCAACTACCGGATGCTGCGCACCGCGCCGATCCTCTTTGCCCCCACCAACCCGCGCAAGCTGTACTTCGGCGCCAACACCATCTGGCAGACCATCGACGGCGGCAACAACTGGACCGAGATCTCCCCCGACCTCACGCGCAAGGATTCACTCGTCCCGCCTAACGTGGGGAAGTACGCGACCGAGCGCAGCGCCAAGGCGCGTAACCCCGGCGGGGTATACACCATCGCCCCCAGCTACAGGCGGGAGAACGTGATCTGGGCCGGCTCGGACGATGGGCTCATTCACGTGACGATGAACGGCGGGGCCACCTGGAAGAACGTGACGCCTCCCGAACTGGTGCCGTGGGCCAAGGTCTCGCTGATGGATGCGGGACACTTCGACACGCTCACCGCCTATGCGGCGATCAACACGCTGCGCCTCGACGACCTGCGCCCGCACATCTTCCGCACGCACGACGGCGGCAAGTCGTGGACGCGTATCGTGACGGGGATCGACAGCGGCGCGACGATCAACGTGGTGCGCGAGGATCCCAGGCGCAAAGGGCTGCTCTATGCCGGGAGCGAGACCAAGGTCTGGGTCTCGTTCGACGACGGCGACCACTGGGAGCCGCTGCAGGGGAACATGCCGGCGACGTCGATTCGCGACCTGGTCATCAAGGACGACGACCTGGTGGTGGGGACGCACGGGCGCGGCTTCTGGATCCTCGACGACATCTCGCCGCTGCGCGAGTTTGCCGACAAGGCGACGGCGAAGTCGGCGCACCTCTTCAAGCCGGCGCTCGCCACGCGGGTGCGCTACTCGATGTACACCGACACACCGCTGCCGGTCGACGAACCGCGCGCCGAGAATCCGCCGGATGGCGCGATCCTGCACTATTACCTCAAGTCGGCGGCTTCGTCGATCGCGCTGGAGATCGTCGACGTCAACGGTGCAGTGGTGCGTCGCTACGAGAAGGGAGTCAATGCCGATCCCGATCCGCGCGCCGAGGGACACTGGCCCGACTGGTGGATCCGGCCGTCGCCGGTGCTGAGTGCCGAGGCTGGCCTGCATCGCTTTGTTTGGGACCTGCGCCATCCGCGCCCCAAGGCGCTCTCGTTCTCCTTCCCCATCTCGGCGATCCCCGGGCAGACGGTGCCGGAGCCGCTGGGACCGTTCGCCGCGCCGGGGCGTTACACGGTGCGACTCACCGTCGACGGCAGGACCATCACCCAGCCGCTGGTGCTGCGCATGGATCCGCGCGTGAAGACGCCGCTGGCCGGAATCCAGGCGCAGCACGCCCTGGCGCTTCGCCTGCACGCGGGAATTGACCAGGCGGCAGACGCCATCGCCAAGGCCCGTCAGTTGCAAGCGGCGGCGCGCGCGTCGGGCAATACCGCTCGCGCACAGGAACTCGGGGCGCTGATTGGTGGGGGAGGGGGCTTCTTTGGCGGACGCGGTGCCCCGTCACTGTCGCGCGTGAGCGGGAGCCTCACCCAACTCCTCGACACCGTCGACGGGGCCGATTACGCCCCAACGTCGCAAGTGCGGGCGGCGGCGACGGCGACGCTCAGGGAGCTGGCGGAGCTGGTGGCCAAGGTGAAGTAGCGGGGCGCCGCAGGCGCCCTCTGCAGCGCGGCGCGGGAGGTGCCGATACTGACAAGCGATGAGCCGGATCAGCATCGTCCCTCCCAAGCCCCCTGCTCGCCAGACGCTCGTTCACCGGGGCGCCACGCTGGTGTCGTCGACACCACGCGATCGCGCCAACCGGTTGGATGGGACGCGGTGGAGCAACCGCCTCTCCTGGAAAGAAGAGGAGGGGATCGGACTGTACCTGGAGTGCTTCCGCCTCCCCGAAGGGGTCGCCCTGTTCAACGAAGGGGATCACGACGCCTTTGCCGCGATCATCGTCAGCGGGGCGTTGGAGATCCGGAAGGGCGACTCGGCGCAGCAGCAGCGTGTGGTCGGCCGACTGACCGAGGGGAAGATGGTGGGGGAGATGTCGCTCATCGACGGGACCTTCCGCTCCGCGACGGCCATCGCCACCGAGCCGACGGAGATTCTCGTGCTGTCGCGCGAGGACTTCGACACGATGTGCACCGACCGCCCTGACCTGGCGCTCAAGGTCGCGCTGATGATCGCCGAGGCGGTGTCGCAGCTCCTGCGCAAGACGACCGGCGAACTGGTCGACCATCTGGATACCGACGAACGACCGTCGCTGTAGTGCGCGTGGCCCAGCGCGCTGCCTAACGCCGGCTCCACGGCGGACGCTTCCTGAGCACCTTGGCGTAGGTCGGGCACGATTCGGCGTGCGCTCCCGGGATGTAGCCGGTGCTGAGCAGGAACTCGCCGACGATCTCCCCCCCCGTGAAGACGAAGGTCTGCTTGAAGAGCTTCTGCCACGCCGGGCGATCGAGCGGGTGATGCGCGTCGAGCCACGCGGCAAACGAGCCGTGCGACTTCTGCAGCACCTGGATGCGCTTCGCGTTCTCGATCGCTGCCTTGACCTTGAGCTTGTTGCGGATGATCCCCGCGTCGCCAAGCAACCGCACCTCGTCCCGCGCCGTATATCGCGCGACGCGGGCGAGGTCGAAGTCGTGGTAGGCGCGCGAGAAGTGCTCGCGCTTGCGGAGGATCGTGAGCCACGAGAGCCCCGCCTGGTTGATCTCGAGGATCAACCGCTCGAACAGGCGGTTGTCGTCGGTGATGGGGAAGCCGTACTCGGTGTCGTGATACGGGCCGTGGAACTCGTGGCCGCGGGCGACGTCGCAGTAGGTGGTCATGCGTGGGGAACGTAGCAGTGGAACAGCGATCAGCCGAGGTTCTCCTGAATGAAGCGGGGGCTGAGGTGCACGTCCACCTGCACCAGCGGTTCCTCGCCGATGTTGGTGAAGGCGTGCACCTCGCCTGCCTTGATGACGAGGATGTCGCCGGCTTCGGCCTCGAACGTCACGCCGTCCACCACATAGCGCCCGCGCCCCGAGCGGATGAACTGCACCTCGTCGTACGGGTG
Source organism: uncultured Gemmatimonadaceae bacterium (assembly GCA_964560345.1). Taxonomy (GTDB): domain Bacteria; phylum Gemmatimonadota; class Gemmatimonadetes; order Gemmatimonadales; family Gemmatimonadaceae; genus SCN-70-22. The sequence continues at coordinate 18,736 of CAZLLP010000005.1, forward strand.
CAGTTCATCCGCTCGGGGCGCGGGCGCAATGTGGTGGACGGCGTGACGTT
>CAZLLP010000005.1:18795-42987 GCA_964560345.1 uncultured Gemmatimonadaceae bacterium
CGTCGTACGGGTGGCGATGCGGCCCGGGGCCGCGCCCGGTGAGGGCGCTCAGGAGAAAGACCGAGATCTGCACGTCGCCGTGATCGGCCCCTTCGAATCGATGCGAGCTGCCGGCAAAGGGGAGGTCCTGCTGGCGAATGCGGTACATGCGAGTGTCTCCGGCAGTGTGGTTGTGGGGCGTTAGGCCGCGCGCGGGGCCGGCTGGTACGAGCCCGGGACGAGTCGTGCGGCGATGGAGAGTCGGTTCCAGGCGTTGATGGTCGTCACCGCCAGGGTGAGGTCGGCCAGTTCCTTCTCGGTGAACTGCTGCCGCACCTCGTGCACGAGCGTGTCAGGGAGATGGTCGCGGGTGACGAAGGTGACCGCCTCGGTCCAGGCGAGCGCCGCCTGTTCGCGCGCCGTATAGAACGGCGATTCGCGCCACGCGTCGAGTACCGCGAGGCGCATCTCGCTCTCGCCTAACGCGCGCAGGTCCTTCCAGTGCATGTCGAGGCAGTAGGCACAGCCATTGAGTTGCGAGGCACGCAGGCGGATGAGGTGCAGCAGCGACTCCTCGAGGCCGCAGCCGGCGAGGTACTGGTCGAGGGCGTCCATGGCGTCGTAGACGCCCGGGGCAATCTTGCCATAGTTGAGGCGAACCGGCATGGGGAGCTCCAGGGGGCGAAGGTGATCGGTGGTGGTCGGCCGCGGGCTGTGCGGCGACCCCCAGAGAGTAGGAGCAACATGGTCCTGCACGAAGCACCATTTTCGCTATCTTGGCTGGACCATTATGGGCAAGCGCGCCACCACCCTTCCGCTCACCCTCCCGCTGCGCCCCTCCGGGGCACCGGCGGCGCGTTGGCTCGCCGACGCGATTCGGGCCGAGATCCTCGAGGGACGTCTGGCCCCCGGCGCACGCCTTCCCGCCACGCGCGAACTCGCGCGGCAGTACGCGCTGGCGCGCGGCACGGTGGTGCACGCCTTCGAACAGTTGCGGAGTGAGGGGTACGTGGTCGGTACCGTCGGCGCGGGAACGCGCGTGAGCGAGGTCCTCCCCGAATCGCTGTTGCAGGCGCGCCCGGCGCCGCGGGTACGGGCCGCGCCGGCCAAGCCGCGCCCGCTCGCGCTCTCGGCCTTTGCCACACGCGTGACCTTCTTTCGCGGCTACGAGCCGCGATCGCTGCGCGCCTTTCGCGCCAATCAACCGGCGCTCGATCTCTTCCCCACCACGCTCTGGGCGCAGGTGGCCGCGCGACGACTGCGACGGGCCTCGTCGGCGCTGCTGCTCGGGAGCGAACCGTTAGGCTACCTCCCGCTGCGCGAGGCGGTGGCCGAGTATCTCAACACGTCGCGTGGCGTGCGGTGCGAGGCGGGGCAGGTCGCGATCGTCTCCGGGGCACAGGAAGCGCTCGACCTGGTCGCCCGCCTCACCCTCGACCCGGGCGATCGGGTGGCCATCGAGGATCCGGGCTACGGCGGGGCCGCTCGCGTCTTCGAGGCCAACGGGGCGACGCTCATCCCCATGCCGGTCGATCACGAAGGGATGACGGTGCGCGGACGCACGTGGCGCGGGGTGCGGCTGGCCTACTGCACGCCGGCGCACCAGTTCCCGTTAGGCATGTCGATGAGCCTGTCGCGGCGTCTGGCGCTCCTCGAGTGGGCGCGCGAGTCGGGGAGCTGGATCTTCGAAGACGACTACGACGCCGAGTATCGGTATGCGGGACGCCCGGTCCCGGCGCTGCAGGGGCTCGACCGGCACGGCGTCGTCTGCTTTGCCGGGACGTTCAGCAAGGTGCTCTTCCCGTCGTTGCGCCTGGGCTATCTCGTGGTGCCGCCGGCGCTGGTGGAGACGGTGACGGCCGCCAAGTCGGTCGTCACGCGTCATGCGCCGCTGCTCGACCAGGCGGTGCTGGCCGATTTCATCGCCGACGGGCACTTCGCGCGGCACTTGCGTCGCATGCGCGGGATCTACGCGGCGCGCCTGCAGGTACTGCTCGACGAAGGGGGCCAGCAACTCGGCCCGGCGCTGGAGTTCTCGCAGGTCGAGGCCGGACTGCAGACAGTCGGTTGGCTGGCGCCGGGCGTCGACGGCGCGGCCGCCGAGCGGGCCGCTGCGGGGCGCGGCGTCGAGGTGCGCGCGATCTCGCGCTTTGCGCGTCGTGCGCTGGCGCGCGACGGGTTGCAACTGGGGTTCGCGGCCGTGGATGAAGCGGAGATTCGCCGCGGCGTGCGAGAGCTGGCGGTGGCGTTAGGCGCCCGCCGCGACACGCGCTAGTCCCAGCCCCGTCCCTGCCGTCCCTTCTTCTTTTCGGATTCGCGGCGTTTGGTCTCCAGGCGCCGTTCCGTCGACGCCCGCGTGGGACGCGTCGCCTTGCGCTTGCGCTGCACCACCAGCGACCGCCTGACGAGTTCCGCCAGTCGCGCCTCGGCCAGCTCGCGATTCTGCTTCTGGCTGCGCGTGTCGCTGGCTACGATGCGCACGCGCCCGTCGGCATCGAGGCGTGCGGCGAGCTTCTCCAGCACGCGCGAGCGCTCATCGGTGTTGAGCGCGCGCGATGTGGACGGGTTCCACAGGACCTCCACCCGCGTTGACGAGGTGTTCACGTGCTGTCCCCCGGCCCCCCCGGCGCGCGAGGCGCGCGAGGTGAGTTCGCGCCGGGGAATCACGTGCAGCGCATCGACCACGAGATCGTCGCTCGGCGTGTCGTCGGCGGGGGCGACAACGGTGGCAGGGCGCGGCGGGCGCTTGGCAGCAGGCATGTGACGAAATCAGCGATTGGTGGGCGTGCGATGCACCCGCACCGCCGCTACGCGTCGTTTGTCCATGGCCATCACCTCGAGTTCTCCACCAGGGTACGGCGCGCGCTCGCCGAGGGCGGGGACGTGCCCCAGCCGCGCGAAGACGTACCCTCCCAGCGTGGTCCACTCCCCCTCGGGAATCGGCAATCGATAGTCCGACCGCACGTCGACGAGCGAGAGTGCCCCCGACAACTCGAGCACCCCGTCCACCTCGACGGCGTCGCGCGAGGCCATGTCGTACTCGTCGGCAATATCGCCAATCACTTCCTCGATCAGGTCCTCCATCGTCACAATCCCTGCCGTTCCGCCAAACTCGTCGAGCACGACCGCCATCTGCGCCCGCGTGCGTCGCAGGTCGTCGAGCACGCGTTCGGCCGAGCGCGATGCGGGGACGAGCAGCGGTTCGCGCAGGTGCTCGCGCATGACGAAGGGGCGTGACTCGTCGCGCAGCCACAGGTCCTTGGAGAGGAAGACGCCCAGGATCTCGTCGAGCGACTCGTCGTACACGGGATAGCGCGAGTAACGCTCGCGCTTCACGATCGCTGCCACCTCGTCCTCGTCCGCGTCCACCGGCAAGGCGACAATGTCGGTGCGGGGGCGCATGACGTCATGCACCCGTTTCGTGGCGAAGTCGAAGATCCCCGCCAGCATCGCCGAATCTGTCTCGTTGAGGGTCCCCGCGCCGCGCGCCTGCATCACCAGCAGCCGCAACTCCTCGGGCGAGTGCGCGTGGTGCGCCTCGGACATCGGGCGAATGCCGATGAGCCGCAGCAGCCAGTTGGCGGTCCCGTTGAGAAGCCAGATGAATGGCGACATCACCTTCGAGAAGGCCATCAGGGGGAGTGCCACGAGTCCGCTGACGCGCTCGGGCATCACCAGCGCCACCGACTTGGGGGCCAGCTCCCCAAGCACGATGTGCAGGAAGGTGATGATGACGAAGGCGGTGATGGTCCCGGCGGCGGTGTGCGCCATTCCGGTGGGGACGTCGATGCCGAACTGCCCCAGGAAGCGATCGACAACGACGGCCAGCGCCGGCTCACCGATCCAGCCTAACGCGAGGGAGGCCAGGGTGATCCCGAGCTGCGTCGCCGAGATGTAGCGATCGAGGTCATTGAGGGCGACCTGCGCCCGGCGAGCCCCGTGATCGCCGGCCTCGGCCATCGCCGCCAGCTTGGAGCGGCGCGCCCCCACGAGGGCAAACTCCGCCATGACGAAGAAGCCGTTGAGCACCACGAGCATCAGGACCGCGAGCAGGCGGCCGCCGAGCGACGAGAGGGACAGCGTTTCCACGGGCGCCTAACGCTGAACGCAGGCGCCCGCGCCCACCCGGGCACGGATGGCCGCCGGGGTCGGGAGCGAATCGCGCGCGGGGGCGCGGAAGATCGCCAGGTATTCGTCGTCCCCGGTCTTGAGCGAGCGCACCGGACGGTAGCCGACGACGCCGAGTTCGCACGCGAGGAGCCAGGGGGGCGTCCCGTGCCGGTCGGTGGGGAAGGTCATGTCGAGGATCCCCACCTGCGCGCCACTCTTGAGCGAGCGCGCGAGGTTCCAGAGCAGGGCGTACGGATCGGTGATTTCATGGTACATGTGGATCATGATCGCGGCGTCGATCGAGTCGCGCGGGAGGCGCGGGTCGTACGAATCGCCGCGGACGACCGTGACGTTGGTCAGCTTCTCGTCCTTGATGCGTTCGGCCAGCAGGTTGAGGTAGTCGGGGACGATGTCCTGACCGTACACCCGCCCGGTCGTCCCGACTCGCTGTGCCATGCGCACGACGTAGTACCCGTCACCGGCTCCGACGTCGGCGACGCGCATCCCCGGCGTCAGCGAGAGCGCGTCCATCACCGTCTCGGCTTCCCCGGCGGCGTCGCGGGTCGTCTCGTCGGTCCAGCGGGGTGCGACAATGTCGGAGAAGCGACGGCTGGGGAGCGGGAACGAGTCGGCCGGAAGTCCTCGCGCAAACGAGGTCCACTGCGAGTCGGCCTGGACGCGATGAGACGGGGCGGCTTTGCTCGTTCCGCAGCCCGCGGTCAGGGCGACCGCCACCAATCCCGCCCACCACGAGGCGGTCAGGAGTTGGCGCAACGAGGTCGGACGGGGGCGGCTGGGGCGTTCGGGCACTGGGGAATGACGGGGGATCGCTGGGGGGAGCGCCAGGCGTGCGCGGGGAGCCGAACGGTCGGTCGCCGCGCGCCTACCACGTCAACGCTAACCCGGGCGCGGCATTTCGCTACAGGCTCAACGCCATGCGGGGAAACGCGTTCCGCCGCCAGTCGTCCTGAGGACGGCACTTTGCCACTGTCCGCCGAGCATCCCGGTCATTGCAGGATGCAAGGCCCTCGAGAACCCCGTGTCGGCGTGAACGCGATCACTCCCGGAACGCGCTCCTTCATAGAACCGCGTCGTCTGCTGCGCTCCATCTATTTGGGACGCCTGACGATGACGGCGGCGATCTACCTCGCCGCCGTCTTCGCGTGGCGCGACGCCGACCGGGGGGACACCCTGGTCGCCTCGCTCCTGATCACGGTCGCGATGGTCTTCACGGCCGGGTCGGCGCTGTATTCCGAGGACCGCCAGCAGACCCCCGGGGCGACCTTCCTGTCGCTCCAGGCGGTCTTCGACCTGGCGCTGGTCACCGCCATCGTCCACATCACCGGGGGCGGCAGCTCACAGTTCGCCGCCCTCTACATCCTCGTCATCGCCACCTCGGCGGTCCTCCTGTCGACCACCGGGGCGCTGTTGGCGGCGGCACTCGCCTGCGTCCTCTACTTCGGCGACGTCATACTCCTGACGCGCGCCCCCTTCGACGCGGCCCTGCTCCTCCAGTTGGGGGTCTTTTCCGTCGTCGCCCTCTCGTCATGGTACATCGCGGCCCGTCTGCGCGAGGCGCGCGCCGGGACCGAGGAGTTGGCCGCCGAACTGGTGAAGGTTCGCCTCGAGGCGAGCGACATCCTGCGCAATATCCGCAGCGGGATCATCACCATCGATGCGCGCGGCACGCTGCTCTATGCCAACCCGACGGCCAGCACGCTGCTCGGGCTCCCGCTCGAGTCGCACGTCGGCCAATCGGCGCTGTCGCTGATCGAGCCGGTGGCCCCGGTGCTGGCGCGCGCCATCGAACGCGCGGCGGTGGACGGCATTCGAACGACGCGCGCCGAGGGGACGGTGGCGACGGCCACCCGTTCGTTCCCCATCGGGCTCAACACCACGGTCTCCGCGCCTAACGCCAACGACGGCGCGTCGATTGGCGGGACCGCGACGGTGATCTTCCAGGACATCTCGGACCAGAAGAAGCTCGACACGCTGCACATGCGCGCCGAGCGACTGGAGGCGGTGGCCGAGCTGAGCGCGTCGCTGGCGCACGAGATCAAGAATCCGCTGGCGTCGATTCGCTCGGCGGTCGAGCAGCTCGGGCGCTCGCCGCGCGCCAACGACGACGAGCGGTCGCTGTCGTCGCTCATCGTGCGCGAATCGGATCGTTTGTCGCGTCTGCTGAGCGAGTTCCTCGACTTCGCGCGCGTGCGCGTGACGCGCATCGGCCCGGTCGACCTGGCGGCGGTGGCGCGCGGCGCGACGTCGCTGGTGGCCACCCACCCCGATCGCCCCGAGGGAGTGCAGGTGCAATGCGTGGTCCCCGACGGCGAGGTGATCGTCGAAGGGGACGAGGACCTGCTGCATCGCGCCGTCTTCAACCTCGCGCTCAACGCCGTGCAGGCCTCGACACGCCCGGGGACGGTGCGCGTCGAGATCGCGCCGCTCACCTCGGATGATGCGCCGGCTGGCGTCTCGTTCGATGAAGGAGGCGTAGCGCTGCGCGTGTCGGACGAAGGGGAAGGGATCCCCTCCGAGATTCGCGACCGCTTGTTCGACCCGTTCTTCACGACGAAGCCCGGCGGAAGCGGGCTTGGCCTCTCGGTGGTGCATCGCGCCATCGAGTCGCACCGCGGCTTCGTCTTTGTCGATAGCGACGCGCGCGGGACGCGTGTCACCGTGCTGCTCCCCACCTCCCAGGCTGACCCCGGAGTCACATCGTGATCGATCGTGCTGCCAATGGACCATGCGTGCTCGTCGTGGATGACGAGGCCGGGATCCTCGAGTCGCTGCGCATCCTGCTCAAGAACGAGGGCTTCACCCCGCACGTCGCGTTAGGCGGGCGGCAGGGGCTGGAGCAGATCGAGTCGCTGGCGCCGGACGTCGTGCTCAGCGACATCCGCATGCCGGCGGTGGGCGGGCTGGAGATCCTGAGCGCCGCGCGCCAGAAGGATCCCGACATGCCGGTGATCCTCATGACGGCGCAAGCCACGCTGCAGTCGGCTATGCAGGCGGTGAACGAGGGGGCGTTCTATTACATCCAGAAGCCGTTCCGCAACGACGAACTGCTGGCCATCCTGCGCCGCGCCACCGAGCACCGCACGCTGAGGGTGGAGAACAAGTCGCTCAAGCAGGAGATCAAGCGTCGCGACAAGACCACCGGGGCGCGCCCGATCGGGAAGAGCCGCGTGTGGCAGGACGTGTTGCGCCTGGCGGAGACGGTCGCCCCCACCGATTCGACGGTGCTGATCCAGGGGGAGTCGGGAACCGGGAAGGAAGTCATCGCCCGGTATATCCACGACCTCTCGCATCGCACCGAGGGGGGCTTCCTCTCGATCAACTGCGGCGCGCTCCCCGAGAGCCTGCTGGAGAGCGAACTGTTCGGCCACGTGAAGGGCTCCTTCACCGGCGCGGTGAAGGACAAGACCGGCCTCTTTGCCTCTGCGGAGCGCGGGACCTTCTTCCTGGACGAGATCGGCGAGACGACACCGGCCACGCAGGTCAAGCTCCTGCGCGTGCTGCAGCAGCGGCAGATCATCCCCGTCGGCGCCACCGAGCCGATCGCGATCAACACGCGATTGCTGGCGGCGACGAACCGGGATCTGGAGGAAGAGATCCGTCGCGGGACGTTCCGTCGCGACCTGTACTATCGCCTCAACGTGATCGCCATCCACCTCCCGCCGCTGCGCGAGCGTCGCGACGACATCCCGCTCCTGGTCGACTCGTTCCTGCAGCGCAGCGCGCAGCAGCGCGGGCAGTCGGCCAAGCAGCTGAGCGAGGACGCGCTGGACGTGGTGATGCGCTACAACTGGCCAGGCAACGTGCGCGAGCTGGAGAACGCGCTGGAGCGCGCCTGCATCCTCACCGAGGGGACGACGATCGAGCTGGCGGCACTCCCGGAGAAGCTCTCCTCGCACACGCCGGAGCGCCTGGTCGAGGAGCGTGCCACCCCCAACCCGCCGCTCGACGTGATCGAGCGCGCCTACATCCTGTGGGTCCTGCAGTCGGAAGGGGGGAACAAGACGCGGGCCGCCGAGGCGTTAGGCATCGACCCGTCGACGCTGCATCGCAAGCTGCAGCGCTTTGGGACGGACAATTGAGCGGGGGCGGGATGACACTCCGTCCGACCCCGGCGGCGATGTCGGCGACGTCGCCGTCGTCCGCCCCCTCGTCGGTGGCGACGCCTGACGACGCCCACGCGCCCTCGCTGACGCTGGCGCGCCTGGTGCCGTGGCTGGTGGCGCTCGCCGCGTTCAGCGCGGCGGTCGCCGCCATCGGTCCGTGGCCGGTCGGCGTCTTCCAGGACGACGGCATCTATGTCGTGCTGGCCAAGTCGCTGGCCACGGGCGAGGGCTATCGCTACCTGAACATCCCGGGGACGCCGAACGCCACGCACTATCCGCCGCTCTTTCCGGCGGTGCTGGCGCTGCTGTGGAAGGTGAGCCCGTCGTTTCCGCAGAACGTGACGCTGTTCAAGTTTGCCAACGCCGCCTGGTTAGGCGGGGCGGCGGCGCTGTTCTATGCCTTCGCGCGCGAGCGGCTGCAGTTGGGTCGCCTGGCGTCGGCCGTCGGCGTGGCGGCGTTCAGCGCCTGCGCGCCGGTGGTGCTGCTGACGGTGATGGTGCTGTCGGAGCCGATGTTCCTCTGTGCGCTGGCCGGGACGCTGATCCTGTGCGAGCGCGCCGCGTCGAGCGGCCGGGTGAAGGATGCAGCGATCGCCGGCGCCGCAGCGGCGGTGCTGGCGCTGGTGCGCACGTTAGGCATCGTCTGCGTCCCGGCCACGATGCTGGTCCTCGCCTGGCGCCGCCAGTGGCGCGCCGCCTTCGTGATGGGGGGGGTGACGGTGCTGCTCTCGATCCCGTGGCAGCTCTGGGTCAGCGCGCACGCCGCCGAGGTCCCGCCCATCTACCTGGGGAAGTACGGCTCGTATCTGGGGTGGCTGGTGGACGCGGTGCAGCGTGACGGCGTCGTCTTCCTGCGCGACGTGGCGTGGGCCAACCTCAAGAGCCTGGTGGCGCAGGGGTGGGCGTCGACGGCGACCGATACGCTCAATGTGTATGTGCGCAACACGACGTCGATCGCGCTGGCCTTCTTCTTCGGGTTGGGGCTGGCGGCGATGGCGCGGCGCGCGCCGACGGTCGTGCTCTTCCTGCTGGCGTATCTCTCGATCGTGGTGATCTGGCCGTTTGCGCCGGCGCGCTTCACGTGGGGGGTGTGGCCGCTGGTGGGGTTGGTGTATACGATGGCGGCGGTGACCGTGTGGCAGTGGGGGGCCCCCCCCAAAACCAATATTGCCGACGACCCTTCCTCGACCCGTACCATTTCGACCCCCGCGTCATCCTCACAGCGCATCCTGCGCCCCCTGGCACTCGCCTCGCTCGCTGCCCTCACCGTCGGCTACGGCGGCTACAACTACCTTGGCGTCACCCGCGACTGGTGGGGAGTGGTGCAGGGGTCGGTCGCCAATCGCGCCCGTCCGCTCGCCGAGTGGGTCGCAGCGAACGTCGATAGCAGCGCCGTGCTCGCGACGGACGACGACGTGCTGATCCACCTGTACACCGGACGCAAGGCGATCCCGAACGGGGCCTTCACGCCGCAAGAGCACATCGTGGCGCAGACGCCGGCCTTTGCCGTGCAATCGCTTCGCACCATCCTCAAGACCTACCGGGTCGACTACGTGCTGGCCTCGACGCAGTACGGCACCTATGCGGTGCGCGGGCTGGTGCAGTCGACGCCGCCGGAACTGCGCATCGTGCGCGCGTTGCAGACCGGGGCGATCTTTGCGCCGGTGCGGGAGGCGGCGGCTGGGGCAGCGGGCGCTTCACGTGCGCCTGTTGACGGAGCGGGCGCGCCTGGTGCCGGCGTGAGCGCGCCCACCGACGGCGCGAGCGCCGCGTCAGGCAAGGTGACACGATGAGTGCCGCCGCTCAGCCATGGCCGGAATCAGATGATACGGATGGGAATGCGGCGATGACGGACGCCGGCGCCAGCGCGCCTAACGTTGATCTGGGGGGGGGCCCCGGCGCCCAACTCGCCGACGACCCGCGCACGGCGCGACTCGCCCTCTTCGCCGTCGCCGCCCTCGTCCTCGTCGTCGCCGTTCTCACCATCGCCCCCTGGCCGGTCGGCGCCTTCCAGGACGACGCGATCTACACCGTCCTCGCCAAGGCGCTCGCCACCGGTGAAGGCTTCCGCCTCATCAACCTCCCAGGCGCGCCGCACAACACGCACTATCCGCCGGGCTATCCGCTCGTCCTGGCGGCGTTGTGGAAGCTCTGGCCGTCGTTCCCCGACAACATCGTCCTCTTCAAGTTCGCCAACGCCTTCTTCCTCGCCGCGGCGGCGGCCGGGACGTGGGTCTTTACCACGGAGCGCCTCAAGTTCCGCCCCTGGCAGGCGGCGGTGACCGCGATCGTCGGCACGCTCTCGGTGACCGTCCTCCTCGTCACCGGTGTCGTGCTCTCCGAACCGCTCTTCCTCGCGCTCCTCTTCCCCACGCTGATCGTGAGCGAGCGCGCCGCCGACCGTGGCGACCTGCGCTCGGCCTTCATCGCCGGCCTCCTCATCGGCGCGCTGGCCATGGTCCGCACGCTCGGCGTCTTCGCGCTCCCCGGACTCGGGCTCGTCCTCCTGCTGCGCCGGCGTTGGGGGGCGATCATTGCGTTAGGCGCGGGCGCCGCGATCTTCCTCGTCCCGTGGCAGTTGTGGGTTGGGGCCTATCAGGGGGAGATGGCACACCCGCTGGTGGGAAAGTACGGCTCGTACGGCGCGTGGCTGGTGGAAGGGTACAAGGTCGGCGGCTGGGCGTTTGCCAAGGCGGTCGTGATCCGCAACGCACAGGACATCGACAGCACCGTCAGCTACATGCTGGTCCCGGTGGTCACCGCCTGGCCACGCGCCGTCGCCTTTGTCTCGCTCATCGTCTTCATGCTGGTGGGAACGAAACGGTACGCGCGCAATGCGCCGGTGACAGCAGGCTTCCTCGCCTGCTATATCCTCGTCGTCATGCTGTGGCCCTTTGAACCCAACCGCTTCTTCCTTGCCATCTGGCCGCTCTTTCTCCCGCTCGTCGGCTACGGCGTGCTCGCCTGCTGGTCGCTCGCGCTCCCGCGTGCCCTGGCGCTGCCGTGGAAGGGCGTCGTTGCAGCTGTGGCCCTGCTCATGGGCGGCGGCTTCCTCTGGTACAACGGGATCGGCTACTCGAAAAAGTGGTGGGTCGCCGTGCAGCGCAACGCCGGCGTGCGCGCGCGCCCCACGGTGGAATGGGTTGCTCGCCATACCAGGCCCGACGACGTCGTTGCCACCGAGGATGACCTCATCATCTATCTCTACGCCGGCCGCAAGGCGGTCCCCACCTCTACCTTCACTGCCGCCGAGCGCGTGCGTCCGTTGACCGACGCCGAGGATGTGCAGGCGGTGGGGGAGATCTTCGACGCCTTCAATCCGCACTGGTACATCGTGAGCAGCGCGACCGGCGTCCGTACCGCCAAACAGTTCGAGTCCCGCACCCCGCCCGTGCTGCGCGAGGCGGGACAAACGTCCCACGTGATGATCTACCAACGCCTCGCCCGATGACGCTTCCACGCCATCCGACCCCTTCGTTCACCGGCACCATCGAAGGGAGCACGCCGTACATGCGCGGTCGCACGCCGATCGCCCGTGAAGACGTCGTGCTCTCGGTCCTGATCCCGGTCTACAACGAGCGGAACACCATCCGCCTCATCCTCGACCAGGTACACGCGGTCCCGGTCCGCAAGGAAATCATCTGCGTCAACGACTGCTCCACCGACGGTACGCGCGAGATCCTCGACGGGCTGTACGCGGAAGGGATGATCGACAAGCTGGTTCATCAGCCGGTCAATCGCGGCAAGGGAGCGGCGATCCGCACGGCCCTGCAGGCGAGCACGGGGAACATCGTGATCGTGCAGGACGCCGACCTCGAGTACGACCCGGCCGACTGGCCGCTCCTGCTTGATCCGATCGTCGACGGGAAGGCCGACGCCTGCTTCGGCTCGCGCTTCCTCGGCGGCTCGCACCGCGTCCTCTATTTCTGGCACTCGGTGGGGAACTCGATCCTCACCACTGTCAGCAACATGTTCACGAACCTCAACCTCACCGACATGGAGACGTGCTACAAGGCGGTGCGGGGGGAGATGGCGCGCAGCCTGGTGCTGACGGCCGATCGCTTCGGCTTCGAGCCCGAAATCACGGCGCGGCTGGCCCAGGCCAAGGCGCGCATCTATGAGGTGCCGATCACCTACGCGGGGCGCACGTACGCCGAGGGAAAGAAGATCAGTTGGAAGGACGGCGTGGCGGCGTTCTGGCACATTGTGCGGTTCAACCTGTTCTAGCGCGTGATGCAGCGCACGGTTGCGATTTGGGTGTAGGTTGCGGTGCCCGTGCGTGTTACGAAGTCAGCGTGCTCCGCGTCTAGCGGATGTCTTGTCGGACGGTCGCTTCGTCGGGATCGCAGGGCAGGGCAGCAGTGGATGCAGGGCGCCGCGCGATGACGTTGGACGTGTGGCAGACTGCAAGACAGCGTGCAAAACACTGAAGCGCTCGCGGTCTGCACGCAGTCCAAGGAATCTTCCAACTCGTTGTCGATACGCAACTTCGACAGAGTATCCGCCGCTGGTCCGCCGATTGCCTTACCTGAGTCTCGAGAACGGCCCGCTCCTCTCGCACGAAATCAAACCCCTGTCGGACAACCCCGGAGACCAACAATGCTGAACAAGACTCGCAAGGGCTTCACGCTGATCGAACTCCTGATCGTCGTCGTCATCATCGGCATCCTGGCCGCGATCGCGATCCCGAAGTTCGCCAACACGAAGGAAAAGGCGTACCTCGCGTCGATGAAGTCTGACCTCCGCAACATGGCCACCACGCAGGAGTCGTACTTCGCTGACAACCAGGTGTACGTCGCCGGGTCGGCCTCGAACACGACCTCGGGCACCAGCTCGCTCTACGGGTTCGTTCCGTCGGCTGGCGTGACGGTGACGGCGGCTGCCTCGGGCGGCACGGGCTGGAGCGCGACGTCCGTTCACACGGCCACGACCCGCACCTGCGCCATCTTCGTCGGTGTCGCGGCCACCCCGCCGGCGACGGTCGAAGCCGAGCCGAAGTGCAACTAGTAAGGGCTCGCAGCCTCCTCCTCCCGGCTGCGAATTTCGAGGGCGGCGCTCCCCGGCGCCGCCCTCGTTGCTTTTGTGAACCGCTCGTCAGGCGGTGACACGGAACGCGCGGCACGCGCGAACGCCGCACGATTCCGGTACAGTTCGAACGATTTCGGTACAGGGACCTTCGCGAGGCATGCCTAACGTATGGCATGCCTCGCGATCGTTTGTCCCCCCACGCGTTTCACCGAATCGAGCCCGCACGGCAGCGGCGCGCCGGCTTCTCGCTGGTGGAAGTCGTCGTCGCCATCGTCCTCCTGGCCATCGCCGCGTTAGGGGTCGCCTCCTCGGCCACCTTCGTCGCGCGCCTCGCCGCCACCGCGCGCGCCCTGGCCCTCGCCACACGGTCGACCGCGCAGGTGGTCGATTCGCTGCGCTCGCGCCCCTGCGCCTCGCTCGGCGCCGGCAGTAGCGGCACCCCCGCGGGAACCGTGCGATGGTCGATCGCGACCGCTCCCGGCACTCGGCGATTGCGGGCGGATCTCACCCCCAATTCGTCGCGCGTCGCCGCCCCGGTGGTCGAGGAGGTCATCGTCCCATGCGACTAGCGCGAGCACGGGCGCGCGGTTTCGCACTGGTGGAGCTGCTCGCCGCACTGGTCATCACCTCGGTCCTCGGCGCCGCGATCTATCGCCTCGTCGACCGATCGCAGCGATTCGCCCGAGGGGTCGCGACGCTCGCCGACCAACGCGCGCAGCTCGCGGTCGCGACGTTCGCCATCGACGGCGCGCTGCAGTCCGTTGCGGCTGGCGACGGCGATCTCGTGGCCGGGAGCGACTCGTCGGTGATGTACCAGGGGAGTGTCGGGAGCGCCGTCGCCTGCGCCGTCAGCGCATCGGCGATCGATCTCGCCGATCCGAACCTCGCCTCGGGGGCGACGCTCACCTGGTGGAATACCGCGCCGCAGCCCGGAGATTCGCTCGCACTCTTCGACGAAGGGGCGACCAGCGGCGCCAGCGATGATCGCTGGCACCACACCGCAATCGCCGCGGTCTCGGGGCGCACCAACGCCTGCCTGCACACGGTCTACCTGGACTCGATCGCCGATGCCGGATCGGTGGGGTGGCGCGTCGCGACCACCACATCCATTCCGCTCACGGTCACGCCCGGTGCCGTCGTGCGCATCACGCGCCCCGAACGCTTCGCCCTCTATCGCTCTGCAGGCGAGTGGATGCTGGGATGGAGCGAGTGGAGCCACGGCGCGTCGGCCTGGAATACGATCCAGCCGGTCGCCGGTCCGCTCCTCCCCTACGCGAGCGGAACATCGACCAGCGGCTTCCGCATCACCTGGTTCGACTCGAGCGGCGCCGTCGTCGCGCCGGCCCCTGGAGTCGCCGCGCGCAGCGCGACGCTCTCGCTGGGCGCCACCACCCGAGTCGCCGTCCGCGTCGACGGGATCGCCCGCGGCGCTCGTCGCGATTCGCTCACCCATCGCGTCCTGCTCCGAAGCCTCCCATGACTCGACCAACTGCGCGATGCCACAGGCCACGAGCCCGACGCGCCGGTCCGCCAGGCGCGCGCCGAGGCATCGCCCTGTTTGCCTCGCTTGTCGCCGTCCTCCTCCTCGCCTTCCTCGCCATCGCCTCGATGCACCTGGCACTCGGCGACTTCCGGCGCACGCGCGACGAGGGGACAATGCGCGGCGCGGCGAATGCGGCCGACGCCGGCGCCTACGACGTCGCGCGTCGCTGGTCCTCCACGCCGCATGAGGTCACCCCGATCGGCGCGACTCTCGGCCCCGATACGCTGCAACTGACGGGGAGCAGCGCGGTGAGCCTCACGACGCGCACCTCGCGCACCACCTGGTGGACCGTGAGCACCGGGAGCGCCGGCGATTCGCTGCAGCGCACGCTGTCGCGCCGTCGTGTGCAGTTGGCCTATCGCCTCGCGCTCCCCGAGGTGCTGGCCAACGCCGCTCTCGTCGCGCGCGACAGCGTCACCGTGGCCGGAGCGGCGCGCGTCGTCGGGACCGACACGACGCTCGCCGCGTGGGGGGCGCTCTGCCCGTCGCTGTCGCACGCGGCGGCGATCGCCATGGCCGACACCACCCGCCTCTGCGACGGGATCTGTGGCGGGAGTGGTGCACGCGTGAGCGGACTTCCAGCGCTCGTTGCCGATCCAAGCGCCGCCCTGCCGGCCCGCTATCGCGTCTTCGGTGGCGAGACGTGGAGTTCGCTCACGCGCAACGCGACCATCGTGCTTTCTCCGGGGAGCGTCATCACGCCGGCGCCGGTCGTTGCAGCTGGCCGCTGCGACCGTTCGCGCAGCGACAACTGGGGCGATCCCGGCGGGGCGGGTCCCTGTGGCAGCTACGCGCCGCTCATCTGGGCCACCGGCGATGTCGAGCTGCGCGGCGGAGCGGGGCAGGGCATGCTGCTGGTGGAGGGCGACCTTACCATCAGCGCGGGAACGCGCTTCGCCGGCGTCGTGATTGCGCGCGATGACGTGCTGTCGCAGGGGATCGGCGGGACACTCCTGGGGAGCGTGCTGGCGGGCGACGCCAGTGTTGCACCTGGCGACCACACGCTCCTCGATGGTGCGTCGCTCGTGCAGCGCTCGCGCTGCGCGGTCGACCTCGCGCTGGAGTGGTCGGCGCGACTGATCCCCATGGCGGGGCGTCCCTGGGCGCCACTGCGTTAGGCCGCGTCGTTTCGCTGCGGCGCAGCGCGGTGACTGGGCGAGTCGCCGCGCTCGGCGTGCGTCGCCGCGCAGGAATTGGCGCGCACCAACCGGTGGGGGAGGTACGCCAAAGGCGCAGCGAGGTCTCCCCTCTGCGCCCATTTCCCGTCTCGAATGGCACGGCGAGTCACCTCGCGTCGGTGATTTGACGCACGCCTGCGGGAAAACGCAACAGCAAGCGCATTCTGCTGTTACCCCGCGCCATGGGCGGTCGTGTGAATGGCAGAATCGACCGATGCTTCGGTCAATGTGTCTCGTAGTCCGGTCTCGCGCACTTCGCGCGATGCCCCCTGCACTTCCTCCGCACCCTTCCAATCGATATGGCGCTCTTCGGTCGCAAGAAGACGACGATCGGCCTCGACGTCGGCTCGGGGCTCATCAAAGTCGCGGTCATTGACCACGGCCGCGGCGAGCCGGAGCTCGCGAAGGTCGTCATCACGCCGCTGCTCGCCGACGCCATCGTCGAAGGCGAGATCATGGATCCCGGCATCGTCACCGATGCCATCCGCAGCGCCATCGAGCAGGCGGGGCTCAAGACCAAGGACGTCGTCACCGCCGTCGGCGGACGCGACGTCATCATCAAGAAGATCCAGATCGAGCGCGTGAAGGAGCAGCAGGCGCGCGAACTCATGCGATGGGAGGCCGAGCAGCACGTCCCCTTCGACATGGAATCGGTCGAACTCGACTTCCAGATCCTCGACCCCGAGGGCGATGGCATGGAGATGAGCGTCCTGCTCGTCGCCGCCAAGCGCGACCTCATCGAGACGAAGATGCGCCTCCTCACCGACGCGGGGCTGCACACCGCGATCGTCGACGTGGACGCCTTCGCCCTGCATAACGCGTTCGAGATCAATCACCCCGACGCGATGAGCGGTGTGGTCGGGCTGATCAACATCGGCCACGAAGTCACCAACATCAACATCCTCGACGAAGGGGTCCCGATCCTCACCCGTGACCTCACGGTGGGGACGCGCCGCTTCCGCGAAGACCTGCAGCGCGAACGTGGCCTGGGCGCCGACGAAGCCGAGTCGCTGCTGCAGGGCTATGACCGTTCGGCGCACCTCGACGCGGTGATCGAGAACCGCGGCGAAGAGATCGCCGTCGGTGTCGAGCGCGCGGCCGCCTTCCTGGCGTCGTCGTCGCGTTCCGGCGGGCAGATGCGCGCCGTCTACCTCTGCGGCGGTGGCGCCCGCGTCCCGGGCCTCGCCGACGCGTTAGGCCGTCGCTTGCGCCTCCCGGTGGAGCTGGCCAACCCGCTCGCGAACATCCGCATCCGCGAAGGCGCGCTCGACAACCTCGTCACCGACGACGTCGCCCCGCTCCTCATGCTTCCCATTGGCCTGGCGCTTCGCAAGGCTGCCTGAGCGACCCCGAGCAGATCTCATACGATGATCGAAATCAATCTTCTCCCAGGCGCCGACAAGCATAAGGGGCGCGGAGCGGGGTTCTCGCTGAAGGGCGCCGCGGCTGGTGTGTCGGCGCGCATTCGCGATCCCTACCTCCTGTCCGCGGTCGCCAGCGTGCTCATTGCGGCTGCCGGCATCGGCGGCATGCACGTCACGCAGACCGCCACGCTCACCACGCTCGAGGAGCGTGAGCAGGGCGCCGTGCGCGACTCCGCGCGCTTTGCCGTCGTGCTCAAGGAACGCCGTCGCGCCGAAGCCAAGCGCGACTCCGTCCTCCGCCAGCTCGACATCATCCGGTCGATCGACAACGACCGCTTTGTCTGGCCGCACATCCTGGACGAAGTCTCGCGCGCGCTGCCGCCGTACACCTGGCTCAAGTCGATCGCGCAGACCGCCGGCATCTCCGCACCGGTCCCCGTCGGACCGAAGGACGCCAAGGATGCGAAGGAGTCCAAGGACGGAAAGCCGGCCGACGTCGCCAGCGACAAGAAGCAGGATCCGCAGCCCAGCACCGAACCGCTGAAGTTCCGCGTCATCGGCAACACGGTCGACATCCAGGCCCTCACCCGCTTCATGAAGCTCCTTGAGACGTCGCCGTTCGTGCAGAACGTGCAGCTGGCGCGCTCCGAGCTGGTGATGGTGGACGGCAAGGAAGTCACCGAGTTCCAGCTCGACGCCGAGTACGAGCGCCCCGAGAAGGGGGTGCTGACCACCGCTCCCGTTTCCCTCTCGGTCAAGTAACCATGGCCTTTCCTCCGAAGTCCCAACGCGAGCAGGCCATGCTCCTCGTGAGCGTGTTGGCCCTCGCCCTCGCCGGTCTCTACTGGAACTACGTCTACTCGCCGAAGGGGGCCGACATCGTCGCCCTCACGCAGCGCGTCGACACGCTCGAGTCGCGCAACCAGCGCGCGCGCGCCGAACTCAAGACGGGCAACGTCGAGGCGCTCAAGGCCGAAGCCGAGCGCCACGCGCGTGACCTCGAAGTGATGCGCCTCCTCGTCCCCACGGGGAACGAAGTCCCGGCGCTGCTCGAGCAGGTGTCGACGGCGGCGCGCCGCGTCGGCCTCGACCTCGCCACGGTGCAGCCCGAGCCTGTGATCGAGGGCGACCAGTTCGACACCTATCGCTACAAGATCACGGTCACGGGCGGCTATCACAACGTGGCCGAGTTCCTCACCAACGTCGGGTCGCTCACCCGCATCATCGCGCCGGTGAACCTGGCGCTGACGCCGGCGACCAGCACCAACGCCCCGGGGTCGCGTGCCCGCACCAACGTGAAGGGGACCGGCTCCGACCTCGATACCAAGTTCGTGATCCAGACCTACGTCGCCAGGACGTCGGCCAGCGCCAAGGGAGGCAAGTCATGAAGCGCGTCGCATTCGCGATGGGATTGCTGCTGGCGGTCGCCCCCGGGGCGTCGGGCCAGTCGGTCCCCAACATCATGAAGCCGAAGCAGGCGGCGGCCCGCGCCGTCGCGGCGACCAACCGCGCGGTGGAGGCCAACTCCACGTTGCCGGCCGACACGGGCGAGAAGCGTCGTCCCGCCCCCTCGACCTCCTCCGCTCCGGCGGGGCGGGCCACGGCGACCGATAGCGCGGCCGGCTCGGCGGCGGTCTCCAATGCCCCGGCCGCCAAGGGCGCTCGCGCCGCGTTCGAGCGCGAGACCTTCGCCTACGATCGCAGCGGCCGGCGCGATCCGTTCATCTCGCTCATGACCACGAGCGAGCTTCGCCCCCTCGTCTCGGACCTGCGCCTCGTCGGCGTGACCTTCGATGAGTCGGGCCGCAATTCCGTCGCCGTTCTGCGCGACATCGGGACCAAGGACCAGTACCGCGTGCGTGTCGGCGTGTCGTTAGGCCGGATGCGGGTGGCGTCCATCACCCCGCGCACCGTGGTGTTCACGATCGAAGAGTTCGGGTACAGCCGGCAGGAAACGCTGGCCCTCGGGGATTCCAACAAAGAGAGGAAGCAATGAGGCGAGTCTGGACGCTGGCCGCACTGCCGGCCGTCGCGCTGTTCGTCGGCGCGTCGCCCGCGGGCGCTGCGCACATCGATACGTCGGTCCGCGCGAGCGCGACTGACGCCGCCAGCGCGGTCACGGCGCTCTCGCTCGTGCCGGGCCAGGGGCAGGCGGAAGTGGTCATCGCGATTTCGGGGCCGGTCACGGTGCAGGACTTCACCGTCCCCACCCCGCATCGCATCGTACTCGACGTCGCCGGCGCCCGCCTCGGGTCCACCGGCACGGCGTACGATCGCATTGCCCGCGGCGGCATCACCAACATCCGCACGTCGCAGTATCGCGCCGACGTGGTGCGCATCGTCCTCGATGTCGATGGGCCGCGCGCCTACAGCGTGACGCGCACCGACGGCGAGATTCGCGTCGCCATCAAGGGGAACGCCACGTTCGCCGCCTGGCACTCGTCAGGCGCGCTCCTCGCCGAGGCGATGTCGGCCCCGGCGACGCGTGCGCCGTCCGTCGAGCAGCCGGCTGAGAAGCCGGCCGACAAGCCGGTGACGATGGAAGTCTCCGCGGGCGCGCTCCCCGAGCCCGCGACGACCGACAGCACGCCCGTCTCTGCGGTGGAAGCGGCGGTGGCCCGCGCCTCGGCGCAGGCCCGCCCGGCGGCCCCGGAAGTCCGTCAGCCGCAACCCGAGGCCGCGCCGGCCGCGGCGCCGGCTGCGCCGGTCGTCCTCGTCGCGCAGCAGCCGCGCGTGTCGCAGCAGCCGCGCATCACGGTTACCTGGTCCGACGCCGATATCCGCGACGTGCTCGCCGGCTTCGCCACCTTCTCCGGCCGCACGCTCGTCGTCGGCAAGGAAGTGACCGGGACCGTCACCGCTGAGATCAAGGACCAGCCGTGGGACGTCGCCCTCAAGGCGATCCTCGAGGCCCAGGGACTCGCCGCCAACGAAGAGACCTCGGGCATCATCACGGTCGACAGCTACAAGAACATCCTCGAGAAGCAGTCGAGCGAGCCGGTCACCACGCAGATGGTGAACATCAACTACGTCTCGGCCAGCTCCCTCGTGCAGACGGTGCAGGGGCTCCTCTACAAGGAGTGCCCGATCGGCGCCTCGACCGGTGGTGGCGCCTCGGCCAACGGCCCGGCCGCCAACAACAGCGGCTGCATCATCCGCGGCACGGTCGCCGCCGATAGCGGCACCAACTCGCTCATCATCACCGAAGTCACCTCGCGCCTGCCGGATCTCCTGCAGTACGTGAAGGGGCTCGACGTCCGCACCCCGCAGGTCGCCCTCAAGGCGAAGATCATCTCGGTGTCGCGCACGCAGATCGAGCAGCTCGGCCTCTCGTACGACCTCGGCTCGAGCGGCACGTTCTTCAATACCCTCCTGCCGCGCATCCCCGAAGGGCAGACGACGCCCGGCACGTTCGACTCCCGCGTGGAACTGGGCGGCGACGCCCTCGCCGGCGTCTCGAACGCCACCCGCAAGTACAAGCAGGGGTCGGCGCTCAACCTCATCTTCTCCACCGCGTTAGGCAAGTACTCGCTCACGTCGTTCCTCGACGCCTTGCGCGAGACGCAGCTCTCGGACATCCAGGCCGAGCCGAGCATCGTCACGCTCGACAATCGCCAAGCCCGCATGTTCGTCGGCCAGGAAACGCCGGTCCGCGTCATCGACGCCGGTTCGGTCTCCCAGATCGGCGCCCCGGTCCGTGCCAACGTCCAGTTCCGCGAGACCGGCATCATCCTCACGGTCACGCCGCACATCACGAACAACCGCCAGATCCGCATGACGATGGAGGCCGAGCAGTCGGACCTGAGCATCGTCGGCGGCGACCTGGGCTTCATCATCAACAAGCGCAACGCCAAGACGCAGCTGCTCGTGAACAACGGCGAGACGGCGGTCATCGGCGGGCTCACGCAGACGCAGGTCACGAAGAACAAGTCCGGCATCCCGATCCTCTCCGATCTCCCGCTGATCGGGCGCCTCTTCTCGCAGTCCGACTCGCGCGAGGAGAAGAAGGACCTGCTCATCCTCATCACGCCGCACATCATCGACGAGGGCGACGCCGTGCGCCCGCCCGATGGGAGCAGCAAGTAATCCAATCCGGAGCCTAACCCGATGAAGACCAACATTCGTCGCGTCGCCCCGGCGCTTCTCGTGGCCACGTTGGCCGCGGGATGCGGCAGCACGGAGATCGCGTCGACGACATCCGACAAGATTGTCCCGCAGCTGAGCGTGACCATCTCGGGGACGACCGGGAGCAGCGGCATCGATTCCGTCTCGCTTCGCACCCCGTTGCAGGTCACGATCGATGCGAAGGACAACGCCGCCCTGCAGTGGGTCGTGACCCGCGTCTTCGCGGACACGGCGCTGGTGGGGCGCGACTCGAGCGACGTCGGTTCGGCGTCGAGCGCGTACAACAAGACCCTCAAGATCACCATGGCCGGGGTCCGCCCCGGCCAGCGCATCACCGTGCGCAGCCACGTGGTCGATGGCGCCGGCAACGCCGCCTCCGACACGGCCAGCGCCGTGGCCTACGATCCCAACACGCCCAAGGTTGCCGTCGTGCAGCCGCAAGCCAACGTGATCGTCGGCGGGACCTACAGCTTCGACCTGGCCGTGATCGATACGACCGGCATCACGAAGTTGGGGTATCGCGCCCTGGCCCCCGGCTTCGCCAAGAGCGATTCCACGCTCTTCCCGGTGCCGTACCCCAAGGGTGACACGGTCTCGTACTCGTTCCAGCTCCCCGCCAACCTCGCGGCCGGCACGATCGTCTCGATCACGCCGTTCGCCGAGAATCGCGACGCGCTGCGTGGCAATGGCGAAGCCTTCTCGGTTCGCGTCACCGCCGCGGGCCCCGATCTCCTCCCGCCGCTCGTCTACCAGGACGTCCCGGCCCGCCTCGAGACCCCCGACTCGGTCGACATCTCGGCGCGTGACGCGGACGGACTCGTGCGCATCATCGGCTTCATCGCCAAGGATGCGTCGGGACGCGTGATCTATCGCTCCGCCGACACGCTCGCCACGCCGGCCCAGCAGATCACCCGCCGCAAGGCGTGGGGCGCACCGGTTGCGCTGCGCGGCCAGGCGCTGTTCGTCACCGCCTACGCCACCGACGTCGCCGGCCGTACCGGCTACGCCGTGCCGGCAGGTGCAAGCGTCCCGGTCAACAGCGACACGCTCGCCAAGCGCGACGCCACCGTGTACGCCTACGGCCTCACCTTCGGCTTGCCCGACGGGAGCCTCGGCGCCGACATCACCGTCGACACCGCCCGCACTCGCGTCTTTGTCTCCAACCTCAACAAGAACCAGGTCGAGGCGTGGAACTACTCCAGCGCGCTGCAGAAGCTGCCGGCCATCGCCGTCGGTGCGCAGCCGTGGGGGATGACCATCGACAACTCGGGCTCGCTCTTGCTCGTCGCCAACTCGGCGGGAACGAACATCTCGAAGGTCTCGCTGCTCGATCGTCGTGAGACGGGGCGCGTGATGACCTCCAACGAGTATGTCTACGACGTCTCGTACACCAAGGACGAGACGAGCGGTGGCTTCAAGTTCAAGGTGCCGCCGCCGACCGACTACTCCGACCGTCCGCAGTACATCGCGCAGTCGGCGTCGGGCGCGCTCTACTACTCGACCAAGCCGACGTCCACCGCGACGCCTGGCACCCTCCGCCGCATCGACAACTTCCTCGATGCGCGCGCCGAGCCGCGCCAGATCTGGCAGTACGGCGCGTATCTCAAGAACCACTACGTCATCATCAACGCCGACTTCGTCGACGTGATCGAAGGCCAGAGCGGCGTCGCCGACCAGATCGTGATCTGCGAGCACACGCCGGGTGAACAGCCGTCGACCGCCTCGTGCGTCACGTCGGGCACGGTCGAAGCAGCGATCGCCACGCTCAAGGCGGCGCCGATCAACGGCAACGTGGACGCGATCAAGGATCTCGACCTGGCCTCGCTCGCCCTCCCCGATACCAACTTCGTCGCCGTCGGCGGTGATCGTCGCCGCGTGGCGTTCGGTGAAGGGAACACCCCCGACCGCGCTGGTCGCGTCCTCCTCGTGACCGATCCGTCCGGAACGGCCGCGGACGATGCCATCTACTCGGCACCCATCGAAGTCGCTGACCTGACCAACAACGCGTCCGACAAGGTCTACGGCATCGACATCAACCAGAACAGCACGAACATCGGCGTGCACGGCGTCGAGACGTTCTTCGCCGACTCGTCGCTGCGACTGCAGGGGAAGTTCGCCACCTTCAGCAGCGGTGCGGGCATCGCCTTCCACCCGCTCAACATCAACGAGAACGTGGCGGATTCGACGGCCCGCGTGGCCTTCGTCGCCTCGGGTGACAAGTCGATCCAGATCGTCGACTCGTACAGCTATCGCCTGCGCGGTCGCATCCCGATTCGCGCGAACCTCTATGGCCCGCTCCGCGCCGCCATCCCGACGCCGGCCGAGCGTGCGGCAGACCCGAGCCTCGCGGTGAAGCTCTTCGGCTTGACCAAAGAGGGGATCGTGGTCATAGATGTTCGGACAGGAGATATCGACAACGTGCCACGATGACGATGCTGATGGCGGTCCCCTGACCGCCGCAGTGTCGCACCGCGAGCCCGGCCTCCCAGCCGGGCTCGCGTCGTTTCCAGGAATCCCCATGCTGCGTTTCACCACCGCGGGCGAGTCGCACGGACCGGCGCTCGTCTCCATCCTCGAAGGACTCCCGGCCGGGATCCCGCTCACGGCCGAGCAGGTCAACGCCGACCTCGCGCGTCGCCAGCAGGGGTACGGGCCCGGCCCGCGCATGCAGACCGAGAAGGGCGAGAGCGAGGTCCTTGCGGGGGGCGCCGCCGGCCAGGCGTTAGGGGGGGCGGGGGCCC
>CAZLLP010000005.1:42997-112237 GCA_964560345.1 uncultured Gemmatimonadaceae bacterium
GGCTCGCGGCGGGGATCCGGCTCACGGCCGGGAGAGGAAAGTGGCACATTGGTGTGGCCCAGCAGGGGGACTGGGGCGGCTGGCGGATGCAGTTCGAGAAGGACGGGATCGAGTTCCTGTCGGGGGTGCGCACCGGCGAGACGTTCGGCGGGCCGGTGGCCATGCTGGTGCGCAATCGCGACTGGAAGAACTGGGTCGAGATCATGGACCCGGCCGCACGCCCCGAGGACGCTGACGGGCCGCGCAAGCGCGTCGTGACGCGCCCGCGCCCGGGACATGCCGACCTCGCCGGCCTCCTCAAGTACGATCGCGACGATGCCCGCGACATCCTCGAGCGCGCCTCGGCGCGTGAGACCACCGCGCGCGTTGCCGCTGGCGCCATCTGCCGCCAGCTGCTCGCGGCCTTCGGGGTGAAAGTCGGCTCGCACCTCGTGCACCTGGGTGGGATCGACGCCGTGATCCCCGACCTGCTGCCGCACGAACTGAACGTGGTGAGCGATGCCTCGCCGCTGCGCACGCTCGACGCCGACGCCGAGTCGCGCATGATCGCGCTCATCGATGACGCCAAGAAGAGCGGCAACACGTTAGGCGGGATCTGCGAAGTCGTCGTCACCGGGCTCCCGGTGGGGCTCGGCTCGCACGTCTCGTGGGATCGCAAGCTCGACGGGCGCATCGCCGCCGCGGTCATGTCGATTCCGGCGGTGAAGGGGGTGGAGATCGGGCTCGGCTTCGAAGCGGCGCGCCGCACCGGGGCGCAGGTGCACGACGAGATCGATGCCGCGGCCGGACGCACGCGCGCCGGCAACGTGCAGCGCCGGAGCAATCGCGCCGGCGGGCTCGAAGGGGGGATCACGACCGGCGAGCCGCTGGTGGTGCGCGTGGCCATGAAGCCGATCGCCACGCTCATGCGCCCGTTAGGCACGGTCGACATCCCGACCGGCGAAGCCGCCGCCGCCGTCGCCGAGCGCTCCGACGTCACCGCCGTGCCGGCGATGGGGGTGATCGCCGAGGCGATGATCGCGTTCGTGCTCGCGCAGGCGTGGCTGGAGAAGTTCGGCGGCGACTCGCTGGGCGAGACGCGTCGCAACGTCGAGGGGTATCTCGCGCACGTGGCGCAACGGGTGGGGAGCGGGCGCCTGGCGCTCGCCCACGAGCACGAGGGCGCGCAGGACGGGAGCGCCGGCAGGCGTGACTGACCCGCGGTCGGTGCACCTGGTCCTGGTCGGGCTCCCGGGCGCCGGCAAGTCGACGCTGGCCCCGCTGCTGGGCGAGCGCCTCGGTCTTCCGGTGGTCGATCTCGATCGCGAGATCGAGCGGGCGAGCGGAAAATCGGTGGCCGACATCTTCGCCAACGACGGCGAGGGGGCGTTCCGCCGGTGGGAGCGGGAGGTGACCGCCCGGCTGGCTGACCGGCCGTCGAGCGTCGTCTCGCCGGGGGGTGGATGGATCACGCAACCCTCGGTCGTGGCGCTGCTTTGCCCCCCCGGACGTATCATCCATCTGCGTGTCTCGCCGAGCACCGCGCTCCAACGGATGGGGAACGAAGTGACGCTTCGCCCCCTACTTAGGGGAGCGGATCCGCTCGCAGCGTTGACCGCGTTGGAGAGCGAACGGCGGGCGTCGTATGGCATCGCGGACGCGGTGCTGGACACCGAAGCTCTTTCATTACAAGAACTTGTCTCTCAGGCCGCCGCGCTTGCCTCGTCTTGGGGCGTGGGGGTAGGTTAGGCCATGGACGATCGTTTGGCGCACCTTCTGTCGCGACTCCGCGAGCGCTTTCCGGCCGATGCGGACGTGTCGGAGGTTGAGGAATACCTGACGTCGGAAGGATACAATCGGCGTGAAATCGGTGAGATTGTCTCGGCGTGGGTCTCCGAGATTTCGCCGGGCGCCGATGCACATCCGGCGAGCACGGCGACGTCTATCCCGTTCAGGGTGCTGGGCCCGCACGAACGCGGGCGATTCTCGACCGAGGCGTGGGGCCACCTCCTGTCGCTGACCAATGCGGGGATGGTGAGCGCCGCCGAGTTGGAAGGGGTGATCGATCGCGCCCTGTCACAGGTCGATGGGCGTATCGCCCTCGACGACCTACGCACGCTCATCGAATCGGGGGGGCTGGACGATATCGGCCCACCCCCCGACCACGTGACCATACATTGAACCATGCCAGTCAAGAAGAAGCCTGCTGACGAACTGGAGGAGCCCACGACGCGCCGCATAGCCGGTCGCGGCGCCGCGGCGCGTCCAGCGGCCAAGAAGAAGGCGGCCAAGCGTCCGGCGGCGAAGAAGACGGCGACCGCGGCCAAGACGCGCGCCAAGCGCGCGGCACCGGTCGAGCCGGAAGTCGAGGAGCCGATTGCCGCCGGCACGGCGGCGCTTGTCATCGTCGAGTCGCCGGCCAAGGCCAAGACCATCGGGAAGTATCTGGGGCGCGGCTATCGCGTGAAGGCGACGGTCGGCCATGTGCGCGACCTCCCCGAGAAGAAGCTCGGCATCGACGTCGACAAGGGCTTCGAGCCCGAGTACGTCACGATTGCCGGGAAGGAAAAGACGCTCGCGGAGTTGAAGGCCGCGGCCAAGGAATCGACCACCGTCTTCATCGCCACCGACCCTGATCGCGAAGGGGAGGCGATCGGTTGGCACGTGGCAGAGCAGATCCGCCGGAAGGGCGGGGCGCCGATTCGTCGCATCCTGTTCCACGAGATCACCAAGGAAGCGGTGCGCGCGGCGATGGACCGTCCCCGCGACATCGACATGAAGCTCGTCGACGCGCAGCAGGCCCGTCGCGTGCTCGACCGCCTCGTCGGCTACAAGGCGTCGCCGCTGCTGTGGAAGACGGTCAAGAAGGGACTGTCGGCCGGGCGCGTGCAGACGGTGGCGTTGCGGCTGATCGTCGAGCGTGAGCGCGAGATCCGCGCCTTCAAGGCGCAGGAGTACTGGTCGGTCGCGGCCGAATTGGCCAAGGGCGAACAGCGCTTCAACGCCAAGCTCCACTCCATGGACGAGAAGAAGGTGGAGATCCCCAACGCCGAGATGGCGACGGGGATCGTCGACGACGTCACCAAGGCGGCGGCGAAGCTCGCGGCTGCGCTCAAGGCATCCGAACGCGGTGCGTTAGGCGTCTTCCCGGTGCACGACGTCAAGCGTCGCGAGCGCCGCAAGAATCCGGCGGCGCCGTTCACCACGTCGACGCTGCAGCAGGAAGCGGCCAAGAAGCTCGGCTTCGGCTCCAAGCGCACCATGCGCCTGGCGCAGGATCTGTACGAAGGGATCGAGCTGGGGAAGGACGAGGGGGCGGTCGGCCTCATCTCGTACATGCGTACCGACTCCACGCGCGTCGCCGAGAGCGCGGCAGTGCAGGCGCGCGAGGTATTGGAGCGCGACCTCAAGCTGGGGAAGGAATACCTGGCGCCCGGGCCGCAGCTCTACGGCTCGACGTCGGCGCGCGGGCAGGCGGCGCAGGCCGCCAACGCCCAGGACGCCCACGAAAGCGTGCGCCCCACCGATCCGAGCCGCACGCCCGACTCGGTGCGGAAGTACCTCAAGGAAGACCAGTTCAAGCTGTACCAGCTCATCTGGCAGCGCTTCATGGCGTCACAGATGGCACCGGCGATCTTCGACACGACCACCATCGACTTCCGCGTCGATGGCGAGGCACCTGCCAAGGGGGCGGCGCCGCAGTATCAGTTCCGCGCCACGGGGAGCGTCGTGAAGTTCCCCGGCTTCCTGGCGTTGTATCGCGAAGCGCGCGAGGAGGGCGACGGCAAGGCGCTCGAGGACGAGCAGGCACTGCCGGTGTGCGAAGTGGGGGAGAAGATCCCGCTCAACGCCATCACGCCCAACCAGCACTTCACCGAACCGCCGCCGCGCTTCTCCGAGGCGTCGCTGGTGAAGGAACTGGAACGTCTGGGGATCGGGCGCCCGTCGACCTACGCGTCGATCATCTCGACGCTGGCCGATCGTCGCTACGTGCTGCTGGAGCAGCGCCGCTTCACCCCCACGTCGTTAGGCGAGAGCGTGGAGAAGGTGATGGTCAAGCAGTTCCCCAATGTCTTCAACGTCGGCTTCACCTCCGAGATGGAAGGGGAGCTGGACAAGATCGAGGATGGGTCGCTCGAGTGGCGACGCGTACTCAAGGACTTCTGGAGCCCGTTCGAGGAGTCGCTCACCGATGTCGACATCTCGGCGCTCATCGGCGAGGCACACGACCTGTCGGCGCTGGCCACCGAGAAGTGTCCCAAGTGCGGCGGGAAGCTCATGCCCAAGGGTGGCTTCTTCGGGCCGTTTGTGGCCTGCGAGAATCATCCCAAGACGTGTGACTACACGCGCCCCGTCTCTGGGGAGCGCAAGCCGGCGCAGCTCACCGACTACAAGTGCCACGAATGCGGCGCGCCGATGGTGGTGCGCCACGGTCGCACCGGCGACTTCCTGGGGTGCTCCAAGTTCCCCAAGTGCCGCGGCACGCGCTCGATGCCCACCGGGGTGCGCTGCCCCAAGGACAACGGCGAGATCGCCCAGCGCCGCAGCAAGGCGCGCGGGAAGACCTTCTTCGGCTGCGAGAACTACCCCAACTGCGACTTTGTCGTGTGGGACAAGCCGGTCGCCGAGACCTGCCCGGAGTGCGGCTACGTGGGCGCCGAGGCCAAGTCGAACAAGACGCGCGGCGAGTACCGCCGCTGCCTCAAGTGCCAGAACGAGTGGGACGCGGTGAAGCCGGAGGAAGAGGTCGCGCTGGTCTAGGCGAGGGGCGCGAGAAGACGGGAAGACGGGAAGACGAGAAGACGAGTTGGCCGTACCCGGCGCCGAGTCCGGCGCCCGAGGGTCGGTATCCCGTCTTCTCGTCTTCCCGTCTTCTCGTCTTCTAGATTGCACGCATGAAGAAGTCCGAAAGCGCGATCCACGTCGTCGGGGGCGGCCTGGCCGGGAGCGAAGCCGCCTGGCAGTTGGCGGAGCGCGGCCACGACGTGGTGCTGCACGAGATGCGGCCGGTGCGCGGGACCGAG
Organism: uncultured Gemmatimonadaceae bacterium; assembly: GCA_964560345.1. GTDB lineage: Bacteria > Gemmatimonadota > Gemmatimonadetes > Gemmatimonadales > Gemmatimonadaceae > SCN-70-22. The sequence continues at coordinate 48,001 of CAZLLP010000005.1, forward strand.
GCGCACAAGACCGATCGCCTGGCCGAACTGGTCTGCTCCAACACGTTCAAGAGCACCGAACTGTCCAACGCGCACGGGCTGCTCAAGGCCGAGATGCGGGCGCTGGGGTCGATCATCCTCGTCGCCGCCGACGAAGCGCGCGTCGCCGCGGGTTCGGCGCTCGCCGTCGATCGCGACGTCTTTTCGGCTGGGGTGCACGAGCGGCTGCACGCACACCCGCGCGTGACGGTCGTGCGCGAAGAGGTGACCGCGCTGCCGTCGCCCGGGATCATCGCCACCGGGCCGTTGACCTCCGACGCGCTCGCCGAGTCGATCCGTGCGCGCCTGGGAGGCGATGCGCTGGCGTTCTACGATGCGATCGCGCCGATCATCGCCATCGACTCGATCGACTTGGGCGTAGCCTTTCGCGCCTCACGCTACGACAAGGAGACGATGGAGGGGGCCGACGAGGCGGGGGCGTACCTCAACTGCCCGTTCAACCGCGTCGAGTACGAGGCGTTCATCGATGCGTTAGGCGCGGCCGACCAGTTCCACGGGCACGACTTCGACCAGGCGCCCTATTTCGAGGGATGCATGCCGGCGGAGGAGATGGTCAAGCGCGGTCGCGACACGCTGCGCTTTGGCCCCATGAAGCCGGTCGGGCTTACCGATCCGCGCACCGGGCGCCGCCCGTGGGCGGTGTTGCAGCTGCGGCGCGAGGATCGCGCCGGGCAGATGTGGAACATGGTGGGCTTCCAGACCCGCCTCCGCATCCCCGAGCAGCAGCGCGTCTTTCGCATGGTGCCGGGGCTGGCCGAGGCGGAGTTCCTGCGCTACGGGTCGATCCATCGCAATTCGTACCTCAACACGCCGGCGTCGCTCACGCCGCACCTGTCGCTCAAGGACGATCCGCAGGTGCTGTTTGCCGGCCAACTGACGGGAGTCGAGGGATACACCGAGAGCTCCGCCACCGGGTTGATGGCGGGGATCAACCTGTCGCGCATGCTGCGCGGCGAGGCGCCGGTGGTCCCGCCGCCGCTCACGATGCTGGGGGCGCTCTATCGCTACCTGCGCGAGGCCGACCCGCGCCACTTCCAGCCGATGAACGCCAACTTCGGATTGCTGGAGGAGCTCCCTGATCCGCCGCGCGACAAGCGCCTCAAGAAGGAGCGGCTGTCGGAGCGCGCGTTAGGCGCGCTGGCGGCGTGGATGGCCGAGGCCGGGATCGGACCGGTGGAGGCGGGACGTGAGCGCTGACGAACCAGTACTCACCCCGCGCCCCGTCGAGCTGAGCGACTTCCTGATCCACCTCGAGAAGGAACGCGACGTATCGCCGCACACCCTCAAGGCGTACGCCCGCGACCTCGACGCCTTCGTCACCTACCTCAGCCAGCAGCGTGGGATCGAGGCCTTCTCCTGGGACGGCGTCGACCGCCTGACCATGCGCGGGTACCTGGGATATCTCACCCGCAAGGGGCTCAGCAAGCGGTCGATCGCACGCGCGCTGTCGGCGCTGCGCACCTTTTATCGCTTTCTGCAGCGCGAGGAGATCGTCGACGCCAACCCGGCCCGCGCGGTTGGCTCTCCCAAGTTGGAGAAGTACCTCCCCGGCTACCTCGATCGCGCGCAGGTCGACCTCCTCTTCCAGGCCGCCGAGGCGCGGGCGTGGGAGGGCGAGTTCCCCGATGTGCGCAACTTCGCCATCCTCGAGCTGTTCTACTCCACCGGATTGCGGCTGTCGGAGCTGCGCGGCATCAGCACCGGCGACCTCGATCTCGTCTCGCAACAGGTCAAGGTGCGCGGCAAGGGGCGCAAGGAGCGCATCGTCCCCATTGGCGACCACGCCCAGCGCGCCCTGCGCAACTACGAATCCAAGCGCGACGAGCTGCTGCGGGTGGTTGGGGCGGGGGCCGACCGGCGCGCCTTCTTCCTCTCGCGCACCGGCAAGCGCATGAGCGCGCGCGGGATCCAGCTCGTGGTGACCAAGTTCCTCGACCAGGTGGACGAGGATGCGGGACTGTCCACGCACTCGCTCCGCCACACGTTTGCCACCCACCTCCTGGACGCCGGCGCCGACCTGCGCGCCGTCCAGGAGCTCCTCGGCCACGCCAGCATCTCGACCACGCAGATCTACACCCACACCAGCGTCGAGCGGCTCAAGCAGGTGTACGAGAAGTCCCATCCCCGAGCCTAACGCCATGTCGTCTTCCTTTCCCGGCTTCCACGCCACGACCATCGTCGCCGTCCGCCGCGACGGCAAGCTCGCCATCGGTGGCGACGGCCAGGTGACCCAGGGCGATACCGTCATGAAGGCGCGCGCGCAAAAGGTGCGCACGCTGGCCAACGGTCGCGTCCTCGCCGGCTTTGCCGGCGCCACCGCCGACGCCTTCACCCTCTTCGACAAGTTCGAGGAGAAGCTTGAGCGCTACAGCGGCAACCTCCCGCGCGCCGCCGTCGAACTCGCGCGCGAATGGCGCAGCGATCGCGTCCTGCGCCGCCTCGAAGCGCTGCTCATCGTCGCCGACATCAACAACGGCTTCCTCCTCTCCGGCACCGGCGACGTCATCGAACCCGACGACGGCATCCTCGCCATCGGCTCCGGCGGGAGCTACGCGCTCGCCGCGGCCCGTGCCTTGGTCGCCAACACCCCGCTTTCCCCGGCCGAAATCGTCCGCAAGAGCCTCGAGGTCGCCGGCGACATCTGCGTCTACACCAATCAGAACATCACCGTGCTCGAACCAAGCGTGTGAGAAGACGGATGCACGCGCGGCCTCCGGCCGCGCACTCCCGTCTCCCGTCTCCCGTCTCCCGTCCCTCAGGAAGTCATGAGTTCGAGAATTGAGCAAGCCCTCGCCCGCCTCGCCGACCTGACGCCGCGTCAGATCGTCGCCGAGCTCGATCGCTACATCGTGGGGCAGCACGACGCCAAGAAGGCCGTGGCCATCGCGCTGCGCAATCGCTGGCGTCGCCAGCGCGCCCCCGAGCCCATTCGCACCGAGATCTCGCCCAACAACATCATCCTCATCGGCCCCACCGGCGTGGGGAAGACCGAGATCGCTCGGCGCCTCGCGCGGCTGAGCGGTGCGCCGTTCGTGAAGGTCGAAGCGTCCAAGTTCACCGAGGTGGGCTACGTCGGGCGCGACGTCGAGGCGATGGTGCGCGACCTCGTGGAGAGCGCCATCGACATGGTGCGCACCGAGCGCGAAGGGGACGTCGAGGATCTGGCCAACGAACGCGTGGATGAACGCATCCTCGACCTGCTTCTCCCGGTGCCGGCCGACGCCAAGCCCGCCCCGGCCGCCGCGCCCACGGAAGGACGCGATGCGTCGACTGCCAGCAGCGTCTTTGTCGTCTCGTCGACGGGGACCGTGCAGCAGGAACGTGACGCCGACGCCGCGCGCGAGCGCTACCAGCGCACGCGCGACAAGCTTCGTCAACTCCTCAAGGACGGTCAGCTCGAGGGGCGCGAGGTGGAGGTCGAGGTGGCGCAGCAGTCGTCCCCGATGCTCGACGTCATGACGCCGCAGGGGGCGCCCGAGGGGATGGAATCGTTCAGCGAGATGCTGAAGGACATGCTCCCCAAGCGCACCAAGAAGCGCCTGATGAAGGTCTCCGAGGCGCGCCGCATCCTGCTCGAGCAGGAACTCGACAAGCTGATCGACAAGGAAGACCTGGTCACCGACGCGCTCGATCGCGTGGAGAAGATGGGGATCATCTTCCTCGACGAGATCGACAAGATCGCCGGTGCACGCGGCGAGTCGCACGGTCCCGACGTCTCGCGCGAAGGGGTGCAGCGCGACCTGCTGCCGATCGTTGAGGGATCCAACGTGCAGACGAAGTACGGGATGGTGAAGACCGACCATGTCCTGTTCATCGCCGCCGGCGCCTTCCACGTGAGCAAGCCCAGCGACCTGATTCCCGAGTTGCAGGGACGCTTCCCGATTCGCGTCGAACTCAAGCCGCTCACCGAGGCCGACTTCGTGCGCATCATGACCGAGCCGGAGAACGCCCTCACCAAGCAGTACGCCGCGCTGGTCGAGTCGGAGGGGGCGTCGCTCACCTTCACCGAGGATGGCGTCGCTGAGATTGCGCGTCTCGCGGCGCTGGCCAACGTGCGCATGGAGAACATCGGCGCCCGCCGGCTGCACACGGTGATGACGACCCTGCTCGAGGAGGTGCTCTTCACCCTCCCCGACCCGGCCACGAAGGCGGTTTCGGTCGATCGGGCGATGGTGCAGGGGCGCCTCAAGGGGGTGCTCGAGGACGAGGATCTGCGCAAGTACATCCTGTAGCCATGCGCGATCGCGCGCGGTCGCGCGCGTCGTGACCGACCGGCGCGAGCGTTAGGCGCGCGCGCCGAGCGGGTTGGGGGCGTCGAGCAGCTGGAACAGGCGCCCGATCGCCTCCTGATCGAGCGGCTTGGCCAGGTAGTCGTCCATCCCGGCACTCACGCAGCGCTCGCGGTCCTGCGCAAAGGCGTTGGCGGTCATCGCGACGATGCGGGTGCGGCGCCCGCCGGTCGCCTCCATCGCGCGGATCTGCGCGGTCGCCTCGAAGCCGTCCAGCTCTGGCATCATGCAGTCCATCAGGATGACGTCGAACGACGCGGCGCGGCACGCCTCCACCGCCTCACGTCCGTTGCGCGCGTGCGTGACGTGATGCCCGGCGCGCTGCAACAGGTGCAACGCGACCAGCGCATTCACCTCGTTGTCCTCGACGAGGAGCACTTCGCGCGGCGGCTGCACCAGCGCGGCCGTTGACGGCGTGAGGCTGCGCGCGCGCAGCTCGCGCCGCTCCTCGCTCACCCCGGCCTGGGCCTCGCGCCAGTCGAGCACCACGACCGGGATGGTGACCCGGAACGTGGTCCCGACGCCGAGCGTGCTCTCCACCTCGACCTCACCCCCCAGCAGGTGCACCAGTTGCTGCGTGATGGCCAGCCCGAGTCCCGTCCCGCCAAAGCGTCGCGTGGTCGACGTGTCACCCTGCGTGAACTTCTCGAACACCTGCCCCAGGTGATCGGCGGCGATCCCGATCCCCGTGTCGGCGACCGTCACCCGCAACGCCGGCGCCTGCAACGTCCCCGCCGGTCCGAGCGACACGCGCACCGCGCCCACCGTCGTGAACTTGATGGCATTGCCCACCAGGTTGGTCACCACCTGGCGAATCCGGGTCACGTCGTTGTGCACGCGCCCCGGAATCCCCGCGTCGAGCCGCAAGGAGAGGGTGAGCCCCTTGGCGCGTGCGGACGCCTGGAACATCTCCACCAGCTCCGAGAGGGTCGGCGCTGGCGAGAAGGGGACCGGCTCCAACTCGATCTTGCCGGCCTCGATCTTGGACAGGTCGAGGATGTCGTTCAGGATCGACATCAGCGACTGCGCCGACGCCAGCGACGTCTCGGCAAACTCGCGCTGATCGCGGCCGAGCGGCGTATCGAGCAGGAGGCTGAGCATCCCCATCACCCCGTTCATCGGCGTGCGGATCTCATGGCTCATCGTCGCCAGGAAGTCGGACTTGGCGCGGCTCGCCGCCTCGGCGGCATCGCGGGCGCTGCGCAGCTCTTCCTCGGTGCGGCGGCGCCGGATCATCCCCGCCAGCGTACTCGCCGCGGCGGTGAGGAACTCGTCGTCATGCGCATCGCGCGCGCGGTCGCGCTCGAGGTGCACGACCAGCACGCCAATGGCGACGCCGTCCGACATCAGCGGGATCGCGTAGAACCCGGTCAACGTCCCGTGCGACTCACCGCACTCGTCAGGCGCCACGTACGGTGCAAACTGCATCGTGCCGCTGGCCATCGCTCGGCGGCACCGGCAGGCGCGCTGGTCTTTCATGCTGCACGCGACCGTTCCCGCTCCGGTGTCGCCCGATGCCGCGTCCCCGCGATGCGCCACGCGTACCAGCGTGTCGTCGGGCGCTTCGCGCAGGTACACCGAAAGGCGTGACGAGGTAGCCAGCAGCGGCGCGGACGCCAGCGTTGCCAGCGCGCGCTGCAGCATCTCCGTGAGCGACGCGTCCTCGAGCCCCACCTGCAACAGCGCGGTGAGGACGCGCTGGTTGGCAAAAGCGCGCTCGATGGCTTCGTGCGCGCGACGGCGGTCACTGATGTCGCTGTGCGACCCCGCCATGCGCACGGGGACGCCGGCGTCGTTGCGCAAGACCATCCCGCGCGCCACCACCCAGCGATACGAGCCGTCCTTGTGCCGCATGCGGAACTCGGGCTCGTAGACGGCCAGCTTGCCGTCGATCGCCGCTTGCACCTGCGCCAGCGTCCGGTCGATGTCATCCGGGTGAACGAGTGCCGTCCACGTGGAGAACTCGTTAGGAAGCTCGTCGTCATCAAAACCGCAAATGCGCTTCCACTGCGGTGAGAAGTAGACCGCGTTGGTACGCAGGTCCCAGTCCCAGATGCCATCGCGCGATCCCTGCACGGCAATCTGCCAGCGATCACGCCAATGCTCGGCGTCGCCCGACGGGTCGGGAACGTGCGACGGGGTGATCGCCGGAGCGACCGATCCTGCGATCGGTGGCGCGGAGGTATCAGGCATCAGGACAACGGGGACCACGAGTGACGGGAGACGGTGCGCACACACCGCTGCGACCGGCGCACGGCCACGTGCACGAGCGCGAGCCGTTCCGGCGGAGGACTGTCTGAGGCCTAGTCTCGACCCATCCACGCCGTGGGTTCAGTCTCGCGCCACGCGTCGCGCTCCCGACGTCTCGGGGTGCCGCCACCGCCGGGGCGTCCTTAGCTTTCGCCCCCTTCCCGGGGACACTTGCGCGCCATCGCGCCGTCCCTCTTCATCCCGACGGCATTCGCCGGGGCTCGCTTCCTCCCGTCTGAAGATGACGCACCGCGACTTCCTCGCGATTCCAGACTTTTCCTCCGACGAGCTGCTCTCGCTCTTTGCGCTCGCCGAGTCGATGCGCAGCGGGCGGTATGATAAGAAACCGCTCATCGGGAAGTCGCTGGCGATGATCTTCATGAAATCGTCGACGCGCACCCGTGTCTCGTTCGAGGTCGGAACGTGGCAGCTCGGCGGCGCGGCCTGGTTCCTCTCGCCCCGCGACGTGCAAATCGGGCGCGGCGAACCCATCGGCGATACCGCCAAGGTCCTGTCGCGGTACGTCGACGGGATCATGATTCGCACCTTCTCGCACCAGGACGTGGAGGCGCTGGCGCACGATGCGTCGATCCCCGTCATCAACGGGCTCACCGACTACCTGCATCCGTGCCAGGTGTTGGCCGACGTGCTGACGATCCGTCAGCATCTCGGGACGCACGAGGGGCAGGTGGTGGCGTGGATCGGCGATGGGAACAACATGGCCAACTCGTGGATCAACGCCGCCTATCGCCTCGGCTTTGACCTGCGCCTCGCCTGTCCCGAAGGGTACGACCCCGATCCCGCGCTACTGGCGCGGGCGCGCGAGAGCGGGCGCGTCGAACTGGTGCGCGATCCGCGTGAGGCGGTGCGCGGGGCCACGGTCGTCACCACGGACGTGTGGGCCTCGATGGGACAGGAGGAGGAACAGGCGGCGCGCGAGCGGGCCTTCGCCGGCTTCAGCGTCGACTCGGCGCTCATGTCGCGCGCCGAGCCTAACGCGATCTTCCTGCACTGCCTCCCGGCGCACCGGGGCGAGGAGGTGGCCGCCGATGTCATCGACGGACCGCAGAGCCGCGTCTGGGACGAAGCCGAGAACCGCCTGCACATCCAGAAGGCCATCATGGCCGTGCTGATGGGAGGCGAGGCGCTCTAGCGGTCTCGCCGGCACCAGCGGCGATAGGTCGCCTTCTGCCTTGTTCGCGGGCATATTTCACGGGTACGTCCCCTCACCATCCCACCTCGCCATGTCCGACACGAGCCCCACCGCGCTCAAGCGCACCCCATTCCACGCGATGCACGCGGCACTCGGCGCCAAGCTCGTCCCGTTTGCCGGGTACGAGATGCCGGTGCAGTATCCCGCCGGGATCACCGTGGAGCACAAGGCGGTGCGCGAGCACTGCGGGCTCTTCGACGTCTCGCACATGGGCGAGTTCCTGGTGCGCGGGCCGCAGGCGGTCGAGTTCGTGAACTACGTCACGACCAACAACGCCGCCTCGCTCGTGGTGGGGCAGGTGCAGTACTCGGGGATCCTGAACGAACGCGGGACCTTCGAGGATGACTGCCTCGTCTATCGCGAGGCCGACGGCATCCTGATGGTCGTGAACGCGTCCAACAAGGACAAGGACTTCGCCCACATCTCGCAGCAGCTGGCGAAGTTCGATTGCACGCTCACCGACATCAGCGACGATATCGCGCTGCTGGCGCTGCAGGGGCCCGAGGCAAAGGACGTGCTGCAGCCGCTGACCGACGTCGATCTCTCGACCATCAAGTACTACCATTTCGCGATGGGGAGCGTCTGCGGCGTGGCCAACGTCTACGTCTCGCGCACCGGCTACACCGGCGAAGACGGCTTCGAGTTGTATTTCGCCCCGGCGCACGCTGCCACCATCTGGAACGCCCTGCTCGCCGACTCGCGCGTGACGCCGACCGGTCTGGGCTGCCGCGACTCGTTGCGGCTGGAGATGGGGATGGCGCTGTACGGCAACGACATCGACGATACCGTCACCCCGCTCGAAGCGAATCTGGGGTGGATCACCAAACTCTCGAAGGGTGACTTTGTCGGGCGCGACGCGCTCGTCAGGCAGAAGGAGGCGGGGGTGCCGCGCAAGCTCGTCGGCTTCACCTTCGCCGAGCGCGCCATTCCGCGCCACGGCTATCCCGTCTTCTGCAATGGCGAGCCGTCGGGCGTGGTCTGCAGCGGGACGATGAGCCCCTCGGTCGGCATCCCGATCGGGACGTGCTATCTCCCTACCAAGTCGTCGGCTGAGGGGAGCACCTTCGAGGTCGAGATTCGCGGCAAGCGCGTGGCGGCGACCGTGGTCAAGCCGCCGTTCTACAAGCACGGCTCGCACCTCTAAGCATTGGCTGCCGCCGCGCTCACGCGTCCGTCCCGGGCATGCGCATCGCCATCCTGACCATCTCCGACGCCGGTGCGCGCGGCCTGCGTGCCGACGCGTCGGGCGACGCGCTCGTCGCGTGGGCCGAGTCGTGCGGGGCGACGGTGACCGAGCGACACATCGTCCCCGACGAGAGTGTCGAGATCGTGCGCACCCTCGTGGGGTGGTGCGACGGCGATCGGGCTGACGTCATCCTCACCACCGGCGGCACCGGGCTGTCGCCACGCGACGTCACCCCCGAGGCCACGCGCGCCGTGATCGAGCGCGAGGCGCCGGGACTCGCCGAACGCCTGCGCGTGGTGGAGATCGAGCGCTTCCCGCGCGCGGCGCTCTCGCGCGGCATCGCCGGTACCCGGGCGCGCACGTTGGTCATCAACCTGCCGGGGTCGACCAGCGGCGTGCGTGATGGCGTCGCGGCGCTCGCGCCGGTGCTCGCGCACGCCGTCGCCATCGTGCGCGACGAGGCGACCGACCACTCGCCAGGCGCCATGGGGCGGGGAGGGGCATGAGCGTCCTCATCACCCTCACCGATGTCGAGCCGGCCGTTCGGCTCAACGCCGTGCTGGAACAGGCCGGGGTCGAGACCGCGGTCGTCTCGCCGCTCGACGACATGCGCGCCGCCATCCGCCGTGCCAAGCCGACCGTCGTCGTTTTCACCGGCGGGCTGCTCGATCCGCAGAACGTGCAGGTCGTGCGCGAGCTGCTGTGGAACGACGTCGCCGTGATCGGCTTCGCCGACGTGCGCGATCCGGTCATCGACGAGCGCCTGCGCCTGCTCGGCTACCTCGAGGTGTACGGCAAGCCCGTCGTGCTCGACGAAGCGACGGCGGGTGTGCGTCGCATCCTCGAGCGGCAGCGCCTCTCGCGCGAGACGGGGCTCATTGGCGAGTCCGAGGCCATTCGCGAGGTGCTCGTGAAGGTCGAGCAGATCGCCCCCGTCAGCAGCACGGTGCTCATCGAGGGCGAGAGCGGGACCGGCAAGGAGCTGATCGCCCGCGCGATTCACCAGCTCAGTCCGCGGCGCAACAAGCCGTTCATCGCCGTGAACGTCGGCGCGCTCCCCGAGACGCTACTCGAGAGCGAGTTGTTCGGGCATGAAAAGGGGGCGTTCACCGGCGCGGCCGAGCGACGACTCGGACGCTTCGAGCTCGCGCATGGTGGCACCATCTTCCTCGACGAGATCGGCGAGATCCCGCAGAGCGTGCAGGTCAAGCTGCTGCGCGTGCTGGAGCAGCGCGAAGTGACGCGCGTTGGTGGAACGGTGACCATTCCCGTCGACGTGCGCGTGGTCGCGGCGACCAACAATCCGCTGCGGGATGCCGTGGAGCAGGGGGCCTTTCGCGCCGACCTGTTCTACCGGCTCAACGTCCTGCGGATGTACCTCCCGCCGCTCCGCGAGCGACGGAGCGACATCCCGATCCTCGTCAGGCGCTTCGTGCGCGAGCTGACCAGGCAGCACGATCGCCCGTTCCATGGCATCAGCGCCGACGCCATGCAGTTGCTGGTCGACTACCCGTGGCCGGGGAACGTGCGCGAGCTTCGCAACCTCGTGGAGAGCATGGTCGTCCTCGCCCCGGGGCGCGAGATCGGGCCGGCCGACATCCCGCCGCAGATTCGCGAGGGCGGGTCGCGATTGCTCCCCGTTCCCATCGGACCCGTCATGCGCGGGCATGCGGGGAGCGAGGGGCGTGAGCTCGAGTTCATCGTGCGCAGCCTGGTGGAGCTCAAGCTGCAGGTGGAAGAGTTGCGGCGTCGGATGGACGAGGCGTCGCAGCAGTTGCCGCCGCAGCTCCCGTCACCCATGTCGGCGCAGTGGATTGGTGAGATTCGTCACACGCCGGCGTACTCGGGGCTCGTGGGTGGGCTCGAGCCGGTGGTCGAGTCGCCTGCGGAACTCGGTGTCACCTTGCGTCCGGGGATGACGATGGCGGAGATCGAGCGAGCGGCCATCGAGTCGGCGTTGCGGAACTCGCGAGGCAATCGGCGTAAGGCAGCCGAAGTGTTGCAGATTGGTGAACGCACGCTGTATCGCAAGCTGCGGGAGTATCATCTCGTGCCTGACGATGCTGGTGATGATGCAGGAGATGATGGGGGAGGGGACGCTGGAGGCGCTGCAGGTGACGGAGATGTAGACGGTGTCGTGAATGACGTCAGGCAGGGGGCGAGTTAAGGCCCGGTCGGACAGGGTGTGTAGGATTTTCCTGTGCAAGGCGGCAGGAACTGTCCTTGATTAAGGAAAACCTCGGTTAGACATTAAGTCCCGCATGCCTCGCCTTGGCGAGGAACGATGGGTTGACCGACCACCACTCGGCTGCCGCAAGGGAGCCGGGAGAGCCGACGGGGCGCAGGCGTCCCGCGTTGGAGGATGATGAGTCCACAGCCCCAGTCCTCGCCCCTGATTGCGGGGAGCGTTCTTCCGATCAAGCGTGCGGAGGAGCTGTTGTCGACCCTTCCCGGGGTCATTGCGGCGAGGATCATCGCCAGCGACAGCGGCGCCGTGGACGAGATTCATGTCCTGACGACGGCGGAGATCACCCCCAAGCAGACCGTTCGGAACATCGAGAGTGCGCTCATTGCGCACCTGGGGATGCGGGTCGACCACCGGAAGATTTCCGTGGCGACGAGTCTTGACCCGCGTCGGCCGAAGGACGGGAAGGGGGGGGAGGCAGCGGGTGCGCCGGCCGTAGGGGCCGTGGGGGCAAGCACCGCGCCGCAGCCGACGGTGGCGTCGCCGACGCCGGCTGCTCCCGTGTCGGCACAGCGGGAGGTTGTGCGACGTCCGTTCTACTTCGAGGACGTCGAAGTACGCCGATCCCGTGCGACCGGGATCACATGCCGCGTTACCCTGAGCAAGGGTGAAAAGTCCTTCATCGGCGAGGCCGAAGGCATGGAGAACGAGCGATCGCGCATTGAGTTGGCGGCGAGGGCTGCGCTGCGTGCGATCGCGGAAGGGGAGCCCGGGGTCCGTCCACTGGACCTTGGAGGGGCGAAGCTGATCGAGGCGTTCGACCGTGAGTTCGTCTTCGTGGGGGTGACGGCGCAGCAGTCACGCGCGAGCGTGTTGTTGACCGGGAGCTGTGAAGTGAAGGACAGCGCCGAGACGGCCAGTGTGTTGGCCGTGCTGGATGCCACCAATCGTTGGCTGTCGCGCACGCCGGCGGGAGCCTGATCGAACGAACCGCTGGTCCCTCGAACCTGGCACGTCGACACTACCACACGCACACACAATTGAGGCCCCCGTTCCCGTGAGAGCGAAGTAGAGCGGGAACACCAGCAGTACGAGCGGAGCCAACCTTAGAAGAACCGCATGTCCGGGAGATCGGGCATGACGCTCGAAGGGAGGTGACGCTGGTATGGACATCGTCCAGTGGTTGGTCGCGTTAGCCAACATTATTAGCTGGCACTAACACGTGGGCGGGGGCGCCTCACTTCATGTAGGTCTGCACGGAAGACATCGGACCCTATTCCTCGACTTCAAGCCCGCCGATCATTTCCTGTCGTCCCCTCGATCCCGCAGTTACGTAGCACTTTGACCGCCGCCAGCGCAGATCCAAGGCTGCAACCACGACCATGGGCACGGCTCACTGAACGAGTCGGCGCCAGCACTACGAACACCGACGAGGTTCGTAGGGCGGCGCCTGTCGTGTTGGCTACGGCGGTGCTCGCGATGATCGCGACGGCGGCGCACGGGCTACTGTGGCCCGCGATCGAAGGCGCGGATCTTGGACTCGCTGCGCTGCTAGCGGCGCTAAGTGTCGCAGCAGACTTCATGGCGTTTTACCAGACCCGTCGTGATGCAGTAGGATCGGTGGCGCTAATACCGCTCAGTGCCACCGTCCTGATTCTGCCTGATTGGCGCGGAATGCTCGCGATCATGATCGTGCAGCTGGCGACCCAGCTCCTTAACAAGCGATCGTTGGTCAAGGGAGCGTTTAACGTCGCTCAGGTTACGCTCGGCTTCGCAGTCGGCTCGGCGGCGTATAGAGCTTTGGGCGGCACGAGTTTCTCTCTCCTTCGCGGAGAGGGCTTCTTCTCGGCGTTGAGCACCCTAATCGCTCCGACGACTGCGTTGATCGTAGCATTCATCGCTGTCAATACCTTGTGCATTTCCGCCGTTATCTCCGCGGTCAGTGGACAGCGCGTTTTTCAGACGTGGGTTAGTAGCAACAAGTCGTCTGCTGCAATTTCGTTGCTCCAGGTGGTTCTCGCGTTCTACCTAGCTTGGCTAAGCGTGAATCTCGGCGTCGTTGGCGCAGCTGGCATGGTGCTCCCGATGATAGCTGTTCGTCAGCTATCGCGAACGACGATTGAGCTTACCAGTGTCACGGAGGAGCTTCTTGACCTGATGGTCGCCGCGATTGAAGCGCGCGATCCGTACACATCAGGTCACTCGAAACGCGTCGCTCGGGCGTCGAAGATCATCGCCAGGTCCCTTGGGCTGAAGCCGGAGCAAGTTGAGCGTGTCGAGGTCGCGGCACTGTTGCACGATGTCGGCAAGATTGACGAGCAGTTCGCGCGAATCCTTGCCAAAGAGGGAAGACTCTCGCCAGACGAATGGGAGACGATGAAACGTCACCCGGTGCGGAGTGCGGAATTGGTTGGGATGCTAACGAGCCTCAAGGACATCGTGCCCGCCGTTCGTCATCATCACGAGAACTGGGATGGTACCGGGTATCCGCAGAACTTGAAGGGTGAGGAGATTCCACTGGGCTCTCGCATCATCATGTTCGCTGATACGCTCGACGCTATCACAACAGATCGGCCGTATCGGAAAGCGCTAAGCATCGAGGACGCACGTAGCGAATTCATCAAGTTTCGCGGAAAACAATTCGATCCGTGGATCTGCGATCGCGTCGTATCGCCGGACGTGTGGCACGAGCTCTACGCCTCAATCGAGAAGGAACGAGAGAATGAGGCGAGTCGATTTGCCGCGAGCAAAACGCGCGCTTCATAAGCTCGCTCCGAGCGCCGAGTCGCTCGCTCCACGCGCGCCTGATCTGCCCTAAAGAGTGCGCCTAGGCTCCGATTCCTGGGTAGCAAGACGGAACGGGGTGTGACTCAAGCCGAGAGACACGAAGGTATCGTGACCTTATTCTAGACGCGGCTGTCCTTTCGCCCGAGCGTCGAAGGCTCTCGACAAGAACGGAGACCGCGAAATCCTGATCTCCGAACCGTCCGCCTAACGCGCAGAGATTGCGCAGTCGTGCAACGCGCACGTCAGACGATTGAATCTCGCCACTCACAATGGCGGACGACTGCTGGATTGCGAGCAGAGTCTGCTCTGCGCGAGGTATTGGTGATGGCTCAATGCTTGAGCAGAACTCGGCGACGCGCGTCGCGCCGGATTCGTCACCTCTGATCCACGCGATCTTCGCGTCGCACAGCAGTCGCGATTTCACGATCGGAAGTGGAACCGGATCGGTGGTTTTGATCCGCTCAAACTGCCCAACGAACTCAACCGCGTCTTCAATCCTATCTCGTGCTATCGAGATGGAGACCAGTTTCTCGAGCGCGAATGCCTGCTGAATCGGCAATTTCAATCGCGTCGCCAGTTCAGATCCCTCGAGTGCGCACTCCAATGCCGACTCAGGGTCACCCACTCGAAGAAAAGCTTCCGCGGATCTTCGAAGTCCGAGGAGCCGCCATGAGAAGTCCGGGGTTTCTCTCGAGTGGAGTACGAGCCTGTCGAGGGATGCCGCAACCCGATCCTTCACTCCAACGGTCGCGTGCACGATCGTCTGAAGAAGCACGCCATCTGGTGAACTTTCGTCGGCATCGAAAAGGACCGATGACGCGGCGAATGCTGATCGGAGGAGGTGCGATTCGAAGAAGTTGTCCGCCATGATGGCGATTAACACAGCGGCGCGAAGTCGTGTGTGCTTTGGTAGCGATTCGGATCGAACGATGTCGTTGAGCCAGACTCTTTCCGGTACGCCCTCGGAGGAGAACAAACGCGCTTCTGCCTCAAGTAGGGCAAAATCGTCGTAGTTCTTGCGCCTTGATCTCGACGGCAACCGGGTCGCTTCTCGCTTCTTTGCCAACGCAACAACGTCGCTCCAACGAGCTGCGATCTCACACGCGCGCATCTGCCCTTCGACGGCGGCAATTCGTTGTTCGCGGTCTTCAGCCAGACCTTCGGCCCTAACGAACGCTTTGTCCGCCTCCTCCCCCATCCCCATCCCCACCAGCCGATGCCCCAACTTCATCGCCGCCTCGTACGCCCGACGCGTCTCCCCTGCACGCTCCCAGTGCGTCACGCAATCGCCCAGTAGCTCCACCGAATTCGTGGCGTCCGCCTCACGCTCGAGCAGCTCGGCCGCACGCCCGTGCACAAACGCGACGATGCTCGGCATCCCCAGCGACGCGGAGATCTGCCCGACCATCCGATGACGGCACCACACGGCCGGGCCGTTGGTCGCCACCAGTCCTGCATCCTCCAGCTCATCCAGCGCGGCCATGAACTCGGCGGCCGGGATCTCCAGCACCTGCGTCACGCGGGCCGTGGTCGCCCGCGCCTCGAAGATCGCGATGACCAGGAGTACACGCTGCGCCCCTTTCGTCAGCGCCGCATGCTGTGTCGCGACCAACTCGCGAATGCTCGGCGGCGTCTCCTGCTGGTCACCGCCTCGCCCCAGGTGCGCGGCCAGTTCACTCAGGTAGAACGGATTGCCTTGCGACGTGGCGGCAAAACGATCGGCCGACTCGTGATCGACGGGGACGTGGTTCTTCTCCGCCCACCGCTGCACGAACTCCAGCGACTCCTCGCGACGGAACGGGAACAACCGGATATGCTGCGTCAGCCGTTCGCACGACCGCGGACCTAACGAGCCGTAGCACGACGGAAGCCGCCGGTCCGCGAACAGGAAGCAGACGCTCCGGTCCCCCACGCGATCCCAGACGTCCATCACGACGCGCCACGTCGTCGGATGCAAACGCTCGGCATCATCGAGGAAGAGGATGAGCGGCGCCTCCTCCGCGATCGCCGACACCAACTCCGCCAGCGCCTGCACCAACTGCGCGTACAGGATGTCAGCCGCCATCCCGGTCACGCTCCACGCCGTGACGGTCTCCGGCGTCCCCAGTCGCCGCACGTACGCCAGGTGCTCCTGCGCACACCCCAGCGCCCCCGGGAGCGTCAGCAGGAGCTGCCCCACCGAGACGAGCGTGCTGATCGGGGTGAAGGTGTCGCCGGCAGAGGTGGTGTAGGTCGCCAGCGTCACGCCGTCGAGCGCCGCCAGGCGCAGCATCTCCCCGGCCAGGCGGCTCTTCCCGATGCCGGCCTCGCCAGTGAGGATCGCCGCGCGCGACTGCCCGCTTCGCACCTCGCGGAGGAGCTGCCGCAACTCCCCGAACTCGCGCTCGCGCCCGACGAAAGGGAGCTCGAACCTCCGCAGCACCAGCGAGTCGTCCAGCACCTCGGCCACCCGGCGCCGCAGCACCCGCACCGGCAGCTGCAAGTTGGCGTTGATCGCCCCCACCTCGTCTTCGTAATCCTCCAGCAGGCGCAACGCCTCGACCTTGCTCCCCTCGAGCGCCAGCGCCTCGGCGAGCCCCATCGTCCCGATCTCGTTGAGCGGGTCGAGCGACAGGAGCGCCCGCGCCACCTGTCCCATTTCGTGAAAGCGCCCGCGACTGCGCGCCGATGTCACCTCATCAGCCAGCGCCCGGCGCAGGCGCGTGGCCACGCGCGCCCGCAACGATTCCAGCCAGTGCCCGAACGGCTCGCCGAGCATCGGGGCGTAGGAGGGGAGGAAGGGGAGGGCCCCCAGCTCCACCAGCGTCTCGCGTCGCGGTGTCCCGTGCAACAGCAGGTGCAGGTCGAGCGCGGTCTCTGCCCAATCGAACGACACGTGCCCAGCCCGCAGGTGCACCGGGACGGTGAGCTGCCGCAGGCGGTACATCGCCTGCCGCAACCGATGCCGCCCTTCCTCGCCCTCGGCGCGCGGCCAGACGCGGGCAATGAGTTCGTCGCGCGACACCCCTTCGGGGGGCGCGGCGGCGATGCTCAGGAGCAGGGCAAAGTGGATCTCCGAATCGGGGGCGATCCGGGTCAGCGGCGATTCGAACGCACACCGGCCAAAGGTGAAGGCACGCAGCACGGGCACACTCCGCGGGGGCAGCACCACCGAACGGAACTCCTGGACCCACCAAAGATCACCGCCCGCGTCACGCAGGCGTCACGCGAATGGCGTCACGAAGCGTTGCACGGGCGGGAGAAGGTGTCTCGGGCGGCCCGAGGCCGCGAGGGCGCGCTACTTCTTGAGGACCAGCGACACGAGCTTGTCGGCCCCCATTCCCTCGGCTTCGGCCTGGAAGTTCATGACCATGCGGTGCCGGAGAACGGTCATCGCCACGCTGCGCACGTCGTCGATGTCCGGGACCGGACGGCCGTCCATGGCGGCACGCGCCTTGGCTCCCAGCACGAGGTATTGCGACGCGCGCGGTCCGGTGCCGTAGGAGACGTACTTCTTGATCTCGGGATGCGCATCCGGCTCGCTGGGACGTGTGGAGCGCGCCAGGCCGACGGCGAACTTCACGATGGACGGCGGTGCCGGCATGCGGCGCACCAGCCGTTGCAGCTCGAGGACCTCATCCCCGCGCAGCACCGGCTCGATCGTCACCTCGCCCGCGCCGGTGGTGGAGCTCACGATGCGCTCCTCCTCCTCAAACGACGGATAGCCGACGTTGAGCTCGAACATGAAGCGGTCGAGCTGCGCCTCGGGGAGCGGATACGTCCCTTCCTGCTCGATCGGGTTCTGCGTGGCGAGCACGAAGAACGGCGACGGGAGCTTGTGCGTCTGGCCGGCGACGGTGACGGTGCGTTCCTGCATGGCCTGCAGCAGCGCCGACTGGGTCTTTGGCGGGGCGCGGTTGATTTCGTCGGCCAGGACGACGTTGGCGAACACGGGCCCCTTCACGAACTTGAAGACGCGGCGCCCGGTGGCGTGGTCTTCCTCTAACAGTTCTGTGCCGGTAATGTCGCCCGGCATGAGGTCCGGCGTGAACTGCACGCGGGAGAAGGTGAGGTCGAGCGCCTCGGAGACGGTCTGCACGAGGAGGGTCTTGGCGAGTCCCGGGACGCCGACGATGACGACGTGGCCGCCGGCAAGGATGGCCGCCACGAGGTTCTCGACGACTTCCTGCTGCCCGATGATCTTGCGCCCGATCTGCGCCAGGAGCGCCTTACGCGCGACGCTGAGTTTCTTGAGTAGTTCCAGGTCGCGCTGGTCGTGCGGCGCCTGCGTCTGGTCGGTGGTCCCCACGCCGAATCCTTGGGAGAAAAGTCGCCGGAAGGTAACGCGTGCATGGCGTGGCGATAAGAGCGCGCCCGCGAGCCGCGATACAGGCGGGATGAGCCGCCCGCTACGGCGCTCAGCGCCGCTGTGCATCAACGCAAACGGCGAGCCTTGTGTTGGGCTCGCCGCTCATCCTTTTCCGTCGTGTCGTGCGCGTGACCGTCTATGGGAGCGTGAAGCGGACGCGCTGCTCGATGGGATAGTTCTCGCTGCGCAGCGACGCGACGGCGACAAAGCTGCCGTGCTGCGATGCGGGGCGCCATTGCGCCGCGTACGAGACGGTTTCGTCGGTCTCGAGGATGTGGTTCTGCAACGTCTGCGTGAACATCCGTCCTTCGCTCCATCGCCACACTTCGCGGCCGGCGTCATCGAGTACGACGATGTCGTGCGTGAGCCCGTTGGGGAAGGTGAGTTCGAGGCGCTTGGCCGCGTTGTTGGTGACATGGAATGCAAACCGCACATCGTCGGTCAGCTGCACGTCGAGTGACGATGCGACGGGCGGGCCTCCGGCCACGCGCTGTTGCGCGGCAGGCTCGGCCGAGCGCGAGCGGGGACCGCACGCAGAGGCGAGCACGAGGAGGGCGACGAGGAGCGGGGTCGAGCGCGGCTGCATGCGCCGGAGATTCGGAAGAACGCGAGAGAACGGAGCCGGGAAGAGCAGGCGATGCGAACATATCCACGCAGAATCCATCCGTCAAGACGCCGGGATTCCATAACTCGAAGAAAATCAGAGAGTTCGGAGGCATCGCCTCACGTTGGACTTCTCTAATCTTTCCCCTGGTAGTTCGCTTGCGAAAAATTTCACAAACTCCTAGATTCCCGCCCCGAATGTCCGGGGATCCACGCAGTCCGAAGAACGGGCGGTTTGACGATTCGGCCGATGCCCGGTTGGCCCGCTCTGCCGCGAAATACGGTGGTGTCGGACTGCAATTCGCCGCGTCCATCCTCCTGTTCCTGTACGCTGGCCAGTGGGTCGACCGGCGGTTCGGAACGAAGCCGTGGGGGATCCTCATCGGCGTATTTGTCGGGGCAGGGGCGGCGTTCTACAGCATGTATCGCCGACTCATGGCCGACCTGCGTCGCGAGGAGGAAGCAAAGCGAAAGTGAAGGCGTTCGTGATGTTTTCCGTCGTTGGTGCGTCGCTCATCGCCGTGATCGGATGGGTGCTCACCCTGGTCTACGGTGGCGCCGAGGCGCGGCACGCGATCCTCATCAGCGCGCTGGTGGCGTTTGTGGTGCAGCTCCTCGCCTTCGCGATCCTTCGCCTCTCGGCGGAGAAGAACGTGATCGCCGGCTGGGGGTTGGGGGCGATCGTGCGCCTCCTGGTGTTTGCCGTGTACGTGCTCGTGGTCGTGAAGGCGTTTGCGCTGGCATCGCCGGTGGCGATGGTCAGTCTGGCAGTGTTCCTGTTTGCCTCGACGTTGGTTGAACCCCTGTTCCTGAAGACATGAGCGCGCTCCGTTCGCTCCTGCTGGTCTCTGCGTTGTTCGCCGCCCCCCTGGCCGCGCAGGAGTCCCATGCGCCGGCAGCTGCCGCGGCCGAGAAGGTCGACATCATCACGCCGCACATCACCGACTCCTATCACATGGAGTTGCCGTCGATCTTCCCGCCGTTCTACAAGGAAATCTGCATCGGCCGCCACGAGGGCGAGCACGGGTGCGCGCCGCTGTGGGAGCCGGTGCACATCGCGGGGATGGAGATCAACCTCTCCCCCACCAAGCACGTGGTGATGATGCTCATCGCCGCCCTGCTGGTGTCGGTGATCCTGATCGGGACCGCGCGGGCGCACGCCCGTCATCATCACGAGGTCGGGCGCCCCAAGGGCTTTGCCGCCGGTCTCGAGGCGATGGTCCTCTACATGCGCAACGAAGTCATCCTGCCTAACGTCGGCCACCACGGCAACGGCTTCGTTCCGTACCTCCTGACCATCTTCTTCTTCATCCTCACCGCCAACCTGCTCGGCCTCGTCCCCTATGGGTCGACGGCGACGGGGAATATCGCGGTCACGGCGACGCTCGCCCTCATGACCTTCGTGGTCGTGGAAGTGGCGGGGATGCGCGCCCAGGGGGTGCACTACCTCTCGACGATCTTCTACTGGAACACGGAGCTTCCGATCTACATGCGGATCCCGATGTTCCTGATCATGTCGCCGGTCGAAATGATCGGAAAGCTCACCAAGCCGTTCGCGCTGGCGATTCGTCTCTTCGCCAACATGACCGCGGGACACATCGTCGTCCTCGCGCTCATCGGCCTGATCTTCACGTTTGCCGGCCCGGTGTCGACGGCCCCGTTCCTGATGGCGGTTGCCATCATGATGCTGGAGCTGTTCGTCGCCTTCCTGCAGGCCTTCATCTTCACCTTGCTGGCCTCGGTCTTCATCGGCCAGATCCGCGAGGCGCACCACTAACATCCGAAGACGGGAAGACGGGAGGACGGGAAGACGAGTTCGATCGCGATCGGCTCGAGTCCCGGCGCCCAAGGGTCGGTATCTCGTCTTCTCGTCTTTCCGTCTTCCCGTCTTCTGAATTGTTCAACTCACTCGGCATCGCTCACCGAGCTGAGTCCTGTAGCCAACCGAGCGGTTGGTGATGCCTGTTGGGCCCCGGGGTCCGGTGACAGGCGGCGAGGGACACCACGTCCTCGGCGAGCGCTGATGTTCAACGTTAGGCACGAGACTTTCCAATGATCGAAGTGTTCCCGCTCCTCCAGGCGGCCGCTGAGGCCACCAGCAACAACCAGGGTCTCTCCCTCATCGGCGCCGGTCTCGGCGCTGGCCTCGCCGTCATCGGCGCCGGCATCGGCATCGGCAACATCGGTGCGCATGCCGTGGAAGGGATGGCGCGTCAGCCCGAAGCGGCCGGCCGCATCCAGACCGCCGCGCTCATTCTCGCGGCCCTCATCGAAGGCGCCGCGCTGTTCGGCGTCGTCGTCGCGTTCCAGATCCAGGGCAAGTTCTAGTTCGTGGGCACGGTGGTCGCCCCGGGGTGACCACCGTGCTGCTCCACCGTCACACCAGTCCAACTCGCGTGTACCGGCGACGTCGTGCCGGTCTTCCCCGCTGCCTGCACCGGATGTCACCGGTGCCTGCACCGGACCATACAGGTGCTCGCGCACCGATTCTCGATTGCCATGCGTACTCCTCTCTGCACTGCGCTCGTCCTGCTGGCCACGCCGGCCACGGCCTTCGCCGCTGAAGAAGGGGGCAAGGTGAACCTCCTCTCGCCCAACGGCGGGTTGATGTTCTGGACCCTGCTCATCTTCATCGTCCTGCTGATCGTCCTCTCGCGCTTTGCCTTCAAGCCGCTCGTCGCGGCGGTGGAAGCGCGCGAGGCCGCGCTCGAAGCGGCGATCAACAAGGCGCAGCAGGATCGCGAAGCCGCCTCCAAGCTGCTCGCCGAGCAGGTCGCGCAGCTCGAGGCCGCCCGTGCCGAGGCGCAGAAGTACATCGCCGACGGCCGCGCGACCTCGGAAAAGCTGAAGGCGTCGATGCTCGAAGACACGCGCGCCCAGCAGCAGGAGATGATCGAGCGCGCCAAGCGTGACATCGAGAACGAGAAGCAGCGCGCCATCAGCGACCTGCGCCGCGAAGCGGTCGACCTCGCCCTCGCAGGGGCTGGCAAGCTGATCGCCAAGAACCTCGATGACGCCGGCAATCGGAAGTTGGTCGAGGACTTCCTCGCCAGCATCCCGGCCGCCGGGAGCCGCTAAATGCGCGACGCTACCATCGCGCGCAACTACGCCGAGGCGCTGCTCGCGCTCGCCCGCAAGGCGAACGCGCTCGACGCCTGGGGTGGCATGATCGCGGGCGTCGCCGACGCCGTCACCAGCGATCAGCGTCTCGCCAACTTCCTGGCCGCCCCGCAGATCGCGGCGGACACCAAGCGCGCCGTCATCCAGAAGGCGTTCGGCCCGGTGCTGCCGCGAGGGATCGTCCTCTTCCTGCAGAAGCTGGTGCAGAACCGTCGCCAGACGCTCATCCCCGAGATCGCGGTGGAGTACGCGAACCTCGTGGACGAGACCGAGGGACGTGTGCACGCGCAGGTCACGCTGGCGCGCGAGGCCAACGAGGCCGATCGCGCGGCGATCGCCAAGCAGCTCACGTCGCGCCTCGGCAAGACGGTGGTGCCGCACGTGAGCGTGAACCCGGCGATCCTTGGAGGGATCATCGTCAAGGTTGGCGATACGGTGATGGACGGCTCGGTGCGCAAGCGCCTCGGGATCCTCCGCTCGCGCCTCACGACGGGCGTGCGTTAGGCTCGGCGCGGCAATCGTCCGGAATGTCGGCGGCGGGCCACGGTCTCTCACGAGACCGTGGCCCGTATCTCTTTCGGGAGAGGGGGCGCCACCCGTTGGCGCGGATTTCAGACGCGAGGGACCGTCGGCGACGCATCGCGGTACAGGAGAGGTGCCCCGGTCCCGACGCCCGGCGCGACTGCCGAGCTGGTGCTAGCGAGGTCGTGGCCTCCTTGCGTGGAGAGGCACGCTGGTTGCAAGCGGGTGGGGTGCGGCCGATATTGCCGCCGGCCGTCGCGCGGGCGCACACGACAGTGCGACGGCGCGACGCTCGCCACCGGAAGGATGCACGACCGCTCATGATCGCCTCCTGTCTCACTGGCCTGTTCCCCGTCCACATGACCTGTTCAGCTGCAATCCAGCCAGCGCCCGCGGCGACGTTCGCGCCGGTCGAGGGGGAGCGGTGAGCGGGCGAGCGGAGGTTCGACGCGTCCCCAAGCCGTGGGGGCACGAGATCATCTGGGCGCACACCGACCGGTACGTCGGCAAGATCCTGCACATCACCGCCGGACAGGCGCTGTCGGTGCAGTACCACGAGGTGAAGGACGAGACGGTCTATCTCCTGTCGGGGGAGATGAAGTACTGGGTCCAGCTCCCCGGGGAGTCGGAGTTGCGCGACATGCGCCTGGCCCAGGGTGATGCATTTCGCATCACGCCCGGGACGGTGCACTACATGGAAGCCGTGACCGACTGCGACGTGCTCGAGGCTTCGACGCCCGAGCTCGACGACGTCGTGCGCATCAAGGATCGCTACGGACGAGAGGGGACGAACGCGCCATGAGGACGACGACCGCATGAAGGTGATCATTCCGCTGGCCGGGAAGGGGACGCGCCTGCGTCCGCACACGCATCTCACGCCCAAGCCGATGCTGAAGGTGGCGGGGAAGCCGGTGATGGACTACGTGATGGACGACGTGGCCAAGCTCGGGAACGTCGACCAGGTCATCTACATCACGGGGCACCTGAAGGAGAAGGTGGAGGCGCACGCGCGCACCGCCTTCGGCATTCCCGGCGTCTTCATCGAGCAGCAGGTGCAAGACGGGACCGCCGGCGCGGTGGCGCTGGCCAAGCCGTTCGTCGATGCGCCGGTCCTCATCATCTTCGTCGACACGATCTTCGACGCCGACCTGTCGGTGATCAAGACGACCGATGCCGACGGGATCATCTGGACCAAGGAGGTCGAGGATTACCAGCGCTTTGGCGTGGTGGTCACCGACGCCGACGGCCACATGACCAAGATCGTGGAGAAGCCGAAGACGCCGATCTCCAAGCGCGCCAACATCGGGTTGTACTACATCCGCAACTGGCAGTTGCTGTACGAGGGGATCGCACACGTCCTCGCACAGCCCACCAACCAGGGCGAGTACTACCTGACCGATGCCTTCCAGTACATGATCGAGCACGGCGCCAAGATCAAGGTGATCGACGTCGAGGGGTGGTACGACGCCGGCAAGATCGACACCCTGCTCGAGACTAACCGTGCGATGCTGGAGAAGGGGCGCGCCCGCGTCCCGGCGGGGATGGACCTGTCGCAGATCGTCGCCCCCGTCTACATCGAGGATGGCGTGACGATCACCGGTTCGGTGGTGGGACCGAACGTTTCGATCGGCAAGGGGAGCGTGATCGAGCATGCGCACCTCAAGGACACCGTCATCGGGGACAAGACGCGCATTGCGCGATGCACGCTGAGTAACTCGCTCATCGGAAGCGAAGTCGTGCTGGCCGGGATCACCGGCGAGGTGACGATCGGCGACCACTCCGAGGTTCGCGCCGACGCCTAGCGGGGCAGGGTTGACGCCGACGCCTAGTGGGGCGGCTGTTCGGACGTAGATTGGGGGATCGCGCCTGACGATGGGCGCGATCCCCTTTTTCGTCTCGCCCCCTCCTGACACCGATGGACAGGCCCAATCCGGACTACCCGGTGCTGGTGATCGGCGCGGGCCCAGCCGGGCTGGCGACGGCGGCGTGCCTGGCGCGCCGCGGGATCGCCTATCGCCTGCTGGAGCGCGGCGACGCGCTGGCCACCTCGTGGCGCCAGACGTACGACTCGCTGCGGTTGCACACCGGCCGGCACATGTCGGCGCTCCCGGGGCGCGACTATCCGTCGGGGACGCCGCTCTTCCCAACGCGTGACCAGTTCGTGCAGTACCTCGCTGACTATGCGGCCGCCAACGCGCTGCACATCGAGACGGGGTGCGAGGTCACCGCGCTGCGGCGTTCGGCGCACGGCTGGGCGGTCACGTTTGGCGACGGCACGCGCGTCGAGGGGAGTTCGGCCGTGGTGTGCACCGGGATCATGGCGAACCCGCGAATGCCTGACGTCGCCGGGCGCGAGACGTTTCGCGGTGAGGTGATGCACTCGGTGGAGTACCGGCGCCCGGCGCCGTTTGTCGGACGGCGCGTGCTGGTGGTGGGCGTGGGCAACTCCGGCGGCGAGATCGGGGCCGAACTGGCGGAGGCGGGGGCGAAGGTGACGGTCCTGGTGCGATCGGGCGCCCACGTCGTCCCGCTGTCGATCGCTGGAGTTCCCATTCAGTACCTCTCGCACGTGGTGCGCAAGCTCCCGCGCGTGGCGCAGGAGTGGGTGGTGAAGCGCGTGCAGCGCCTCACCGAAGTCCGCCGCGGTCCGCCGGTGATTCCGCGCCCTGCCCGGTCACCGCTGGACGCGATCCCGATCATCGGCTTTCACCTGGTCGATGCCATCAAGTCAGGGCGCGCGCGGTTGCAGGTGGGGACGATCGATCGGCTCACCGCCGAAGGCGCGGTGTTCTCGGATGGCAGCGAGGCACCATTCGACGTCATCATCTTCGCGACCGGTTTCGCGCCGGCGCTGGGGATCCTCCACGACCTGGTGCAGTGTGACGAGAAGGGCTTCGCGCGCCGGCGCGACCGGGTGACGAGCGCTGACCAACCGGGGCTTTACTTCGTGGGGCACAACTACGACGCCACCGGCGGGATCGCCAACATCCGTCGCGACGCGCCGATGGTGGCCGAGCACATTGTCGAATGCCGCGCGACGGCGGTGCGACTGGCCAAGCAGCGGGCCTACGCGCAGGCACACGCCGAACCCAGGCGCGGCGTCCCGTCGTGAGCCGTTAGGCGGCGTCCCGACGCCGGCGGGTTCCGATCACGCTGCGCGCGCCTAGTGCAGGCCGGCCAGGGATGCGAGCACGGTCATGGCCCTGACGAGGCCCAGCGTGCCGTCGCGGTTCTCGAACCACTCGCGCGGCGTGTGCACCTCGCCGCCGCGTCCACCCGCGCCGAGGGCGATGGCGGGAATCCCCAGGTGCAACGGGATGTTGGCGTCGGTCGAGGCGACGGCGCTATCGGGATTGCGGCCGACCAGTCGCGTGGCGTCGAAGGCGGCGTGGGCGATGAAGGCGTCGCTGGGGAGCGCACCGCCGGGTCGGTCGCCGGTCACCTCCACCGCCATCTGCAGCGCGGGCGTTCCCGGGCGCCGCTGGCGATTGTGCGTCTCGATGACACGGTACGCCGCCGCGTGAATCTCGTCGTCGAGGCGATCGAGTTCCCCTCCTGACGTCGAGCGCACGTCGACTTCCAGCGAGGCGTCGGCCGGAATCGCATTGACGGCCGAGCCGCCGCTGATGCGGCTGACGGTGAGGGCCGTGCGCGGGGCGGTGGGGAGCGGCCACGAGGCGAGGTGCGCCGCCAGGGTGCTGGCCGCGTGGATGGCATTGACCACGCCGTACGATGCCCAGCTATGTCCTCCCGGGCCGGTGAAGCGGATGCGATAGCGTCGCGTGCCTAACGCGTGGGTGACCACGCGCTCGTCGCCGGCGCCATCGAGGGCGATGGCCGAGTGCGCGCCGGCGGCGGCGGTGGCAAAGAGGTGCCGCGCCCCACGCAGGTTGCCGCTCCCCTCCTCCCCGGTAGTGGCCACGAAGAGGATCGGGCGCTGGGTGCGCAGCCCCGCCCCCTCGAGTGCGGCCGCGATGGCGAGCATGCCGGCGATCCCGCGGGCGTTGTCGCCGATGCCGGGACCGGTGATGCGATCGCCCGAGCGCGTCACCTGGTGCGACACCGTCGCGTCGAAGACGGTGTCGAGGTGCGCGCAGACGACGACGGGCGCATCGTCGGTGGTCCCGCGCCGTGGGGCGAGGACGTTGCCCGCGGCGTCGATGGTCGCGTCGAGCCCGATGGTCCGCCAAAAACGGCAGACCTCGGAGGCGCGGGCCCCCTCGTCACCAGTGGGGGCCGCCACTTCGGCGAGCGCGACCTGCCGGTCGATGGTCTGCGAGTCGTGCGCGAGGAGGTGGCGCCGGGCGGGGAGGAGGGCGTCGTAGACGCGCCGGACGGCGCCGTTGCTGGCGGGCATGCGCTCTAAATGCGGGCGTGGGAGGGAAGGACGCAAGGTCACGTTCGCGGAGCGCCTGTACATTTCGCTCATGGCAAGCAAGAGGCTCCCAGGCACCGTCATCGCGCTCTCGCTCGTGTCGCTCCTGACCGACGTGTCGAGCGAGATGATCTATCCGCTGATCCCGACCTTCCTGGCCACCGTGCTCGGCGCCAGCGCGCTGTCGGTGGGGGCGATCGAGGGGACGGCGGAGTCGGTAGCGGCGCTGCTCAAGTACGCGAGCGGGTGGTGGAGCGACCGCGTGAAGCGCCGGAAGCCGCTGGTGGTGGCGGGCTACCTGATCGCGAGTTGCCTGCGACCGCTGATCGGGCTGGCGCAGGTTGGGGGGCACGTCTTTGCAATCCGGGTGGGCGACCGAATCGGGAAGGGGATTCGCACGGCGCCGCGTGATGCGCTGCTCGCCGATGCAGTCGCGCCCGAGATGCGAGGGGAGGCGTTCGGATTTCACCGGAGCGCCGACCATCTCGGAGCGGTGATCGGGCCGTTGGTGGCGTTCGCGCTACTGCAGTGGGGGGGCGTGTCGATGCGGCACGTCTTCCTGCTGTCGGCGATTCCGGCGGCGCTGGCGGTGGTCGTGCTGGTGGGGTGGGTGCGTGAGGGGGGAGGGGAACGGAATGGTACGGTGGGGAAGGAAAGGGTGACGGGGGTGGGGGAGGCGAGGGCGTCGTCGCCCGCTTCTACCCTCGCGCCGCAGCGTTCGACCTCCCCCCGCCTGGGCGGCCGCTTCGCCGCGTACCTCGCCATCCTCCTGCTCTTCACGTTAGGCAACTCGACCGACGCCTTCCTCCTCCTGCGCGCGCGTTCGCTGGGCGTCGAGACGGCGATGATCCCCGTGCTGTGGGCCGCGCTGCACATCGTGAAGTCGCTCGCCTCCACTCCGGCCGGCGCACTCTCCGACCGCATCGGGCGGCGCGCGTTGATCTCCTCCGGCTGGCTCGTCTACGCCGCCACCTACCTCGGCTTTGCCTACGCGCAGGGGCAAGCGGCTGCGTGGGGGCTCTTCCTGGTGTACGGGATCTACTTCGGGCTCACCGAAGGGGTAGAAAAAGCCCTCGTGGCCGACCTCGTTCCCGCCGACGCGCGCGGACGCGCCTTTGGCCTGTACAACCTCGCGTTAGGCCTGGGGGCACTGCCGGCGTCGCTCCTCTTTGGCGCCGTGTGGGACGCGTGGGGTGCGCCGACGGCGTTCATCCTCGGGGCGTCGCTCGCCGCCCTCTCGGCGTTGCTCCTGCCGATGGCGATTCCGCGTCGAATTACCACCTGACCGCCCGGCACTCCCATGCCCTACCTCCTGGAAACGGCGCGCTTGCGGCTGCGCCGCCTCGTCCCTGACGATCTCGACTTCCTGGCCGGGATGCTCGGCGACGCCGAGGTGATGCGCTACTACCCCGCGGTGCTCGACCGCGATGGCGCACGGGCCTGGCTGGACCGGCAGCTGCAGCGCTACGCAACCGACGGATTCGCCCCGTGGTTGGTCGAGGAGCGTGACTCGGGGCGCCCCGTCGGGCAGGTAGGACCGCTCCGGCAGTTGCTCCCCGGCGAAACCCTCCCCTCGGTGGAGGTCGGCTACCTGCTGCAGCGCTCGGCTTGGGGGAACGGGTATGCGAGTGAGGCGGCGCGTGCCGCGCGCGACTGGGTCTTCGCGCGACTCGGGACGTCGCGCGTGATTTCGCTCATCCGACCGGAGAATGGTCGGTCGCGACGCGTGGCACAGCGGAACGGGTTCCGGGTGATCCGCGAGGTGACACACGCCGGGCTGCTGCACGACGTGTGGGGGATGGATCGCGGCGCGTGGCTGGCGGCGCGCGACAGCGACGTCGATATTCCCGCGCGCACGACCCCATCACACCACGGAGACTTCCCGATGTCGATCGCCCAGTCGATCCTCCCCGAATTTGAACATGAGATGGCGACCACTCGCAAGCTGATCGAGCGGACGCCGATTGCGCAGATGGCCTGGAAACCGCACGAGAAGTCGATGTCGTTAGGCCAGCTCGTCGCGCACCTGGCGACCCTTCCCGGCTGGGGCGTGGTGACGATGGCGCAGACGGAACTCGACCTCAATCCCCCCGGCGGCCCGGGGTACAAGACGCCGGAGTTCGAATCGGTGGAAGGGCTGCTGGCGGAGTTTGACAAGAATGTCGCCGGCTCGCGTGCCGCGATCGCCGCCGCCGCCGATCCGGACTTCATGGTGGGCTGGACGCTCAAGAACGGTGGGCACTCGATCTTCACGCTGCCGCGCATTGCGGTGCTGCGCACCTTCGTGATGAATCACGTGATTCACCATCGCGGCCAGTACTCCGTCTACCTGCGTCTCCACAACGTCCCGCTCCCGTCGATGTACGGGCCGACGGCGGACGAGCAGTAGATCGACGTTCGTTGCACCTGCGCGCCCGGCCCCGCCCAGTGCGGCGGCCGGGCGCGCATCGCGCGTGCCTAACGGGTCGTGCTAGCCGAGGCGCCCGAATAGGTCCCCGTGATGGCCGACACCGGCGTGACCTCGCGCACGAGTTCGCGAAGCGCGCCGAAGTAGGTCGCCTTGTCGACGCTGAAGGCGTCCATGTGCCCGCCGCGCACCGACACGAACGCCTTGGGCGCGGGCGCCGCCGCGACGAGTCGCTCACCGTGCGCGAACGGGATCACGTCGTCTTCGGGGGAATGCAGGAAGAGCTTCGGTTCGCGGACGTTGCCGATCTTGTCGAGCGACGCAAAGCGCTGCGTCGAGAGCAGCGTCACCGGGAGCAGCGGGTAGAGCTCCTGCCCCCGGTCGCTGACCGAGGTGAAGGCGCCTTCGACGGCCAGCGCGGCCGCATCGACGCGCGTGGCAAGTTCGGTCGCGACACCGCTTCCCAGGGAGTGGCCGAAGATGATGATGCGCGAGGGCGGGACGTGCAGCGAATCGGTGAGGTATCGCCACGACGCCTCGGCGTCGGCATAGAGTCCCTGCTCGTCAGGCGTTCCGCCGCTCGCGCCGAAGCCGCGATAGTCGAAGGCGAAGAGATTGAGTCCCAGGTCGCGGGCAAAGGCGTAGAACTCGGGGCGTTGGCCGTAGCCGATGTTGCCGTAGTTCCCGTGGCAGATGAGGAGCCACATGCCTGACGAGTCCTGCGATGCTGCGGGGACGATCCACGCGGAGAGCGGCGTCCCGTCGGCGCTGGGGTAGCGAACCTCGCGCTGGTGGAGCGCGAAGCTCGGTGACGGGAGGTCGACGCGACGCTCGGCGGGGTGATAGACCATCGACTTCTCGCCGATGCGCATTCCGACGATGATGGCAACGTAGGCGAGTGCTGCGACGACGAGGGCCAACGAGAAAAGGCGCTTCACGGGCGGCGGTTCGTGAGGGGGTCGACTGGAGTGGACGGCCGTGAAGAATGTGCGAGCCGTCCCATCTGGAAAGCTACGTCGCTCGAGGCCGAGTAGATTGGCGGGCATGTCACCCCTGCCAATTCTCCTCGCCCTGGGGATGATCGCGGCTGCGGCCGCGCTGACGTGGCGACGCAGCGTGAACGAGCGCCGCTGGACGGCGCGTTACCTCGAAGGGTTTGGCGCGCCGGTGGAGCGCGAACGCGACCTCGATCGCGCGGCAGCGTGGTTCCGGGCCCGCGAGCGCGCGGGGGGCGCAGCAGAGGCCATGGACGAGCGGACGTGGCGCGACCTGGACATGGACGCGGTGTGGAGCGCGCTCGATCGCTCGGCGAGCCAGGTCGGGACGCAGGTCCTGTACGATCGACTGCGGCGACCGGTGAACGACGCGACAGCGATCGCGGAGTTCGAGCAGCTCGTGGAGGCCTTCCGTGTGTCGGAGGAGCGCCGCGCACGCGTCACGCGCGAGCTCCTGCGCTTGCGCGCGTGGCACGTCGCGGCACTCCCAGACCTGCTGTGGGGGGACCTCCCTCCCCGCTCGGCGCTGCGATGGGTGTTTGTCGCGATGGCGTTGCTGGTGGTCGTGCTGCTCGCGCTCATCCCGGTCTGGCCGCGGGCGCTGATCGGGGTGATCGCGCTCTTCCTCGCCAACTACCTGGTGAAG
Source organism: uncultured Gemmatimonadaceae bacterium (assembly GCA_964560345.1). Taxonomy (GTDB): domain Bacteria; phylum Gemmatimonadota; class Gemmatimonadetes; order Gemmatimonadales; family Gemmatimonadaceae; genus SCN-70-22. The sequence goes on from CAZLLP010000005.1 coordinate 78,966, forward strand.
CTGGCGCTGCGTCCGCGCATCGATCCGTACGTCCCGTCGCTGCGTGCGCTCCCGCTGTTGATCGGTGTGGTGGAGCGGCTGTCGCGCCAGGACGATGCCGCGCTCGCCGCGCCCCTGGATCGCCTGCGGACGCATCGTGGCGCGCTGCGACTGCTCAAGGGGGCATCGCGATGGGTGGCCTTCGAGTCGTGGCAGGACAATCCGGCGTTAGGCGCGCTGGCCGACCTCGCGCGTTCGATGCAGGAGTACTTCAACATCGCCCTCCTGCTCGACGTCAACGCGTTCAACTTCGCGGTCGAGCGTATTCGTCTGCAGCAGACGGCGGTGCGAGAGGTGTTCGAGGTGGTCGGGACGCTCGATGCGGCGATTGCCGTGGCGTCGGTGCGCACGGGGTGGGGGACCGAGTGGTGCCGCCCCACGCGCACTGACGCCATCCGCCAGCTGCATGCCGACGCGGTGCGTCACCCGCTGGTCGTGGATGCGGTCCCCAACGACTACGCCGCGCGCGGGGCGAGCTGGCTGGTGACTGGTTCCAACATGTCGGGGAAGTCGACCTTCCTGCGCACCGTCGGCGTGAACGCCGTGCTGGCGCGCACGATCAACACCTGCCGGGCGAAGCGCTGGGACGGGGGGACGTACTCGGTGCGGAGCTGCATCGGGCGCAGCGACTCGATCCTCGAGGGGAAGAGCTACTACCTGACCGAGGTGGAGGTGGTGCGCGGGCTGCTGGACGCGTCACGAACGGCACAGCCGCACCTCTTCATCCTCGACGAACTCTTTCGCGGCACCAACACGATCGAGCGGATCGCGGCGGCGCGCGCGGTGTTGGAGGCGCTCGACACGGGGCCGCACCTGGTGCTGGTGGCCACACATGACATCGAGTTGTTGCGCTGGCTCTCCCCTCGCTATGAGGCGTGGCACTTTCGCGAACAGATCGTGGATGGTGAGCTGGTCTTCGACTATCACCTGCGCTCCGGCCCGTCGTCGACACGCAATGCCGTCGCGCTGTTGCGGCACATGGCCTATCCCGAGGACGTCGTGCGGCTGGCGGAGGCCACCGTGGAGGAAGAAGAGCGCGCGCCGGGGACGCAAACGGGGGCGGCCCCAAGGCCCGCCCCCTGATGCGTCGTCCCGCGAGAGTGCGTCAGCAGCAGCGCGCGCCGGGACGCGAGTATCGATCCTCGAGGCGTTGCTTCACGAACTCGTCCTTCGTGAGCGGCGCGCGGTCGGAATGGCACGCGTGCTGGTGACGCAGGTAGCCCTCATAATCCGGCGCGCCGATGATGCGATTGAGCGTCGAGGTCGCACGTGCCCATCGCGTGGTCAGGTGCTGGGTGATGTCGGAGCCCCACTTCATCGCGACCCTCCGTTGTTGGCACCGCGCCTGGCGGTGAGCTTGGCCTCGAACAACTCGAAGATGCGGCGATACTCGTCGCTCCACGAATCGGGGCGCACGAAGCCGTGGTCCTCGACCGGATAGACGGCGAGTTCCCACCCCGTCTTCCCCAGTTCGATGAACCGTTCCGTCAGCCGCACGATGTCCTGGAAGTGCACGTTGGTGTCGACCATCCCGTGCGCCATGAGCAGCGGGTCCTCGAGTCCTTCGGCGAAGAAGATCGGCGACGAGCGGCGATAGGCGAGCGTATCCTGCTGCGGCTGGTTGAGGATGCGCGCGGTGTAGCCGTGGTTGTAGTGCGCCCAGTCGGTCACCGAGCGCAGCGCGGCGCCGGCGCCAAACTCCTTGGGGGCGTTGAACAGCGCCATGAGCGTCATGAAGCCGCCGTAGCTCCCGCCGTACAACCCGATGCGCTCGGGTGAGATCCCGAAGTTCTTCTGCAGGTAGCGCGAGCCGTCGACCTGGTCCTGCAGGTCGCGCCCCCCCATCCAGCGGTAGATGGCGGTGCGCCAGTCGCGTCCGTAGCCGGCACTCGCGCGGTAGTCGATGTCCAGCACCACGTAGCCCTTGCTGGCCAGGTAGTGGTTGAACATGAACTCGCGCGAGTAGCTCGACCAGTAATTGTGGACGTTGTGCATGTACCCCGCGCCGTGCACGAAGATCACCGCCGCCCCGTTAGGCTCGGCCTTCACGTCCTGCGGGCGGTAGATGCGCGCCGGCACCTGGATGCCGTCCGACGCCGGGATGCGCACGATCTCCGGCGTGAGCCACGGATAGGCGAGCCACTCGGCGGTGGGCGACGTGGTGAGCTGCGCGGCCGGCGCGCCGGCGCGATTGGCGCGCACGAACAGTTCGGGGGGACGATTCGCCGTCGAGTTGACGTCGGCGAGCAGGCGCGCGTCGGGGGAGACGACGACGGTGTGTCCCCCCACTTCACTCGTCAGGCGGACTGCCGGCCCGCCGGCGATGGGGAGGCGATAGAAGTGGCGCTCGAAAGGCGACACCTCGCTGGTGTGCAGTTCAAAGGCGGCGCGATCGTCGCTGAGGGAGACGTCGAGCACCTCGAACGCCCCCTTGGTGAGCTGCCGGCGATCGCTGCCATCGGCATTCATCGTGTAGAGGTGGGCATAGCCGTCCGCCTCGCTCACGAACCAGGCGCGCGCCCCACCCGGGAGCCAGCCGCCGCACGGGTAGCAGGGGCCGCCCACCCACGCCGAGTCGCGCAGGACGTCGAGGGTGACGAGGCGAGCGGAGTCGGCATCGAAACGCTGGATGTAGCGGGCCTTGAAGTCGCGCTGTTCGGAGAAGACCAGCGCCTGCGTGCCGGCATCGTTCCATCCGAGGAGCGCGAGGATCGACGGAATGGCCGTCGAGTCGCCCGGGATGGGACGCAGCCACGTGACGTTGCCGCTGGGCACCTGCATCACCCCCACGCGTGCCCCGCCCAGCACGTCGCCCACCTTGGTGCGCACGAGGAGGTCTTCGGTGTAGCCGCTCAGCGTGACGTAGTTGGGGACGTTGGTCTGCTTTGCGTTAGGCGCGGAGCTCGCGGTGGTGAAGAGGATGGCGCGTCCGCTGGGGCTGACGGAGAATTGCGCGATGCGCTCGTTGGGGAGCAGGTACAACGCCTTGGGGCGTTCTGCCAGGTCGGCGTCGCGCTCGGCCTTCGCGATCGAGTCGCGCATGACGCGATCGCGCACGACCTCGAGCAGCGCCTTCTGCTGCGCTTCGAGCTGGGCGCGCTGCGCGTCGGGCTTGGGCGGCGTCGGCGGGGCCGGCGCGGGGCGGATATCGGTGAGCTGCTCGACACGCGGCGAGTCGAGGTCGAGCGCCATCATGTTCTGCCCGTCGCGCACGAAGAAGACGCGCTTGCCGTCGGCCGAGAAGGTCGGCGCGCTCTCGATGATCGTGGTCTGCGTGAGGCGGCGGACGAGCGACTTCTTGAGCTCGATCACGTAGAGGTCGCCCTCGTACGAGACGACGCGGCGCAGGCGATCTCGCGACAGGTTCCCGGCCTCGAGGAGCGGCCCCACCGAGTCCATGTGCGCGCGCGAGACGAGTTCCGGCTTGGCGCCGGCGACGGCACGCACGCGGTAGGGCTCGGGCGTCTTGCGCCAGTCGGTCCCGGCCGGGAGCCACTGGAAGTAGATCCACGCGCCGTCTGGCGTGAAGCGCACGCGTTGCGGCTCACGGCCATAGACCTCGGGGCCGCGCATCATCCACGGGATCGTGAGGTCGGCCAGGGGGCGTTGCGCCTGCGCGCTGGCCAAGGGCGAGAGCGCGAGGAGGGCAGAGAAGCGGATGAGGGACCGCATGGGTTGGCGCATGGTCGTGTGTATCGGCAGTCGGATCGACGATGGCAGCGGGATGCGTTCAGTCGCCCACGGCGACGGCGCGCGGTTCGAAGGGGATCTCGGTGCTGCGCGCAACCTTGCTGCCGCTGGCCACCGCGATCCACTCGTACGCCGACGCCGTGATGACGATGACCACCGAGATCATGAAGAAGGCGGCGACGGCGGCATCCACTCGGTCGTTGGTGATGAGGCGTGCGGCATCGGCGGCGGTCTTCACGTTGCCGGGGAGCTTGCCGTCGTCGAGCAGCCCCTGGACCATGCGCGCGTGCGACAGGAAGCCGAGCTTGGGATCGTCCGAGAAGATCTTCATCGACCCGGCGGTCATCGTGACGATGCAGAGCCAGGTGAGCGGGAGCAGGGTGATCCAGGCGTAGGCCTTCTTCCCCATCTTGATGATCACCGTGGTGCCCACGCACAGTGCGACGACGGCGAGGAGCTGGTTGGCGATTCCGAACAGCGGCCAGAGCGAGTTGATCCCGCCTAACGGGTCGACCACCCCCTGATAGAGGAAGTAGCCCCACGCGGCGACAAAGAGCGCCGACGAGAGGACGACCGCTGGATACCAGGCCACCCGTCCGAGCGGTTCATACACGTGTCGCAGCAGGTCCTGGAGCATGAAGCGTCCGACGCGCGTCCCGGCATCGAGCGTGGTGAGGATGAACAGCGCCTCGAACATGATGGCGAAGTGGTACCAGAGCGCCATCGCGGTGGAGCCGCCGAGCACGTTGGAGAAGAGGTGCGCCATGCCGACGGCGAGCGACGGCGCGCCGCCGGTGCGCGAGAGGAGCTTGGTCTCACCGACGCTGGCCGTCAGCTGCTTGAACGCTTCCGGGTCGAGCGTGAACCCCCAGTTGGCGATCGCGACCGCCGCGCTCTCGGCCGTGGTCCCGATGGCCGACGGCGGGGCGTTGATGGCGAAGTAGGTGCCCGGGGTGAGGACGCAGGCGGCGATGAGGGCGAGCGTGGCGACGAGCGACTCGGTGAGCATGGCGCCGTAGCCGATGAAGCGCGCATCGGGCTCGCGTTCGAGCAGCTTGGGCGTGGTGCCTGACGAGATGAGCGAGTGGAAGCCGGAAATCGCACCGCAGGCGATGGTGATGAAGCAGAAGGGGAAGACCTTCCCGGCGAAGACCGGCCCCGATCCGTCGACGAAACGGGTGATGGCCGGCATCTCCAGCGGCGGCAGCACGAAGAGCACGCCTAACGCCAAGGCCGCCACGACGCCGATCTTCACGAAGGCGCTGAGGTAGTCGCGCGGGGCCAGCAGCAGCCACACCGGGAGCACACTGGCGCAGAAGCCGTAGATCATGATCGACCAGGCCAGTGCGGTGCGGCTCAGCGTGAACATCGGGGCCAGCGTCGGGTTCTCCGCGACGCTCCGCCCGATGTAGAGGGCGAAGACGAGGAGGATGAGCCCCATCACCGTCGCTTCGAGCACCTTGTGCGGTCGAATCCATCGCATGTAGGCGCCCATGATGAGCGCGATGGGAATCGTCAGCCCCACGGTGACCACGCCCCACGGGCTCTCGCCCAGCGCGTTCACGACGATGAGCGCGAGCACCGCGATGAGGACGATCATGATGCCGAGCACGGCGACGAGCGCGGTGAAGCCGGCGACTGTCCCGATCTCCTCCTTGGCCATCTGGCCGAGCGACTTGCCGTTGCGCCGCACGCTGGAGGCGAGGATGACGAAGTCCTGCACCGCGCCGCCAAGTGCAACGCCGATGACGATCCACAGCGCGCCCGGAAGGAAGCCGAACTGCGCCGCGAGCGTGGGGCCGACCAGCGGGCCGGGGCCGGCGATGGCGGCAAAGTGATGACCAAAGACGACCCAGCGGTTGGTGGGGACGAAGTCCCGGCCGTCGTTGAGGCGCTCGGCGGGGGTCCGGCGGTTGGCGTCGAGGGCGAAGATGTTGCTCGCGATGATGCGCGAGTAGAAGCGGTATGCGACGACGTAGAAGCAGAGCGCCGCGGTCACCAGCCACGCGGCGCTCACGCGTTCGCCCTGGTTGAGGGCGATGTACGCGAACGCCCCGGCGCCGCAGGCGGCGACGAGGACCCAGGCGACAACGGAAAGGAGTCGACGCATAACGAGGATCGAGACGGGAGACGGGAGTCGGGAGACAGGAGGGGGATCGAGCGCGACGAAATTGCGGGCGGGGGCAGGTGGGGTCAACGCGCGCTTGGCGATGCGGGTCCGCATCACCGGCGTTCTACCTGCGCGGCGCCTTGCGCTCCCACGACGTCGGGGGGCGATTAGCTTTCGCGGCACCATGTCCAACGCCTCAACGCTTGTCCGCGCGGGATCGCTGATGTGTGCCGTCTGCTTCGCCGTCGCGTGTGGCGGGGCGAGGACGACGCCGCAGCCGGGGAGCACGGCCCCTGCACCTGCGACCGCTGCTCCAGCACCGGGTGCGTCCGCGACTCCGGCGGCCGAGCAGGGCGCTGCCGCCCCCAACGCCGGCGTGCTGCGTCGGTTCGCCGCGCTCAACGTGATCGTCCTCCCCACGCAATCGGTCGCGAACGCTGACGCGCTGGGATGGCGCGCGGCCAGCGGGGGCGAGCGTGTCCTGATCCCGGCGCTCGACGCGGGCATCGAGGCCGCACTGGCCGAACGCGGGCTCACCACGTGGGTCTATTCGTCGGCGCTCCAGCGGGCGGCCAAGCGGAATCCGACCTATGTCACCGATCCCTCGGCGGTACGCGCGCTGGAGCCGGTGCGGGCGGTGATGCGCAAGCCCGACGACTCGTTTGCCGAACCGTTTGCCACGCAGCTCCGGTCGCTGGCGGGGGTGAGCGATGCGCGCTACGCCCTGATTCCGCTCGAACTGCGCCTCGAGTCGATCCCCAACGCGACGTCGGGGCGGGCGGTGCTGCAGGCGGCGGTGGTGGATGCCCGCGGGTCGCGCGTGGTGTGGGTTGGCGAAGTGGCGGGCGATGCGCACGCGAGCTACGGTCCCGCGGTCCTTGCCTCGCTGGCGCGTCGCGTGGCCGATCTGGTCGTCCCTCGAAACTGATTGCACAGCCATGACGATTCCCTGCACGCTCATCCCCGGCGACGGCATCGGCCCCGACATCACCGATGCCACGGTCCGCATCCTCGAGGCGGCGGGCGCGCCCTTCGCCTTCGACCGACAGTTGGCCGGGATGGCGGCGGTCCACGCGCACAACAACCCGATGCCCGACGCGACGCTCGAGTCGATCAAGCGCACGCGACTGGCGCTCAAGGGGCCGCTCGAGACGCCGGTGGGGGAAGGCTTTCGTTCGGTGAACGTGGCGCTGCGCAAGACGTTCGACCTGTACGCCAACGTCCGTCCAGCGCGCGTGATCCTGAAGGGGGGGCGGTTCGACAAGGTCGACATCGTCCTCGTGCGCGAGAACACCGAGGGGCTCTACGCGGGACTCGAGCACTACATCAAGATCGGCGAGGACGAGAAGGCGGCGGCCGAGTCGATTGCGCTCATCACGCGGCTCGGGTCGGAGCGGGTGATTCGTTATGCATTCGAGTACGCGCTGGCACACGGGCGCAAGAAGCTGACGCTGGTGCACAAGGCCAACATCCTCAAGTTCTCGCAGGGGCTGTTTCGCTCGATCGGGCAGCAGGTGGCCAAGGAGTACGAGGGGCGCATCGCCTATGACGAGCGCATCGTCGACGCCTGCGCGATGCAGTTGGTAATCAAGCCGGAGCAGTTCGACGTGATCGTGACGACGAACCTGTTCGGCGACATCCTGTCGGACCTGGTGTCAGGGCTCGTCGGCGGGCTGGGGCTCGCGCCCGGGGCCAACATCGGCGCCGGCGCGGCGATCTTCGAGGCGGTGCATGGGACGGCGCCCGACATCGCGGGGCAGGGGATCGCCAACCCGAGCGCGCTGGTCTTTGCGGCGTGCCTGATGCTGGAGCACGTCGGGCATGGCGCGCTGGGGCGTCGCATCCAGGAAGCGGTCGAGGGGACGTTGCGCGAGGGGAAGACGGTCACGCGCGACCTTGGGGGGAGCGCCGGCACGCGCCAGTTTGCCGACGCCGTGATCGCCCGGTTGCAGGCCTAACGAGCCTTGGCGACCGTCCGGCTCTTCCACGTCTCCGACCTGCACTTCGGGCGCCCCGCCGTCCCGGCGCAGATCGACGCCATCGAAGCGCAGATCCAGGCGGAGCGCTACGACATCGTCGCCATTTCCGGCGACGTGTCGCAGCGATCGCGTGCGGGCGAGTTCCAGCGGGCCGCCGCGTTCATTCGCGATGCGCGCAAGGTGAGCAAGGTGCTCTGCGTCCCCGGCAACCACGACGTGGCGTGGTGGGAGTCGCCGTTGCACCTGCGGGGGACCGACCGGATGTACGCGCGCTACCGGACGTACATCGACGCCGAACTGGAACCGGTGCTGCGCACGAGCGGCGCCACCGTGGTGGGGCTCAACACCTCGCAGGGAGTGCATGCGCGCACGCTCACCTGGAACGTGCGCGACATCTCGATCATCGGCGACCTGCGCAAGTCGCAGATCGAGCGCGCCCGGCGCGAGTTCGAGGCGTCGCCGCCCGGCGATGCACGGGTGATCGTCATGCACCACAACCCGGTGAAGGGGGAACTCTCCCAGCGCCACGGGCTCAAGCACACCAAGCAGATCCTGGGCGCGTTCGCGCAGATCGGCGTGGACCTCGTGCTGTGCGGACACGATCACCAGGAAGCGATCCACTACGTCGAGCACACGCGAAAAGGGACGGTGATCTCGACCGCGGGGACGGTGTCCAACCGATCGCGCGGCGGGCGCCCGTCGAGCGTGAACGTCATCACGATCACGCCGGACGAGATCCGCATCGTGACGCATATCTGGTCAACGGCCGACCAGGCCTTCACCCCGGGCCCCTCCAAGTGCTTCGCGCGCTCCTCGCACGACTCGGCCTAACGAGCGGCGGGACCGAGCAGCTCGAACTGGGGCTGGGCGGGGGCGCTGAGAAAGGCGCGGCTCAGGGCGCGGGTGCGACGGAGACGACGCGGCCGGCGCCCGGGCGGGAGGCGACGGGCACGCGGGCGACCGATCGCGCAGGACGGGCAATTCCGCCGGCCGACGAGCGCGGGCGACCCAGACGCGGGCGCAGCCCCGTGGAGGACGTCGCGGGGTCGCCACGCGCGAAGGGACGGCGGCGGAATGGTTCGGAGGGGAATGGATCGATGACGTCCGGCGGGGAGGGGGGGGCGATGTTGTTTTTAGGGGGGGCCCCCCACGCCGCGGCCACTTCTCCCGCCGACATCGCAGCGGAAAGCGCCTCTCACCTCCCCACCGACCGAACCCCGCATCAGTTCCTCGACCGGACTCCGGTCGGCGCCCCCGACCGACGCCCCACGCCAACCCGCCCCTCCCCCGCCGAGCAGGCCGCCCTGCTCGACCGCCTCCGCGCCTACGGCCTGAACGGCATCTCGACCCTTCGCCTCACCCGCAATCGCAGCACCCTGGTCTCGTTCCGCGCCGGCACCCTCCGCGTCCATGAGGGCTTTGCCCGTGCGCCCCAGGAGATCCTCCGCGCCATTGCCGTCTTCGTCTCCGCGCGCGGCGCTGCCCGCCTCGCCGCCCGGCGCCTGATCGTCGCGCATCCACTGGAACGCGACACCACGCCGCGACCGCCACGGCGCACACCGCTGCACCCCGACGACCGCGCGATGGCCGAGCGGCTGCAACGCGAGCACGCCCGCCTCAATGCGCATCACTTCGGCGGCGCACTCGGCGCCATCCGCGTCACCGTCTCTCGCCGCATGAAGTCGCGCCTGGGGCACTACGCCCCCGCGCGGTCGCACCCGGCGGGGGCCGAGATCGCCATCAGCCGTCGCCACATTCGACGACACGGGTGGGAGGAAGCGATCGACACCCTCCTGCACGAGATGGTGCATCAGTGGCAGGAGGAGAGCGGGCACCCGATCGACCACGGAACTGCCTTCCGTCGCAAGGCGCGTGAGGTGGGAACGACACCGCGCGCCAAGCGCGCGCTGCGCTGATCGCATTACGACCTGCCCACCTCGGCAGTATCTTCGCCGCCATGCAACTACGCCCGTTCGCCATCGCCGGTGCGCTCCTCCTCCTCGGCGGGGCGCTCTATCTCGGCACCGCCGGGGCCGGCCCGCTGCCGCCGCTTGGTCCGTTCCTCGATCCTGTGCGAGGGGCCTGGGGCGCGGTCGCCTACAGCTCGCTCCCCGATAGCGCGGCCGTCGCGCTCCCCGGACTCGGCGCGGGAGTCAACGTGCGCTACGACACGCGCGGCGTCCCGCATATCTTTGCCGCAACCGAAGAAGACGCCATTCGCGCGTTAGGCTACGTCGTGGCGCGCGATCGCCTCTTCCAGATGGAGCTCCAGGCGCGCGCGGGGGCTGGGACGCTGACGGAGCTGGTCGGCAAGGCGGCGCTGCGCGCCGACAGCGAGCCGCGCGCGCTCGGGATGCCGCGTGGGGCCGAGCAGAAGTTGGCCGCCCTCGCCCCCGGTTCGCTCGGACGTCGCCTCCTCGAGGCGTATGCCGCGGGGGTCAATTCCTACGTCGACAACGCGTCACCGGCCGAGTGGCCGGTGGAGTACAAGCTCCTGGGCAAGCGCCCGACGCGATGGACGCCGTTGCACTCGCTCAACCTGTATGCGCGCATGGGGTGGACGCTCGCGCACCTCGATGGCGAGCGCGATCGCATCGCGGCACAGGCGCTGGTGGGCGAACCCGCGGCGCGGGCGCTCTTCCCCGAGCATTCGCCCATCCAGGAGCCGATCCAGCCTAACGGGAGCGGCGAGGCGCGCATCGACGCGCTGCAGATCCCGCTCCCCGGAGCGGTCGACTCACAGGCGATGGCGCTCCTGGATCTCCTCCCCTCGAGCGTGCGCTCGCGCGACGACGCCGAGGTCTCGAAGCTCTTTGCCTCCAACAACTGGGCCGTGTCGCCGGCGCGCAGCCGGAGCGGGCACGCGCTGCTGGCTGGCGATCCGCATTTGGGGCTCACGCTTCCCAGCATCTGGTACGAGGCGCACCTCGTTGTGCCGGGAAAGCTCGACGTGTACGGCGTGACGATCCCGGGATCGCCCGGGATCGTGATCGGCTTCACGCGCGACGTGGCGTGGTCGCTGACGAACACCGGGGCCGACGTCCTGGATTTCTATCGCGAGACCGTGGATGACCAGGTCCATCCGACGCGATACCTCGTGGATGACACGTGGAAGGAGCTGGAGCGGCGAGAAGAGGTCTATCGCGACAAGAAGGGCGATGTGCTGCGCGTCGACACGGTGCGCTATTCGCACCGCGGCCCGCTGCAGCGCCTCAACAAGGAATGGGTCTCGATGCGCTGGACGGTGAACGAGCCCAGCGACCTCGCGTCGGCGTTCTACAACGCCGCCCACGCCACGACGGCGGCCGAGTTCCTCGATGTCTTTGCGCACGACTACTTCGCGCCGGCGCAGAACGTGATCGTGGCCGATCGGGCCGGTACCATCGCCATCCGCTCTACCGGCCACTATCCGTTGCGCCCGGCGGGGGGGAGCGGGCTGGCGGTGCTCGATGGATCGGTGTCGTCCAATGACTGGACTGGCTACTGGCCCGTGTCGCAGTACCCGCAGGCGATGAATCCGCCGCAGGGCTTCCTTGCCTCGGCCAACCAGGAACCGATCGATCCGCAGCAGGCGCCGGCGTACCTCGGCTACGATGCGGCGTTCGAGCCGTGGCGGGCGCTGCAGATCAATCGCCTGTTGCGCGCCAACGACAAGGTCACGCTCGACGACATGCGTCGCTACCAGACCGACCCGGGGAGCGTGCGCGCCGATTGGTTCGTTCCCTACATCCGCAATGCTGCTGCCGTGGTGCAGCAGCGTGGCAACGCGCCGCAGGACCTCGTGGTCGCCGACTCGATCCTTGGCGCGTGGGATCGGAAATACACGATCGGCAACAACGGCGCGATCCTCTTCGAGACGGCGCTGTCGATGGTTGGACGGCGCACGTGGGATGAGCTGATCCCGGCGGGCGATACGGCGCGCGTGGCGACGCCAAGCACCGCTGTCCTCCTCTCGCTGATGCGCGATTCCCTGAGCGCCTGGTGGGACGACCGTCGCACGAAGGACATGGTCGAGGATCGCGACGCGATCATCGCCGGCGCGCTTTCGGCGGCCTACGACACGCTGTTCGCGCGCCACGGGGCGCCGTCCAAGGGGCGATGGGCGTGGGGGAAGGCCGCGACCGCGCAGGTGAACCACCTCCTGGGCCTTTCGGGATTTTCGGCGAAAGATCTGGCCGTGCAGGGCGGGCGGGGGACGCTCAACCCGTCGGTCCAGAACGGCGGATTTGGGTCGAGCTGGCGCATGGTGGTCGAGCTGGGGCCGCGCATTCGTGCGATGGGGACATACCCGGGCGGGCAGAGTGGGAATCCCGCCTCGCCGCGCTATGCCGATCGGCTGCGATTCTGGCGCGACGGCGACCTCGAACTCCTGATGGTGCCGGCGGCCGCAGATTCGCTGGCGCCCTCACAGGTCTTGTCGCGCCTGACGCTCACGCCGGGAGGGCGCTGACCATGGCCGCACTTCGCATCTTGATGTTGGCGATCGTGATCGCGTTAGGCACGGTGCTGGTGGCGTGGTGGATCGTCCCGGTGCTGGCGCTGGTCTTTGGCGTGGTGACGCACCGCACACGCCGTCCCGGTCTCACCGCCGCGCTGAGCGGAGCGGTGGCGTGGGGCGGATATCTCGCCCTGGCGAGCGTGGGCGGTGCGCCGGTGGGAAGTTTCGCGGGTGCGTTGGCGACGTCGATGCAGCTTCCGGGGTGGGCGCCATTGGTCGCGACCCTGGTCTTTCCTGCCCTGCTCGCCGGATCGAGCGCCTACCTCGGCGCACGGCTGGGAGGGCGCTATCTTTCTCCCGCATGACGACTGACTTCTTCAACATCGACAGCGCGCTGAGCGAAGACGAGCGCGCGGTGCGTGATAGCGTGCGTCGCTTTGTCGACGAGCGCGTCCTCCCCATCATCGGGCAGTGCTACGTGGACGGGCGTTTCCCGCGCGAGCTCATCCCCGAGATGGCCGAGCTGGGTGTCCTGGGGGCCAACCTCCCCGAGGAGTACGGCTGCGCGGGGCTCAACAACGTGGCGTACGGGCTCATCATGCAGGAGCTCGAGCGGGGCGATTCCGGCATCCGTTCGTTTGCCTCGGTGCAGGGTGCCCTGGTGATGTACCCCATCTACGCCTTCGGCAGCGAGGAGCACAAGCGCCACTGGCTCCCCAAGCTCGCCAAGGGTGAAGCGATCGGCTGCTTCGGCCTCACGGAGCCCGACTACGGCTCCAACCCGTCGGGGATGATCACGATGGCCCACCAGCAGCCCGACGGCACCTGGCTGCTCAACGGCGGCAAGATGTGGATCACCAACGGGTCGCAGGCGCATGTCGCGGTGGTGTGGGCCAAGACCAACGGCGACAAGGACGCGTCGTCGATTCGCGGCTTCGTCGTCCCGACCGACTCCAAGGGCTTCAAGGCGAAGGACCAGAAGGGGAAGCTCTCGCTCCGCGCATCGGACACGAGCGAGCTCACCTTCGACAACGTGCACCTGCCGGCCGACGCGCTGATGCCCAAGTCGGGGGGACTCAAGTCGCCCTTGATGTGCCTCACGCAGGCGCGCTACGGGATCTCGTGGGGCGCGTTAGGTGCGGCGATGGCCTGCTACGAGGAGTCGCTGGCCTACGCCAAGAACCGCATCATGTTCGACAAGCCCATCGCCGGCTTCCAGATCCAGCAGGAGCGCCTGGCCGACATGATCACCGAGATCGTGAAGGGGCAGCTCGTGTCGTTGCACCTGGGACGCCTCAAGGACGCGGGGACGTTCACGCCGCAGCAGGTGTCGCTGGCCAAGCGCAACAACGTCAACATCGCGACCAACATCGCCCGCGAGGCGCGCCGCCTGCTTGGCGCCAACGGGATCCTCGCCGAGTACTCGGCGATGCGCCACATGGCCAACCTGGAGAGCGTGTACACGTACGAAGGGACGCACGACGTCCACTCGCTCATCCTCGGGCAGGCCGTCACTGGCCTCAACGCGTTCAATTGAGTCGCGCGGCGTGATGCGGAACACACGTGTCTTCGAAGAGCCGGCTCGCCGGCTCTTCGTCGTTGTTGGCGCCCTGCTCGCGCTCGCTGTCGCACCGCACCGCGTGCGCGCGCAGGAGGCGGGGAATGCCCACGGTGCGGATGGAAAGGGCGAGGCGTCGCGTAGCCAGCCGCGCCAACCCACGACCGGATGGCTCCCGCGCGTGCGGCTGGACAACGACGCGTACAACTTCTGGTTGCATCCGGGACACCGGAGCGACGAGGAGTACACCAACGGCGTCGTGCTGGGAATGGAGGCGCTCAAGGCGCCGGGGTGGGGGCGCGTGCTCGGGGGCGGCGCGCCCGGGTGTGTGCACTCCCGCGCCGACGAACGCGCCTGCCTGACGACGCTGCTGTTCATCGGCCAGGACATGTACACGCCCAACCTCGATCGCCCGCCGTTCTCGTACGTCGGATGGATGTACGAACGTCCCTACGCGGCGTGGCTGTACGTAGGCGGGGAAGGGCGACGCGTCTCGCGCCGCGCGCTGCGCACGTACTCGCTCTCGCTGGGGGTGACGGGCGCGCCGGCGTTAGGCAAGCTGGCCCAGTCGATCGCGCACCAGATCACCGCCAAGTACACCACCAAGGCGACCGGGTGGGAGACGCAAGTGGGCTTCGAGCCCGGCGTCCTGCTCGGCCTGCGACAATCGGTGCTGGCGCTGCGCTGGGCACCCGGAGGCGTCGGCATCCTCGACCTGTCGCCGTCGGTCGGTGGGACGCTGGGGAACATTCGCACGGCGGCGGATGCCGGCGGAAAGTTACGCCTCGGGCTCAACCTCTCGCATCCGTGGGACCCGCGCGCGTGGCGCGGACGCTCCGACTGGGAGTTCAACATCAGTGCGGCCGGGCGGCGCGAGTACGTGGCGCACGACTTCTCCCTCGACGGGACGCTGTTCCACGACGCCGACCGCCAGGTGACGCGCGTGCCGACGGTGAGCGAGTACGAGTTCGGAACTGCGCTGCGTCTTCACCGGTTGACCGTCGGGTGGCGCGCGATCACCCGATCCCGGGAGTACACCACGGGGCCAGCGCGTCACGCCTTCAGCCAGATGTACACCGCCCTCGAGTTCCGCCCGTAGTCGCGCCGTGTGCGCCGGGTGGCCATTCGACGTCGCCTTGCGACGTGCGGCGCCACCTTTCGCCTCTCCAGCGCATGAGCGACGATCCGCATCCGCGTGAGGGCGAACGCGCCCCCGACTTTGCCCTCCCCGACCTCGACGGTCGCCTCGTGTCGCTCGCCGAGGTGCGTCGAGCGCATCACGTCGTCATTCACTTCACGCGCGAGTTCAGTTGAGCGTCGTGCCTCTGGCACGCCGCCCGGGTCGGGCGGGAGATCGGCAGTCTGAATCAGCTTGGGGCCACGGCGCTGGTAATTGGCGGCGGCGGCGTCGGGACCGGGTTGGTGCGCTCCATGGCGCTCCCGTATCCCGCGCTGGTCGACCGCGACCGGGCGACGTACAAGGCCTACGGGCTGTCGCGCGCGATGTTCATCATCCAGGAGAGCGCGACCTTCCTGGTCGATCGCGACGGGGTCGTGCGACACGCGCTGCGGTCAGTGAACCCGCAACTGTCGATGGACTGGGGGGCGCTGATGGCCGCCCTGCGCGCGCTCCCCGTTCCGCCGGCAGACGCTGCGGGATAGCCGCGCAGCGTTAGGCGCCCGGTGCCGCTCGGCGACGAGCGCTCAGGCGCCCGTCACCGCCCGCGTGTCCCGGTAGCGCCGGGTGGCCAGCTGCAACATCCAGCGGGGCAGGTGGCGCAGGAGCACGACGATCGACTTGTAGTGCCATCCCGGGATCACCACCGTCGGCCCGCGGCGCGCCACCGCCTCGAGCGAGGCCGCCACGACGACGTCCGCCTCGAGCCAGAGCGCGCCGGGGATGGACCGCATTGACATCGCGGCGCGCTGGTGGAATTCGGTGCGGGTGAAGCCCGGGCACAGCGCCTGTACGTAGATCCCGCGCCCGGCCACTTCGGCGGCGAGCGCCTCCATCGCGAAGCGTTGATAGGCCTTGGTGGCGCAGTAGTTCACGTTCCCCGGGCTCGTTAGGTACGATGCCACCGACGCGACGGTGACGATCGACCCGCGCCCGTACACCGCCATCGCGCGCACGGCGGCCTGCGTGAGGCGGTGCACCGCGAGGACGTGCAGCCGCACCATCGTCTCCTGCGCGTCCGGGTCGCCGGCGGCGATCGATCCCTTGGTCCCGAAGCCGGCGTTGTTCACCAACAGTGAGACCAGGCGCCCCTCATCGCTCGCGCCCTGTTCGATGCGGGCGACCACGGCGTCGACCCCTGCGTCGGTCGCAAGATCGGCGGCGATCGTCTCCACCTCGATGCCGTGTGCGGCCCGCAACGACGTTGCGGTCGCCGCCAGCCGCTCGGCGTCTCGCGCCACCAGGATCAGCGCATGCCCGCGGGCGGCCAGGGCGCGGGCGTAGGCGGCGCCCAGTCCGGCTGTCGCCCCGGTGATGAGGGCGGTCGGGGTGGATGGGCGACGGGCGGGCGCGGAATCGGAGTCGGGGTGCATGGGGGAAAGATGCGTGCGAACGACGGAATCCGAAGGGGCATGCCGCGTGTCCTCCACTCCCGAGGGGCAGCCGCTAGATTTCCCCCCGCTTCCCTACACCTGGAGACGGAACGGTGAAGATCGCCGTTTGCATCAAGCGCGTCCCTGAGATGGACGTGAATTTCAAGATCGCCCCGTCCGGCAAGTCCGTGGACGAGACGGGACTCAAGTGGGACATGTCCGACTTCGACGGCTACGCGGTCGAAGCGGCCTTGCAGCTCACGGAGAAGGATCCGGCCAGCGAGGTGCACGTCATCTCCCTCGGCTCCGACGTCGTGCAGGAGACGCTGCGCAAGGCGCTGAGCATGGGGGTCGCCAAGGCCGTCCAGCTCAAGTGCGACGCCGTCCCCTTCGACGCCTTCGCGATCGGCAGCGCGCTCGCCGCGGAACTCTCCGCCGGCGGCTACGACCTCATCATGTTCGGCAAGATGTCGATTGACGGGGCCAACGGCGCCACGCAGTTCGTCGTCGCCGAGTTGCTCGGGCTCCCGCTCGTGCACGCCTGCAGCAAGCTGGAGATCAGCGGCGGCCAGGGGACCGCACGCCGCGAGATCGAGGGCGGTGGAGAACTCGTCAAGTTCCCGCTCCCGGCCATCGTCTCCATCGACGAAGGGATCGCGCGCCCGCGCTATCCGTCGCTCAAGGGGATCATGGCGGCCAAGAAGAAGCCGCTCGAGGTCAAGCCGGCGCAGCTCGGCGAGGTGCGGCTGACGGTCGAGAAGATGGAACTCCCGCCGGCCCGTGCGGCCGGGCGCATCATTGGCGAAGGGGCCGCCGCGGTCCCCGAGCTCGTGAAGCTCCTCCAGACTGAAGCGAAGGTGCTCTGATGCCTAACGTCCTGGCATTTGCAGAAGCGCGCGGCGGTGAGCTGCGCAAGGTGGCGCTCGAGGCGGTGACCGCCGCGCGCCAGGTCGCCGACCAGATTGGCGGTGACGTGCACGCGGTGCTCGTCGGCGCCTCCGGCATTGCCGCAAAGGCGGCGACGCTGGCGGAGTACGGCGCCGACGTCGTCATCGTGAGCGAGCACGCCGGCTTCGCGAACTACTCCCCCGAAGCGACGGCGGCACTCGTGGCCGATCGCGCGAAGGGAGGCGACTATCGCGCCGTGATCTTCTCGGCGTCGCAGCAGGGGAAGGATCTCGCGCCGCGCACCGCCGCCAAGCTGCGCAGCGCGATCGCGACCGACGTGACGTCGTTTGCGGTGAGCGCCGATGCGGTGATCGTCACGCACCCCGGCTACACCGGAAAGGTTGTCCAGACGCTCAAGCTCGTCGGCACGCCGGCGATCTTCTCGGTTCGCCCGGGCGCCGTCACGCCGTCGCCAAAGGCGGGGGCGGGGCGCACGGAGCAGGCCACGCTCTCCGCCGATCCGGCCGCGGCCCGCGTCGTCATCACCGACACGATCCTCGGCGATTCCAAGAAGCTCGATCTCGGTGAGGCACCGATCATCATCAGCGGCGGCCGCGGGCTCAAGGCGGCCGAGCACTTCAAGCTGGTGGAAGATCTCGCGGCGGCCTTCGGCAATGCGGCGGTAGGGGCCACGCGCGCGGTGACCGACGAAGGGTGGCGCCCGCACAGCGACCAGATCGGCCAGACCGGAAGGCTCGTCTCCCCCGATCTCTACGTCGCGGTTGGCATCTCGGGTGCCATCCAGCACCTGGCGGGGATGCGCACTTCCAAGTGCATTGTGGCGATCAACAAGGACAAGGAGGCCCCGATCTTCAAGGTGGCCGACTACGGGATCGTGGGGGACGTTTTCGACGTGGTACCGGCGCTGACGGCGGCGGTGCAGCAGGCCAAGCAGTCGTCGAACTGATCACGATGTAGCCGCGGCGGGTGCCTCTTGGCGCTCGCCGCGGTTTGACCTTCAGCACTCCCCTCCATGTCCAACGTGGCGTTCGCCTTCGTCCTCACGCTGGCGCTGGCCTTCTTCTCGTATAACGCACAGCGGCTCGTCCGCTACCTGCGCATCGGGAACGGCGACTTCCGGCTCAACGACATCCCACGCCGCGTCTGGAACCTGTTCACGATCGGCATCGCGCAGACCAAGATCCTGCGCGATCCATCGGCTGGCCCGGTCCACGCGCTCGTCTTCTGGGGCTTTCTCGTCCTGCAGGTGGGGGCGCTGGAGATCATCCTGCACGGGTTGATTCCCGGCTTCAGCTACGCTGCGATCCTCCCCAAGCCGCTGCACTGGCTCTTCCTCGTCTCGCAGGAGCTGACGGCGGTGGCGGTGCTGGCGGCGGTGGCGTGGCTGCTCTATCGCCGCATCGTCGTGAAACCCAAGCGGCTGCAAGGCGACGGCGTGCACTCGGGCGATGCGATCTTCATCCTCTCGGTGATTGGCGGGTTGATGGTCACGCTGATCATCACCGCGGCTGCTGAACGCGTGCTGGGGGCCGAGATCCCGATGATGGCGCAACCGGTGTCGGCGCCGCTGGCCGGGATGCTGGGGTGGATGTCGCCGGGAGCTGCAACCTTGGTGCGCAACACGAGCTGGTGGATCCACGCGTTGCTGATCCTCACCTTCCTCAACTACCTCCCGTACTCCAAGCACCTGCACGTCATCGTCTCGCTCCCCAACACCTTCCTCTCCAACACGAGCGGGCCGGGGACGGTGGGGGCGATGAAGCCGATGGACCTCGAGCAGGAGACGGAGGTCTTTGGCGCCGCCGACGTCACGCACCTGAGCTGGAAGAACCTGCTCGACGGCTACGCCTGCACCGAGTGCGGACGCTGCACGTCGGTCTGCCCCGCCAACCTCACCGGGAAGCTGCTGTCGCCGCGCAAGATCGTCGTCAACACGCGGCAGCGCCTGCTCGAAGTCGCGCCGGCCATCGTCGGGGGCAACGACGTGTTCGGCATGCCGTTCATCGGCGCCGCCAGCACCGATGACGCCGCGCGCACCGCGCTGCTCGAGCACAAGCTCCTCGACAACTTCATCACCGAGGAAGAGCTGTGGGCGTGCACGTCGTGCCGCGCCTGCGTGTACGAGTGCCCGGTCTCGATCGACCAGCTCGAGATCATCAACGAGATGCGGCGCAACCTCGTCCTCACCGAGTCGCGCTTTCCCGAGGAGATCCTCCCGGCGTTCGAGTCGTTGGAGCGCAACGGCTCGCCGTGGGCGTTCCAGCCGTCGGAGCGTGAGAAGTGGGCCGAGGGGATGGACGTGCCGACGATGGCGGAGATGTGGGAGCGCGGCGAGCGCCCCGACATCCTCTTCTGGGTCGGCTGCATGGGATCGTTTGATGATCGCGCCAAGAAGACGACGGTCGCCTTTGCCCGCATCCTGCAGGCGGCGGGGATCAAGTTCGCCATCCTCGGGCAGGAAGAGAGCTGCAACGGCGACCCCGCGCGCCGCATGGGGAACGAGTACCTCTACCAGATGCTGGCCAAGCAGGCGATAGAGACGCTCGACCGCTACGAGGTCACCACGATCGTCACGTCGTGTCCGCACTGCTTCCACCAGATCGGGAACGAGTTCCCGCAGCTCGGCGGCAACTACGAGGTGATTCACCACTCGACCTACATCGAGCGCCTGTTGGCCGACGAGATGGTCCCGCTCAAGCACGACGACGGGCAGAAGCTGGTGATGGCGTATCACGACTCGTGCTACCTTGGGCGCTACAACGAGGTCTACGACGCTCCGCGCGAGGCGCTCAAGCGCGCGCTGCCGGTGGTGACGCTGGTCGAGGCGCCGCGTTCACGCGACAAGGGGCTGTGCTGCGGTGCCGGCGGTGGGCGCATGTGGATGGAAGAGCGCGTGGGGCAGCGCATCAACGTCGAGCGCAAGCAGGAACTGCTGGCGACCGGCGCCGACGCGGTGGCGGTCGCCTGTCCCTTCTGCATGACGATGCTCAACGATGCCGGGGCCAAGCTCGAGAGCACGGTGCCGGTGTATGACATCGCGGAAGTCGTCGCCGCACGCATCGAGACTGGAGACGGGAGACGGGAGACGGGAGAATAGGCGATGGTGCGGAAGCGATGGACGGCGGTCGGGCTCGTGTTTCTGCTCCTTGGTGCCTGCGGGGGCGAACAATTGCCTAACGCGGACAGTGTCATCGCGGCCGAACAGGCGCCAGCGCCGGCGGCGGCTGCCGACTCCACGATGGGTGCGCCGACGGCGGGGGAGACCAATACGCTGCCGAAGTCGTCGCCGTCCGCGGCGGGGGAGTATCGCCTGGCGGGGAACGAGCCGTTCTGGTCGGTGCGCATCACGGCCAAGGGGCTCACCTACACGACCCCCGACTACCAGAAGGGGATCCTCTTTCCCGCCACCGCCCCCGAGGCCAGCGGGACGACGCTGCGATGGGTCGCGCTCACCCCGCCCCCCGAGGCGCACACGCTCGAGGTGACGCTGGAAGACGCCAAGTGCCAGGACTCGATGGCCGACAAGACCTGGACGCATCGCGCCACCGTCACCTTCGACGGGACCAGACTTTCCGGGTGCGGCGAGCGCCTGACGAAGTAGCGGTGCGCGCCTGACGAAGTCGGGGTGCGCGCCTAACGCACGCGCAGGACGTGCAACTGGATGTCGTGCTTCTGGGCCCCTTCGGCAAAGGGCGACGTCCAGTGCTCGGTGAGCGCCAGGCCCCCCTCCTCGGCGGCCAGCAGGAACGATTCCAGTGACAGGCGCCCCGGGTCGGCGATCAGCGCGTAGCCGTCGTCGCGCACGGTGGCGATCACGGCGTCGGCCACCAGTTCGCCGTGCGTGTGCTCGTACAGCACGTCCGAGGCGACCACCACGTGGAAGCGCCCCAGGTCACGCGGCATGTCGCGCCAGTCGACCATGCGCGTGGACGGATATTGCCCCGTGTTGCGTGCGACGTTGACGCGCGTGAACTCGAGTGCGTCGGGGTAGTAGTCCGTGGCTGTGACCTTGTAGCCGGCGGCGGCGAGCGCGCAGGCCACCAGCCCGCTGCCACACCCCAGCTCCAGCGCGCGCCGTCCATCACCCTTGTGACGCACCACGTGCTCGGCGAGCACCTTGGCCGAGGGCCAGACGTCGGCCCAGTACGGAAGGCGTTCGTCCTTGAGGTAGTCGGCTTCGCTGATGAGCGTGTCGGCGTTGCGCGGGTGGGCGAGGACAAAGGTGCGCTTGCCGCATGCGACCTCCGTCTCCGTCACGTCGAAGCGTGCACGGAGACCCTCCAACTCTTCTTCCCACGTCACAGCGCGAAGACCTCGGACAGGGAGGCGTCGTCCGAGACGAGGAGCGCGTGCACCACCTCGCCGGCTTCGCAGCGCGGCCGTTCCTCGGGGACGATCAGCAGCGCGTTGGCGCGTGCCATCGAGGTCAGGATCCCCGAGCCCTGCGGGCCGGTGAGCCGCGCGTGCATGCGTCCGTCGTCGCCGGCGCGCACGATGCCGCGCAGGAAGTGCGTGAGGCGCGCGCCGATGCTCACCGGTTCGTCGAGGATGACCGGGACCGGGTGACGAAAGAGGCGCGCGTGTCCTTGCAGCCGGCGGAGCACGGGGCGCACGAACAGTTCGAACGTCACCATCACCGAGACGGGGTTACCGGGGAGCCCCACCCACGGCGTGCCGTGCAGCGTCCCGAAGCCGATGGGGGCGCCGGGGCGCATGCGCACCTTCCAGAAATCGAGGCGAGCCCCTAACGAGGCGAGCACCTCGCGCGTGTAGTCGAAGGCCCCCACCGACGCCCCCGCCGACGTGATGATGAGGTCGACCCCCCTGGCCTGTTCGAGCAGCGCGCGCAGCGATTCGGGCGTGTCGGAGGCGTTCCCCAGCAGGAGCGGAATGCCACCGTTGCTCCTGACGAGCGCACTCAGGGTGTACGAGTTGGAGGTGACGATCTTGCGCCCGGCCAGCACCTCGTGGAACCGGTCGAGGTCCACCAGTTCGTCGCCCGACCCGAGGATCGCGACCACCGGGCGCCGATAGACATCGACCGAGGGGAGCCCGAGCGAGGCGAGGACGCCGACCTGCGCCGGGGCGATCGGTGTCCCGGCCGGGATCACGACGTCGTCGGCGACAAAGTCCTCCCCACGCGGACGGATGTTCTTGCGCAGGTCGCGCGCGTCGCGGATGGCGACGACCTCGAGTCCCCCGTCGGTATCCTCCACGCGCACCACGGTATCGGCGCCGTCGGGGAGCGGCGCGCCGGTCATGATGCGCGTGCAGATCCCTTCGCGCACCGGGAGGGTGGGAAACTCCCCGGCTGCCACCGTCTCCTGCACCGTCAGGCGCACTGGCGATTCGGCGGTTGCCCCGGCGAGGTCGGTGCCACGCACGGCATACCCGTCCATGGCCGAGTTGTCCCAGTGGGGGAGCGTGTAGCTGGCGACCGCATCGCGGGCGAGGACGCGTCCCACCGCCTCGAGCAGCGGGACGCGTTCGGGGGCGAGCGCGGCAATGTTGGCCAGGCTGCGGGCGCTCGCCTCGGCGACAGTGAGCATCAGCGCGTCCCTCCCGCCAGGCGCATCCCCGCCAGCTGCACCGCCAGCGTGTCCTGCACGCGCTCGATCTCGCGCGTGGGGACCGTAAAGTGGTTGGAGAGGACGCTGAACAGGAGGAGGCGGCCGTCGGCCGTGGTGACGTAGCCGGAGAGCGACCGCACCATGTCGAGCGTCCCGGTCTTGGCGTGCACGTTGCCTTCTGCGACGGTCCCCTTCATCCGGTTGCGAATGGTGCCGTCGATGCCCGCGATGGGGAGGGCGTCGTAGAAGATCTTGAAGTCGGGCGACTGCCGCATGGCGTCGAGGACGCGGATGATGGTCTCGGGGGTGATGACGTCATGCCGCGAGAGCCCGCTGCCATCGCGCACGACGAAGCCGTCCGGGGCCGCCCCCCAGGCGAGCACCTGATCGCGCACCACTCGCGCCCCGCTGTCGGCACTGCCGACGCCGGCCCGCGCCCTGCCTAACGTCCGCAGCAGGATTTCGCCGATCTGGTTCTGCGACGGCTTCTCGAAGGCGGCGAGCACCTGCGAGAGCGGCGGCGACATCATCGAGAAGAGCGGATAGGTCGAGGCGCCGCGCCACATCGACAATCCGCCGTCAATCGCGATCCCGCGCGCGGACAATGCTTCGTGCAGCGCGAGGAGATAGGCGCGCGCCGGGTCGCGGTGCGTGATCTCCACCACCGCCGAGTCGCCAGCCGCAATGGTGCCGTCGATGATGACGGTGGCGGCGTCGGTGGAGTCCTGCCGGATGGTGAGCGTCCGCGGGCGCCGCACGTTGGCGCCGGAGACCGGGAGCGGCGCGACCGTCTGCGCCCACACGCGCACGCGCGGGACCGACTGGGCGGGGGCGGTGCGCGCGGTCGGCACGTCGCCCGCGCTGGCCCCGCCACGCACGATCACGCGCGAGAAGCCCTCGTTGAAGTACAACTCGTCGACGCCGGCGGAGTAGGCAAAGTCGAGGTCGTCGTACGACCAGCCGAAGCCTAACGTGGCATCGGGAAAGGCATCCGCCCCTGGAACCAGCGCTCCGGTGACTCGCGTCACGCCGCGCGCCGCGAGCGAATCGGCCATGGCCCGCAGCGGTGCCATGGCATCCCTGGCCATGTGGTCGCTGATGCTCGGGTCGCCGGTTCCGCTCACCACCAGGTCGCCGCGCAGCTCGTTCCCCACGATGGGGCCGGTCGCTGCCACCGTGGTGCTGAACCGGAAACCGGTCCCCAGCAGGTGCAAGGCCACCGCCCCGGTGAGGATCTTCTGGTTGGAGGCAGGGATGAAGAGCTTCCCGGCGTTGTGCGAGACCAGGGTGTCACCGGAGATCGGGTCGACCACGAGGATCCCTAACTGCGCGCTGCGAAACTTGGCATCCGCGACCATCGAGTCGACGGTGCGCCGGACGGCGGCCACCGCCGGCGAGACCCGTGGCGCCGGTGGTGTGGCGGCGCGACCCGGCGCGCACGCCGCGACGGCGAGCGACCCGGAGAGGACGGCGGCAAGTGCAGCCGGCGTGACGCGTGGCGATGCGAAGTGACGGAGCATGCGAGAAAGGAAGCGGGCCGTGCGGGCGGACAGGCATGTTGCGCGTCGCTGGCGCGCGCCCCGCACATTATCGCCGCGTCATGGCCCGCGCGAGCCGTCCCGCAGCATGCGCGGCACCGGTCCTGCTAGCGCGGCTGCGCGGCGGCCCACTCCTGCACGAACGTCGCGAGGGCGTCGAGCCAGTCGTCTCGCCCGAGGTCAAAGGCACGTACCGCTCCGACGGTCGCAGGGGCGTCGGTCACGACCGCCAGCAACGTCGCGGCATCTATCAACCCGTCCTCCACCAACGAGCGCGAGTGCGCGGCGCGGCGCACCACCTCGAGCTTGGGCAACGCCGACGCCTTGAATCCCTCGCACAGCACCAGGTCGGCGTCGCGCATGTGACGCTCGGCGACCTCCTGCGGCGTCAGTTCCTCGCTCATGCGCGCCACCAGGGCAAACCGATCGGGGGCGATCATCGCCACGCGCTCGGCTTCCCCCTCGTGAAAGTGGCGGTACGTGTCGGTGTTGGACGGATCGAGATTGAAGGTGTGCGTCCCATGCTTGATGGTCATCACCCGCACGCCGCGTCGCCGCAACTCGGCCGACAGGCGCACGACGAGCGTGGTCTTCCCCGAATGCTTGCGGCCGACGACCGAAAGAAGTGGCGGCATGGTCTAGGACGAGGTGTCGAACGGCATGGCGAGGGAGCCGGACGCGAGCGACTCGGCGACGCGCTCGGCCTGTGCGCGCTCTTCCGGAGTATTCACGTTCAGGAACAACACCGAGGGATCGCCAAAGGTCGCAACCTGCTCGGCGCCGAGTCGCGCCACGCGCACCGCATCGAAGAAGGCGATCACGCGGCGGTCTCCGCGATCGAGCGCCGCCGTGATGGCGTCGAGGCAGGGCGGGGCATACCAGGCGCACATCGGCTCCAGCCCGCGCTTGCTCCCGCTCTCCGGGAGCGCGGCGTCAACGCCCGATTCGCCTAACGCGCGCAGCCGGGCGAGCAGCGCGGGGCTCACGAACGGCATGTCCCACGCGACAACCAGTGCGGCCCCGCCGGCGTGCGAGAGCGCGGCGTGCAGTCCGCCGAGGCTCCCTTGGCCCGCGCGGATGTCGCGCGCGACGCGAACGCCCGGGAGCCACTCCGAGGCGCGGTCGTCGTTGGCGATGAGGAGCAGGTCGTCAGTCACGGCGCGCAGCGCATCGGCCACACGGTCGATGATGCGACGTCCGCCGACCACTTCGAGCCCCTTGGGATGCCCGCCGAACCGTGTCGCCCCCCCTCCGGCGAGGATCACTCCCGTGCAGGGCATCGCGCCTAACGCCCCGCCGTCGGCAGGTGCAACTGCGGCGCCCCGCTCACGGCGCGGGCAATGAGGAGCATGTCGGCGGCACGGGCAATCTCCACCGCAATCGTCGACGGCACCGAGGGGGTGGCGACGGCGGCAACCCCAGCGCGCGCCGCCTTGAACGCCAACTCCCCCGAGATGCGCCCGGTCACGAGCAGGATCAGGTTGGCCGGCGAACGCCCCGCTTGCAGCGCCGCGCCAAGGACCTTGTCCACCGCATTGTGCCGCCCGATGTCCTCGGCGTGATGAAAGAGCGAGGTGCCGTCGGTGAGCGCGGCGGCGTGAATCCCTCCCGTCTCCTTGTAGCGCGTGCCGAGGGCGAACAGCTCCTTGAAGACCGCCCGCAACCTGGGCGTGTCGACGTCCGGGACCGTCCCGGTGCGGCGCGGCACGTCGGCGAGGCTGCCCAGGAAGGCGGTGACAGACCCGCACCCCGAGGCGAGGATGCGCCGCCTCGACTGGCCTTCGACCGCTTGCACGCGCGCCGGGTCGATGTCCACCCAGAACCCCAACTCCTTCGTGCAGGGGCGCATGCGGGTGATGTCGGCGAGCGACTCGATGTATCCCTCGCCAAAGAGCCACCCGACCACGAGCTCATCGAGCGCATCCGGCGTACACATCCACGTGACGACCGGCACCCGGTTGAGCTCGAGCCAGACCGGCGACTCCTCGACCGCGTCGAGCGGAGTTGGAGCCGCGGGGGAGCCGGAAGGAGAGGAGGACTCGCTCATGCCCACAATCTGCGCACGCGCTCGCCCTCTCGCACGCCCTAGATCTCGCCTTCCCGTCTTCCCGTCTTCCCGTCCTCCCCCCGATAGGCAGACGAGAGCGTCGCGTCCTCCGCCACCCGGACCTCGACGACATCGACCGCGCTGCCTAACGCCGAGCGGAGCTGTCCAAAGATGAGCCGGGCGATGTTCTCCCCGGTGGGGATCTGCCGTCCCTCGGCGAACTCGGGGATGTCGAGATTGAGGTTGCGATGGTCGTAGCGCTCGCGCACCTCGCGGGCCAGCACACCGTCGAGCACCCCGAGGTCGACGATGAAACCGGTGAGCTCGTCGATCTCGCCGCCCACGGTCACATCGCAGACGTACGTGTGTCCGTGATAGTTGGGGCGGGCGCAGAGCCCGAACGTCGCCTCGTTGCGCGCGTCGTCCCACTCCGGGCGGCGGTAGCGGTGCGCCGCGGCGAACGTCACGCGGCGCGTGAGGTACGCCCGCGCCACCCTAGCGGCCGAAGGTGTACGTGATCCCGGCGGTGAGGCCGAGGTTGCGCTTCCAGACGTTGCGCCCCGCCGTCGGGTCGAGCACCGACGGGTCGGCGGTCGACTTGGTGAAGTACGAGTCGGGGTAGCGGATGCGGTAGAAGTAGTTGGCCGCATCGATGCGCCCCTGCCAGCGGCCCCCCGGGACGATCTTGATGGCCGGACGGAAGGCGAGCAGGAACGGATAGCCGAACCTGTAACCGCCCACGTCGGGGGAGTCGAAGCCCGCGCCGATCCCGAGCCCGCCACCTAACGACGGGACGATCCCGTGCCACGACTTGTAGCCCGTGAGGTTGAGCGCGAAACCGATGTCGGTGAGCAGCATCGTCACCGATTCCTTTCCGAGAAAACGCTCGGTGAGGAGCTTGGTCGGGTCGACCACCTGGCGCTCGGAGAGCACGATCGACGAGTTGGCGGTGAAGTACGCCGGCCCGGTGATGTGGAACTCGTAGTGCGCCCCAAAGGTCGGGCCGCTCTGCGGCGCCACCTTGGCGGGGTCCTCCGACGCCTGGTATTGCCCGGCAAAGAAGGTCAGCTCCTGGCGACGCGCCAGGTCGCGATACGGCGAGTTGCGCGGCGTGTGTCCCACCTGCGCCTCGGCAATCGCCGGCGCCAGCACGCACAACCCGAGGAGGGCGAACGATCGAATCGTCATCACGTCGCGGTCAGGACTCTTGGGACAGCAGGCGCAGCGAGCGCCCGGTCATTTCAGTCGGTTGGTCGATGCCGAGCATCGAAAGAATCGTCGGTCCCACGTCGCACAGCGCACCCCCGCCTCGCAGCGGGCGGTCGCCGTCCGGATCGACGACGACGAGCGGGACCGGGTTGGTCGTGTGCGCCGTGTGCGGGCCACCGGTCTCCGGGTCGATCATCACTTCACAGTTGCCGTGGTCGGCGGTGACCAGGAGTCGCGCCCCCGCCTTCTCCGCTGCCTTGATGACACGTGCCAGGCATTCGTCCACCGTCTCGAGCGCCTTGATCACCGCCGGGATCGACCCGGTGTGCCCCACCATGTCCGCATTGGCGTAGTTACACAGGGTGAAGTCGTACGATCCACTCGCAATCGCCTCCACCAGCACGTCGGTTACCCCCGCGGCCGACATCTCGGGCTGCAGGTCGTACGTGGGGACCTTGGGGCTGGCCACCAGGTTGCGCACTTCCCCTGCAAACGGCGTCTCGATCCCGCCGTTGAAGAAATAGGTCACGTGCGGGTACTTCTCGGTTTCCGCCGTGCGAAACATCGTCATCCCCGTCTCCGACACCACCTCGGCGACAATGCGGGCCATCGAGAAGGGGGGGAAGGCGACCGGGAAGGAGAAGGTCTCGTCGTACGACGTCATCGTCGCCAGGTGCAAGCGCTGCGGGCGTGTGCTGATGTCGAAGCCGCCGAAGTCGGGCTGCGTGAGCGCCCGCACCATCTGCCGCATGCGATCCGAGCGGTAGTTGAAGCCGATGATCGCGTCGCCGTCGCGGATCGGGGCCACCGGCTCGCCGTATTCCGTCACCACCATCGGGGTGATGAACTCGTCGGTCTCGCCGCGATCGTAGGCGGCGCGAATGGCGGCCAGCGGATCATCGGTCGACGGTCCGACTCCCATCACGCTGTCGTACCACTTCTTGACCCGCTCCCACCGCTTGTCGCGATCCATCCCGAAGTAGCGCCCACCTAACGAGGCGATCTTCGCCCGTCCCCTGGCCGCGGCCAGCGTCTGCTGCATGTAGCCAAAGCCGTTGGTCGGCAGCGTGTCGCGCCCGTCCATGAGCGCGTGGATCGCGACCTTGGCCACCCCCTGCTGCTCGGCCAGCTCGATGAGCGCGAACAGGTGCGACTGCATGGCGTGCACGCCGCCATCGCCCATGAGTCCCAGCAGGTGCAGCGTCCCGCCGTTCCGCTTCACGTGGGCGCAGGCGTCCACAAAGGCCGGCTTGGTGAAGAACGAGCGGTCGGTGATCGACTCCTCGATGCGCACCAGGTCCTGCTTGACCACCCGCCCGGCGCCCAGGTTGAGGTGCCCCACCTCGCTGTTTCCCATCTGACCGGCGGGGAGTCCTACCGCGAGCCCCGACGCGTCCAGAAGGGTGCGAGGCGCCTTGGACCAGAGCGCGTTCCAGGTCGGCATCTTTGCCATCGCAACGGCGTTACCTTCCGCGGCATCGCGATGGCCAAAGCCATCGACGACCACGAGGACCACGGGGCGCGTATTCGGACGGGGCATCTTGGCTGGGGAGCCGGTGGCGTGATATCGTCGATCGAACGAAGCTGGGAATGTATCACCGCGCCCAAGCCTGAATGAGTGCACACCCGACCAACGGCGGCTGGTCTGCCCTGCGGCGCACCTACCCTCGAACCGTCGCCGTTCTCGCGACGCTCATTGCCGTCTTCCTGGTCGGCGACGCCATTCTCGCCGCGCGCTACCTCCGGTACCGCGCCGAGACCGCGCGCCTGCGCGATGGCATGACCGACGCCGAGCGACAGCGGGCCGACATGGTGTCCAACGCCGAAGAGAGCAAAGTCAGCGTGATGCTCGAACTCATTCGGCGTCAGGCGGCGGGTGACAGGGACCTGCACCTGTCGGTCTCCATCGATAGCGGGACGATGGCGCTCGAACGCGATGGCGCGCTCCTGCGCGACATGCGTATCGAGGTCGGGGGGGAGAAGGTCGTGGTCGAGGGAAGAGACAGTGTGCACGTGGTCAAGCCGCGCGGCGCGCGCTCGGTCGAACGGGTGATGGGGGCGCGCGACCCGTGGGAGGTGCCGGGATGGGTCTATGCCGATCGCGGCGTTCCACTCCCCGCCGATCGCAAGCTGCCGGGGGCCCTGGGACGCAACGCCCTCGTCCTGAGCGGCGGGACAGTGATCTACGCACTCCCGGATTCGGGGGTGCTGGCCGATAGTGGATATGTGCTCCCCGGCGCCGTGCGCGTCTCGCGGAGCGACCTGCGCGCCATTGCCCCGATCATCGCGCCGGGGGTTACGGTGTATTTCTACGAATGAACGACGTCCGGCACTTCCTCAAGCACGGCGGCACTCCGGCGCGGGTCCTGCTCGCCCTCGTCGTCCTTCTCCTGCTCGGTAGCGCCGGGCTGGGGGCCGCGACGGTCACGGCGCGCTACCGCCGCGACCTCACCCGCATGGTCTTCAACGACAACCTCGAGGTCCTCGAGGACGTGAAGCGGAAGGTCGGGGTGGTCTCCGACTCGCTGCAGACCATTGTCGAGGCGCCGATCGACTCGATCGCCAGCAAGGCCTACATCGTCGTCAGCATTGCCGACCGTCGCCTGTGGTATCGCGACGGCGATTCGCTCCTGTTCACCACCCGGGTGGCGACGGGGAGCGGAAAGGTCCTGGCCAAGGGCGGCGGGAACCAGTGGAAGTTCGAGACCCCGCGCGGGCGCCTGGTCGTCCTGAGCAAGGAGAGCGACCCAGCCTGGGTTCCCCCCGACTGGCATTACGTCGAGGTGGCGCACAAGAAGAAGCTGGGGCTCCTCAACCTCAAGCGCACCGACCAAATCCCGCTCCCCGACGGCAGCTTTCTGGCCGTGAACGGGAGCAACGTCGTGAAGCGTCTCGCCGACGGCGCGGAGGAGGTGCTGGAGGCCGGGGAGGGGAAGGACCTGATCGTGAACGGGAACGTGATCATCCCGCCGTTCGGGACCAACCAGCGCCGCTTTCCCGGGGTGGTAGGGACGCACCGCCTCAATCTGGGCGACGGCTACGCCCTGCACGGCACCGACGTCCCCAGCTCGATCGGGAGCGCCGCGAGCCATGGGTGCGTGCGCTTGCGGAACGAGGATATCGAGACCCTGTTCCGCATCGTGCCGGTCGGGACGCCGGTCTACATTTACTGACCCGTCGGTCACAGGTCAGGAACCTTCCGCGGGCGGAAGGGGTCCCAAAGCACGTCGTTTTGACCGATCTTGCTCATGCGCCTGGGAAGTGACAGCTACCGGGCGTTTCCCCCTCCTCCTCACCGTTCGCCTCCCGGCGTGACGTCGCCCAGTTCGGGGCGTCGATCCGCGGGACCCTCGGCATCCACCGGAAGACGGGACATCGCCCACGTGCATTTCTCATCGAAAGGTCTGCGCGCCGCTCTCTGCAGCTTCGCGCTCGTCTCGCTTGCGCCTGTCAGCGCGAGCGCCGTCACCCCAATCGATCCGCCCAGAACGGCGGCGATTCGCGTGACGAGCCTGTCCAACGATTCGCTCGGAGGACGCAGCGGGAAGCTCAAGGCCCGCATCGTCTCGACCAAACGCGATGGGAGCATTCGCATCCTGCGACAGCTCTTTGGCGATTCGGCCTCCCAGCGCCCGGGGATCTACCACGCCGCCGACTCGGCGACGGGCAAGCGCTTCGCCCTGATCAACCTCCTCCCGTTCCAGGCGCGCGAGCGCGGAAAGCTCGGGGGCTACCGTATCGGTTTCTGGCCGGGTGAACGTCGCGCCACGTGGGCCAGCAACAAGGCGCCCGAGGGGTTCATCGAGGTGACCACGGAGAACCAGGACACGCCGCTCTCCGAGCACTTCCGCATCCGCGACTTTCTGACCCACGACCAGCAGGCGGTGTGGCCCAAGTATCTCGTGCTGCGCGAGGCGCTGGTCGACAAGCTCGAACTGCTGATCTCGGACCTGCAGACCCGCGGCTACCGCGTGGCCAGCATGCCGGTCATGTCGGGTTTCCGCACGCCGCAGTACAACGCGTTAGGCGTGGGGGCCAAGGGGGGGCGGGCCAAGGACTCGCGTCACCAGTACGGTGACGCCGCCGACATCTTCATCGACAACGATGGCGATGGGCGCATGGACGACCTCAATCGCGATGGGCGCGTGGACACGCGCGACGCCAAGGTGGTGCTCGAGTCGGTGGAGCGGATCGAGAGCGCGCATCCCGATCTGATCGGGGGCGCGGGACTGTATCGTGCGACGTCGTCGCATGGACCGTTCGTTCACGTCGATGTGCGCGGCTCCCGCGCACGCTGGGGGAGGATCTAGCAGGGGTGTACCAGCACCAGTGGCCGTCCTCGCCGCAACAGCAGCCCCCCGCGACACGCTCGCGCGTGTCGCGGTTGAAGGCGAGCGCGTTCCCGATCCTCGGCTTCGTGGTGCTCGCGGCGGGGTCGTTGCTGGCGCTGCGTCGTGCCGACGCGGCGTTCGGCCCCCCGGTCGCTGAGGGGCCGCTTCCCCCGCCCCCTGTGGCCCGACTCGGCTCCAGCGCACTCGGGCGCAGCCGAGGGGTGCACATGCGCTTCGCGCTTCCGGGAGAGCGGGTGCAATTCCCGCTGCAGGTCGACGCCGCCCCCTCGTCGGTGACGTTCGAGTGGATCCCGATGGGCGAGATGGCATCGATCGACACCGCGCGCGTGGTCGCGGGGACGCTCAACGCCCCGTCCCGCCCGGGCTTTTATCGTCTGGCGGTTCGCAATCGCGGCGGGAGCACGCTCATCGACAGCCTCACGCTCGCCGTCCTCGTTCCCTTCACCGAGAAGCAGGGGACGTCGCTCAATGGCTACGAGATCGGGACGTACCGCGCCGAGCAGCAGCAGGCGGCGCTCGAGCGTCCGCGTGGCTTCCTCGAGATCGAGCAACCGCTGGCCGAATTGCAACTGTCGGCGCACATGCGGGTGGGAGATTTTATCACGCACGACCAGCAGACGAGCTGGCCTCGTTATGCCGCGATCGACGGGCGCCTGCTCGACAAGCTCGAGCTGATCTTCGACGAGATCGCCAGTTGGCACGGCGGCGAAGGGCGCGCGCCGGTGGAAGTCGACGTGCACTCCGGGTTCCGCACCCCGCTCTACAACCGGCGCGTCCCCCGCGCCGCCGCCGACTCGCGCCACCAGTACGGCGACGCCGCCGACATCGCCGTTGACGCCAATCGCGACGGACGCATCAACAGCCGCGACGTGCGCCTCATCGAACTTGCGGTAGAGATCGTCGAGAAGAAGCACCCCGACCTGGTCGGTGGCCTGGGGGTCTATGCCGACAACGGCTCCCCGTACGCTCACATCGACGCCCGCGGCAAGAAAGCGCGCTGGCGCGGTTGAGTCACGCGGCGCCGCACGCCTGAAACCCGGCGCGCCGCCCACGTCGTAGATTGCAGCAGCGCGACCGCGGCCATCACGCGCGCGCACGTTCCAGAGAGACGTCCGAGACATGAGCCTCGCCCGGCGCGCACGCGCCGGGCACTCCCGTCTCCCGTCTCCCGTCTCCCGTCTGTACTCCCATGGCTCTCTCTCCGCACCTCCGCGAGCGCATCCTGCGCCAGCTCGACACCCTGAACGACGAGAAGGGGTACGCCGTCCTCGATTACGTCGACT
>CAZLLP010000006.1:0-47306 GCA_964560345.1 uncultured Gemmatimonadaceae bacterium
CCACCGCCCACGTGCGCACGTTGGAACGGGGGTACTTGGCCTGGACGCGAGTCCACAGGTAGCCACCGGCTGGCACCGCGACACCGGGAATGATCTCGAACGGGACGTCGGGCGCGTCAAACTTCCGAATGGTGTTGAGCTCGACGCGGTCGCCGCTCTGGAACTGCACGCCAAACGGACGCACGGTGAACGACGCGTTGTCCATCACGCGGTCCAGCCGCCAGACGACGTCGTAGTTGAGGAGGTTGAATTCGAAGCGCCTGACGAGTTTCGCGTTACGAGGGCGCGGGTTGATCGAGGTGGAGCCTCCCCACCGGTAGATGCCGCGCTGCTGCACGAAGCCGAGCGCCGGGTTGTACCCCGCCTCCACCCGGTCGAAACGCGTGACGATGTCGGCGTGATCGTTGGGGTAGTCGATGACGACCCGATAGTGCCCGCCGGTCGCGCCGCCGGTACTGTCGCGGCTCCACGCCGCGTTTCCGATGAAGACGAGGTTGTTCCCCCCGATGATGAACGGGAGGTTGAAGTCGACGCCGCCGGCGAGCGAGCCCGGGCGCGAGGGGCGATTGCTCAACGTCGACATGGCCCCCACGTAGCCGCGCGTGAAGACGTCGCGCCGCACGCGGGCCACGAAGTCGCGCGAATCCTCGCGACCGCCGGTTGCCGCTGCCAGCAGCCCCACCGTGTACGCCCCAACGCGTCCTTGCATGCGCGCGCCGAGCGGGATGGTGACCGGCGTCCCGTCGCGCCCGAGACCGATGCGGCGCGAGTAGAACATCTGCGTCTGCTGCTCGCGTCCGAACGAAAAGGTTGACGCGCCCTCGGTGAAGAAGGTGCGCCGCTCGGGGAAAAAGAGCGGAAAGCGCGTGAGGTTCACGATCTGCCGGTCGACTTCGGCCTGCGCGAAGTCCGGACGGAACGTCAGGTCGGCGGTGAGCGTGGCGGTGACGGGGATCTTCACGTCGAGCCCCGCGTCGCCGCGCTGCAACGCGTCGGCCGTGATCGAGTCCGACCCGTCGGCGCGGAACCGACGCTCCGGAGGGCGGGCCTCGCCCATCACGTACGGTCGAAACTCGGCGATCGCGCGCGGTGGGAGTGCCGAGAGCCCGGTGACGATCCCTTCCTTCTCGAGAAACCGCAGCCCCTCGGGGCGGCGCCAGGCGCGCCAGAGCAACTCTTCGTTGGTGCGCGGAAGGAAGCGTCGAAAGTTCATCCCCATCGACGACACGTCGCGCGGATAGCGCAGCGTGGCCCACGGGATGAGCATCTCCACGGTCCACCCTTCGGCGTTGATCTGCGTGCGCACGTCCCAGATTCCGTCCCACTCCTCGTTCCCCACCTCGTTGTCGAGGTGCTCGCCGTCCCACATGGCGCCGTTGGAGTTGGTGCGGAAGTAGAAGGCGCTGCGCTTGTCCGAGAGCCCGTCGATCATCAGGCTCACGTAGTCGTCGGAGCGGAGCGCGGCATCGCGCCGGAGCTGTGTGCGGCGAATCGAGGCGGGGTCGCTGTCATAGCACCACCAGCCGATGGCGAGCCCGCTGGGAGTCGCCAGCAGGCGCACGACGGTGCGCACCGACGGAGGCGCTCCTTCGGTCGGCTCCTTCTGGCGAAAGTCGGTGGTCGAGTCGGCGAGCGCCCAGTCCGGTTCGTCGAGCTGGCCATCGAGGCGAATCGGGCGCGTGGTGCGAAAGGCCGAGGGCCCGCGCGTGCTGTCACCCGCGTGCGACGGATGTGACGCGGGGAGCTGCGCGCGCGCGCCACGCCACGAGGCGAGGGAGAGCGCCGACGCGATGAGCGCTGATTGAAGCGCCGTGCGACGGCGACGAGTGGTGCGCATGGCGGGCTGGACGTGCGGCATGGCGGCGGAATCTACTGGGGCTGCGTACGCGTCGGGCCTCGCGAACGCTGACCAGATGAACGCGATTCGGGGGAATCGGCGTGGCGCGCCTTGAAGCGGTGGGTTCCGGGTGGAGATTACCGACATTCACGTTCGACGCCTCTCGTTCGACGTTGCGCGCCCCCGCCTCACCATCCGCATGGCCTTTCTCCAGGATCTCTACCCCGAGGACTACTCGCACTGTCATGGGTGCGGTCGCCTCAACCCGCACGGGCTGCATATCAAGAGCGAGTGGCGTGCGGGCGAGACGATCGCGCACTTCACCCCTGGGCCGTATCACATCGCGCTGCCGGGCTTCGTGTACGGCGGGCTCATTGCCTCGCTCGTCGATTGCCACTCGATCGCAGCCGGGGCGGCGGCGTCGATGGCTGCAGCTGGCGGCGCCCCGGGTGTCGACGAAACCCCACGCTTCGTGACCGGGGCGCTGCACGTCGACTTCCTCAAGCCGACGCCGATGGGGGTGGAGTTGGTGCTGCGCTCGCGGGCCGAGGAGGTGGGGGCACGCAAGGTGATCGTGGCGACGAGTGTGATGGCGGGCGACGTGGAGGTGGCGCGCGGCAAGGTGACCGCGGTCAAGATGCCGACGACAATGGCCGCGGCGGGGTAGCGCGATGTCGATGCCCCCGGCCGAGCAGGAGCTGTACGTCATTCGCGGCTTCCAGGTCGTGGTGGAGAACACGCGCCCCGACATCCGGACGCTCGACGTGCTGCACCGGCTGGACGAGGCGTTGCAGCTGATCGAGGTGGCGCAGCCCTGGCGCCTGCGCCACCTGCAGCGCGACCTGCGCTATTTCTGGGTGGTGCGCTATGCGTGTCGCGGCGCCTACTTCCCCGACGACCGCGTCTGCATGACGGAGCTGACCTTCCTCAACCGGCGCGACATTTCCGCGGCACCGGTGGCGGCGTCGATCGTGCATGAGGGGATGCATGCGCGGGTGGACTGCATGGGGGTGCGGCGCGCCGGGCGAGACCGGGCCCGCGAGGAGCGCCTGTGTCGTCGCGCCGAGCTGGAATTCGGGATGGCGCTCGATCCGGCGTTAGGCGCGCCGGTGGTGGAACGCGCGCTGGCGTCGCTGCAGCTGTCGGATACCGACGTGGCGCCGGTGGTGGACTGGCACGAGGCGCAGCGGCGCATCGAGGAAGTGGACCGGGGGGCCGGGGGCGGGGGGTAGCGCCTCGGGGCGAGAAGGACGACCGGTCGGCGCCACCGCCCTCGGCGGTTAGTTTGCAGCCGTTGGCCAGTCGCGTCGGATCATCACCAGTGGAGGACCGTGCACATGTCGGGCTCGAAGGGGACCATCGGCATCCTCACCGGCGGGGGCGACGTCCCCGGCCTCAATCCGGCCATTCGCGCCATCACCATTCGCGCGCTGCGCGAAGGCTATCGCGTGATCGGCATCCGGCGCGGCTGGGCCGGGCTCGTCGACTACGTGCGCGAGAAGGACGCCGACAACAGCGACAACGTGCAGATCCTGTCGGAAGCGATCGTCAATCGCGCCGGCCGCACCGGCGGCACCTTCCTGCACACGTCGCGCACGCGCCCCTCGCACCTCCCGCTCGAGCGCATCCCCGCGCACATGAGCGGCTACGAGAACAAGATCAACGACGTCACCCCCGACATCCTCAAGAACCTCGCGCACATCGGGATCGACACGCTCATCCCAATCGGGGGCGATGATACGCTGTCGTACGGCAAGCGCTTGCATGACGAGGGTGTAAACGTTGTCGCCATCCCCAAGACGATGGACAACGACGTCTACGGGACCGACTACTGCATCGGCTTCAGCACCTGCGTCACGCGCACCATCGAGCTCACGCACGCGCTGCGCACCTCGGCAGGCTCGCACGAGCGCTACCTCGTCATCGAGGTCTTTGGTCGCTACGCCGGCTTCACGGCGCTCCTCCCCACCATGGCCGGTGCGGCCGATCGCTGCGTCATCCCCGAGCATCCGGTCGACGTGGAGCACCTGGCCGAGCTGCTGACCTACGACCGCAATCGCCACCCGAGTCGTTATGCGGTCGTGCTCGTCTCCGAGGGAGCGCAGCTCGCCTCGCACGAGGGGATGAGCTTCGAAGGGGCCGAGATGGACATGTTTGGCCACCGCAAGCTGGGCGGCGTGGGCGACAAGGTCGCCGCGGCACTCAAGGAACTCTCGCCCAAGTACAACAACGGGCGCCGCATCGACGTCGTCTCGCAGCGACTCGGCTATCTCGTGCGCTCCGGCGACCCCGACGCGCTCGACTCGATCGTCCCGATGGCCTTCGGCAACCTCGCGCTCGACCTCATCCTCAAGAAGCGCTACGGACGACTGGTCAGCATCCATCGCGGCTTCTACGACAGCGTCCACATCGGGAGCGTGACGTCGGAGAAGAAGGTGGTGCAGGTGAACAAGTACTACGAGACGAGCCGCCTGCGCCCCATCTACGATTTCGACGGCGCTCCGTTGTTCATCATGACCAGCGACTGAACGCGCGGCGCCCCTGCATGTTGCACGATTCCACGCGCCAGCCGGCGATCCGGCTGGCGCGTGTTAGTCCGGGAGCCACTCCAGCGCCCGGCGGGCCAGCGCCTCGTCGTTGTTGCCCGGTGCGCTCCCCGCCGCGACGCCGCGCCACCATGGCTCGATCGACTCCACGCGCGACGGCTCGATGGCTTCGCCAAAACGCGGCAGCAACACCTGCACGTCCGAGTTGGGGGCCAGCTTCACGATCGTCTCCGCGGGTTCATCCCACGGATGGAGGGCGAGGTTGAACGTCCCCCAATGGATGGGAAGGACGGCGCCGCTCCCCAGCATCCCGCGCGCCACCAGCGCATACTCGGGGCCCAGGTGGATGTCGCCCCACGAGGGGTGATACGCGCCAATCTCCAGCGCCGTGACGTCGAAGGGGCCCAGGCGATGCCCGATTTCCTTGAACTCCGGGGTGAGCCCGGAGTCGGCGCCGAAGAAGAACGAATGCCGCGGGCCGCGCAGGTGCATCGACGACCAGAGCGTGCTGTTGCGATCCTTGATCCCGCGCCCGGAGAAGTGCTGGGCCGGCGCCGCGGTGATCGTCACCCCGTTCACCTCGGCATGCTCCCACCAATCGAGCTCGGTGATGCGCTCAGGCGGGACTCCCCACGATTCCATCGCCGTCGCCACGCCTAACGACGTGATGAACGTGGCGCCGCTGCGCGCCAGGGCGCGAATGGTGGGGCGGTCCAGGTGGTCGTAGTGATCGTGCGAGACCACGACCACGTCGAGCGGTGGGAGCGCCGCCAGCGGCACCGGCGGCGGGTGAAAGCGCTTGGGGCCGGCAAAGGCGAGCGGCGACACGCGCGAACTCCACACCGGGTCGGTGAGGATGCGCACGCCGTCGATCTCGATCAGGAGCGTCGAGTGCCCCAGTCGCGTGACGCGCAGCCCGGTCTCGGGAGGAGCCGCCCAGCGCGCGACCGGGTTCGCCATCGGGATCGTCCCCGACGGGACGCGCCGCTCGCCGCCGCACAGGAAGTCACGAAGCGACGGGCGTTCGACCCCTTCCTTGAAGCCCGTCGACACCGGGTACGTGTTGGCGAACCTGCGTCCGTTGAATTGCGGTGACGACTGTATACGTGCGGTGCGGAGTCCCGTAGCGCGACCGAGGCTCGAGCTCATCAACGGCTCCCATGCGGGCGATGTCGCAACATACTCATGCGCGGCGCCGCGAGTCTTGCCCTCGGATCGCGCGCCGTCAGCACCACTACGCGGCCAGCGTGAAGCGCGGGATCTGCGCCTCGAAGGTCGAGCCGTCGTCCCGCACGAAGCGATACACCCCCTCCATCCACCCGTGCGGCGACTTGAGGACGCAGTACGATCGGTACTCGTGCACCTCGCCCGGCTGCAGGTACGGCTGCTCGCCCACGACGCCATCTCCCTCCACCACCGAGTCACCCGCCGCGTCGTCGTGAATCAGCCAGCGGCGCGTGCGAAGCTGCGCCGCCTGCTCGCTGCAGTTCTCGATCCGAATGTGGTACTCGAAGACGTACTGGCCGATGACCGAGCTCGAACGATCCTCGAGAAAGGTGGGGCGGGCGGTGATCCGGATTCCTTCGGTGATCCGGTGAAAGAACGGGACGCGCACGGGGGGCATCCGGCGACCTCGATGCGGAAAGGCGAAACGCGCTGCACCTGTGCGAATCGGGAGGAGGAAGTGCAGCGCGTCCTATCATACAATCGAAGCGCCGATTCGCACCAACCCCACTTCCAACACTCGGCTGCTAGGTCAGTTGCACCGCCACGCGTCCCGCCTTCCGGAACTCGTGCCCAGATGGGGGGAGCGACCCGTCGGCATCGAAGCGCAGCGCCGGGAAGGCGTTGAACAGGCGGCGCATCGCCACGCGCGCCTCGACCTTGGCCAGGGCGGCCCCAAGGCAGAAGTGGCGCCCGAAGCCGAAGGCGGTGTGCCCTAACGACTCCTGCCGGTCGATGTCGAAGCGATCGGGCTCGGCGTGGTGGGCGGGGTCGCGGTTCATCGCCCCGATCATGCATTGCACCACCGCCCCCTGCGGGATCTCGGCGCCGTGAAGCGTGCTGGGCACAGCGGCGTAGCGCGTGCAGGTCTGCACCGCCGGCTCCCAGCGCAGCGACTCCTCCATCGCCCGCTCCAGCGCTTCGTCGCTCGCTCTGGCCTGGGCCAGTGCGTCGGGATGGGTAAAGAGCGCCCACAGCGCGTTGGCGATGAGCCCTTCGGTGGTCTCGATCCCGCCGAACATGACGATGAGGGCGTTGGAGCCGATTTCGGTGTCATCGAGCAGGCGCGGGTGCGCACGCGCCAGCGAGGCCAGCAGCGACGCCTCGTGCTCGTCAGGCGACGCCAGGCGTGGGGCGATGCTCTCGCGAAAGGCGCGCACCGCCGCGTGCGCGCGCGTGCGGGTGGCCGGGTCGCGCTCGTAGTTCATCAGCGCGTCGACAAAGGTGTCGTACCAGCGTCGCAACTGCTCGTCGAGCGCGTGCGGAAGGCCAATGACGCGGGCGATGACTTCCAGCGCGATGGGCGCGGCGAATTCGGTGCGCAGGTCGACGGTGGGGGCGGCCGGTGCAGTCGTCAGGCGGGCGATGGTGCGCTCCACAATCGCTTCCACGAGCGGGCGCGCCTCCTCGGCGGCGCGCGCATTGAACGGCGGGGCGCACGCCGACTTGTAGCGACGCTGTGCCTCCCCCTCGGTGCTCAGCATCTGCGCGCCAAAGGTGTCGCGAATGGGCGAATGCGGATCGTCGGTGCGAAAGCGCTCGTGGTCGCGCAGTACCTCCATGGCGATGTCGCGCGACGTGATGAGCCACTGCCCTAACGCGGGGGCCCACGTGACCGGTTCGCTGGCACGCAGCGCCGCAAACACCGGGTACGGATCGCGCGAGAGCTGTTCGACGGTGAGCGTGGCGCCGAATGGGTAGTGAGGCACGCGAGTCGGGAGGAAATGGGTGAGGAACGGCGCGCCGAAACTAGGCGGCGCAGGGCGCGTGGCGATAGAGGCGACATGGGCGGCGATGATCTCGGGGGCGTTGCGCCCATCCACACGCGGCGTGATCGTTCAGCATCATGACAACGCCCTCTCCCCAAGCCAAAAACCCGCTCCACGGCATCACGCTCGAACGCATGCTCAATGAGCTCGTCGAGGCGATGGGGTGGGAGCGCATGGGGCGCCGCGTGCGCATCGCCTGCTTTACCAGCGACCCGAGCGTCTCGTCGTCGCTCAAGTTCCTGCGGCGCACCCCGTGGGCGCGCGAGAAGGTCGAGGCGCTCTACCTGGAGCTGCAACGCAAGCAGAAACCGCGCGCCTGACCAATACGGCACACCGATAGGCGAAGGGCGCCGGCGCGAGTACGCGCACGGCGCCCTTATCGTGTTCATCTCCTCACTTGTCGACCAGGTGCCGCTTGAAGAACGCCGCCAGCCGCTTGTGGAAGTCCACCAGCGACGCCTCCCCCTCGATGACGTGCGGTTCGGTGGGGTAGTACGCCATATCGAAGTCCTTCCCCAGCTCGAACAGGCGTTGCACCAGGCGGGCCGCGTCCTGGAATTCCACATTGTCGTCGACCAGCCCGTGCTGGATGAGGAGCGCGTCGCGAAGCCCGGCCGCGTGGTTGATGGGGCTCGAGATGTCGTACGCCACCGAGTCGTCGGCTGGGCGCCCGAGGATGCGCGACGTCCAGTCATCGGAGTAGTGCGCCCAATCGGTCACGCCGGCCGCCGAGATCCCGGCCGCGAAGGTGCCGGGATAGCGGAAGAGCGACATGAGCGTCATGAAGCCGCCGTACGACACCCCGTAGATCCCGATGCGCGTCGAGTCGACTCCCTGCGTGCGCACAAGCCAGCGTGCGGCGGCAACGGCGCCGTCGACGTCCTTCACCCCCATCGAGCGATGGATGTCGGTGCGATAGTCGCGCCCGTAGCCCGCGCTCCCGCGGTAGTCGAAGTCGAGCACGGTGTACCCCTGCTGCACGAGCCAGTTGACCATGCCGTAGTGCGAGGCGTGCGAGAAGCCGTACACCGACCAGCCATGGTGGGCAAACTGGCGATAGCCGCCGCCGTGCACGTACACGATCGCCGGTCGCTTGGGGTGTGGCGTGGCTGGGCGATACAGCCCGGCCCAGACGACGCCGCCGGCTGGGTGCGGGATGGTGACCGTCTCGGGGCGCAGCCAGCGGTGAGACCAGTAATTGTCGCTGCCGCTCACGGTGATGCGCGTGGCGGCTGCCCCCGACGCGACATCACGCAGCCAGAGGTCGGGAAGTTTGTCATTGCGCGACGACGTCACGGCGAGTCGCACGCCGTCGGGGGAGAGCACCCCTTCGTGGCGTCCCTCGTCGGCCGTTAGGCGCGTGAGCGCCCCGCCGCCGGCGGGCATGGTGTAGACGTGATCGTCCGACGGGTGCTCGCGCGAGGCGCCAATGAGCCAGGTCGACTTGTCGCGGCTCAACGACGCGGCCCGCACTTCCCAGTCGCCGCTGGTGAGCGCACGCACGGTCCCGTCGGGTTCAGCCAGGTACAGGTGACTCCACCCGGTGCGCTCGCTGGCAAAGACGAGGCGTCCGCCGGGGAGCCATTGCAGCAATCCTGGCTGCGTGTAGTTGGACTGCACCGGCGGCCCGCCAATCCACGCGTCGTCGTGCTGGTGGTCGACTACCGTCGTGGCTCCCGTGGCGACGTCGAGGCGAGCAATCCACAGGTCGTGATCGTCCTGCGAGACTCCCTCGATCACCGCGCGGTCGCCTTCGAGGCTCCACCACGGCCCGTGCATGTTCACCGCGCGCCCCTTGGCCTCGGGGAGGGCGATCCACTGCACCGTCACGGCGTCGCTGGGCACCGCGGGATCGACGCGCACGATGCCGAGTCGGATGAGGTCACGCGGCTCGCCCACCTTGGCGCGCGACGTCTTCGACTCGGCATAGCCCGACGCGGTGACGTAATCCATGTAGAGCGTGGGCGGACGCGTGCGATCGGGCGTGACGGTGCGCACCGTCAGGTACCGTCCGTCGGGCGAGAGCTGCACGTCCTCGATCGTCGCGTTAGGCTCGACGGGGACGAGCTGCGGGACGTCGGGATCGAGACGCCAGGCGCGCTCGGCGGCTCCACGGGCGGTCGCGGCGCGTTCGCGCACGTAGTCGAAGAGCTTGAGCTGCTGCGTGGCGAGCCAGCGCCCGGCCTCGGTGCGTGCGTCGGCGGGGCGATGCACCGCCTGCGAGACGCGCCGTACCGTTCCTCGCCCTGCGTCCCAGCGATAGAGGTCCTCGCCGAGCATGTAATCGACCGATCCCCCGCTGGGCGCCACGCGCAGGTGCCGCGCCGGATGGGCGCCGGTGGCAATCACGCGCGTGGCATCGGGGCCGCGGCGCGCCGCTTCCCATACCACCACGCGCCCGCGCCACAGCCAGGCAGCGAGCGTGCCGTCGCGACTCCACGACACGCTTCCTTCGGGAATGCGCCACACCATCGAGTCCGCGACCTGCTCTCCCCGTCGCCCGGCGCGATCGACGCGCCACCACGGATCGTTCTCGATGTCGTCGCGCACGCCCGGGGTCTGCGTCCAGCGGAAATAGAGCCACGCACCGTCGGGTGACCATCGCGCATCGCGCACCCCCTGCCCAATCCACCGGTCGAGCTGCGACACGTCGCGCAGCGAGAGCGTGTCCTTGGGTGCGCTGGCATCGAGCGACGATTGCCTGAGCGGGAGCGACGGCGCCGCTGCGGCCGGGCGCTGCGCCATTGCGCCGGGCGCGGCGGCGGCGAGGAGGAGCAGCGCGCTCGCGCGACGTGCAAGGCTGAGCGATCGGGAGGTGACGACAGGCACGGGAACCCTCGGGCGAGGTGGGTGAAGGCGACCGAAGGTGCGTCACCCACGCTCGGCGGGGAAGAGCGTCACCGGGATGCGGCGTTCATCCATTGCTTGACGGCGCATGTCCAAGGGTTGAAGCTATCCCTTGCCTTCCCACGCCGTCTGCCTGCGGCCTGTTGCACCTGCCGGCGACCTTTGCCCACACATCTCGCCATGACGCACTCGCGCGCGCTTGCCTCCTTCGCGACCCTCGTACGCACTCGCACGAACAACGTGAGCACGCGGTTCACGCCGTTGATGGCGCGACTGGCCACGATGCTGGCGGTGACATGCGCCACCGCCCTCGCCTCGTCAGCGCTGCAGGCGCAAGGCGCCCCGGTCATCGTTCCGGCCAAGGTCGACGCCGTCTTCAAGGCGTTCAATCGCACCACCCCCGGATGCGCGGTCGGCATCTACCAGAAGGGGAAGGTCGCCTACGCCAAGGGATACGGGATGGCCGACCTCACCCTCGGCATCCCCATCACCCCATCCACGGTCTTCGACATCGGCTCGACCTCCAAGCAGTTCGCCGCCGCGTCGATCGTCCTGCTCGCCAACGAAGGGAAGCTCTCGCTCACCGATGACGTGCGGAAACACGTCCCCGAACTCCCCAGCTACGGCAAGGTGATCACCGTCGATCATCTCCTGCGCCACACCAGCGGGCTGCGCGACTACAACGGACTGCTCTATCTGGGCGGGCACTACTTCGAGGACTACACCAACGACGACGACGCGCTCGCCGTCATCGTCGCCCAGCGCAACACCAACTTCGTCCCCGGCACCAAGTGGGACTACAGCAACACCGGCTTCTTCCTCCTCTCGGTGATCGTCAAGCGCATCACCGGGCAGACGCTCGCCCAGTTTGCCAAGGCGCGCTTCTTCACCCCGCTGGGAATGCCGGTCACGCACTTCCGCGACGATCACACCGCCATCGTCCCCAATCGCGCGACCGCTTACTCGCCGGCCGAGAAGGGCTTCACGATCGACATGTCCAACTGGGACCAGACGGGTGACGGCGCGGTGAACACCAACGTTCTGGAACTGGCCAAGTGGGACGCGAACTTCTTCGACCCCAAGGTGGGTGGGGCGGCGCTGGTCGATCAGCTGCAACAGGTGGGGACGCTCGACAACGGGACGCCGCACGGTTACGGCCGCGGGCTCTTTGTCGACACGTACCGCGGCGTGCGCCGCGTGCATCACGGCGGAGCGTGGGCAGGCTATCGCGCGATGTTGATGCGCTTCCCCGACCAGGGGGTCTCCATCGGCCTGACGT
This sequence comes from uncultured Gemmatimonadaceae bacterium, assembly GCA_964560345.1. GTDB lineage: Bacteria > Gemmatimonadota > Gemmatimonadetes > Gemmatimonadales > Gemmatimonadaceae > SCN-70-22. The sequence goes on from CAZLLP010000006.1 coordinate 11,503, forward strand.
GCAACCGGGCGGATGCCAATACGCAGGGACTGTCTGAACGCGTGGCCGACGCGATCCTCTCGAAGTCGTTCAAGGAGGAGCAGAAGTTCACGCCGCTGCGCACTGCGGCCGGCAACGCCCCCGTGGCCGCTGCCGTCGATCCCGCGCCGTACGTCGGGACCTACTTCTCCGACGAGGAGCAGGCGGCGGTTGGCGTCGAGGCCAGCGAGGGAAAGGCGATCCTCTCCTTCAGCGGTCGGAAGATCCCGCTCACGCGCATCGCCGACGATGAGTTCATCGGGATGGACGGGATGATCAAGGTGAACTTTGCCGAGGCGCGACAAGTGGCGCGGCTGTCCATCGCCGCACGCCCCGCCACCGCCTATCGACGCGCCGAGACGGCAAAGCCGAGTGCGGCCGAACTCGCGGCGCTGGTCGGTTCGTATCGCAGCCCCGAATTGCTGACGACGTGGAGCATCCGTGCCGACGGCGACAAGCTCCTGATCAAAGGGCGTGCGGTCGGCGAGTCGCCGCTGGTCCCGGTCATCAAGGACGGCTTCTCGTCAGGCGTGGGCTTCGTGCGCTTCACACGCGACGCGAGCGGCGCCATCACCGGCTTCGACGTGAGCGCGTCACGCATGCAGCGCATCCGCTTCGATCGATGAAGATCTCGACCACTTTCGGCACGGCATTCGGACGTCGCTCGACGCGCACGCAGTCACGCGTCGTCGCTCGTACGATACAGGCGCTCGTCCTGCTGGCCCTCGTTTCGGCGCCGTTGCAGGCACAGGCCCCCGGCTGGCCAGACGGCGCCACGCTGCGCGCCCGCTACGCCAAGCAGGAGGTGATGATCCCGATGCGCGACGGCGTGAAGCTCTTCACGGCGATCTACACGCCGCGCGATACGACCAGGGCATACCCCATCCTGCTCACCCGCACGCCGTACAGCGCGTCGCCCTACGGCGAAACGAACTACGCGCGCTACCTGGGCCCCGGTTCCCGCTTCGCCGAGTTGGGGTATGTGTTCGTGACGCAGGACGTGAGGGGGCGATATCGGTCCGAGGGGCATTTCGTGCACATGACACCGCACAAGGCCGTCAAGCGCGGCCCGCGCGACGTCGACGAGAGCACCGATACCTACGACACCATCGACTGGCTCCTGAAGCACGTCGCGCGCAACAACGGGCGCGTGGGGCTGTGGGGGATTTCGTACGGCGGCTTCTTTGCCGCGGCGGGGATGCTCGACGCACACCCGGCACTCAAGGCCGTTTCGCCACAGGCGCCGCAGGGCGACTGGTTCATGGGCGACGATACGCACCACAACGGCGCCTTCTTCCTCACGTCGACCTTCAACTTCATGGCGATGTGCGGGAAGAAAGGAAGCGGCACTTCGATGTCGTGTGGCAAGCCGTTCGACTTCGGCACCGACGACGGTTATCGCTTTTTCCTCGACATGGGGCCCCTGGCCAACGCCGAGCGCAAGTGGTTCAAGGACTCGGTCCCGGGGTGGAGCGAGATGATGCGTCACGGGACGTACGACGCGTTCTGGAAGGCGCGCAACATCCTGGCGCAGATGAAGCGGGTGAAGCCCGCCGTGCTCACCGTCGGCGGCTGGTACGACGCCAACAACTTCTACGGCGCATTGCACCTGTACAAGGCGATCGACAGGCAGAGCCCGACGACCGACAACGCGATCGTGATCGGCCCCTGGTATCACGGGCAGTGGGCGCGCGACTCGGGGCGTTCCGTCGGGGAGCTCGACTTCGGGGCGCGTACGTCGGACGCCTACCAGCGCGACATGCTCATCCCGTTCTTCGAGGGACACCTCAAGGGCGATGGGATGGGAAAGCACCCCAAGGCGTGGGTTTTCGAGACCGGGAGCAACCGCTGGCGCACCTTTGACCAGTGGCCCCCCAAGGAGGGCGCGGGGCGCGCGATCTACCTGGGCGCCTCAAACACGCTCACCTCCGATCCGCCAGCCGCAAAGAGCGAGAAGGGGTTCGAGGAGTGGGTGAGCGATCCGGCCAACCCGGTCCCGTTTGTCGGCGGCAAGAGCACCGACATGGATCCCGACTACATGGCCAGGGACCAGCGCTTTGGCAGCGACCGCGCCGACGCCGTGGTTTATCGCGGCGAGGTGCTCACCGAAGATCTCACGATCGCCGGTCCCGTGACGCCCACGCTGCACGTCGCCTCCACCGGCACCGACGGTGACTGGGTGGTCAAGCTCATCGATGTGCACCCCAACGGCTTCCAGGAGTTGGTGCGCGGCGACGTGATGCGCGCCAAGTTCCGGAAAAGCTTCGAGAAGCCGGTGCCGCTCGTGCCGGGCAAGGTCACGCCCATCGAGTTCACCATGCCCGACGTCTTCCACACCTTCAAGCGCGGGCATCGGATGCTGGTGCAGGTGCAAGGGAGCTGGTTCCCGCTCGTCGATCGCAACCCGCAGACGTTCGTCGATATCTACAAGGCCAAGCCCTCCGACTTCCGAAAGGCCAGCCAGCGCGTGTATCGCACGCCACAGCAACCGTCGCGCATCACGGTGCGCGTTCTCGAACCACAAACCATTCCATGAGCGTCTCTCCAGCGCGTCGGCTCACTTTCGTCACCCTGCTCGCGATCGTCACTGCCTGCGCCGGTGGCGCCAGCTCGGCAAAGAGCGACTCGGCCGTTGCAGCGCCCGCTGCTCGCGTCGCCGATCCCGCCGCCGACGAGGCGGCGATCCGCGCCACGATCGACGGATGGTACGCCGCCATGCAGTCGCTCGACTCGGCCGGCGTCATCGCCCCGCTTACGCCGCAGTTCCTCTTGCTCGAGGACACGCTCCCGCTCTCCGGCGCCGAGCTGTTCGCACGGCTCAAGCAAGGGGGCACCACCACCAAGTGGACGGCGGCCTTCAGCGACTGGCGCACGCGTGTGCAGGGTGACGTGGCGTGGACGACGCTCAAGAATCACGAGGAGTCCACGGCCCCCGATGGCAAGAAGTGCCAGGCGGACTTCCTCGAGACCATCGTCTTCGTGCGTGACGGCGAACGTTGGCGCATCGACCGGTATCACGCCGCGGCCCTCCATCGCTGGAGTTGCGGGGCGTAGACTCGGGCCCCTTGCGAGGCCCCGTGGGGGGGCATAAGTCAGCAGCCGAGTCCCCCCACGGCCCCGAGGAGCCACCATGCGACGTGATGTCATCGTCCGATCCGCCCTCTCCCTCGTCCTGCTGGCCTGCGCCGCCAGCAGCACGCTCGCACAGGGCACCCCCGACTCCACTCGACGCACCGCTCCAGAGTCGGATCTCCCGCTCATCCCCACGCGCCCCCTCGCGTTCACCACCGACGAGGGGACCTGGATGTCGCTCGACCTCAGCCCCGACGGCAAGACCATTGTCTTTGACCTGCTGGGCGACATCTACACCATCCCGGCCGGCGGCGGGAGCGCCACGCGCATAACGAGTGGCTCGGGCTTTGACGGACAGCCGCGCTTCTCGCCCGACGGGTCGCGCATCGTCTTCGTCAGCGATCGCTCGGGGAGCGAGAACCTCTACCTCATCGATCCCGACGGGAAGAACCTGCGCCCGCTCACCACCGGGCGCGGGATGGCCTACGTCTCCCCCGACTGGACCCCCGACGGCCAATACGTCGTCGTCTCGCGCAGCAACGACCTCTGGCTGTATCACCGCAACGGCGGCAGCGGATTGCGGCTGACGGGTGCGGCCCCCGTGCGGGAGGGAGGAGGACCGGGGGGCGGCACGCCGCCGGCCAACTTCATGGGCGCCTCGGTCTCGCCCGACGGCCGCTACGTCTACGCCAGCGCCCGCACCGGCCCCGCCGGCTACAACCAGATGATGGGGACCACGCAGGTCGTGATGTACGACCGCGAGACCGGGCGACTCGCCACCCGCACGCTCAACCTCGGCACCGCCTTCCGTCCGGCCATCAGCCCCGATGGCAAGTGGCTCGCCTACGCGTCGCGCCAGATGGCGGTGACCGGGCTCAAGGTGCGCGACCTCGCTACCGGCGACGAGCGCTGGCTCGCCCACGACATCCAGCGCGACGACATCGAGTCGCGCGGCTCGCGCGACCTGCTCCCGGGCTATTCGTGGACGTCCGACTCGAAGGCCATCGTCCTCGCACATCACGGGAAGATCTGGAGCCTCGACGTCGCCAGCGGCAAGCAGTCGCCCATCCCGTTCACCGCCGAGGTGAACCAGATGCTGGGCGAACTGGTGCGCTTCGAGTATCCGGTCAACGACTCGGTGCTCACGGTGCGCCAGATTCGCGGCGCGCGCCCCTCGCCCGACGGCAAGCGCCTCGCCTTCTCGGCGCTCGACCGTCTGTGGATCATGGACCTGCCCGCCGGCAAGCCGCGTCGCCTGACGACGTCGACCGACGGCGAGCACATGCCGGTCTGGTCGCCCGATGGCAAGTACATCGCCTACGTGAGCTGGACCGAGGACGGCGGCGACATCTGGCGCATTGCGCCTGACGGTGGTCGCCCGGAGAAGCTGACCACCCAGTCGGCGTACTACGACGACATCATGTACTCGTCCACCGGGTCGCGCATCGTCGCCGCCCGCGCGCCTCGCACCCAGCGCGCCATCGTCAACGACGAGATCAATCCCAAGCTGGTCATCACCGACCTGGTCTGGATTCCGTCGGCGGGGGGCGCTGCCAACTACGTCACCTCGCTCACCAACGCCGGTCGTCCGCACTTCACCCGCGACACCACGCGCATCTGGGTCTACGAAGCCGGCGAAGGGCTCGTCTCCATGAAGTGGGACGGGACCGATCGTCGCGCGCACCTGCGGGTCACCGGTTTCTCACCGCCGGGGGGCGGGCCTAACGCGCAACCTCGTCAGGCGGCCGAACTCATCGCCTCGCCCGATGGCGCCCGCGTCCTGGCGCTGGTCGACAACAAGATCTTCGTCGTGCCGCTTCCGATGACCGGCGGCGCCGCCCCTTCCGTTTCGGTGCAGCAGCCCGCTGGCGGCGCGCTCCCCTTCCGTCGCCTCTCGCGCATCGGCGGTGACTTCATCGGGTGGAATGGCGATTCGAAGGGGGTCTTCTACTCGTTAGGGCGTTCGTTCTTCCAGTACGACCTGGCGCGCGCCGATTCGCTGGCCGCCGACTCCGCCGCCAAGGCCCCTCCGCGCCCCGAGGGACGCCCGGCCGGCGGCGCAGCGGTCGCCAACAAGCCGGTGTACGACGCGGGTCGGACCGACAGCACCATCACCGCGACCAGGGCGCGCGCCGCGGGGGCGGTTGTGCTGCGTGGTTCACGCATCATCACCATGAAGGGCGATGAGGTCCTCGCACGCGGCGACGTGGTGGTCACCAACAACCGCATCACCGCGGTGGGGGCCGAGGGGAGCGTGACGATCCCCAGCGGCGCGCGCACGATCGATGTCAGCGGCAAGACGATCATGCCCGGGCTCGTTGACGTGCACGCCCACATGTGGCCGCAGTGGGGGGTACACTCGCCGCAGCCGTACATGTACACCGCCAACCTCGCCTACGGCGTCACCACCACGCGTGACCCGCAGACCTCCACCGCCGACGTCGTCTCCTATGGCGATGCCGTCGAGGTGGGGCAGATCATCGGGCCGCGCATCTACGCTACCGGCCCCGGCATCTTTTCCCAGGACGACGTGACCAGCGCCGATGACGCGCGCGAAGTCATGAGGCGCTACTCGGAGTTCTACCTCACCGAGACCATCAAGCAGTACCAGGCCGGTGACCGCCGCCAGCGGCAATGGATCGCCATGGCCGCGCGCGAGCAGAAGATCACGCCGACGCTCGAAGGGGGACTCGACTTCAAGAAGAACATGACAGAGGCGATGGACGGCTACGCGGGGATCGAGCACACGCTCCCGATCGCACCCATGTACAAGGACGCCATCCAGCTCTTTGCCAAGAGCGGCACCACGTGGACGCCGACGCTCCTCGTGCAGTACGGCGGCCCGTGGGCGGAGAACTGGTGGTACGAGCACTACGACATCCTCTCCGATGCCAAGCTCACGCGCTTCACGCCGTTCTCGGAACTCGAGCGTCGCGGGTTGCGCCGCCCGCAGTGGTTCCGCGACTCCGAATACTCTTTCAAGCTCTTCGCCGAGCAGGCAAAGAAGCTGGTGGAAGCCGGGGGCCGAGTGGGCCTCGGCGGACATGGCCAGCTGCAAGGCCTCGGCGTGCACTGGGAGCTGTGGACCATCGCCAGCGGCGGCATGAAGCCCATGGACGCCCTGCGCGTGGCCACGATCTACGGTGCCGAGGCGATCGGCCTGCAGAAGGACCTTGGCACGATCGAAGCGGGGAAGCTCGCCGACATCCTTGTGCTCGACAGCAACCCGCTCGATGACATCAAGAACACCAACACCATTCGCTACGTGGTGAAGAACGGGCGGGTGTACGACGGCAACACGCTCGCCGAGGTGTGGCCGCGGCAGCGTCCGCTCCCCAAGCAGTGGTGGATGACGCACGACGTGACGCCCCAGTAGCGTGAGGTGCAAGCAACGCGGGGCGTTGGCGACACCATGCGCCAACGCCCCGCGTGCGTCTGCGTCGTTCCAGTGACGCTGCTGACTACTTGAGGCGCTGCACGAAGTAGTCGGCCCACTCCCGATCGATGTCGCGCGCGCGGACCGGGTCGGCGGGAAAGTGCCCCGGGACAGGCCACAGCTTCATGCGCACCTCGCGCCCGCGCTCCTTGAGCGCGTTGTACAGCTTGTACGACTGCGTGACGGGGACGCGTACGTCGCCGGTGTTGGAGAGCAGCAGGAGCGGGGTCTTCATGTTGTCGACGTAGGTCATCGGCGACTGCTCCTTCATCAGCGCGAGATCCTTTGGAAAGGTCAGCGTCTCGCCGTACGCGCGGATGTACAGGCTCAGGTCGTTGAGGTTGTAGTCGTCGACCAGGTCGATGACCGCGGCGCCGGCCATCGCGGCCGTCCATCCCGTGTAGTGGCCAATGAGCCAGGTGGTCATGTACCCGCCGTACGACCACCCCGAGACGCCGATGCGCGTGGTGTCGACGTACGCGCGCTTCTTGAGGATGGCGAGTCCGGCCATCACGTCGCGCCCGGGGCCCGCGCCGTGGTCCTTGTAGACCGCCGAGTAGAGCGCGTTGCCGTGATTGTCGCTCCCGCGATAGTTGGGCTCGAAGACGATGAACCCCTTGCCGGCCAGGAGTTGCGAGCGGGTGGAGAAGACTTCGCGCGACGACCCCCACGGTCCGCCGTGGATGTTGAGAAGGAGCGGGTAGCGCTGCGCCGGGTTGAAGTCGGGAGGGAACGTCAGGACGCCGTCGAGCGGGAGTCCGTCGTCGCTCTTCCACGACAGCGACTCCACCCTGCCTAACGTGAGCGCGGCGATGCCGGCGTGCAGATTGGTGATGCGTTCGGGTGCTGTGCCGCCCGGGCGCACGACGTACAGCTCACTCGGACGCTGCGCTTCGCTGCCGATGAAGACGATCGATCCGTCGGCGGTGAGCACCGCATCGTTGACGCCCACGCGCCCCACGTCGATGCGGCGTGGGGCGCCGTCGAGCGGGATCTCCCACACGCCGCTCGCGGTCCCGTCGGGCGCGCCGCTCAGCACGGCGCGCGAATCGGCGCGCCAGACGCCCCACGAGAAGTTGCGGTCGATCGTTCCCGTCAGCCGCCGAAAGGCACCGCCGCCCACCGGGACAACGGCCAGTTCGCTCTGGTTCTTCACATGCCCGTCGACTGGGCACGAAAGGAGGAGCTGGCGACCATCCGGGGAGAGCCATCCCGCGCCGCACTTCTTCCCGTCGATTCCCGCCACAGGCGCAATGCGTCCGGATGCGACGTCGAGCACGGCGAGCGACCGACGCTCCCACTCGCGCGTCCCGGCAGACTCCTGTTTGGTGAAGTAGATCTGCTTCCCGTCGGCCGACCAACTGATGGTCGAGAAGAGTGACGGGATCGACCACTCGCCCTCGGCGAGCAAGGTGGCCGCGCCTCCATCGATACCGACCGACCACAGGTGTGCCGCCCGCGGGGCAGAGAGGGTGAGGTAGTCGTTGCCATTCACCTCGAACGCGTCGTCGTACTTGTCGCGCGCGGGCAGCGGCTTGGGGGCCACGAAGGCGAAACCGTTCCCGTCGGGACGCCAGGCAAAGCTGCGGACGCCGGTCGACGAGCGGGTGACTTGCCGCGCGTCACCACCGCTTGCCGGGAGCACGAAAAGCTGCAACCGCCCCTCCGCTTCTGCCAGGAAGGCGAGGCGGTCACCGGTGGGCGACCAGCGCGGCGCGGTAGCCGTTCGTCGCTGCGTGAGCGTCCGCTGGCTGCGATCGCGCAGGTTGACCTCGACAATCTCCGATTCCCACGCATTCACCTCATAGTTTGGCCACGCCACCACGAAGGCGGCGCGATCGCCCGCAGGCGCCAGGCGCAAGTCGGTGACCCTCGCGACCCGGGCGTAGTGGTCGAGGGTGAACCCCTGCGCGGAGGCGACGGAGGCGAATCCCCCCGCGGCAAGGAGGAGGAGCGGGAGGATCTTGCGGCGGCCGCGCCAGTGGCGACGGTGGAGTGTGCGCATGGCAGGTTCCGGGAGAGAGAAGAACTGCAGCTGTGCTCGGTTTGGTGCTGACGGGAGCCGTACGGGTGGCGAACCGCGAGAAGCCGATGTTGCGTCGGTCGACCATAGTGTATACACTGTCCACCACAACTGACGCTCGTGGCGATTTACGGCAAATTGCGGCCACGCTAAACATTTCGCTAAAGTGCCACTCGTCCCGAGGGCCCATGCCGTCGGGACTTTTGTGTTTTGGCGGTTGGTTTCCCCCCAACGCGGAGTGATGCATGCCCACCGTGCAGTCAGGCTCGGGCCTCGCCCGATTGGTCGCCACGCTCGCCATCGCCCTCGCGACGATGGCGCCGGTCGCCATGGCGCAGCAACAGACCGGGCGCATCCGCGGCCGCGTCACCGACGCCGACGACAAGTCGGCGCTCCCTGCGGCACAGATCCAGATCGTGGGGACGACGATCGGCTCCATCACCGGTGCCACCGGGCAGTACGTCGTCACTGGCGCCCCGGCTGGAACGGTCACGCTTCGCGTCCGGCGCATCGGCTACACCAGCAAAACGCAGGACGTCGTGGTCCCGGCCGGCGGCGAAGTCGTCGCCGACATCGGGCTCACGCGCGCCGCGACGCAGCTCTCCGAGGTCATCACTACCGCCACCGGCGACGTCGAGAAGAAGTCGTTCGGCAACGTGGTGGCGACGGTGAATGCCGACTCCCTGCTGGGCAAGGCGCCCATCACCAACGTCAATGAACTGTTGCAGGCGCGCACGGCGGGCCTCCAGGTCATCCAGGGGACGGGGCAGACGGGAGCATCGAGCTCGATCCGCATTCGCGGCGCCAGCTCGCTCTCGCTCACCAACGAGCCGCTCATCATCGTCGACGGCATCCGCTTCGACAACTCGCCGGCGGCCTCCAACTTCTCGTCGATCCGCGTCAACCGCCTCGGGACGCTCAACCCTGACGAGATCGAGTCGCTCGACGTCATCAAGGGACCGTCAGCTGCCGCGCTGTACGGCACCGCGGCGGCCAACGGCGTCATCGTCATCCGCACCAAGAAGGGGAAGGTCGGCGCGCCGCGCTGGAGCGTCTTCGCCGAGGGGGGTGCCGTCTCGCAGCCTGCCGTGTTCACCCCCAACTATCAAGGGTGGGGGACGAACCTCAACGCCGCCGGGCAGCGCATCGGCAACCCGGTGCAGTGCAAGGTCTTTGCGGCCGCCCGCAAGGCGTGCGCACTCGACTCGCTCACCACGTACAACCCGTGGACGGCGTCCGAGACCGATCCCTTCCAGACGCAGCCGCGCTACACCGCCGGCCTCCAGGTCTCCGGTGGCAGCGACCAGCTGCGCTACTTCATCTCCGGTGAGCACCAGAACGAGATCGGGCCGTACACGATGCCCGATTTCGAGATCAATCGCATCACTGCGCTGCGTGGCTCGCGTCCGCTCGATCGGGAAATCAATCCGAACGAGCTCACGATGAACGCGATGCGCGGCAACTTCTCGATCAGCATTCGCCCCAACCTCACGCTCGACGTCAACACCGGCTACATCCGGCGTGACCTCTACAATGCCTTCGAAGGGACGTTCTTTGCCGGGATGACCTTCCAGTACATGACCGGCCCTGGCTTCAAGAACGCCACCAACGGCCTGCAGCGCGAGTTCGTGGGCGACATCTTCGGCGTGCAAGGCAAACTGCGCGACGATCGCTTCACGGGGAGCTCGGCGCTCAACTGGCAGCCCTACTCGTGGCTCACCGCGCGCGCCGTTGTCGGACTCGACCAGACCAACTCGTTCGGCTATCGCCAGCAGCTCAAGGGGCAGGGGCCGTCGGTGGGTGTGTCGTGGGGGCCCATCTCGAACGAGGGCGGCAAGGACTACGACCGTTCGAACAACTCGAAGTACACGCTCGACATCGGCGCCACGGCCACCAAGGACTTCGCCAACCAGATCAACTCGCGCACCTCGGTGGGGGTGCAGCGCTTCTTCGACGCGCTCTACCAGTCGCAGGGACGCGGTTACGGACTCCCGCCGGGCGCCTCCACGCCTAACTCGGCGCGGCAGCGCGAGTCGTGGGAGTTCACCTCCGAAGAAGCGACGTACGGCGCGTTTATCGAAGAAGCGCTGTCGTGGCGCGATCGCCTCTTCCTCAGCGGCGCTGTCCGCACCGACCAGACGTCGGCCTTCGGTCGAGAAGCGAAGCGCACGATCTACCCGCGTGCCGCGATCTCGTACGTGATCTCCGACGAAGCGTGGTTCCCCAAGCTCCCCGGCGTCGACCGCCTGCGCCTGCGCACCGCATACGGCAAGGCCGGCGTGCAGCCGAGCACCATCGCGGCGCTCCAGTTCCTCGGGGCGGCGGCGTTCCCCACCGGGACGTCGGCCGACGAGCCGGGTTTGCGCCTGGCGTCGATCGGTAACCAGAACCTGAAGCCCGAGGTCACGACCGAGGTAGAAGGGGGCTTCGACCTCGGCTTCCTCGACGGGCGCATCAACATTGAAGCGACGATGTTCCGCAAGCTGTCGCGCGACGCGCTGTTCAACCGTCCGCTCCCGCCGTCGTACGGCACGGCCATCGGCTCGGGGTCGCCGACGCAGTGGCAGAACCTGGCCGCGGTCGAGAATCGCGGGACCGAGTTGACGATCGACGTCGCCGTCCTGCGCGGCCGGGCGCTGTCGCTCGACCTGCACGCCAACGGCTCGCTGCTCAAGAACAAGCTGGTGGATGCCGGGAGCGTTCCGCTGCCGACGACGCCGGGCGCACGCAACGAAGTGGGCTATCCGTTGTTCGGGCTGTGGGATCGCAAGATCGCCGGCTACGCCGACAAGAACGGCGACGGCCTCATTGGTGACGACGAGATCGATGTCCCCGCCGCACTGACGTATCGTGGCCCGTCGCTCCCGCAGCGCGAGGCCGGGCTCAGCACGACGTTAGGCTTCCTGAATCGGGCATTGCAGGTGTCGGTCCTCATGGACTACCGCGGTGATTTCTACAAGCGGTGGCAGTACGAGGAATGGCGCTGCCAGTCCAGCGGCAACTGCGCCGCCGTCAACGACCCCAAGGCGTCGCTCGCCGACCAGGCGGCGGCTACCGCAGCCAACAGCTCGTCCAAGCGCACGGTGTGGGGCTACTTCGTCCCCAACGATTTCATGAAGTTGCGCGAGATCTCGGCAAACTACACGCTGCCGGCCAACCTGGCGGCGCGGTGGCTGCATTCGCGCTCGGTGTCCATCAACGTCGCCGCGCGTAACCTCGGCTATCCGTGGAGCCGGTATCCCGGGATCGACCCGGAGTCCAACAACTCCGTGGCCAACACGGGCGGTGGCAACAGCGAACTCACGGCGCAACCGCCGCTTCGCTACATCATCTCCCGCGTCAACATCCAGTTCTGAGTCGCGTCCCGATTGCGCATCCACACCGAATTGAGCCAATCCATGACGAATAGATCACGGCACTCGACGCTCGCGACCCTGGCCCTGGCCCTGGGCGTCGCGGCGTGCAGCACCTCCGACATGTTGGAGGTCGCCACTCCCGACCAGATCACCCCCGACAAGGCAGCAAGCGCGGTCGGCGCGGCGGCATTGCGCGCCTCGGCGATCGGCAACTTTGCCGCCTTCTACGGCGGTGACTACGGCGGATCGTTCCACGGCGTCAACATCACCAGCGGCATGCTCACCGACGAAATCGAGTCGGCGCGTGGCGGCACCGAGCACCTCGACAGCCGCGCGCAGAACGAAGCGGTGCAGCCGCTGAGCACCACCTGGGCCTTCGTGGGGCAGTCGACGACGCAGACCGTTCGCGCCATCAAGGCGCTCAAGGAGTTCGCGCTCGAGGGGACGGCTACCGAGAAGGCGACCAAGGCGACGCAGATCGGGCATCTCTATGCCCTGCAGGGCTTCGCCTACATCATCCTGGCCGAGAACTACTGCAGCGGGATCCCGGTGGCCAACGCCGACGATCTGGCGCCCAAGACCGACATCCTCACGACGGCGCAGATGTTCGCGCGGGCGCAGGCCTACCTCGACACCGCAGCTGCAACGCTCGGCACCACCGCGGCCGACCAGCCGTTCCGCAACCTGGTCGCCGTTGGCAAGGGGCGCGTGCTCACCAATCTCGCGCGCTACAACGAAGCGGCGGCGGCGGTGGCGTCCGTCCCGACCAGCTTCGTGTTCAACGTCAGCTACTCCGCGACGTCGGTCGTGAACGCGATCTACGACTGGATGAACGGGACGCTGAACTACGCCCCGGCCGACAAGGAGGGGGGGAACGGGTTGGACTACATCTCGGCGCGCGATCCCCGCGTGACCGTGATCCGCAACGCGGCGGGAGTTCCCACGCCGCGTGCAGGGCAGGACGGGGCGATCCACTTCACGCAGACCGTGTTCTCGCTTCCCAACTCGCCCATCCCGCTCGCCACCGGCGTCGAGGCGCGGTTGATCCAGTCCGAGGCGTCGCTCAAGGCGGGCGATGCGACCGACTACCTGGCCAAGCTCAACGATGCACGCACCACCGTCGCATCGCTGACCCCGCTCACCGATCCCGGCTCCACGACGGCGCGCGAAGACCTGCTCTTCCGCGAGCGTGCCTTCTGGTTCTGGGGGACGGCGCATCGGTTGGGTGACCTGCGCCGCCTGGTGAAGGACTACAAGCGCGCAGCAACCGCGGTCTATCCCAACGGGCCGTACTTCAAGGGTGGGGCGTACGGCGCGGACGTTGTCCTCATTCCGGCGCAGGCCGAACGCAACAACCCGGACTTCAAGGGGTGCGCGGCCACCACGCCGTAACGCTCCCTGAACGCTCGCGCTGACGCGCGTTGGCGACACGAATCCCCGGTGACCACTACGACGGTCGCCGGGGATTCGTGTATCGGCGCACAACGGATGAGGCGATGAACTCCACGCATCTCGTCAGGCGGTCGTGCGCCACGTAGGTTCTCACCGCCTCCCTCACCGGCTCACCGCCTGCCACCGCCCGCGCTCATGCGAATCGCCGCCGTCGGCGAGTGTACCATCGACCGATACCTGGACCTCGGCGTGTCACGCGTGGGAGGTATCTCGCTCAACTTCGCCGTGCACGCGCGCGCGTCGGGGGCGGAGCAGGTGTCGCTCGTGAGCTGCACCGGCGATGATCCGGGCGCCGAGATGGTGCGCGCGACGCTGGCCGCCGCTGGCGTCGATGCCACGCGGGTGCGGCAGTGTCACGGCCATACCGCGTCGCAGGTCATCAAGCTTGCGGCTGGCGGTGAACGCATCTTTCCCCCGGGCGGTTACGACCCGGGGGTGCTGGCCGATGCCCGGCTGGACGAGGGCGACCTCGTTTGGCTTCGATCGATCGACATCATCGCCATCCCGGTGTTCAAGCAGATCATGCCGCTGGTGGCGCCGGTGATCGAGCACCGCGACGTTGCGGCGATGCGCGTCGCCGACCTGCTCGATGGTTCGGACCTCGGCCAGACGCTCGAAGGGATCGATGCGCTGCTGGACCGCTTCGACGTCCTGTTCATCAGTGGCGAGGAGTCGCTCGCCGAGTCTCTCTTGCCGCGCTCGCGCGGCGCCCGTAGCGTCATCGTCGTCACGCACGGGGCCAGAGGAAGCAGCGCCTTGGTAGATGGCCAACGTCACGTGGCACCGGCGGAACTCGTCCCGCTCGAGGCATGTGTCGATAGCACCGGGTGCGGTGACGCCTATCAGGCGGCTTTCACCGTTTCCTACGCGCGGGATCGCGACATTCCCGCCGCCATGCGCGCCGGTGCGCACCGGGCGGCGCGCGTGATCCGTCACCTGGGGGGAGTTGCTGATGAGCGTTAGGTCGTGAGCAGATTCCGCGCGCTCTTCCCCGGCGATCGCCCGATCATCGGGATGATTGCCCTTCCCCCGATGCCGGGCTATCCGGCCTTCACGAGCATCGATGCCATCGTCGACGCGGCGCTGGCCGATCTGGAGCGTCTCGAGGCGGGGGGCGTGGACGGCGCGCTGGTGGAAAACGACTTCGACCAGCCGCACACGATGGTCGGAGGCGCCGAGATCCACGCGGCCATGACGCGCGTCACGCGCGAGGTGGTGGCGCGTGCCAGGATCCCGATCGGCGTCGAGGTCCTGCTCAACGATTGGCGCGCCTCGCTGGCGATCGCCGCGATGACCGGTGCCCGCTTCATCCGCATCGATTTCTTCGTCGATCGCGTCATGACCAAACTCGGTCCGTTCGAACCCGAGCCGGCGGCGGTCCTCGACTACCGCAAGTCGATCAACGCCGAGCAGGTGCAACTCTTCACCGATCTTCAGGTGAAGTACACGACGATGATTGGCGGACCCAAGCCGTTGGCCCAATCGGCGCGCGAGGCCGAGGCAGCGGGGGCAGACGCGGTGATCATCAGCGGGACCGAAACGGGGATCGGACCGAGCCCTGACGACCTGCGCGAGGCGCACGCGACGTCGCTCCCCGTCCTGATCGGGAGCGGGCTCACGCCAGAGAATGCGCACACGCTCGCCCCGCTGTGCGACGGCGCGATCGTGGGGACGTCGCTTCGGAGCGGACGCACGCACAGCGACCGCGTGGTGCAGGAGCAGGTCAGGCGTCTGGTGCAGGCGGTGCGAGGGGCTCGTTCGTCGTGAGTAACGCTCCTGTGACCGCAACGGGAGAAGACACGCGCGGCCTGCGTCGACAACTTGGCCTCTCGGCGGTCGTGGCGCTGGTCGTGGGGAACATGCTGGGGTCGGGCGTCTTCTTCACCCCCGGCGAACTGGCGGCGGTGGCGCAGCATCCGTGGCAGGTGCACTTCATCTGGGCGTTGTGCGGGCTGATCACGCTGTGCGGTGCACTCACCCTGGCCGAGATGTGCCGGCTCCTCCCGCATGCCGGCGCGACGTACCATGTGCTGCGCGAGGGCTTCGGCCCGCTGTGGGGATTCCTGCTGGTCTGGTTGGAGCTATGGGTGAGTGGTCCCGGGGCGGTCGCCGGGATCGCCATCGTCTTCGGGGAGTTCATGCAGCGGGTGGTTGGATCGACGCTCGCCATCGCTCCGGTGTGGTGGGGAGTCGCGGCGATCGCCTTCTTCGCCGCGATCAACCTGGCGGGGGTGCGCTGGGGCGGGCGCGTGCAGGTCGGGGTGACCGCACTCAAGGTGGGAGGGATTGTCGCGCTCATCGGCGGCGCGTTGCTCCTGGCGGAGCCGGCGACTGCTGCGGTGCCCGCGGCGGTGGCCGAGACAGCCGCATCGGGTGGGCTCGCCTTCTTTCGCTTCGTCGGCCTCGGGGTTGCGGCCGTCCTGTTCACGTACGACGGCTGGATCGACGTGTCGCACGTGGCCGGCGAGGTGCGCCGCCCGGCGCGCGACCTCCCGTTGGGGATGGCCATCGGCGTCGGGGCACTCACGCTCCTCTATCTCGTGGTGAACGTCGCCTACCTGCGCGTCGTCCCGCTCGCGGCGATGCGCGACGCCCCCACCACCGTCGCGTCGGTGGTGGCAACGACGGCGTATGGGCCGCGTGGCGGGACGTTTCTGGACGTGCTCATGATGGTGTCGATCTTTGGAGCCCTTGGGGGATTGGTGATGACGCTCCCACGGCTCTTCTACACCATGGCCGACGCGCATGTGTCGGAGGCGCGCGGCATGCTGCGCACCTTCTTCGCGGTGCTCGGTCGCGTCGCACCAGGAACCGCGACGCCGAACGGCGCCATCCTGTTCACGGCGGCCACGTCGATCGCTGCGCTCCTCTTCTTCGGCTCGTTCTCGCGCCTCGTCAACTTCTTCGTCGTCCCCTTTCAGGCCATGAACATCCTGATGGTGGCGGCGATCTTCCGTCTGCGGCCGCGCTTTCCGGCGCCCGGCGGGTATCGCACGCCGGGTTATCCGGTCACGCCGGTCGTGTACATCGTGGTGATGGCGGCGTTGCTGGTGAGCGCGATGGCGGCGCGGCCGATGGAGACGTTGGTCGGCACGGCGCTCGCGTTGACCGGTGCGCCGGTGTACTGGTGGATGGTACGCCATCGGCCCCCCTCCTGAGGTCCTCCCGAAGGTCGCACCCTCGAACGTCGGGCACTTCCATGCGATCGATTCCGCGGCTCCTCGCTCTCCTGCTGGCGGTGGTCGTTGCCTACCTGCTGTTCGCTCCGGTGCCGATCGACCCGGCGCCATGGACGCCGACGCCTAACGCCGGCTTCACCGGGGCCTTCGCCGCCAACTCGCTCCTCACCGGGGCCGACAGCATCCCCCTCCCGGGGGGCGGGCCCGAAGACCTGACGCTCGGTCCGGACAGCGCGCTGTATACCGGCCTGGTCGACGGGCGGATCGTTCGCATCGATCGCGCGACCGGCGAGGTGCGCATCATCGCCGAGACCCGGGGAAGGCCGCTCGGGATGCGCTTCGATCCGGCCGGGACGCTGATCGTCGCCGACGGCCTCAAGGGTATACTGGCCGTGGGGCGCGACGGCGCGGTGCGCGTCCTGGTGCCAATGGGAGGCGAAGCGCGGCTGCACTTTCCCAATGCGCTCGACATTGCGCCTGACGGGGCGATCTGGTTCTCGGATGCCACGCAGCGTTGGGGGACGCCGACCGGCGGAGTCATGGACTTCTGGGAAAGCCGTCCGACCGGGCGATTGCTGCGGCACGACCCGACGACCGGGGCGACGCGCATCGTCCTCGATTCGGTCGACTTCGCCAACGGGGTGGCGGTCGGCCCTGGGGGCGAATGGCTCCTGCTCAACGAGACGATGGCGGGGCGCATCATCCGCTACTGGATTTCAGGACCGCGCGCCGGCAGCCGCGAGACCTTTCTCGAGGGGCTCCCCGGACTACCTGACAACCTCGGCTACGACGGGCGTGGCCTCTTCTGGGTCGCGCTGTACGCCCCGCGCACGGCGGAACTCACGCGCATTCGCGCCTTGTCGCCATGGCTTCGCAAGGTCATCTATCGCATCCCGGAACGCCTGCGCCTCAGCAAGGCCGATCGATACGGCACGATACTCGGGGTGGATACGTCGGGACGCGTGCGATACAACGTGCAGGATCCAACCGGGCGTTATCACTCCACCACCACGGCGGTCGCCGTGCACGACACGCTGTACGTCGGCAGCCTCTCGCGCGAGGTCATTGCTCGCGTGCGGCTGCCGGCACCTCGCTGATCGGGGCGGCGCTCGCACCGCTCGACTTCCTGTCTCCCATCGCTGGTTGACCACATGCTGTCGATTCGAACGCTGGCGGGGTGTGCTCTGATGCTCGCCCCGCTCCCGACCCAGGCACAGGCCACACGCCAGGAGCCTAACGCCACCCAGTCGCTCGTGCCGGCCGAGCGTGCCATCGCCCGCGCGGTGGACACGCGCAACGACGAAGGACTCGCCCTGCTCGAGCGCATCGTCAACATCAACAGCGGGACGATGAACCTGGCCGGGGTGCGGGCCGTGGGCGATGTGCTGCGCAAGGAGTTCGACGCGCTCGGCTTCACCACGCGGTGGGTCGACGGTGCCGGTTTCAAACGCGCGGGGCACCTGATCGCCGAGCATGCGGGGAGCGGGACGCACGTGCTGCTCATCGGGCACCTCGACACCGTCTTCGAGCCCTCACACCCGTTCCAGAAGTTCGAGCGGTTGAGCGACAGCACCGCGCGCGGCCCCGGCATCATCGACATGAAGGGGGGCGACGTCATCATCGTGCAAGCGCTCAAGGCGCTCAAGGCGACCGGTGCGCTCAAGGAGATGCACATCACCGTCATCATGCACGGCGATGAGGAGTCGGCGGGAACTCCGCAGGACTCGGCGCGGCGCGACATCCGGGCGATCGCGAAGACGGCGAAGTATGCGATCGGCTTCGAGGACGGCTCGGGTGATCCGCGCACGGCGGTCGTCGCGCGACGCAGCGCTGGCGGGTGGGTGCTCACCTCGACGGGCAATCCCGCGCACTCGTCGCAGATCTTCCGCAGCGACGTGGGGTACGGCGCCATTTACGAGTCGGCGCGCGCCGTGAATGCCTTTCGCGAGCGGCTGGCCGGGCAGCAATACCTCACCTTCAACCCTGGTGTGGCACTCGGCGGGACCGACGTGCAGCTCGACAGCACCAAGACCGACGGCAAGGCGTCGGGGAAGACCAACGTCGTCGCCAAGTCGATGCAGGTGAGCGGTGACATTCGCACCATCTCACCGGAACAGTTGGCCGAGGCAAAGCGGGTGATGCAGGAGATCGCGGCGCAGTCGCTGCCGGGGACCACCTCGACGCTCTCGTTCGACGATGGCTATCCGCCGATGGCGCCCACCGACGGCAATCGGGAACTCCTCGCGCGTTACGACCAGGGGAGCCGTGACCTCGGCTTTGGACCGGTGGTCGCGGTCGATCCGTCCAAGGCAGGGGCAGCTGACGTTTCCTTCGTGGCGCCCTTCGTTTCGGCGGCCATCGACGGCGTGGGATTGGCCGGGTGGGACGACCACACCGACAAGGAGACGGCGAACCTCAAGATGCTGGCGCCGCTCACCAAGCGTGCGGCGTTGCTGCTGTACCGGCTGCACACGAGCGACAAGCCGAAGATGTAGTGCGGTCGTTCAGCAGGCGGATGTGACGAGCGGGCGCCCCGGAAGCAATCCCGAGGCGCCCGCTGCCGTTCGCACGCCTAGCGCTTGCCGAACTCGATGCTGCCGTAGATCGAGAAGACGCGGTTCTTCACCGTGGCATCCTTGGCGATGTCGGAGAAGCCGTGCTGGTAGCGGGCGCCGATCGTGGCGCCGATGCCGCCTAACGGGAAGCCGATCCCGGCGCCGACCACGCCGCCCAGGTCAAACGACTTTAGGTCGAAATCGTTGTCGCAGTCCACGCTCCCCGAGATGTCCCCGGCGCTTGCCTCGAGCTTGCAGTTGGCCTTGAAGCCGAACGACGGTCCGCCGTACACGTGCGGGCGGATGTTGCCCGACGCCGTGGGCTCGAGTTGCAGGAGTACCGGGACGTCGATGTAGCTCAGCTTGAGTTCCACGTCGGCGGCGACGTCATCCTCGACGATGCTCGTCTTGGCTCCCTTCTGCGAGAAGAGGAGTTCGGGGCGCAGCGAGAGCGTGCCGGCAATCGGCTTCACGAGATACGCGCCGGCCAGGAAGCCGGTGCGGCGCTCGGCGTCGTCAGCGTCCTTGCCGCCGATGGTGGCCGAGCTCCCGCCGGCCATCACGCCGACGCGGAGCGGGGAGCCGCTATTCGATTGGGCGGCAAGCGGCAGGGCGAAGGTGGTGCCGAGTGCGAGTGCGGTGAGAGCAATGAGGGGGCGCATACGGTGACTCCACAATCTTGATGGCCTGGCCGAGCCCCGGGACATCCGGGTTCGGCGATCGTTCTTGCAGTGAATGCGCGTCGCTCCGGCGCCCGAGTGGGCATCCCGTCCGGAACCCTGTTGACCCAACGCCGGGAGCGAGGCGCGACTCACGCGAGTGAACATGGCGCGAGGCGATTACCGCCTCGATTACATGGCAAGCCGCCGCGCATAATCGGCGGCGCACCACTCGCGCCACGACGGATCGTACCCGATGTTCGGCGTGGTCAACTGGGTCAAATTCCCCATCGGTTCGTCACAACTTCGTCCCCTTACCGCTCTCGCGATGCGCACGCGCTCCGTTCTGCTTGCACTCGTCCCTGTCGCCGCGCTCGCCGGCGCCCCCGCTCGCCTGCCGGGACAAATGCCCGACAGCATCCGCACGCGTGTCGACGCCGTCTTCTCGCGTTGGGATCGCACCGATTCGCCCGGCTGCGCGGTCGGCATTTCGCAGGGGGGGCGCGAGGTGTACACGCGAGGCTACGGGATGAGCGACCTGCAACACGCCATCGCGATCACGCCGTCGTCGATCTTTCACGTGGCGTCGATCTCCAAGCAGTTCGCGGCGTATTCGGTCGCGCTGCTGGCCGAGGATGGGCGGTTGTCGCTGGATGACGATGTGCGCAAGTACGTACCTGAGATTCCGAGCTATGGCGCTCCCATCACCATTCGTCACCTCATCTACCACACCAGCGGGTTGCGTGACCAGTGGCAGTTGCTGGGGTACGCCGGATGGCGCTTTCCCGAGGACCTCATCACCGAGCAGGACGTGCTGCGCATCGTGTCGCGGCAGAAGGGGACCAACTTTGCACCTGGCGCGGAGTGGGCCTATTCCAATACCGGCTACACGCTGCTGGCGGTGATCGTGAAGCGGGTGAGCGGGAAGTCGCTGCGCGATTTTGCGCAGGAACGGATCTTTGCCCCACTGGGGATGCGCGACACGCACTTCCACGACGACCACACGATGATCGTGCGCGGACGCACGTCGGCCTACGAGCCGCGTCCCGGTGGCGGCTGGAAGATCTCCATCCCGGTCTTCGACACCTACGGGGCGACGTCGCTCTTCACCACGGCGGGCGACCTGCTCAAGTGGATGGCGAACTTCGACAACCCGACGGTGGGAAGCCGGGCGCTGGTGGCGGCGGCGCAAACCAGCTCGACGCTCAACAACGGGGCCGCGACGAGCTACGGCTACGGGCTGTCGATCTTCACGTATCGCGGCCTCTCGGCGATCGGGCATGGTGGCGCCGACGCCGGCTATCGCGCGCAGGTGGAACGGTACCCCGAGCGTGGATTGGCCGTCTCGGTGCTGTGCAACGCGGCCATCGCCAACCCGGGGTTACTGACGCGTAACGTGGCCGACGTCTTCATCGGCAGCAGCGCTCCGCCGGTCGCGCTGGCCATCGACACCGTCCCGCGCGTGGCGACGCTCGAAGCCAAGCAGCGGTGGGTGGGGACGTATCACGACACGGTGAGCCATGCCGTGCTGCGTGTGCAGCTGGCGGGTGACACGCTCAAGCTCGCCGATGGGCGGCGGCTGGTGACCACGAGCGACACGGCCGCGCGTATTGCCGGGAGCCCGAACGCGCTGGTGCTGCGCTCGTCAGGCGGCACCGTGACCGGCGTGGCGCAGGTCCCGCACACCACGCGCCCGTTGATCTTCCGTCGTGAGGCGCCCTTCTCCCCTGATCGCGCGGCGCTGGCGGCGTACGCGGGGGCGTACTTCAGCGAGGAACTCGACGTGCGCTACGACCTCCGGGTCACCGATTCCTCACTGGTCATGTTCAATCGCAAGGTCGACGACTCGCCGCTGACGCCAGCATTCCGCGATGCGTTCACCGCCGGCTTCGGTGCGACCTTCCAGTTCACGCGCGACAAGGCAGGGAAGGTGAACGGCTTCACCGTCACCGATGGGCGGGTGCGCGGGGTGCGGTTCGATCGGGTGAAGTAGGACGTCGCGCGGGGGAGCCGATCAGAAGTCGTGGCGTGTGCTGCCTGCGGCCGCCACGACCGGTCGGTGATGGCCGGCACGAACAGGTGCCGATCGGGAGGTATCGTTGGCGAGGATGAATCGATGGACGAGGGCGTTCACCGATGCAGCCTGGTTCGCGAGTTCCTGCGTCGACGCCGCGGACTCCTCAGCGTGCGCGGCCGTCGCTTGTGTCACCTCGTCGACCCGATCGATCGCCGCCCCGATCTCGTCGAATCCGCGTCGCTGTTCGGCGGCAGCCAGCGCAATGGCGGCCACGGCGGTGCTGGCGTAGGCCACTCGCTGGTCGATGGCCTCGAAGCGATCGTGCACCTCCGCGTTCAGCGTGACCCCGCGCGCGGAACTGGCGAGCAGCTGCTCGAGCTGCTCGGCGGTCCGCCGTGCGGACTCGGCGCTGCGCAACGCAAGAGACCGCACCTCGTCGGCGACGACGGCGAAGCCAGCGCCGGCCTCTCCCGCACGCGCCGCCTCGACCGCCGCGTTGAGGGCGAGCAGGTTGGTCTGGAAGGCGATCTGTTCGATCACCTTGAGGATCTGCGAAGTCGCCGCGGCCGACTGCTGGATGTCGTGCATGGACTGCGACAGTGCCCGCATGTGTGCGACCCCTTCGCGTGTCCGCTCTCGTGTCTCATCCATCGAGGCGCTGGCGTCGGCCGCTCGTTGCGCCGTTGACCGCGACTGCTCGTCGAGCGATCGCGCGCGCTGTGACGCGGACGAGAGCGCTGCGGCCTGCGTGCTGCTTCCCGCGGCGAGCGCCTGACTCCCCGACGCAATCTCGTCGGTGGCGATGGAGACCTGCGCCATGGCGAGCTGCACCTCGAGAAGCGCCTCCCCCAACTGCTGTACGGCCCCGTTCAGCGCGTCACGCAGCAGCCGAAAGTCGCCCGGATCCTCACGCGTGACTCGGGCTGTGAGGTCACCGTGCGCGACCCGCTGGAGGACAGCAGTCGCCGCCTGCAGCGGGGCCGCGACGGCAGTCAGTGTGTCGTTCAGCCCTTCAGCCAGAAGTCGATACGCGCCGTGGAATTCACGCGCGGGGGCCCGGTAGGAGAGCGCGCCCGTACGCGCGGCGGCGACAAGTGCGCTTCCCTCGCGGAGCACGCGCTGCAGGGTGACGCGCGAACGCTCGACGGCCTCTGTCATCGATGCGACCTCCTCGTCCACCTCGTTGAGGGCCACGGCCAACTCGCCGATCTCGTCGTTGCGGTCGACGGTGAGTCGTTCGTGTTGCACCTCGATGGCACTCGAGAGGTCGCCACTGGCCATCGCGACCGCCCCGCCTCGCACGATGGGGAGCTGCCTCGCCCGCAACGACTGCAGGCGAGCCAGGACGAGCGTCACGCCGGAGGAGAGGTTCCGCGCCACGCCAATGGCGACCCACAGGCAGAAGAGCACCATGAGCGGCGCGCCGACGAGTATGAGCCATCGCACCAGGCGATACGTCCGTTCGGCTTCCGCAAAGTCCGCGTCGGCCATACGCCGTACATCGACGATGGCGGGCGCTTCCTCGCTGGAGGACCCGGCTGGTCGGGAATCCGTTGACAGCGGCGGCGAGGGGCGCTGTGCGAGCAGCTCCAACGCCGCGATGCGCCCCTCATGAATGGTGCGCGTGCCCTGATGGATGCGGGCGATGAAGAAGAGGCACATGATCGCCATCGCGGCGATCAGCGCGGTAAGCACGCCGAAACCGGCGACGACGCGAGTCCCAATCTTCATCTCAAGGGCAGCTGCAACGATCAGGGCGAAGGGGCGGATGGGCGAGCGGCGGTAAATTCGATTATCGGCCCGATCCGTCGCCCGCATTAGCCCATTCGAACCTCCGGCTGCAACAAGACGCCCCGACGGTCAGCGGCCCCTGGGAGCGTCGCCCGGGGATCAGTCTGCCTTGGGTGCAGGTGACGGCGGGAGCGACAACAGCCGGCGACGAAAGGTCTGGTAGGCGTTGGTGTCCCTGGTGAGTCGCTGGATGGTGGCGGCCGGGTACGTGGCGATCTGCGCTTCCGTCGCTGCCACGCGGCTCTCCTCGAGCGGGTGGCTGGCGAAGAACGCCTCGAGGGAACTGGGGTTCGATTGCCGCGCCGCCATCAACACCCGAAACATCTCGGGAATTCCGAGCGGCGAGATCCCCGCCTTCACGACGGTCGCCACGGCCTCTTCGTCCGCCTGCGCTTCGTCGCCGCGGCTGAACTTTGCGAACAGCGCACTCCCGCCGATGTTGATGGCGGCCTGGCTCGCACCGCTCTCGCACACCTTCGTGAGGGTGCAGAGCAGCGACAAGCCAACGTTGGCGCCTTGCCCCTGTTGCATCTGCTGCACGGAATGGCGCCTGGTGATGTGGCCGATCTCGTGCGCCAGGACGCCGGCCAGTTCGCTCATGTTCGTCGAGCGTTCGATGAGCCCGCGGTTGACGTAGACCCAGCCGCCCGGTAGCGCGAAGGCGTTGATCTCCTTGCTGTCGACCACCGTGAAGTACCAGGTGAGTCCGCGGCTATCGGTCGCCTGGGCGAGCTGGTTGCCGAGCGTCGTGACGTACCGAACGACCGCGGCATCTTTCACCAGCGGTAACTGCGCGCTCACCTGCGCCGCGGCACCGGCGCCAAGTTCGACTTCCTGTTGCTGCGAAACGCCGCAGCCGACCGTGGTGACAGCGGCGACGGCGATGAGCGCGACCGAGGCGCTGCGGATCGCGCGGGCGGGTTGCTTCGGATAGGACCACATAGCACGTGTTGGTGCGGGACGAGGGACGAGCGTCTCCCTCCTCCCGTTCATGCTAGAGCTGTCGGCGCGGTGGCGGTATCAATCGTTGGGTTGGGTCGACGCGACTCCATCGCCGGGCCCTCCTGCGCGTGGCCGGCTGGCGCCTGAGGGGCAAGGGAAAGCCCCCGGCACGCGTGCGCGCCGGGGGCGTTTCGATTGTTGTGCGCTGTTGCGAGAGCTCTCAGGTCACGGCACCACCCGCGGCTTCCCGATCTGGTACTCCTTGGGCGGGATGTTCCCCTGCAGGTTGGTGACGAAGTAGTCCCAGCGGCGGCGCATGATGTACGCCGCGTCGGGGCCAAAGCCGTGGCGCGCGTGCGGGAGCATGATCTGGTCGAAGTCCTTCCCTGCCTTCATGAGCGCGTCGACCACCAGCTGCGTGTTCACCGGCGGGACGTAGTCGTCCATCATCCCGTGGATGAGGAAGAGCTTCCCCTGGAGGTACTTCGCGTGGGTCTGGTTCGCTTCTTCGGCGTAGTTGTCGTTAGGTCCGGACTTGGTGAGCAACCCCTGGTAACGCTCGCCCCAATCGTCCTCATAGTTCCGATTGTCGTGGTTCCCCGACTCGGCGATCCCCACCTTGAAGAAGTCCGGGTAGCGGAACATCGCCGCCGCGGTGGCAAAGCCGCCCCCCGAGTGTCCCCAGATCCCCACGTTGTTGATGTCGATGAACGGGTAGCGCGTGGCGAGGTCCTTCATCGCCGAGATCTGGTCGGGGAGGGTGTTGTCTCCCATGCGGCCGTAGTAGAAGTCGCGCAGCGCCTTGGACCGCCCCGGCGTCCCCAGCCCGTCGATCTCCACCACGACGAAGCCAAGTTCGGCCAGCGCCTGGTTATCGCCACGTGCGGGGACGAACATGCGCGGCCCCACGCTCCCCGACTGCGGCCCCGGGTAGATGTGGTTGATGATCGGGTACTTGCGCGTCGAATCGAGCTTGCTGGGGACGTACATCAAGCCGTACACGTCGGTCTTCCCGTCGCGCGCCTTGGCGGTCACGGGGATCGGCGCGCGCCAGCCGGAGGCTAACAATCGGGAGATGTCGGCCTTCTCCAGCGGCTGCACGACCTTCCCGTTCATGTCGCGCAACACGGTGACCGGAGGCGTGTCGGGGGTCGACCAGGTGTCGACGAAGTACTTCCCGTCAGGTGAAAGCGAGACGGTGTGGTTGGCGACCTCGGGGGTGAGCAGCGTGAGCCCCTTGCCGTCAAAGCCGATGCGATAGAAGTGCTGGAAGTACGGATCGCGCCCCGGCTCGCGACCGACGGCGGTGAACCAGATCTGCCGCTTCTTTTCGTCGAGCCGAATGATGTCGGTGACGTTGCCGTCGCCGGTGGTGATGCGGTTCTTGAGCGCGCCCGTGGTGAGATCGTGCAGGTAGAGGTGCGTCCAGTTGTCGCGATCCGACCACCAGATGAACTCGTTGGTGGCGGGGAGCATGCGCCAGAGGTTCTCAGGCTGCGACGCGTCGCCCACCTGCGTCGCGCTCTTCTCCTCCAGCACGGTGCGCACCTCTCCCGACTTGGGATCGGCGATGCGCAGCCAGGCCTGCTTGTGATCGCGCGACGACGAGATGAAGGCGAACTTCGACCCGTCGGGATACCACTGCGTGTCGCAGATGATATCGCCGCAGGCAATGTGGTCGCTCACCGTCGAACGGTGCTGGTCCGGCGGCATCTGCAGGCGCACCATCGACCACGTGCCGTCGGTGCCCTTGCTGATGATCACGCGCGACACGCGGAAGATCACGCTGTCCCCCGGCATCGGGTACTTCCACGCCTCGAGCTTCGGGCTCCCCACGTTGGTGCTGACGAGGTACATGTCGCGCACCCCGCGCCCGTCGTGCTGGAACGTCGCGATCTGGCGCGAGTCATCGGACCAGGTGAGCACCGGCGAGTCGTTATGCACCCAGCCGGCGTTGTTCGTCGCGTAGCCGAACTCCTTCACGCCATCCGTCGTCAGCTGCACCTCGGCGCCGCTCTCCAGGTCCTTGACCCACAGGTTGTAGTTGCGGATGAAGGCCGCCGACTTGCCGTCGGGGGAGACGCTGGCGCTTGGCGGGACCGCTTGTCCCTTGGGGAGCGCCGTGCACGCGTAGGCCACCAGGTCGCAGCGATAGCGCTGCCCGCGCAGCGCCGTCGTGAGCGACTTGCCGTCAGCGGCAAGGTCAAACGTCTGCAACGGGAGGCGATCGCCTTCCACCGTCGTGCCGGTGGCCGCGCCCAGCGCGCTGGCCAGCCGCGTGTGATCGAAGGCCGGGGTGCGCGTGCGCTTGGCCGGGTTCACCAGGACGAAGCTGCTCCCGTTGGTCGTCGACGCCCGATACCAGAAGCGCCCGTCGGCCAGCCAGGTGGGGCGCCCCGCCGTGCCGCTCACCAGCGGGTTCATGCTCTGCCCGAGGAATCGCTCGGCGCGAGCGTAGTCCTCGATGGCGAATTGGTACCCCTTGGGCGGCGCCCCCTGGGCGCCGAGCGCGGAGGCGAGGGCGAGGGCACACAGCGAGACGGGAACGCGAAACAGGCGCATGGTCAGGATGGCGCGAGAAACGGTCGAGGGTGGTGCACGGACGCCCGGAGAAGCTACAGGCGGGGCGGGACCCCCCGCCACACGTGGTCGGTTGGAGGGCGGTGCAGGAGTGGTGAACCGTTGGCGGGTTGGGTGCGTTCACCCCGACGAGCCCCGTCCTCCGGCGGCAGGGCCATCAGCCTTTCCAGGACACCCGTCATGAAGCGTCGCATTGTTGCTCCCATCGCCGCGGCCGCCGTAAGCGCCGCGTTAGGCTTTCTCGTCCCCGCGGGCGCCGGCGCCCAGGACTCGGGCGACGGCCCGGCCGTCGGCTCCATCCCCCCGGACTTCACCGTTCGCCCCGTCACCAAGGACGGCGCGATGGCTGCCCCCATCACCCTCTCGGCGATGAAGGGGAAGACCGTCGTCATCGCCTTCTTTCCCAAGGCGCGTACCCCGGGGTGCACCACGCAGATGACGGCCTACCGCGACCAGTATCCCGACCTCTTCAATGGTGGGAAGAACGTCGTGCTGCTGGGGGTGAGCACCGATTCCGACGCCGACCTCACCTCGTGGGCCAAGGAGGCCGGCTTTCCGTTTGCCTTCGTGAGCGACCATGACGGCAAGATCGGGAAGGCATATGGCGCGTTGACCGCGCTGCGCATGGGCTTCTCCAAGCGCCTGCTCTTTGTCGTTGGGCCTGACGGCAAGGTGGCGTACAAGGCGACGCCGTTCCGCCAGAGTTCGGCCGAGGCCTACACCGAACTGGCGCAGGCCATCGACAAGGTCTCGACCAAGTAGCGTTGGCGGTTGATCACGCGCGCTGCCGGCGCCGGCGCCACTCGGCGGGGGCGGCACCGGTGGCGCGCTTGAAGGCGCGGCTGAAGGCCGCCTCGGAATCGTAGCCCACCTGCATCCCCACCGCCGAGACCTTGGCGCTGTCGCGCATGAGGAGCTCGGTCGCCAGTTGCAACCGCCACTGGGCCAGGTACTGCATCGGCGGGATCCCCACCAGGTGCGTGAAGCGCTCGGCCAGCACCGAGCGCGAGGCGGCCACCTCGCGCGCCAGCTCGGGGAGCGACCAGTCGTACGCCGGCCGCTCGTGCATGAGGGAGAGCGCCGCCCCCACCACCGGGTCGCGTAACGCGGCGAGCCATCCGACCTGCTCGTTGCCTAACGTCTGCAGGTGACGACGCACCACCTCGATGAACATCAGCTCGGCCATGCGCGTGAGCATGGTGTCGCTCCCGGCGTGGGTGGCGCGAGACTCGCGCACGACCTGCTCGGGAAAGGTCGACAACCAGCCGCCGGCTGCCCTTGGGACGTGCAGTACGCGCGGCAGCGAGGCGATGAGCGGGTTGAAGGGACGCGAATCGCAGCCCAGGAAGCCGCAGACAAACCGGGTCTCGCGCGCCCCGTCACCCAGGAGAACGGTCTCCGGGTAGCGGGCCGGGGTCGTGTCGGTCAGATGCGCGCTGACCCAGCTCTCCCGCGAGCTCCCCAGCCCGTGGGCGTCGCCATGGGGGAAGATCAACACGTCACCGGCCGCAAGCTCGACTGGTTCCTCACCCTCCAGCCCGCCCCAGCAGTGTCCTTCGATGACGATGTGATACGAGATGAGGTGCTCCACGCCTGGGAGGATGCGTGGCGCGAGCTGCTTCGCCGGCACCGCTGACACCGACCACGGCGCGCCGGCCTCGACGAGGTAGAAGTACGCGCCAGTGAGCCGTACCGCGCGCAGGACGTCGGAGAGGGGATCCATGTCCCTAATCGTCGGCGGCAGGGGCGGTTCCGTCAACGCCGCCGGACGCGCGAGCATACGCTCCGGACGGCGAGACAAAGAGGGCGGCGCGAGCGGACGACGAGACAATAGCGGCGGACGAGTAGTCATGGGGACCTGGGAGCGAAATGGGTAGCGTCGTGCGGGGCGCAACTGGCGCCCGTCAACCGATGAACACTCATGCGAAACTCGCCATGACTCACGCCCATATCCCCGATCCACTGCGCGCCCCCGCCGACTGCGGACCGCACACCGGAGACATCGTCACGCGCGCCGTCTTTGCCGGACGGCGCCTCACGCCCCCCGACGCCCTCGCCGAACGCTCGCGCCTTGTCTGGTCGTCGGGTGACTACCAGCGGATTGCCGCCGGCTTCACTGGCGGGGCCGAGGACTTCGTGCAGCGCCTCTCGCTCACGCGCGGCGAGCGTGTGCTCGACGTGGCCTGCGGCACGGGCAACCTCGCCATTCCGGCCGCGCGCACTGGGGCCCGCGTCACCGGGCTCGATATCGCCCAGAACCTGCTCGAGGCGGCGCGCGCAGCGGCCACGGCGCAGGCGCTCGACATCGCGTTCGATGAGGGCGATGCCGAAGCGCTCCCGTACGACGACGCCACCTTCACCACCACGATGAGCATGTTCGGCGTGATGTTTGCCCCGCGCCCCGAACGCGCGCTCGCCGAGCTGTTTCGTGTCACGCGTGCGGGCGGTCGCATCGTCATGGCCAACTGGACCCCGGACGGCTTTGTTGGCCAGATGCTGCGCGCGCACACCTCGCTCGTCCCGCCCCCCACTGGCGTCCCCAGCGTGCTGGGATGGGGGGACACGGACCAGTTGCACTCGCGCCTCGGCGCCTACGCGGCACGTATTCGCCGCGTGCGATTTGTCCCCACGCTCATCGAGATGGCGTACCCGCTTACCCCAGGCGGCGTGGCGGAGCTGTTTCGCGAGGCCTACGGTCCATCGGTGCGCACCTTTGCCGCGCTCGACCTCAACGGTCGGGCCGAGCTGGCCCACGAGCTCCATCGCCTCTGGTCGCAGCACGACGTGGGGAGCAACGGCACCACGCGCGTACGCGCCGAGTACCTCGACGTGCGGATTGACGTGAAGTGAGAGGCGGCGGCGGTGCATTGCGTCTGACGGAAGGCGGAATGAGACGGGAGACGGGAGACGGGAGACGGGAGGTTGGACGGGCGCTGGCGGGGGTGACGGCATGCCCTTCCGCCAGCATGCGCGGAAACTCCATTCTTCCCGTCATCCACGTCCGAACGTCTCGGGGAGGTCGCCTCCTCCGTGACGTTCGGGACCGGTTCGCCCTCGCTCGTTCATCGTCATGGCAGACTCCTCGGTGCCCGTCCCGCCGCGTGCGCACCCGTTTGTCCCGCTGCGCTTCGAGCGCCGCTCACTTGAAGAGTCGCGCGCGCGCGGCGCGGCGTTCTTCGAGGAGATGAACCGCCGCCGTACGACGCGGCACTTTTCCACCGAGCCGGTCCCGCGCGAGCTCATCGAGCATGCCATCCGCACCGCCGGGACGGCGCCGAGTGGGGCGCACCAGCAGCCGTGGACCTTCGTCGCCGTGTCCGATCCCACCCTAAAGAGCGAAATCCGGCGGGCGGCGGAGGAGGAGGAGCGCGAGTTCTATCACGGTCGCGCCCCCGAAGAGTGGCTCACCGCCCTCGCCCCGCTCGGCACTGACGAGCACAAGCCGCATCTCACCGATGCGCCGTGGGTGGTGGTGCTCTTTCGGCAGTCGCATGGTTTCAACCCGGACGGCAGCAAGCGCACGTTCTACTACACGCAGGAGTCGTGCGGCATCGCCGCCGGCTTCTTTATCGCGGCGGTGCACCTGATGGGATTGGTGACGCTGACGCACACGCCGAATCCGATGGCCTTCCTGGGGGAACTGCTCGGGCGCCCGTCGAACGAGAAGGCGATGCTCGTGATGCCCGTGGGGTATCCGTCGGCGGATGCGCGGGTGCCGGACATTGCGCGCAAGGCGCTGGAGTCGATCGCGGTGTGGAAGGAATGACCCGCGTCCCGAAGGGGCGCTCGCTGGTGAGGCGGTCGCGCCGGGTGACTGTGGCCACCCGGTCGCGCCGGGTGGCTGTGGCCACGACCTGTGGTCTGGTTCTACTTGCCGCCGCTGCCTGCACGGCGGGGAGTGCCGGTTCTGCCGGAAGAGGGAACGCGGCCACGCCGGCCGTCGCTGTCCCATCGCAGCCACGGATGATGCAGTATCGTCGCGTGGTAATGCTCGAGCAGTCGTCGGAGACGTCGGCCAATGCCAGCATTGGCGATGTGAACGGCGATGGACGGCCTGACATCGTGCTCGCCAAGGGAAGGCACTGGCCACTGGTCGATCG
This sequence comes from uncultured Gemmatimonadaceae bacterium, assembly GCA_964560345.1. Lineage (GTDB taxonomy): Bacteria > Gemmatimonadota > Gemmatimonadetes > Gemmatimonadales > Gemmatimonadaceae > SCN-70-22. Next base: position 42,683 of record CAZLLP010000006.1, read on the forward strand.
CGTGATGCTCGGCGACGGACGCGGCGGATTCGCCGCGGGGTACGACCTGGGTGAGGCGTCCGATCGTTCCTACTCCGGATTGTTGGTCGACCTCGACGGCGATCGCGATCTCGACGTGGTCATCAGCAACGATCGCCCTGATCCCAAGCGCATCTATTTGAATGACGGGGCAGGGCACTTCAGCGCGGCGGGAACGTTCGGCAACCCCGAGTGGCCCACGCGCAACGCCAGCGTGGCCGATCTCAATGGCGACGGGCGTCCCGACATTGTCGTTGCCAACCGCGCCGGAGGCAAAGGGGCCAACTACATCTGCCTCAATCGCGGTGGCGGGCGCTTCGACGGCGACTGCCTCGCCTTCTCGCGCGAATCGGCGACGACGATCACCCCGGCCGATGTCGATGGTGATGGCGACATCGACCTCGTCGTCCCCAATCGCGACGGTGGACAGAGCTTCGTGTATCGCAACACGGGCGGTACGGGATCGCCCACGTTCTCGGCCATGCCCTTCGGGCCGTCAGATGCAAACGTGCGCATCGCGGCGGTGGCAGATCTCGACGGCGACCAGCGTCAGGACATCGTGATCGTCGACGAGGCGCGCGGAGCGGCGGCGTACTTCGGGATGCGGGAAGGGGGCTACACGGCGGCGGTCCCGCTCGACGTGCGCACACGCGTCCCCTATGCCCTCGCCGTGACCGACCTCAATCGCGATGGGCTGGTCGACATCGTGGTGGGGAACAGCAAGGCGCCGTCGGTGGCGCTGTTCAACGACGGCACCGGGCGCCACTTCGTCAGCGTCCCCTTTGGCGACGATCGCGGGACGGTCTACGGCTTTGCCATCGGGGACGTCAACGGCGACGGCCTCCCCGACATCGCGGCGGCGCGCTCGGAGGGACCGAATGTGGTGTACCTCGCCGAGCCGGCCGCCACGAAGGCGCGTTAGGCGTCAGGGCTTCCTGTCGAAGGTGTCGGTTCCCTTGGAGTTCTGCTGCAACGCGTCGGCATTGCCCCAGTAGTTCGCCCCGAACGGCACCTGCTTCGGCCACACCTGGTCGAGCGACATCGCGTCGTACAGCACGCCCCCCTTCATCACGTACCGTGCGTCGGCGGTGGCGCGAATGTTCTGCAGCGGGTTGGCGTTGAGGACGATGAGGTCGGCGAGCTTCCCGACCTCGAGCGACCCGAGGTCCTTGTCGGCGCCGAGGAAGCGGGCGCCGTGCAGCGAGGCGACTTCGAGCGCGCCGTGGTTGCCTAACGCCGACGCCCCCATCCACAGCTCCCAGTGCGGGGCGAGGCCGTGGTGCTCGCCGTGCGAGCCTAACGCCCCCCACCCTCCCTCGGCGATGACGTCGGCCATCGCCTGCGCCACCAGCGGATAGGAGTAGTCGGTCACCGGGCGCGTCATGCGCACGCGCGTGTGCGGGACCAGGGCGCGCCACGGGAACCAGCGGCGTTGCTTGGCGTCCTGCCAGACGTTCGACTCCTGGAACCAGTAGTCGATGTTGGACGGGCCGGCGCCGGAGACGACGAGCGTGGGCGAGTACGTCGCCCCCGCCTTCCCGAGGAACTTGGCGCCGTCGCTGTACATCGGCACCTCCTCGAAGGCGTGCTCCCAAGCGGTCTGCCCGTCCATGATGAAGCCCAGGTCCTCGTAGAAGAAGCCGCCCTCCGACGTGAGGTTCATCCCCACCGTGCGCGCCGCCTCGGCCATCCACTGGCGTTGGTCGCGGCGCGGTTGCGCGTACTGCTTGATGGAGACGGCCCCCCAGTCGGCCATCTTGCGCACGGCGGCCAACGCGTCGCGGGCGTTGTTCATTTCATTGGCGCGGGTGGCGTCGCCGGCGGTGATGTTGTCGCCCGTGCTGAAGCCGCGCGGGCCGATCATCTCGCCGGCCTCGATCAGCTCCGCGGTGGGGAACATGTTCTGCGAGTGCATCGAGACGTCGAGCGTCGTGGTGACGCCATAGGCGAGATAAATGGCCTGCTCGAAGTCGTGCTTGGGGCGCATGCCACGCCACTCGCGGTAGTGGTGCGAGTGCATGTCGACGAGCCCGGGGATGATCGTCTTGCCGCTCACGTTGATCACCCGGTCGACGCCGGCGGTGCTGCACGATCCCACGCAGGTGATGGGCCCGTGGCGGGCGCCAATGGGCCCGCGTTCAATCGCCGGCCGTTGGTTGAGCGTGACGAGGCGGGCGTTGGTGAGGGCGACGCTCCCCGTGGGGACGGCGCGCGGCACCGTCAGCCGCAATGTGAGCGTGTCGGTGCGCCTGGTGTCGAGGTGGTGGACGTAGAAGTGCGGGCCGCTGGAGAACTCCAGCGTCTGGTTGTCGCGCCAGCGCGGGTAGAGCCCGCCGTCGCGCGTGAGCGCGGTGACCGGGAACTGCCCCCTGCGCTTCTCGATGCGCTGGGCGTCGGCGCCGACGCCGCCATACGCCATCGGGGCGACGTAGACGTTGTCCCCTTCCTGGAAGGCGATCCATTCGCCGTTAGGCGAGGGGACCATCTCGTCGGCGGCGGGAAAGGTGAGGTGCTCTCGCCGATCCTTGCCGTCGAGGGTGATCGAGACCAGCGCGGTTCCGCCGGGACGCCCTGCACTGGCCACACGCTGCTCGGGCCAGAAGACCCGCCCTTCGGGGCCGACCGACGGGCGTGGCAGCTGACGGCGTGCTTCGCCGCCCACCGAGACACCGGTGGGGCGCTCGATCATCCCGATCGTGACCCCGGTGTCGCCCTGCGTGGCGCTGGCGTCCAGGCGTACGACGTCGAACCACGCGTTATGCGTCATCGTGCGTCCGCGCGCGGTGGCCCCCTCTCCCCGCGCCACGATCACGTGGCGACCGTCGGCGCTCCACGCGGGCTCGGTGTAGTCGCCCCGGTCGCGCGTGAGGCGCTGTGGCGCGCCGCCGTCGGCGCCGACCTTCCAGACGTGACCGCGCCCGGTGTCGTCCCAGGTGACGAAGGCGAGCGAACGGCCGTCGGGGCTCCACGTGGGGGCAAACTCCAACGGTGAAAAGCTGGCAGAGGTCACGCGGCGAGGGGTGCCCGCGGCGCCATCCTGCACGTAGACGCGGCCGACGGCTTGGAAGGCGATGCGCCGCCCGTCGGCGCTCGTCGACGGCCACCGGAAGTAGCGCGGTGCGAGCGCTTCGTCGCTGATGCGGAACTCGCGACGCGCCATCTGCGAGATCGTGCGCTTGACCGACGCGGTGAAGGGAATCGTGGCGACGATCCCCGTCCCCACATCCACTCGGCGGATCTTCCCGCCTTGCATGAGCACGATCGATTTGCCGTCGCGCGCCCACACGTAGCGCGGGAGGATGCCGAGCGTCTTGCCGGCGACGGCGGTCATCGGCTCGATGGGATCCATCAGCAGGCGTTCGCTCCCCGTCCTGAGGTCGCGCAGCCAGAGCGCGGTGCGCGGGCCGAACTGGTGCCCCTTGAACGAGAGCGTGCCATCGGGGATCTGGCGCGCGAAGGCGAGCCACCGTCCGTCGGGGGAGATCTCGGGAGCGGCGGCGCCGCCTGACGAGAAACGCGAGGCGGCGGCGCTCCCGCTCTCGCCGTTGGTGATGTCGATGACGTCGCCCCCCTCGAAGGCAAAGCGACGCAGCTGCAACGTCCCGCCGAGGATCTCGCGCGGCTCGGCGTTCATCCCGACCTGGTAGTAGAGGTAGCGTCCGTCGCCCGAGATGGTGGGCCACGACGGCGTCGCGTTGGCGCCGCCGGCTCCTGCCGACACGAGCGAGACGCCGGCGCCGCCGTCCTTGTGGTACATCCAGAGGCCGCTCCCGGTCGCTGCGCCTCCGCCGCCGAAGGCTCCACGCGCTGCACGCCGCACGACGATGAAGCGCCCGTCCGGCGTCCACGCCGGTTCGAAAGCGGCGACGTTGAGATCGGTGAAGACCGGGCGTGGGTTGGAGCCGTCGGCGTCCATCAACCAGAGGTTGTACTGTCCGCGCCGGTCGCTGATGAAGGCGATCGTCTTGCCGTCGGGCGAGACGCGCGGCTGGAAGTTGAGGGCGACGCCGCTGGACTGCGTCAACGCTTCGGCGGTGCCTCCGCTACTCGGCATCCGGTAGACGTGGCCGAGCAGATCGAAGACCACCCACGCGCCATCGGGTGAGAGGTCGACCGACATCCACGTCCCTTCGCTCGTCGTGAACTCGATGTCGCGCGTGGTGCCGCGGGCGAGGGTGACGTCCCAGCGCGCGCTCGAATCCGCTGGTCCGGCTGCGGCAGGGCGTTGGGCGCGAAGCGCGAGCGGTGCGAGCGCGATCAGCGCGAGCGCGAAGTGGCCGGTGACGATGGGACGGCGCATGTGGTGCGGCGACGGGGTGAGAAGGCGTGGCGCGGAGGCGCCCGGCGAATTGTCGAGGCTGAACGTCCGACCACAGCGCACGCTTGGCAAGGGTGGGCGATGCACGGTGACCGGTTCCGTGGTGATCGAGCATCGGCTCCGGCGATTGCGCGACGGGCGCGGAGGGCGGCGCGACGCGCGGTGCGAGATTCGACGCGGAGTGTGCCGGACCCACCGCGCGATGTGCGCGATTGTCTGCGGAGTGAGTCGGACCCGCTGCGCGCTGTGCGCGATTGTCTGCGGAGTGAGTCAGACCGGCTGCGCGCT
>CAZLLP010000006.1:47406-53530 GCA_964560345.1 uncultured Gemmatimonadaceae bacterium
GTGCGCGATTGTCCGCGGAGTGAGTCGGACCCGCTGCGCGCTGTGCGCGATTGTCCGCGGAGTGAGTCGGACCCGCTGCGCGCTGTGCGCGATTGTCTGCGGAGTGAGTCGGACCCGGTGCGCGCTGTGCGCGATTGTCTGCGGAGTGAGTCGGACCGGCTGCGCGCTGTGCACGATTTGCCGCGGAGTGTGTCGGACCCGCTGCGCACTGTGCGCGACCGTCCGCGGAGTGTGTCGGCCGCGCTGCGCGCTGTGCATGATTCGCCGCGGAGTGTGTCGCACGCGCTGCGCGCTGTGCGCGATTGTCCGCGGAGTGTGCCGGACCCGCTGCGCGCTGTGCGCGATTGTCCGCGGAGTGTGTCGGACCTGCCGCGCGCTGTGCGTGATCGTCCGGGGAGTGAGTCGCACGCGCAGCGCGCTGTGCACGATTCGCCGCGGACTGTGCCGGACGCGTCGCGCGCTGTGTGAGATTCACCGCGGAGTGAGTTGGACCCGCCGCGCACTGCGCGCGATTGTACGCGGAGTGAGTCGAACGCGCCGTGCGCTGAGCACGATTCGCCGAGCAGTGTTTCGGACCCGCTGCGCACTGTGCGCGATTGTCCGCGCAGTGTGCCGGACCCGCTGCGCACTGTGCGCGATTGTCCGCGGAGTGTGCCGGACCCGCCGCACGCTGCGCACGATTTGCCGCTGAGTGTGCTGGCCCCGCTGCGCACATGCTGGACGAGCGCGTCGGACCATATAATGTTGAGCGGGCGCCGTTGGATGAGACGCGGCGGTTGTGCGTTGTGCACGCGTGCACTACGCGTTGAGAGCCGGCGTCTACCCTGAATCACGAGACGGCGGACAAACCGGCTCGGCGTCCGGCTGGCAAAGTACGCGCAGCGGGAGGTGTGCCATGATGCGGTGGTCGACGATCCTGTTGGTGGTGGTGCTTGGGTGCAGCGACGCGGGGCCGACGTCGACCGGGCCGGTTCCTCGAACGGCGGGGCCCACCGTCCTCAACCGTGTGGGGCCGGGGGAGTTCATGGTATTCCCCGGCAGCAGACTCCACGAGCCGCTCACCGTGCGAGCCACGAACGCGTACGGCGCGGTCTCGAACGTGAACGTGCAATGGGAGGTTGTCGCGGGCGCGGGGGAGTTGCTCGACTACCCAGCGCTGACGCCCGCGCTGCCCGTGAGTCGAACCGATGTGGAAGGGATGGCGCGTGTCTTCATTCGGACCTTGTCGAGAGCGCCCGTCCTGGTCTACGCGAGGGTCGCCGGGGCCTCCGACGTAGTGTCGTTCCTCGTCACACCGGCCGACTTCGTGGAGATCAATTTCGGAGCGGCCTTCGACTGCTATGCGTTACCCGACCCCAGAGATCCGTCGCTCTTCGAAGCGCCCACGTCGACGATCCCGGCGGGGGTCACGGTCAAGTGGAAGTACGGCGCCTACATGCACCCCAGTTGCAGTGCGCGCATCGTGTCGACGCTCATCCCTCCCGGCGGCAAGCCGTTCGACACCGGCTTCATCTCCCCCGGTGAGAGTGCGAGCGTGGTGCTCAACGTGGCCGGAGATTGGGGGTACGAGGACGTGAAGAACGGAGGAGGAGGGGTTATCCGTGTGAGGTAGCTCGGGACGTTGCCGGCGTCTGATCCCGCGCGCACCTTCCGGGAGCCGAACGATCGTTCGCACCGCTCCCAACGCGACTCATGTCCTCCAGCCGCCGCCACTTCCTGCGCCAGTCGTCCGCCCTGCTGCTCGCCCCGTCGCTCTCGGGGCTGGTGGCCTGTTCGCGCGGGGTGAACCTGTCGGGGGCCCGCAAGGCATCGCCCATCCGGAAGGCAGCGTTAGGCAGCGGCGGTTATGGCCCGCTCGCACCGGCGGGGCCGGAACTCGCCCTCCCGGCCGGCTTCCGCTACACCGTGGTGAGCCGATCGGGGGCGCCGATGTCGGACGGCACCCCCACCCCGGTGGCCTTCGACGGGATGGCGACCTTCGCGCTTCCCAACGGCAACATCCGCCTCATCCGCAACCACGAAAACCGCGATCTCCCGGCAGAGGCCAAGCTCAAGGGCTCACCCGAGACGGCCTACGACCGCAGCGCGGGCGCGTGCGTCGCCTCGCTCGAGTTGCGCCTGGCGGCCGACGGGACGCCGCAGCTGGTGCGTGACTTCATCTCGCTCAACGGCACGTCGATCAACTGCGCCGGCGGCCCCACCCCCTGGGGGTCGTGGCTCACCTGCGAGGAGACGACCGAGGGGCGACAGATGGGGTGGGAGAAGGATCACGGCTACATCTTCGAGATCCCGGCGTCTGCCGAGCAGGCGGTGCAGGCCGTCCCGCTCAAGGCGATGGGGCGCTTCGTGCACGAAGCGATCGCGGTCGATCCGCTGACGGGGATCGTCTACGAGACGGAAGATCGCATGCTCGCCGGCTTCTACCGCTTCATTCCCAAGGAGCGCAACGTGCTGCGCGCCGGCGGGACGCTGCAGATGCTGGCGATTGTTGGCCGCGACAACTTCGACACGGTCGACGGGCAGGAGGTCGGGCGCGAACTCCCGGTGCGTTGGGTCGACATCCGCAATCCCGACCCGACGGCGCTCTGGGGCGAGGACAACAACGTCTTCGCGCAGGGCTTCACGCAGGGGGGCGCCCGCTTTTCCCGGTTAGAGGGGTGCTGGTACGGTGACCGCAGCGTGTACTTCCACGCCACCAACGGCGGCGATGCGCGCCTGGGGCAGGTGTGGCGCTACCGACCGGGGAGCACCTCCGCCGACGGCGGAACGCTCACACTCGTCTTCGAATCGCCGTCGGCCGATGTGCTCAATGCGCCAGACAACATCACCGTGAGCCCGCGCGGCGGCATCGTGATCTGCGAGGACAACACGGCCCCGTACGTGCGGGGGCTCACGCGCGACGGTGCCATCTTCGACGTGGCGAAGAACATCGCCAACTCCACCGAGTTTGCCGGCGCGTGTTTCAGCCCCGACGGGCGCATCCTGTTCGTGAACATCATGGGCTCGACGACCGACGCCGGGCGCGACGTCGGGATGACGCTCGCGATTCGCGGGCCGTGGGAGCAGGGGGCGCTCTAGCGCGTCACTGACCGTCCGCGGTCACTCCGAGGGGCGATGGGGGCGGCGATGATCGCATGTCCGCTTCTGCCCAAAAGCCGCGCAACTGCCAGTACCAGGACGCGCGGCGGGCCGATACACGGACCCAGCACGCGGTCCATGTCGCCTCCCCTCGGAGATCCTCCCATGTTCACTCGTGCCCCATTCCGGCAGCTCCGGCTGCTGGCCGCCCTGTTGTTCCCCGTCGTGATTGTCGCATGCGATGCCGGTGGCGCTGTGCGCCCCAATGCCGCACGTCCCGCTGCCGCGCCTTCACTCACGGAAGTCGCGCGTGGCGTCGAACTCGGTAGCTGCTCGAACCTCGCCGTCGCGAGCCCCGAGCGCGTCTCCGCGCACCTCTACGCCATCGGCACGCAGAACTACATGTGGACCGGCAGCGCGTGGTTGTTCATTGGCCCCGAGGCCGATCTCTATGCCGATGCGAGCGGCCAGGGGAAGGTGGGCATTCACTACGCCGGCCCCACCTGGCTGAGCAACAGCGGGAGCGGCGTGGTTGGCATCGTCGCTGACCGCTGTACGCCCGACGCGAACGCGATTCCGTGGCTCCTGCTCTCGGCTGTCTCGAGTCGCGGCCCGGGCATCTTTGAAGGGACGACGCACATCCAGCGCGTGAACACGGTGGGCGGGCTCATTCCGTCGACGCCGGGCACCGCCTATGGCGACAAGGTCAAGGTGCCGTACACGGCGGAGTACGTCTTTTACCGTTAGGCAACGCCTGTAGCGTGTCCTCCGTCTCGGAGGGCACGCTGCTCACGCCCTGGCGCGCGCTATGTCGCGCCGTTGCCTGGCGAACGGAGCGGTGGCTCACCCTCGCCGAGTCGCGCGAGGACGGCATCGCACGTCGAGGTCACACGCTTGCGGACAGCGTTGACGAGTCGCGCGCGCAGCGCTCGCCCGCGCGTGTTGCCGATGTTGAGCGACCGCGCCGACGACAGCGAGAGCGTCAGCGACAGGACGTCCACCTGCGGTACGGCGCGCAGGATCCCCGACGCCGCCAGAATCGCGGCGCATCGGTTCTGCTCGGCCCACTGTTCCGTCTCCTGGCGACGCAGCTCCAGCGGCCCCGCATCCCACTCCGCGTGCTGCGCCACGCGCAGCACCATCGCGGCAAGGATCAACGAATCGAGTTCAACTGGAAGGGTCACACGGACCGCCCTGGAGCGAGGAGACAACGTCACGTCGGCTGTTCGCATGTTAGTGCCCGACTCATCACTTCGCTGTGATCGTGGCCCTGCGCGCGCGTCCCGCGAGTACCTTCTTCCCAGGCGGGAGTCGCACACTGGGCTACTCCTCCCGCCATCGCGCACGCAATCACTGGCGGTGTCCCATGGGTGACAAATCTCCGAAGGCGAAGCAACGGCAGAAGCAGCAGGACACCACGCAGAAGAACAACGACAAGGCCGCCGCGCTCGCCAAGGCGACGCCGCCAGTGCCGGCCGCGCTCAAGAAGGGGAAGTAGGCGGGGCGCACGGCTCGCAACGGCGGCAAGCGCAACGTCGGGAACCTTTCCCCTCGTTCCATGGCTACGTGCGTTCAGCCTGGGCGCTGGACGATCGGGCAAGAGAGTCGGCAGGGCGATCATGGTGACGGGCTCGCGCCATTCCTAACGTCATCGTGCACGACGAGGGGAGACCGGTTGCGTGCATGGCGCCACCGCCGGTGGCGCCGCCCCCTCGTCGCAACGCCCAGGAGATACAGCCATGCGTTCCACCAAAGCCGTCATTGCCAATCACCTCGAGCGCTTTGGCGCTGGTGACCTCGAGGGGATCCTCGCCGACTATTCCCGCGACGCCGTCCTATTCACCCCCGACGGCCCGCTCAAGGGGGTTGAGGCGATCCGCGAGTTGTTCGTGAAGATGCTCGACGGGTTCGCGAAGCCCGGCGCCTCCTTCTCCCTGCAGCAACTGCTCGTTGAGGAAGACCACGGCTTCATCGTGTGGTCGGCCGAGACGGCGGACCAGGTCTACGAAGTGGGGACGGACACCTTCTTCGTGAAGCACGGGAAGATCGAGGTACAGTCGTTTGCCGGGAAGATCACCCCCAAGCAAGTCGCTGTGTCCTGAACGAGGTCTCCATGCAACGGCACATCCTGAACGCGATCGGCAACACGACGATGGTCCAGCTGCAACGTGTCGTGCCTGACGACTGCGCGCAGATCCTGGTCAAGCTCGAGTGGGAAAACCCCACCGGGAGCATCAAGGATCGCATGGCCAACGCGGTGATCTCGCGCGCCGAAGCGGACGGACGCCTGCAGCCGGGTTACACGGTCGTCGAATACACCGGCGGCAGCACCGGCACGTCGTTGGCCCTCGTGTGCGCCGCGAAAGGATATCCGATTCGCATCGTGACCTCCGACGCGTTCAGCCAGGAGAAGCGCGATCACATGGCGGCACTCGGCGCTGAGCTCATCCTGGTGCCGAGTGAAGGGGGGCGCACGACGAAGCAGCTCATCCTCAACATGATTGCCAGGGCGCGCGAGTTGAGCGCCGCGCCGCGAACCTTCTGGACCGATCAACTCAACAACGCCGACACGATCGCCGGCTACCACACGCTGGGCGAGGAGATCCTGGATCAGACGCAGGGGACCGTGAATGCCTTCGTGCACTGCGTGGGGACTGGCGCTTCCTCTCGCGGTGTGGCGACGGCGCTCAAGCGGCACTCGTCGGCGATTCGTACGGTGGCGGTGGAGCCGGCGGAGTCGAGCGTCCTGCTGGGAGGGGCGCCGAGCCCGCACAAGATCGAGGGGGTCGGCATCGGCTACATCCCGCCGCTCTGGGACCCGACGCTGTTCGACGAGATCGTGCCGATCGCGACCGACGATGCCAAGGCGATGGCGCGTCGCCTGGCCCGCGACGAAGGGCTCTTTGCGGGGACGTCGTCCGCGGCCAACGTGCTCGCGGCGATCCAGGTCGGGCGGCAACTGGGGCGGAGCGCCACCATCGTCACCCTGATGGTCGACTCGGGACTCAAGTATCTCAGCACCGACATCTTTCGTGCGCCGCTGTAG
>CAZLLP010000006.1:53630-110538 GCA_964560345.1 uncultured Gemmatimonadaceae bacterium
CTCGCTGTAGCTCGCTGTAGCTCGCTGTAGCTCGCTGTAGCTCGCTGTAGCTCGCTGTAGCTCGCGCTAGCTCGCGGCATCACATCATGCGGTCGGTCCCGTTTGTCGGTATGCCGATGGCGTCTGGTTCGTGTGCTTCTTGAACGCCTGGTTGAACGTCGACTTCGAGGCGAAGCCCGCGTCCATGGCCAGTGCGAGCATCTTGAGCGAACGCGAATCGCCGGCCGCGATGCGCCGCTGCACTTCGCGAACCCGGTAGCCGTTCACGAAGTCGTAGAACGTCATCCCGAGCTGCGCGTTGAGGACTTCCGATAGTTTGTGCGGCGTGCTGCCAAGTCGCGCGGCAAGGTCGGCCAGGGTGAGCTCGCTGTCCTTCCATGGCTGCTCGCGGTCCATGACCGTCACGAGCGACGACTTGAGATGCTCGGCCTCGTCGTCTCGCAATCCCGATCGTTCGTAGCGAGCGGCCGGGGCGGACTCGTCAGGCAGCCGGTCCATCGACACCGTTGGCGCTGCGTCTACCGCTGCACCCGACCCCACCGCCGACAATCTCGCGATCAACTCGGTCGGCACCGGATGCTCCATCGTGTCGTAGCGGAACACCTCCGGTTGCCGCAGCCCCATGTAGCCCACGGCGTACACCAAGAGCGCCATGGCCAGCGCGACCTGATCGTCGCCCACCCTCCCAACGGGCTCCGTGAGCCGCAGCGCGGTGGCAAGGAGCCAGATGGCTGCTCCCGCTGCGGCCAAGGACATGAGCCACCGCAGGTTCACGCGCGCGGTGTTGGAGTAGTTCTGCTCCACCGTTAGGCGATGTCGGCGGAGATACAGCGCCGTCGCGACGGTGTACGCGATCCCCGACAGGTATTTCGTCGGGTCGAGGATGGCCAGCTGCCACGGGAGGTCACCGCGGCTCATGCGGTCGAGCATCGCCAACTTGTCGGCGCCGCTCATGAGGTAGTAGGGCGACCCCGCCAGCGTGACGATCGCGGCCGGGACAAAGTGCCACAGCGTTCGTGGTGTGAAGCGCCAGTCGCGATCGCTCGCCGCCAGCGCGTACAGGTACACGAGCGGGCCAAAGAGCCACGGCGTGGGATACGCCACGCCGAAGAAGTGCGGGAAGTGCTGGACGATGCCGGCGCCGTAGTAGACGGGGGAGGCGAGATAGATCGTGAACGCCCCCATGAGCGCCGCCAGTACACGGTTGGCCGTGCGATTCTTGCGCCGGGCTGCCAGGACCCCCGTGAGGAGCAGTCCCTGCAGGGCGCCCAGCACCGACGCGAGTTGGACCGGACTGAGCGTGAGACTGGCCATCGCCGGCAAGATACCGACGATGGACGGGCAAGCCAGAGCGGCGACAGGATCGCCGCTCCGGCCAAACGATGCGCATCAGGCCGATCGCGCGTGCCTACCTCGCAAACCCCAGCTTGAGCGAGACCGAGTTGACGCTTGCGCGATTGTACTCCATCGCCACGCGCACTCCCGACAGCTTGATGGTGGTCCCCACCATGACCTGCGATCCCCCTTCGTACTCATCCTTGAGCGCCACCACCGCCGATTTCTCGTGCGAGCGCGCCAGGTAGCTCGACACGCCGGCGTATGGCGAGAGCACGGCCCACGTCGTCAGGCGGATGTCGCGGCTGGCCACCACGTCCCATCCGATCACCGAGAAGTCCAGGTCCTCCGGGCCGTACAGCGAGGTGAAGCTCAGCCGGGCCGCGGCCGCCCACTCGCTCGACGCGCCCCCCACGAGGCTCCGCTGCACCTGTCCTCCCACGAAGCCGTAGTTCGCCCCCGGGCTCTTGGTGAAGTAGAGCCCGACGTCGGTCTTCTCACCCACGCCGGCGCGCACCATGAGCCCCGGGATCTTGAGGCGCGACCCTTCAAACAGGTAGTGCGCCGAGTCCGGGTGGACGAACGTGTCGTTCCAGGCGTCGTCGTGATGGTCGATGCCCGCCTGCCACTGGAGCATCGACACCTCGAACTTCCCCTTCCCCATGGGCTTGGCGTCGGCCAGCGGGCGGAAGTAGGTGACGAGTCCTGCCTCGCGGGTGAACTGGCGCCACGCGTCCTTGCTCAGCGACGAGGAGAGCTGGAACGAGCACTCACGCCACCGGGGGTTCACGTGCAGCGTCGGAGCATCGTGTTCCTGCGCGGCCAGGTGGGCCGAGCTGATCGCGGTGGCCAGTGCCACGGCGGCGGTTGTCAGGCTGATGCGTTGCATGGGAGGGCTCCCAGAGGTCGTGTCGTCGGGTTGGCCGCCACGCCGGATCAGGCGATCCGGCGCAGCGTTGGTTGACGACCCGAAACTGGAAGCTCCCGTGCGCGAATTCGTCCGATCCGATCGGATCGAACCACCTCCCCGCCTTTAGCGGCTAGCGCACCCCCACCAGCCCCCGCGCCGCAGCGCGCAGCTTGCCTGAATCGTAGCCCACGCCGGCGCGAAAGACGGTGGTGACGTTGTACAGGTCGCGCGGTGTGGCGGTCGGGTCGCCGCGCACGACCACGAGGTCGGCCTGCCGCCCGGCGGTGACGGCGCCGATCTCGCGTTCCATCCCCAGGATGCGCGCGCCGTTGAAGGTGAGGATCTGGATGGCCTGCGCCGGAGGGAAGCCCGCCTCGAGCAGCATCTCATAGTTGCGGATGTTGCCGAAGCCGGGGAGGAAGCCGGTTCCCCACGGGTCGGAGCCGGCGCCAAGGAGCCCGCCGGCCGCCACGAAGTCGCGCTCCCAGCGCATCATGCTGGCGAGGAGCTTCTGGCTCACGATCAGCCCGCTCCCGCGGATGTTGGCGTAGTTGGCCTCGACCTCGCGCCGCACGTCGGGCTCGAGCATCGCCATGGCGGCGGTGTCGAGCTTGAATCGCTCGGGAGAGAAGGTCTCGTACACGGCGAGCGTCGACACCACCGCGGCCTTCGTCTTCGCCAGCGCCTTGATCGACGCCTGCACCTCGGCGCTCCCGACGTCCACGTCGGTCTGGATGCGCATGTTCTCCGGCGGGCACACGTCGGGCTTCTTGTCGGGGACGTATTCGCTATTGGTGATGAAGCCGTGCTGCAGCGCGTCGATCCCCAGCGACGCCGCCTCGGCGAAGGTGACGGAGCAGAGGTGCCCGGTGACCTTCATCCCGCGCGCGTGCGCCTGACGGACGACCTCTCCGAGCATCGCGCGTGAGATCGTCCCCTGTACCTTGACCCAGCGCACCCCTTCGGCGTGCCAGTAGGCGAGCGTGCGCGCCGCTTCCGCAGGAGTGGCGAGCGACTTGGCGTTGCCGCTGCGCGTGTTGGCGCCGTCGAGGTACGGGCCCGTGATCAGGAAGCGCGGTCCCGGCAGGCGCCCGGCGTTCACCGCGCGCGCCATGTTGAGCTCCTGGTACGGGAGCATGCTCCCGGCGCTCATTGCCGTCGTCACGCCAAAGGCGAGATACAGGAGCGGCGCCGAGGTGCTCATCTGGGTGATGCGCTTGACCCCGCCGAAGTACGTGTGCTCGTGCAGGCCGACGAGGCCGGGGATGACGGTATGTCCCGACAGGTCGACGACGCGTGCGCCCGACGGAACCGGGGTCGTGGCCGCCGCACCGACACTCGTTATGCGCGACCCAGTGATGATGACCGTCTGGTCGTCGCGCGGCGGAGTGCCGGTGCCATCGATGAGGCGGACGTGCGTGAGGGCGACGACGGGGGCGTCGACGCTCACGAAGGGGCGCACGTCGTCGGTGATGGTCGGGCGAGACTGTGCGGAGAGCGGCGTCGCACCGGACGCGACGATGGCGGACGTGAGCAATGCAATGAGGCCGAGGCGGCGGACGAGGGGGGCGTCGGAGCGCGTCGCGAGGGAGCGGGGCATGAAGTCGGATTCCGTCATGGAGGCGGCGAGAAAGTGCCTGCGCCCGCGGCTCTCCGCCATCGACAGTGACGGGGCAAAGGTCGGCCGTCTTAATTATCAAGGAATATCCCTTGACAATAGGACCCCACTGGGCCAGAATCTCCTCACGCCTCGCGGGACCGTCCCTGCGGTGGGGCGTTTTCGACCTGGGAAGAGGAAATGGCGGTGGCAACTTCGGTGATTTCAGCGCACGTCGCGCGCCCCCTGACGGTGGCCAAGAACCGGGTGGATGAGCGGTTCGACACCGACGAACGGCTCACGCGACTGGTCTATGCATATCTCGCGACGTCGGCCGTCTGGCTCCTGATCGGGACGCTGGTCGGTTCGTACCTCTCGCTCAAGTTCATCTGGCCCGACCTCGGCGTTGCCCCGGCCCTGTCGTTCGGGCGCTTGCGCCCCGTGCATGTGAATGTGGTCTTCTGGGGCTTTGCGTCGCCGGGGATGCTCGGACTCGCCCTCTGGGTGGTACCGCGCACCTGCCGGACCGCGCTGGCGAGCCGTCGCCTGGCGTGGATCGCCCTCGCCCTCATCAACGCCTCGGTTGTCGCCGGCGTGTTGCAACTCCTGCTCGGCATCACCAACGGAGCCGGGGAGTTCCGCGAGTTCACCTGGCCGGTGATGGGGCTCTTTGCCATCGCGCTCGTCCTGCTGGCGATCACCCTCTATCGCACGATCGCGCGGCGCGAGACGCACGAGATCTACATCTCCAACTGGTACATCCTCGCGGCGCTGTTGTGGACCATCGCGCTAGCCGTGATCGCCTACGTTCCCTGGATACAGAGCGGGCTCGCCGACACGGTGGTGCAGGGCTACTACATGCACCAGGGGGTCGGGATGTGGTTCACGCCGATGTCGCTCGGGCTGGCCTACTACTTCCTCCCCAAGCTCCTCAACAAGCCGATCTACTCATACTCGCTCGGCGTCCTCGCCTTCTGGACGCAGTTGCTCTTCTACACGATGATCGGCGGGCACCACTTCGTCTTCAGCCCCACGCCGTGGCTGTTGCAGACGGTGTCGATTGTCTTCAGCGTGGGCATGCTGGTGCCGGTGGTGGCGGGGACAGGGAACTTTCTCCTCACCATTCGCGGCAGCACGCGGTCGTTTGCCCGCAGCTACTCGCTCCCGTTCATCCTGATCGGGGTGCTGCTGTACTTCGTGGGGTCGATGCAGGGGACGATGGAGGCGCTTCGCTCGCTGAATGAGCTGTGGCACTTCACCGACTTCACCGTCGGCCACGCGCACCTCACGATGTACGGCTTCGTCGCCTTCATCATCTGGGGCGGCGTGTATGCCCTGGTACCACGCCTGAGCGGACGCGAGCCGTCGCACGGGGCGATCGGGCTGCACTTCTGGCTGTCGGTCGTTGGTCTCTCTGTGTATGTCGGTGCGCTCTCGATCGGTGGGACACTGCGCGGGCTGAGCTGGCTCAGCGGCGCACCGTTCATCGAGTCGGTGCGACTGATGGCCCCCTTCTGGCTCGGCCGGGCGGTGGGAGGGACGCTGATGCTGGCTTCGCACGTCGTCTTCGCCTGGAATCTCTGGCAGATGCGTCCGGTATCAGTCCGTCAGGTGCATGCGGCGGTCGCCGCTCCCGCGATGGAGGCGCACGTTGCATGAGGCTCGATTTCCACGAGAATCATCGCTTGCTGTTTGGCACTGTGCTCACCGGCTTTGTCGCCTTGAGCGTCGTGATTGCGATCGCGCCTGCCGCGTGGTTGCAGCGATCGGCGATCCCGACGCCGGGGTCGCGCCCGCTCACGGCGCTCGAGCAGCGCGGACTGCAGGTCTATCTGTCCGAGGGGTGCGTGTACTGTCACACGCAGCAGGTGCGTCCGCTGGCGCAGGACACGACGCGGTTTGGGCGCGCCTCGGTGGCCGGCGACTACGCACGCCTGGAGCCGATTGGCGCATTCACCGCGACGCCGCGGGTGCTCGGCACCGGGCGCACGGGACCGGACCTCACCAACATCGCGACCCGACAGCCGAGTGCGGTGTGGCACTACCTGCACCTGTACCAGCCGCGGGCCGTCGTCCCGGGCTCCATCATGCCGGCGTTCCCGTGGATGTTCGAGGTGCGCGACCGCGCGAGCGCTGGTGACTCGGCCATCGTGATCCCGGCACCGCATGCACCCAAGGGGGGCGTCGTGGTGCCCAGGGAATCGGCCCGTGCGCTGGTGGCATATCTCCTGGCGCTGCAGAGCGCGCCGCTGCCAGGTGCAACGCGCCAGGCCAACAGTGCAGCGACGCGCGCCGCTGAAACACCGGCAGCGACGACCGCGGCGGCGCCTAACGGCGATGGGTCGTGGGCGGCACGAGGCGCGGCCGTCTATACCACCAACTGCGCCGCCTGCCACCAGCCGAGCGGCGCCGGGCTTGCTGGTACCTTCCCTCCCCTGGCGGGCGACCCGGTGGTCACGGCGGCCGATCCGGCGAAGCACATCGAAACCGTCCTGTTTGGCGCGAGCGGGAGCGTGATCGGCGGCGTGCGCTACACCAGTCCGATGCCGGCGTGGGGTGCCACACTGTCCGACGCGGACGTCGCAGCGGTGATCAACCACGAGCGCACCAGTTGGGGGAACCGCGCGCCGTTGGTGACGGCCACCGACGTGGCGACGGTACGAGCCAGAGGAGTCCACCGTGCGAAGTGACGCCATGCCTGACGAGCCGCTGGTCGAGGTCTACCTCGATAACGACACGGTACCGTTTGCCACGCACATCCCTCCTGCGCGCTTCGAACTCGACACCGCACGCATCGAGGACGGGACGCACACGCTGCGCTTTGTCGCGCGCGATCGCTCGGGACGCCGCGGCGTGCGCTCCGTCAGCTTCACCGTGCGTAACGGACCCGGGATCGCCATCGATGGTGTCCACGATGGTGATGTGGTGGACGGGAAACTCTCCCTCCTGGTGAACGCCTACGGGGCCGGCTACGAGGAGCACTGGGAGCCCGCGCGCGCCGAGACACCTGCACCGATTCCGACCGCGACCTGGGTGCTGTTGCTGCTGGTGGTCGCGTGGTCGCTCTTCTATCTGGTGCGCAACTGGTCGCCTGGTGATGCGGCATCGTTGCTGGAGAGCGGAGGGCATCACGCCGCCGCGCCATCGGGGGGCATCGTGTCGGCACTGGTGGTTGGGGGCGCGGTGGCGCTCGTGGTTGCGGTGTTCGCGTTAGGTATCTGGAACTTCCTCCGCCCGGGCGAGACGCGGGCGGATCACATCAAGCGTCGGATTCTCGACTGACGGAGGTCTCATGCAGCCCGCACCCATGACCCCGAGCCACCGCCTGCTGCTCGACGCGCTCAAGCGGCGCGGGCGTGCGAGCGTCCCCCAGTTGGCAGCGGAGCTGGAGCTCAACATCGAGACCGTCCGCGATCACCTCAAGGCGCTCGTCGCGCGCGACCTGGTGCGACGCGAGAGCGCCGCGCGCAGCGGACGCGGTCGACCCGAGATCATGTACGCGCTGACGGATGCGGCGGAAGTCCTCTTCCCGCGGCGCGAAGGCGAGATCCTGCGCGAGTTGGGGACGTACCTGGTGCAGCAGGGGAACGAGCAGCTCCTGCGCGACTTCTTCACGCAGTACATCGACCGGCGTCGCGACGAAGTGTCGTTGCGCGTGGCACATCTGGAGGGGCGCGCGCGCATCGAGGAAGTGGCGCGGATCTTCACCGAGTTGGGGTTCATGCCGGTGATCCAGGAGTCGGGCGACGGGCCGCGCCTTCGGCTGTGCCACTGCCCGCTGCGTGAACTCGTGTCGGCGACGCGCATCCCCTGCCGCGCGGAGATCGGCTTCCTGGGCGAGTTGCTCGACGCGCGCCTCACGCGGGTGAGCTACATCCCCGAAGGCGACGACAGCTGCTCGTACGAAACGGCGGCACCCTGATGTTGACGGAAGAAGCGGTGCGCGCGGCGCTCGCCGAGGTGGCGTATCCGGGGTTGCGGCGTGACATCGTCTCGCTTGGCATGCTGCGATCGGTGTCGGTGCGCAACGATCGGGTGCACGTCTCGCTCACGCTCTCCACAGAACGCGAGGACGTGCCGGGGCTGTTGCGTGAGGCGATCACCACGCGGCTGGCCGAGGCGGGCGCCCTGCGAACGGAGATTCAGCTCCTGACGCCGGAACGAAAGCCGGTGGAGCGCGATCCGTGGGCGCGACAGGGTCGGCTGCCCGGGGCGCGCCGCATCGTCGCGGTGGGGGCCGGCAAGGGCGGTGTAGGGAAGAGCACGGTGGCGGTGAATCTCGCCCTGGCGCTGTTGCAGTCGGGGCTCACGGTCGGAGTGCTCGACGCCGACATCTACGGCCCCTCGGTCCCTGTGTTACTGGGCCTGGAAGATGGGGCGTTCCGCGCGCAGATGACGCCGCAGAAGCAGATCATTCCGCTCGAGGCGCACGGTCTCTCCGTCGTCTCGTTCGGCTTCTTTCTCGGCGCCGAGTCGCCGGCGGTGTGGCGCGGGCCGATGGTGGGGAAGGCGGTGACGCAGTTCTCGCGCGGGGTGGTGTGGCCCAACGTGGATGTCCTCGTCGTCGATCTTCCGCCGGGGACGGGTGACGTCCCGCTCTCACTGGCCCAGTCGGTCGTGGTTGACGGCGCGATCGTGGTGACCACACCGCAGCGCCTGGCCGCGCTGGAAGCGGCGAAGGCGATCCAGATGTTTCGTACGCTCGATGTCCCCGTGCTCGGCGTGGTGGAGAACATGAGCCACGCGTCGTGCGCGTGCGGGCGGCGCTCGCACCCCTTTGGGAGCGGCGGCGCTGCTGAACTCTCGCGCACGACGGGGGTGCCGCTGCTTGGACAGTTGCCGTTTGAGGCGTCGGCGGTTGCAGGCGCTGACGCCGGCAGGCCGCTCATGGTCGACGCGCCGAACGCCGAGATTGCCGTGGCAATGCGCGACGTTGCCGCCCGCGTGCGGCACGCGTTGCAGCTGGACACACCGGCGCCCGCTGGCCAAGCGCGCACGACGGACGTCGCGCCTGTCGCGGCGACAGGGCGGGGCGCCGGCGAGAGCGCGGCGTGATGTCGCCCTCGTCGCCTTCCGAGGCCGTGATTCGCGACGCCCTGCGCACCGTGATCGACCCAGAAATCGGGCTCGACATCGTGAGCGTGGGGCTGATCTACGACGTCGCGGTCGAGGGGGATGTCGCCAAGGTCACCTTCACACTCACGACGCGTGGCTGTCCCATGCAAGCGCACATCACAAACGGCATCGTGCAGGCCGTCTCGTACGTCCCCGGCATTGCACACGTCGAACCGATTCTCGTCTGGGAGCCGGCATGGTTTCCCGGCATGATCACGGAGGGCACATGGTGAACGTCCTGGACGAGGCCTTTCCACTGGCGTTGCAGGTGGTGGACGCTGCACACGTCATCGAGGCCGACGTGCGCGAGGAGTTGCGGGCCGGCCAGGAGCCGTTCGCGCGCATCATGGCGGCGCGGCGCGAGGTGCCCGAGGGTGGGGCGCTGGTGATCCGCGCGATCTTCGAGCCGATGCCGCTTTACGCGGTGATGGCCAAACAAGGCTTTGCGCACCACACCGAACGGCTCGCCGCCGACGACTGGCGCGTCTGGTTCTATCCCGATGTCGCCGTGCTGGACGTGCGCGAGATGGAACCACCCGAGCCGCTGGCTCACACACTGGCAGCGCTCGAGGCGCTGCCCCAGGGGCGCACGCTCGTGCAGGTCAACGTGCGCGTCCCGCAGTTCCTGCTTCCCAAACTTGCGGAGCGGGGCTTCACGTACGAGGTCCGCCCTGTGGCGCCGGACCGCGTGCATCTCGTCATCCGCCGGCCGTCACCGACCGAGGCATGACTTCCCTCACTTCAGGAGTGACTTCAGCATGACCGATACACAGACGCTCGACGTTCGCGTGATCCCCCCGCGCGACAAGCATCCGACGATCTTCCAACGGTTTGCGGCGCTGACACCCGGCGAATCGTTCGTCCTCGTCAACGATCACGATCCCAAGCCGCTGCGTTACCAGTTCGAGGCCGAGCATCAGGGCGCGTTCGGATGGACGTACCTGGAGCAGGGGCCGGATGTATGGCGGGTGCAGATCGCCAAGGTGGCGGCGTAGCGACGACTCGCACGACGGGTCCGACCGGCGCTCGAGCTCGCTCGAGCGCCGCTGTTGGGATGGGCGAGGCCGGCCCGTGCAGCATTGACGCGACCAGCGGGGTGCTCGATGATTGCGGGAGATTTCCGCCGCCTCTCCCATCGCGCGCCCTTCCATGCCTCCCCGCCGACTCACTCACGCCGACGTACGCCGCATGGCACTCGCCCTTCCTGGGGTGCACGAAGGGGCGCACATGGGGCACGCCGACCTGCGCGTGTCCGACAAGATCTTCGCCACGCTGCCCAATGATCGGGCGGTCGTGAACATGAAGATCGCTCCGGCCAACCTCGATGTGCTCGTGGCGAGCGATCCGGAGACGTATCGGAATGTCTGGGGCGGGCGGTGGGTCGGCGTGACGCTGGCGACCGTCCCGCGCGACACGCTGCGTGAGCTCCTCGAGGACGCGTGGCGCATGACCGCCCCCTCGTCGTTGGTCAAGGCTTCGCGCGCCGATGCCTCGTCGCCGTCAACGCCCCGACCCCGCGCGCGGCCGCTTTCGAGCTGAGCGATGAGTTGCGAGGCGAAGCGGAGTCCAACCCACACGGCAGCACATCGCTAGCGAGTTCGCCGCACATCCATCGACGCGCGCCGCCCCTCACCCGGCGCCCCCTCGGAGGTTTTCGACATGAGTGGAGTACGAGTCCTGGTCGGCACGAAGAAGGGCGCGTTCATCATGGAATCGGACGGGACGCGCGACCGCTGGAACGTGACCGGCCCGCACTTTGGGGGGTGGGAGATGTACCACCTCAAGGGGTCACCGGTGGATCCCGATCGCATCTACGCGTCGCAGTCCTCGGGCTGGTTCGGGCAGATCGTCCAGCGCTCGAGCGACGGCGGGAAGACGTGGGAGACGATGGGGAACCAGTTCACCTACGACGGCGTCGCCGGGACGCACCAGTGGTACGATGGGACGCCGCATCCGTGGGAGTTCAAGCGCGTGTGGCACATGGAGCCGTCGCTGCACGACCCCGACACGGTGTACGCCGGCGTCGAGGACGCGGCGCTGTTCCGCACCACCGACGGCGGCAAGGAGTGGGTCGAGATGTCGGGGCTGCGCAAGCACGGCTCGGGCGCTCACTGGATGCCGGGGGCCGGTGGGATGGGGCTGCACACGATCGTCCTGCACCCTACCAATCCGAAGCGGATATGGATTGCCATCTCGGCTGCGGGGGTCTTTCGCACCGATGACGGCGGCGAGACGTGGGCGCCGGCCAACAAGGGGCTCACCTCCAAGTACATCCCCGACCCCAACGCCGAAGTCGGCTTCTGCGTGCACAACCTGTCCATGAACCCGGCCAACCCCGACCGGCTGTACATGCAGTTGCACTGGAACGTGATGCGGAGCGACAACGGCGCCGACACGTGGCAGAACATCAGCGGCAACCTGCCGAGCGACTTCGGATTCCCGGTGCAGGTGCACGCGCACGACCCCGAGACGGTGTACGTCATCCCGATCAAGAGCGACTCGGAGCATTATCCGCCAGATGCAAAGCTGCGCGTCTATCGCAGCCGCACCGGCGGCACCGAATGGGAGGCGCTCACCAACGGCCTGCCGCAGGAGCACTGCTACGTGAACATCCTGCGCGACGCGATGAGCATCGACCGCCTGGACCCGTGCGGCGTCTACTTCGGCACCACCGGCGGGCAGGTGTACATGTCGCCCGACGGCGGGGACCACTGGTCGGCGATCGCCAGCAACCTGCCGTCGGTCCTGTCGGTGGAGGTGCAGACGCTGCCGTGAGTCACCTAACGATTCGCGTCGTCCTTCCCTACCACCTGCGCAACCTGGCCAAGGTGGGCGAGGAGGTGACGGTGGAGGTGGAGGGACCGGTGACGCAGCGCGCGGTGCTCAACGCGCTGGAGACGCGATTCCCCGTGTTGCGGGGGACGATTCGCGATCACGTCACGCAGCAGCGCCGCCCCTTCCTCCGCTTCTTTGCCTGCGAGGAAGACCTCTCGCACGATCCACCGGACACCGAACTCCCGGCGCCGGTGGTGGCGGGGCGTGAGCCCTACATGGTGGTGGGGGCGATCGCGGGGGGATGACGCGCGTGGCGTAGTGCGGAGCGTGGCGACAGTTTCCCCGGGCGCGATCCGCGCGCGCGAAGTCCAGCGCCTTGTCACGTCTCGCTCTCGACCTCACCCTGTGCGAACGACCCTCGCAACCATCGCCACCGCGGCGCTCCTCCCGGTCGCTGCCGCCTCCTGCGCCAAGTCGCCGGCGTCCGCTCCCGCCGCGGCCGCGACCACCATCACCAACGTCATGCTCATCGATGGCACCGGCGCCGCCGCTCGCAGCGGGGCGGTGCGCATCGTGGGCGACACGATCGCCGACGTCGGGTCGGAGGTGGCCCCGGCACCGGGGGATTCGGTGATCGACGGACGCGGGATGGTCCTGGCGCCGGGCTTCATCGACACGCATTCGCACCACGCGTCGGGGCTGGCCGATTCGCCCGATGCAAGGGCCGTGGTGAGCCAGGGGATCACCACCATCATCGCCGGACAGGACGGCGGGCACCCGATGCCGTTAGGCGCGGCGCTGGACACGCTCGACCGCAAGGGGACGGTCGTGAACGTCGCCTACTACGCCGGTCACGGGTCGATTCGCGACGCGGTGATGGGGAAGGACTTCAAGCGCACGGCGACCCCCGCCGAAGTCGACTCGATGGCCAAGCTCCTCCAGCGCGAACTCGACGCCGGTGCCTTTGGCCTTTCCACCGGGCTGGAATACGACCCCGGGATCTACTCCGACCGCGCCGAGGTGTTGCGGCTGGCGAAGGTCGCGGCGGCGGCAGGGACGCGCTACATCAGCCACATCCGCAGCGAGGATCGCTGGTTCTGGGACTCGATCGACGAGATCATCACGATCGGTCGCGAGGCCAAGCTCCCGGTGCAGATCAGCCATGTGAAGCTGGCGATGGTCCCGCTGTGGGGGCAGGCGGACTCGCTGCGACGCGTCCTCGAGCGCGCGCGCGCCGACAGCGTCGACATCACCGCCGACATCTATCCCTACCACTACTGGCAGTCGACGCTCACGGTCCTCTTTCCCAAGCGCGACTTCGACAACCGCGCCGAGGCCGAGAAGATCCTGCGCGAGATCGCCAAGCCCGAAGGGCTGCTGCTCGGCGCCTACGCGCCTAACACGTCATACGCCGGCAAGACGGTGGCCGAGATTGCCAAGGAGCGCAACGAGGCGCCCGCGGTCACGCTGATGACGCTCATTCGCGACGCCGAGGCGATGCGCGCCGCGCGCGAGAAGTCGGGGACGGGTGACGGCGAGACGGTGGAGAACGTGGTCGCCACATCGATGGACGAGCGCGACATCTCGACGCTGCTGGGCTGGGAGCACACCAACGTCTGCTCGGACGGTGGGCTCAACGGCGCGCACCCGCGCGGGTATGGCGCCTTTCCGCGCGTGCTGGGCAAGTACATCCGCGACGAGAAGGTGATGTCGCTCGAGGAAGGGATCCGCAAGATGACGAGCCTCTCGGCGCAGCACGTCGGGCTCACGCGACGGGGGACGCTTGCCCCTGGACAGTACGCCGACCTCGTGTTGTTCGACCCGAACACGGTGGCCGACCGCGCGACGACCAAGGAGCCGCACCTCACGTCGGTGGGGATCGCGCGCGTGTGGGTGAATGGGCGCGAGGTGTGGCGCGACGGGGCAGGGACCGGGGCGCGCCCAGGGACGGCGATTCGCCGCCAGGGGCAACGTCCGGACTCGCCCCCGCCCGAGCCGCGCTAACGGGTGTGGTACACGATGACGACGCCTAACGTGGCGTCGCCATCGCGGTCACCTAACGCGGCGTCGCCATCGGCTCGGCGGCCGGCCTGTTGCCCTCGACGGCCGGCTTGTTGCCGTCGGCGGCGACGCGCGCGACCATGAAGAGCCCCACGGCCGACACGGCGAGGATGATCAGGATCAGGAGGCCGCCGATCAGCTTGGTGGTGAGGGAGAGGCCGCGCTTGGGCCCCTCGTTAGGGGGACGCAGGGCGAGTTCGAGGTCGGCGGGGCAGGCAAACTGCTGCGTCGGGTCGGTCGAAAATGCGCGCTGCAGCGCGGCGTCGACCGACGGCGGCACGTCGGGGCGACGCGCGCGCACTGACGCGCCGTTCGCCTCGCTGACCGGTGGCGCCCCCGTGAGCATTTCGATCGCGATAGCCGCCAGCGCACGCTGATCCCCTCGCGCGTCGGTCGCGGTGTCAGGGGCCAGCGTTTGCGCGAGCCCCACATCGCAAAGTGCCACGTCGCCGTCGCGCGTGGCAAAGACGTTGTCGGTGGTCAGGGCGCCGTGGACGAACTTCTCCTCGTGCACGAACTGCAGCGCCTGCGCCGCGCTGCGCGTGAGGCGAATGGCCTGGTCGATGGGGAGGGCGCCATCGCGCGTGAGGCGTTCGCGAATCGACTCGCCATCGGGGGCGGTGGTGGCGAACCAGAGCGTCCCGTCGTGATCGCCTGCCTCGATGAACTGCGTGACCCACGGATGTCGCACGCGCCCCAGGCGCGCGGTCACGTTCAGGAAGCGCGCCGCGCCGAGCGTGGCAGCGAGCGACGGGCGGACAACGGAGAGCCGCACGTCGCGCTCGAGTCGCACATCGCGGGCGTGATAGATCGTGCGCAAGTCGTCCGCGCCGACTTCGCGCTCGATCACGTATCGGCCGGCGAGCGCGGTGTTGAGCGCGTCGATGGGGGAAGTCACGCAGGGTGGGGGCGGTGGTGATTCGTCGTTCGCTTCGCACCTCGTGCCACGGCGGGCGCGGGTGTAGGGGAAAGATGGTGCAGCAACCGCGCGGGGCAATTCGACGTGTCGTCTTTCGCGCGCTTTTTCCGTCTGCAGAACTGACGACAAGGGGACGGAGAATGACCGATATGAGTCCGCAGGTACGGATTGCGCTCAAGCCGCTGCTGGAGACCGTGGTGGGGCTGGAGGGCGAGGCACGACGCGAATGGCTGGAGTCGCTGCGCTTCGAATGTCCCACGGTGTCGCTCGCGCTCGAGGGACTCATGCGCGAGGCGCTCCCTGCTCCGTCGACCTCCGCCGGGCGACTCGGCTTCCGGTAGTCGGTGATTGGCGCGGGAGCGCCTTGACGGCGTCTTCCCGCTCGCCACTGTTGGGGGGCCCCGTTCCGGGGTGTGGTGCGTCCATCGACTCCCCCCTCGCCGATGACGATCTCCCGTCGTTCGTTGCTCGCCAGTGCGGCTGGTGTTGGCGCCGCATGGCTCACGCTGGACCTCGCCCTGATCGAGGATGCGCTGGCCCACGCGGCCCACGCGGTCCGGCAATCTCCGCCCCCTCCCTTTCGCACGCTCACGCCTGACGAGGCGGCCGAATTGTCGGCGGTGGCGTCGCGCATCATGCCGACGACCGACACGCCGGGCGCGACAGAAGCCGGGGTGATCTACTTCATCGATCGTGTGCTGGGTGCCGAAGCCAAGTCGGCGCTTCCGATGGTGCGCTCGGGGATCGTCGACCTCCAGCGGCGAACCGCCAGGCGCAAGCCGGGGACGAAGAGCTTCGCGACGCTCGCGGCCGCCGACCAGGATGCCATCCTGCTCGACATCGAGAAGGGGGCCTTCTTCCAGGCGATGCGCTTTGCCACGATGGTCGGGATGTTCGGCGACCCGGCGCACGGCGGGAACCGCGACCACGTGGGGTGGAAGCTGATCGGCTTCGAACACAAGGCGTCGTACAAGGCGCCGTTTGGCTACTACGATGCCGAAGCGGCGAGGGGGCGTTAGGCGATGCCGCAATCCTATAGCGTCAAGTACTCGCCCTCGACCGTCGTTGATTTCGTGATCGTCGGCTCTGGTGCGGCCGGCGGGGTGATGGCCAAGGAGCTGTCGGCGAAGGGTTTTGCCGTGGTGGTGTTGGAGAAGGGCCCTCGCCTGCGTCCCGAGCAGTTTGCGCACGACGAGTATCGCTACCTCTTCCAGAACGAGATCGGCTTCAAGACGCCGGTCACGTGGCGCGAGCACGCCAAGCAGGCGGCGACGATCGCGAGTTGGAGCGACAACATGCGCGGGATCTGGGCGGCACAGGTGGTGGGGGGGAGCAGCGTCCACTTCACCGCCAACTTCTGGCGCTTTCGCCCGGTGGACTTCAACGAGCGCTCGCGGTTAGGCGCCGTCGCCGGTGCCTCGCTGGTGGACTGGCCCATCAGCTATGACGAGCTCGAGCCGTATTACACCAAGGTCGACTGGGAGGTGGGCGTCTCGGGGCAGGCGGGGGCGTGGGGAGAGCCGCGTCGCTCGCGTCCCTATCCGGTGCCGCCGCTCCCGGTGAAGTCGTCGGGGGTGCTGTTCGAGCGTGCGGCGCGCAAGCTGGGGTGGCATCCGCATCCGGCGCCGATGGCGATCCTGTCGCGGCCGCACAACGGGCGCGGCGCTTGCCAGAGTTGCGGCTTCTGCATGGGATACGGCTGCGAGTTCGGCGCCAAGAGCTCGACGCTGGCGACGATGATCCCGATTGCCGAGCGCACCGGGCGGTGCGAGGTGCGGGCCAACTGCCAGGTGCGCAAGGTGCAGCTGGACGCCAAGGGGCGCGCCACCGGGGTGATCTACTTCGACGCCCAGGGGAAGGAGCAGCTGCAACGCGCGCGCGCGGTGGTGCTGGCGTGCAACGGCGCCGAGACGCCGCGCCTGCTCCTGATGTCAAAGAGCAACCTCTTTCCCGAGGGGCTCGCCAACTCGTCAGGCATGGTGGGGCGGCACCTGATGTTCAACGGCGGCGCGATCGTCCCCGGGCTCTACGAGCATCCGCTCAACGAGTACAAGGGGGTGCAAGTCACCCGCATCGCGCTCGACTGGTACGATTCGGATCCCAAGCGCGGCTTTTACGGTGGCGGTGGGCTCGACGCGCGCGCCGACCTCACGCTCCCGATCTTCTGGGGATACGCCGGTGGCGTGCCGGGGCAGCGCAACTGGGGGAGCGAATACAAGAATTTCCTCGCCCACAACTTCACTCGGCAGATGTCGGTGATGGGACACACCACGTCGCTCCCGGTGGAGTCCAACACCATCACGCTCGACTCCAAGGTCACCGACGAGCACGGCCTCCCCGCGATCCGCGTCACGTATCGCGACCATGAGGACGACCTCAAGATGACGCGCTTCATGCAGGCGAGGGCGCGGGAGATCCACGAGGCGGCTGGGGCGAAGCAGATTATCGACTTCCCGGTCGGCGTGTCCACCTCGGCGGCGCACCTGTTAGGCACGTGCCGCATGGGGAACGATCCGAAGTCGAGCGTGATTGACCGGTTTCACCGCACGCACGACGTGCGCAACCTGTTCATTTGCGATGGGAGCAGCCTGGTGACCTCAGGGCGTGGGCAGCCGACCATGACGATCATGGCGCTCGCCTTCCGCGCCGGGGAAGCGCTCGCCGACTTCGCGCGCAAGGGCGAGATCTGATCGATGAAACGAACCCCTCGACGACTGGTCGGCCGATCGCCCCGCCCGCGCGTGCGCCGGTGACGCGTCCGGGCGCATTGCCGGTTGGTGCGGTGTCTTCGTCGGTGGCGTTCGCGCAGATCCCGGTGATGGTGGCCGCGGCGGCAGCGGTCAGCACCGCACTCAACCTGCTCGTCTGGTGGGTGGGGATGCGAGTGGGCGACATGGTGATCGGCTGGCGTGAGGTGGCGCTGTTCAGCGTGACCGGCGCGGTCGCTGGCGGCACCGTCTACGCTGCGCTCGGGCGTTGGGCCCCGCGCCCGCTACGCAGCTTCTTCGTCCTGACGGTCGTGGTGCTCGTCGTGTATGCCTTTGGCCCGCTCAGCGCCGCGTACGCCCCCTACATGGAAGGCGCGACGACGTTCAATGCAACGACGGTCGCCGCGACGGAAGTCATGCACCTCGTGAGCGGCGTCTGCGTGTACTTCGCGCTCACGCGCGGCGCGGCGGTGGTTCGGCAATCGCAAGATGATTTCGCGATAGGGGCGGAATGACGGCGCTGGTCTTCGACAACCGCTTCGTGCGCGAGCTTCCCGGCGACCCGGAGCGCTCACCGCATCGCCGTCAGGTGCACGGGGCCTGCTGGAGCCCGGTGCGCCCCACGCCCGTCGCCGCGCCCGCCTTGCTGGCGCACGCGGCGGAGGTGGCGGCGCTGGTCGGCTTCGACGCGACACAGGTCGCCTCACCGCGCTTTGCCGAGGTCTTTGGCGGCAACGCGCTGTTGGAGGGGATGGAGCCGTACGCGGCCTGCTACGGCGGGCACCAGTTTGGCAGCTGGGCCGGACAGCTCGGCGACGGTCGCGCCATCACGCTGGGTGAGGTGGTGAACGCGGCCGGTGAACGGTGGGAGTTGCAGCTGAAAGGGGCGGGGGCCACCCCGTACTCGCGAACGGCCGACGGGCGGGCCGTGTTGCGTTCGTCGATTCGCGAGTTCCTGTGCAGCGAGGCGATGCACCACCTCGGCGTGCCGACGACCCGCGCACTGTCGCTGGTGACCACCGGCGAGCCGGTGATGCGCGACATGTTCTACGATGGCAATGCACGCCTGGAGCCCGGGGCCGTGGTCTGTCGCGTGTCGCCATCATTCATTCGCTTTGGCAACTTCGAGATTCTCACGGCACGCCAGGAGCTGGCGTTGCTCGCGCGGCTCGTCGACTTCACCATCGATCGCGACTTTCCGCACCTCGCGCGAATCGACGACGTGTCCGCTCGTCGGGTGGAGTGGTTCGCCGAGGTCTGCGAACGTACGGCGCGCCTCATGGTCGACTGGTTGCGCGTCGGCTTTGTGCACGGCGTGATGAACACCGACAACATGTCGGTGCTGGGGCTCACGATCGACTACGGGCCGTACGGCTGGCTGGACAACTTCGATCCGCACTGGACGCCCAACACCACCGACGCGTCGGGGCGCCGCTATCGTTATGCGCAGCAGCCGGCGATTGCGCAGTGGAACATCGAACGCCTGGCCGACGCGCTGCGGCCGCTGTTCGACAGCGACGCGCCGCTGCAGGCGGGGCTCGATCGCTACGTGGACACCTTCACCGAGCGCTACGCCGCGATGATCGCCGCCAAGTTCGGGATCGAGAAGTGGAGCGACGGCGACGAGGCGATCGCCGACAACGGATTGCGCCTGTTGCAGTCGGCGGAGATGGACTACACCAACTTCTTCCGCGCGCTGGCGGAGCTGGACGACGCGCTCCCCGATGACGACGCGGCGCTGGTCGAGGGGCTGGGCGACGTGTTCTATGACGAGACCAAGCGCACGGCGCATCAGGCTGCGCTGGCGGGGTGGCTGCGGCGCTGGCATGCGCGCGTGGCGCGCGACGGATCGACCGCGTCGGCGCGACGTGCGCGCATGCACGCGGTGAACCCGAAGTATGTGCTGCGCAACTATCTCGCCCAGGAGGCGATCGATCGGGCGGAGTCGGGCGACGGGAGCGGGGTGCACGAGTTGCTCGATCTCGTGCGCCGGCCGTACGACGACCAGCCCGGGCGTGAGCGGTACGCGGCGCGCCGTCCCGACTGGGCGCGTCACAAGGCGGGGTGCTCGATGCTGTCGTGCAGCTCGTAGGTTGGCGGGCGGTGGTGCATCGGTCACCAGAACGCTAAGCTGGCGGAACGCGCGACGTGCTCCCGTTCCCGGCCGTCGCTGGCGCAGGTCCACCACAGGAGTCCCGTTCGATGCTCGATACCGTCTCCGCCTGGCACGCCGTGGTCGAGCGACACGACCCCGTGGCGTTAGGCGCGCTGCTCGCCGACGATGTCACCTTCCACTCGCCGGTGGTGCACACGCCGCAGGTGGGAAAGGCGCTCGCGATGAAGTACCTCGGCGCCGCCCTGCAGGTCTTCCTCAACGGAACCTTCCGCTACGTGCGCGAGGTGGTCGGCGCGCGCGACGCGGTGCTGGAGTTCGTGGTCGAGATCGACGGGATCACCGTGAACGGCGTGGACATGATCCACTGGAACGACGACGGCCGGATCACCGACTTCAAGGTGATGATCCGGCCGCTCAAGGGGATGAACGTCGTGCGCGAGCAGATGGCGGCGATGCTGGAGCGGCTGGCGCCCCCTGCCTGACGCGCGCGTCCGCGCGCCGCGCCGCTACTTCACGCCGCTGACACGCGCCGCTACTTCGCGCTGGTCGCCGCCGTCGCCCGCTGCAACGCCGCCTTGGCGTGCGCGCTGCGCGGGTAGAGCTGCGTGTTGAATTCGTAGAGCGCCTTGGCCTTGGCCTTGTCGCGCCCCATCGCGATCATCGCGAGCAGGTCGACCGTCCCCTCGGGGGGGAGCACGGTGTAGCCCATGATCTTCGAGACCTTCTCGTAGTGCGCCTTCACATAGCTCGGGTCTTCGAGGGCGCGCATCAGGTCGGGCGAGTAGCCGTCGAAGATGAAGCGCAGCGCATCGTACTCGGCGATGAGCGGGACCGAGCCGTGGCTGTCGTTGGGATAGTAACGGAAGTTGTAGCGCACCCCGGCCTTGTTGTCGCGTTCGATCAGCGCGTTCATGCGGATGATCGAGTTGTAGTGCGGGTTGTCGGCCGTGTCGCTGGCGACGAGCGTGTTGGCCTGCCCGACGAACAGCGTGCGCCCCGGCACCGTCGGCTTGGAGAAGAAGGCCGGCCCGTCCTTGAGCAGGCGGCGATTGTCCCACCAGAGCGAGGGATCGATGGCGATGTAGGCGTTGAACACCTCGGGCATGGTGTACAGCGCCGAGAAGGCCATCAGGCCGCCTAACGAATGCCCGACGAAGATGCGATACGGGGCAGTGCGATACGTCGAGTCGATGCGCGGGATCAGCTCGTTCTTCATGAACGAGAGGAAATTCGGGCCCCCTCCCGTTGCCTTGAGCGTCGTATCGGGCTTGCCGTCGAAGCCGGCCGTGACCTGCGTCGGTGACAGGTCGCGCATCCGGTTGGTGTTGGGGATGGCGACGACGATCATCTCGGGGACAACGAACGTCCCGTTGACCCCCGTGCCGAGGATCTGCAGCAGCCCCGTGACCGAATGGAAGTGCGCGTCGCCGTCCAGCAGGTAGAGCACCGGGTAGCGCTGCGGCGTGTAGGTCGTGTCCTTGTACGACGGCGGGAGATAGACCAGGTAGGGTCGCTGTTCCTTGACCGCCTTGGAGTAGATCGAGTCGACCGTGCCGATGGTGAGCGAGGTGGCGAACGATCGCTGGGCCCTGGCTGTGGCGAGCGGCGCGATCACCAGCGTGGCCGACGCGGTGAGGACGAGGAGCGGGCGCGACGGAGCGAACGGAAGGCGCATGGGGCGACGGGGTGAGGGGGCGGGAGCCACATTACCGCTTGCCCGGCGCGGTCGCGAGGGGGATTGTTGTGGGGCTCAACCTTCCTCTTCCACGCGCATGACCATGGACTCCGCCCGTCGCGACTTCCTGAAGGCTTCCGCCACTACCACGGCCGCGCTCACGCTGGGAACGCTCGTCCCCGACGGCGCATCAGCGGCCACCCCGGACGCCTCCGCGACCCCCACGGCTGCGTCGATCGACGCCTCGGCGCCCCCGCGCGACACCGCCGCCCTCGCGCACGAGCGCGCGATCACCAAGGCGCAGCCGGTCCCGCTTGGCCGCGTGCGGCTGACGGGAGGGCCGCTCAAGCATGCGCAGGACATCACGCGCGAGTACCTGCTGGCGCTCGATCCCGACCGCATGCTCGCCTACTACCGCGAGCGCGCCGGCCTCGCGCCCAAGGCCAAGGGCTACACCGGGTGGGACGGCAACGGGCGCAACCTCACCGGACATATCGCGGGGCATCATCTCTCCGGCGTCTCGCTCATGTATCAGGCCACCGGCGACGTGCGATTCAAGCAGCGCGCCGACTACATCGTGCGCGAACTGGCCGAGGTGCAGCGCAAGAACGGCGACGGCTACGTGGGAGCGCTCGACGGACTGCGCGAGGCATTCGCGCGGCTGTCCAAGGGAGAGATCAAGTCCGGCGCGTTCGACCTCAACGGGCTCTGGTCACCGTGGTACACGCTGCACAAGACCTACGCCGGACTGCGCGACGCTTATCGCCACACCGGCAATGCGCAGGCGCTGCAGGTGGAGATCGGCTTTGCCACGTGGGCCGAGGGGGTGCTCAAGCCGCTGAGCGACGAGCAGGTGCAAACAATGCTGCTCACCGAGTTTGGCGGGATGAACGAGATCCTCGCCGACCTCTATGCCGACACCGGCGACGTGCGCTGGCTCAAGCTCTCGCATCGCTTCGAGCACCATGCCATGACGCAGCCGCTCAAGCGGCACCAGGACAACCTTTCAGGGAAGCACGGCAACTGCCAGATTCCCAAGCTCATCGGCTCGGCCTCTCGTTATGCCTATACGGGGGAGATGGAAGACATCGTGGCGGCGTCGTTCTTCTGGGATCGCGTCGTCAGGCACCACAGCTACGCCAGCGGCGGGCACGGGCTCAACGAGTACTGGGGTCCGCCCGACGTGCTGGCCCCGCGCGTGGACGGGCGCGCCGCCGAGACGTGCAACGTCTACAACATGCTCAAGCTGTCGCGGCGCCTCTTCTCGCTGCGCCCCGATGCGGCGTATGCCGACTTCCACGAGCGTGCGCTCTTCAACCACATCCTGGCGTCGATCGACCCTAACGACGGGCGCACGTCGTACATGGTGCCGGTGGGGCGCGGGGAGCAGCAGGAGTACCAGAACATGCAGCGCGACTTCACCTGCTGCGTGGGGTCGGGGATGGAGAGCCACGCGCTGCACGGCCTGGGCGTCTGGTACGAATCGCGCGACACCATCTGGCTCAACCTCCTTGTCCCATCGACGGCGGAGTTCACGCTGGCCAAGGCGAAGCTGGCGCTCGACACGTCGTTTCCCGATGGCGACACGGCCACGGTGACGGTGACGCTCCCTGCGCCGGCGACCTTCACGCTCGCGGTACGCCGCCCGTACTGGGCGGGGGACGGCTTCACGATCGCGGTGAACGGGACGCCGATGCCACAGCCGCCGTTCAACACGTTGAGCGATCCCGTCGCCGGAGGGCGCGCCGGCGGGATCGGCAACGAGTCGACGGCACCGACGAGTGCGTACGTGAACATCACGCGCACGTGGAAGTCAGGCGACACGGTCTCGATCGTGAGTCCCAAGTCGTTGCGCCTGGAGCCGACCCCCGACGATCCGCGCGTCACCGCGATCATGTGGGGGCCGTTGGCGCTGGCGGGCGACATGGGTCCGCGCCTGGCCGACATCGACGAGAACTCGCAGACAACACCGGGGATGAAGGTCCCGATGCTGGTGACCGAGTCGCGCGCTGTCGCCGATTTCGTGAAGCCCGCGGGGAAGGCCGGGGACTTCACCATCCCCGACATCGGGCGCATTCCGGGCGACACACCGGGGGCGAGCGTCACGGCGCCGGTCGCGCTCGCGCCGTTCTATCGCACGCATCGCAAGCGCTACTCGGTCTACTTCGACCTGCTCACGCAGCAGCAGTTCAAGGAGAAGCAGGACGCGCTCGTCGCCGCGCGCGACGCCGAGGAGCGCCTCGAGCGCGCGACGTTGGCCAAGGTGGTGGCGGGCGACACCGAGTCGGAGAAGAAGGCCAACTATCGCAGCGACCCCGCCGACCGCCCCGTCGGGCGCAACGAGGGACGCACGCAGCGCAACGGCCTGGGGTGGTTCTCCTACGATCTTCCGGTCGAGGGGGACACGCAGATGGCGCTGGTGATCACGCACTTCGTGGAGCCGGGGCTCCCGCCGCAGCTTGGCCCCTTCGACATCTTGGTCGATGGCACCAGCGTGGGGCCGCACGTCCCCAACTACTCGGCGTCGGGATTCTACAAGGCGACCTATCCCATTCCCCAGCAGCTCACGCAGGGGAAGGGGACGGTGACGGTGCGCTTCCAGGCGGTGGGGAGCGGAAGGGTCGCGCCGGTGTTCGAGGTTCGGACAGTGAGGCGTTAGGCGTGCGTCGTCGGGGGCGTGCGCGCCCCCGACGTGCTCAACCCAAGCCAGCCATCAATCGGAGGAGGCCATCCTGCGTGGCCTCCTCGCGCGTGACCTCGCCGCGCAGCTTCCCTTCGCGCAGCACGAGGATGCGCGACGACAGCGTGAGAAGCTCCGGCAGCTCGCTCGAGATCAGGAGGATCGCCGCCCCCTCCGATGCGCGCTGGTCGATCCACGCGTGCAACTCCGCCTTGGCCGCCACGTCAACGCCGCGCGTTGGCTCGTCGAGGATGAGCAGGTCGCTGTTGGCGGTGAGCCACTTGGAGAGCACCACCTTCTGCTGATTGCCACCGGAGAGCGACGAGACGAGCAGCTCGCGCCCGGTGGCGCGCAGCGAGACGCGCGAGAAGCTCGCGTCGACGGCGGCGCGCTCGGCCTTGCCGTCCACCCAGCCGGCACGGGCAAACCGCGACAGCGTGGGGAGCGTCGCGTTCTCGCGCGAGCGCATCCCCAGCACCAGCCCCTGCTTCTTGCGATCCTCGGGGACGAAGCCGAGTCCGTGACGCATGGCATCGCGCGGATTGCCGATCGTCACGCGCGTTCCGCGCACGAAGATCTCGCCGCTGGCCTTGGGGTCGAGGCCGAAGATGGCCTGCGCGATCTCCGAGCGCCCGGCGCCGACGAGACCCGCCAGCCCCACCACTTCACCGGCGTGCACGCTGAACGAGACGTCGGCAAAGCGCCCGGGCGAGGTGAGGCGCGCGACGCGCAACCGCTCCTCGCCCCGCAGGGTGGTCGCATGTTGCGGATAGTACTCGGCCAGCTCGCGCCCGATCATCTGCCGCACCAGCGCCGCTTCCGTCAGTGAAGCGGTAGGCTGCGTGGCCACGTGCTGCCCGTCGCGCAGCACGGTGATGCTGTCGCACAGGGCGAAAATCTCGGGCATGCGGTGCGACACGTAGAGCAGCGTCACGCCACGCGCGCGCAGCTCGCGGATGAGCGCATACAGCCGATCGGCCTCGGCATCTCCTAACGAGCTGGTGGGCTCGTCGAAGATGATGACCTTGGCCCCTTCGCCCACCGCCGCCGCGATCTGCACCAGCTGCTGCTCGGCGACGCTGAGCGACGACATCTGCCGCGACGGGTCGATCTCGGCGCCGGCGGCTGCGAGCAGCTCCTTCGCCCGCTGCCGCAGCGCCGAGTGATCGACGAAGCCGTAGCGATTGGGGAGCGAGCGGAGGCAGAGGTTGTCGCCGACCGTGAGGTTGTCACAAAAGGCGAGCTCCTGGTGGACCATCGCCACCCCGGCAGCCAGCGCGTCGCGCGGGGTGGCAAAGCGCACCGGCCGGCCGTCGAGCTCCACCGTGCCACCGTCAGGCTGATGGAGCCCCGCGAGGATCTTGCCTAACGTGCTCTTCCCGGCACCGTTCTCGCCGCAGATGGCGTGTACCGTCCCTGGCGCGACGTCGAACGAGACGTCACGCAGCGCCACCATGCCGGGAAAGCGCTTGGTGACGCCACGAAAGCGGACGCGCGCGACGCTCACCTACTTCTCGAGCGCGATGTACTTGGGATCGACGTCGCTGAAGCCCCAATCCCTGAGCTGCCGCGCCCACGTCCCGAGGTTGTCCTTGGAGACGCGCACCAGCTCCATCTGCACCATCGGCGGCGCCGGCTTCTTGAGGTAGACGTGATCGAAGATGGTCTTCACCGACACGTAGCCCCAGCTGTACGTCGGTTGTGCGAAGAGCACCGGCGCCAGCCCCGACTCGATGTACGCCAGCTGCGCGGGGAGTCCGTCGATCGATACGATCTTGATCTTCTTGGGATCGAGGTCGGTGAGGAGGGTGCGGGTGAACAGTGCCCATCCACCGATCATGGCGATCCCGTTCACGTCGGGATACGCGTTCTTCATGCGCAACACCTCGGCGGCCGCGTCCTGCGGCGTCTCGGCGTGATAGAACGCGTCGACGATGGTGATGCCGGGATACTTGGCGGCGGTCTCGCGCACCCCCTTCACCCGGTTCTGCAGGTTGGGGGCGTTCTGGTTGCCGGCGATGATGGCGATCTTCCCCTTGCCTCCCATCTGCGTCGCCAACTCTTCCATCACCTGCGTCCCCATCTTCACGTCGTCGCCGCCGTAGAAGGAGAAGCGCTTTGAGTCGGGGACGTCCGAGTCGAAGGTCATGACGGGGACACCGCGATCGACCGCCTCGTTGACCGCACCGCGCACCTTGCCGGCGTCGCTGGCCGAGAGGAGGATGGCATTGGCGCCCGAGTTGACGGCCTCCGAGATGCGCTGCGACTGCACGGCGCCGTCTTCGTTAGGCGGGGTGAGCCAGTCGATCTTGACCGTGACGCCGTGCTCCTTGGAGAGCTCGGCCGCCGCGGCCTCGGCCCCCTGCCGCCCGGAGAGGAAGACCGGGTTGGTGGAGCTCTTGGCGATCATCGCGATGGTGAAGGTCTTGGCCGCCGCGGCATCGCCCTTGGCGGCTCCTCCTTCACCACCGCCGCCACCGCAGGCGGCGAGGGCGAACGCTGCAGCTGCAAGGGCCGGGCGCGAGGCCTGGCGCATCCACGAATTCAGCAGGGACATGGCAATCGAGGTAGAGGGAGACGAAAAACGCTGGAGATCAGGCCGGGGCCGAGAGCTTCTCGGCCAGCCGCTTCCACCCGCGCTGGTCGAGCACCACCGCCACGATCAACGCCGTGCCGATGATGATCCACTCGTAGTTCTGGTCCAGGTGCAACGTGCGAATCGCCTGGCGCATGGTGACGATGAGCAGGGCGCCGAGCATCGCACTCAGCGCGCTCCCCTTGCCACCGGACAGTGACGCGCCCCCCACGACGGCCGAGGCCACGACATACAACTCATACCCGTTGGCGTCTGACGAGGTTGCCGAGCCGTAGAAGGCAGCGCCGAGAAATGCGGCGCCGCCGGCGGCCAGCCCCGACAGCACAAAGACGCCCAGCGTGATGCGCGAGACGTTGAGTCCGGAGAAACGCGACGCTTCGGGGTTGCCGCCGATGGCGAAGATGTGGCGGCCGGCGACGGTGCGTGACAGGTACACACCGCCGGCGATCGTCACCAGCAACATGCACAGCAGCGGGACCGGATAGAGCGCCGTTCCCAGCCCGAGCGGCGCCTTGGCGACCGAAGTGAGCGGCGTGGGGACGAGGATGCTCTCGGCACGGCTGATGACGAAGGCGATGCCGCGCAGGATCCACATCGTCCCGAGCGTGATGATGAACGGATGCACGCCCAGACCGATGACCATGAGCCCGTTGGCGAGCCCGCAGAGGAGAGCGACGGCGAGGCAGGTGCCGAGGCCGAGCAGGACCGTGGTGGCCGGGTCCATGGGACCAGCGGCACGCAGCACCATCGCCATCGTGACGCCGGCCAGCGCGTAGATCGCCCCCACCGAGAGGTCGATCCCGCCGGCGATGATCACCAGCGTCGCCCCCACGCCCATGATGGCAAAGGCGCTGGCGTCGGTGGCCATCTGGATGAGCGTGTAGCGATTGAGGAAGTTGTTGACGCTCTGGTTGGTCTGCGGATCGATGTGCGATCCCGCGCTGAGCGTCAGCGCCGTCCCCAGGAGCAGCAGCACCATCACGAGGCCGAACTGTTGCGAGCGCAGCACCGAGCCGCCGAAGCGGGCGATGAGCGAGGGCGATGCGTCGGCGTTCGTCACGTCGGCGGGTGAATGGTGTGAGCGGGGTGTGTGGGGCGGGCGAGTGGCCCAAACATACCGGTAGCGCCTAGGGCGTCAACGCAGGGATGGAGGCGTGCCTTCGCCTATGGCGCGCCCTGCACGCCCCTACGGCGCGCTCTACGCGCGCCTATGGCGCGCTCTGCGCGTCGCCTGTAGCGTCAACGCGTTCTCAACCCGTCATCACCGTCCCAGTCATGGCCATCCACAAGCTCGAATCGAACGTTGGCGGCAAGGCGCGCGCGGCGCGCGAACGCCAGTCCGCCGCTCGTCAGCAACTCGCGGCCCAGCCGCAGCGTCGCGTCACGCTCGGTGTCATCGTCGGCAACCGCGGCTTCTTTCCCGGTCACCTGGCCGCCACCGGGCGTGCGGAGATGCTCTCCGCGCTGGAAGAAGAGGGGATCGATGCCGTGATCATCGACGCGGCCGCCACCAACCACGGGGCCATCGAGAGCCGCAACGAGGCCAAGGCCTGCGCCGCGCTGTTCAAGAAGCACCGCGAGCAGATCGACGGCGTGGTGGTGACGTTGCCCAACTTTGGCGACGAGCGCGCGATCGCCGACACGTTGCGCCTGGCGGGGCTCGACGTCCCGGTCCTCATCCACGCCACGTCGGATGATCCCGCGAAGATGAAGATCGACCACCGGCGCGACGCCTTCTGCGGCAAGATGTCGGCGTGCAACGTGCTCTCGCAGTATGGCATCAGGTACTCGCTCACTTCAGAGCACACCCAGCGTCCCGAGTCGCCGAGTTTCCGACGAGACCTGCGGCAGTTTGCGGCCACCTGTCGCGTGGTGAAGGGGCTGCGCGGGGCGCGCATCGGCGCCATCGGCGCGCGCCCGGCGGCCTTCAAGACGGTGCGCTACAGCGAAAAAGTGCTCGAGCGTGCGGGGATCTCGGTGGAGCCGATCGACTTGTCGGAAATCCTCGGGCGCATCGGTCGCCTCAAGGACAAGGACGCGGCGGTGCAGAAGAAGCTCGGCGAGATGATGGCGTACGTGGACACCAGCGGCGTCCCCGACGCCGCGCTGATGAAGATGGCCAAGCTCGGTCTGGTCATGGATCGCTGGATGCAGGAGGTCGACGTCACCGTGAGCGCCGTGCAGTGCTGGACGTCGCTCGAGGAGTTCTTCGGTGTGGTGCCGTGCACGCTCATGAGCATGATGAGCAATGCCAACCTGCCGAGTGCCTGCGAGGTGGATGTGATGGGGACGATCAGCATGCTGGCGCTGACGCTCGCCTCGCAGACGCCCGCGGCGCTGCTCGACTGGAACAACAACTACGGCGACGATCCCAACAAGGCGGTCTGCTTCCACTGCAGCAACCTCCCGCGCGATTTCTTCGAGGCGCCGGTGATGGACTACCAGGAGATCATTGCCGGGACGGTGGGGCGCGAGAACACCTATGGGACGATCGTCGGCAAGGTGAAGGCGGGGGCGATGTCGTTCGCCCGCTTCTCCACCGATGACCGCACGGGAGAGATTCGTGGCTACGTGGGCGAGGGGCGCTTCACCAAGGACAAGCTGTCGACCTTTGGAGGAGCTGGCGTGGTGGAAATCGCCAACCTGCAGCCGCTCCTGCACCACATCTGCCGCCAGGGATTCGAGCATCACGTGGCCGGGACCTTTTCCAACGTGGCCGACGCGGTGCACGAGGCCACCACGCAGTACCTCGGCTGGGACGTCCTGAGGCACGCCTGACCATGACGATCGTTGCCGGAGTGGACTTCGGGACGCAGAGCGTGCGCGTCTCCATCGTGGACAGCGTGAAGCGGGTGATCGGGCACGGCGTGTCGGAGTACCCGGTCAAGCGCGACCGCAACGACCCCGACTTTGCCACGCAATCGCACGACGCGCACATGCGCGCGCTGGTGGAGGCGATGCAGAAGGCGTTGCAGTCGGCGGGGGTGAGCGGGAGTGAAGTGAGGGCGATCGCCCTCGACACCACGGGCTCGACGGTCATCCCGGTCGGCGAGGGGCTTGTCCCGCTCGACGATTACTACCTGTGGTGCGACCACCGCGCCAAGGACGAAGCGG
Source organism: uncultured Gemmatimonadaceae bacterium (assembly GCA_964560345.1). Classification (GTDB taxonomy): domain Bacteria; phylum Gemmatimonadota; class Gemmatimonadetes; order Gemmatimonadales; family Gemmatimonadaceae; genus SCN-70-22. The sequence continues at coordinate 83,232 of CAZLLP010000006.1, forward strand.
CGCGCATCACCGCCATCGCGCACGAACTCAACGTCCCCGCCATCGACTGGTGCGGCGGCGTGTACTCGTCGGAGTGGGGCTTTGCCAAGCTGCTGCACTGGCTGCGCCACAACCCCGACAAGCGCGATCGCCTGGTGACGGCGCTCGAGCACTGCGACATGGTGGCGGCCGTGCTGTGCGGGATCACCGATCACCGTCAGGTGCCACGCAGCGTGTGCGCGATGGGGCACAAGTGGCTGTGGAACGACCTCTTTGGCGGATTCCCGCCGGAGGAGTTCTTCGTTGCCGTCGATCCGCTGCTGGCGGGCGTTCGCGACAAGCTTGATGGTCCGTACCACACCTCCGACCAGATCGCCGGCGAGCTGTGCGAGGAGTGGGCGACCGCGTTGGGCCTGACGCCGGGGATCCCCATCCCGGTGGGGGCCTTCGATGCGCACTGGGATGCGATCGGCGCGGGGATCGCCGAGGGGGACATCGTCAACGTCATCGGGACGGCGACCTGCATCATGGGGGTCGCCGAGGACGTGGGGCTGGTGCCGGGTGTGTGCGGCGTGGTCGACGGCTCGATTCACCCGGGGCTCATGGGGATCGAGGCCGGGTTGTCGGCGTGCGGCTACCTGTTCGAGGCGCTTGCCTCGCGCACGGGGCGCAGCGTGGGCGAATTGTCGAAGGAGATCGCCGACTATCGCGGCGGGCAGACGGGGTTGTTGCGCCTGACGTGGGACAACGGCGACCGCACGGTGCTGGTGAACCCCAACCTTGGTGGCGTCACGTTAGGCTGGAACCTCAACTCCACCGCCGAGGATGACCTGTTCTCGGCCATCGAGGGGACGGCGTTCCATACGCGCATCATCATCGACCGCATGCGCGAGCATGGGGTGCCGGTGCGGCGCGTGATCCACGGCGGCGGCATTCCGCAGAAGAACGAGGTGCTGAACCGCGTCTACGCGAGCGTGCTGAACATCCCGGTACTCGTCCCCGAATCGTCGATCACGTCGTTAGGATCGGCAATCTTCGCCTTCGTGGCGTGCGGGGCGTTCGACACGGTGGAGGAGGCGCAGGCGGCGCTGTGCCCGGGGTATCGCGAGGTGCTGCCCGATGCGCGCGACGTGGCGGTGTACGACCGGTTGTATGCGCTCTATCGCGAGTTGTACTTCGCGATGGGGGTGCCGGACTCGGCGCCGGCGCAGATGGGGCATGTGTTGCCGGCGATTCGAGCGATTGCGGCGGAGGTGCGGGGGGCTCGTTAGGGCAAAGGCGGGGACTCACGCGCGTCGGTGAGGCCCCGCCCCGCGAACGCGACCTGGGGAGCGACAGGAGAACTGACGGAGGGTTCACGGGTAACAGCGCCTATTGTCCGACGCGTTCGCGGATCTTGCCCGGGGGAGAGAGGAGATGCGGGTCTCTGCCGTTCGACTGTCGCTCCTCTTGTTGTCCCTGCGGCATCCGGGTGAGTTGCACGCACAGCCTGCACCGCCAAAATCCGCGCCATCTATTGCGTCGCTCGTTGCCCGCTCCATCCGGACAAGCGGGAACGATGGTCGCTCCCTGCCAATCCTCACCCAGGCAAGGGGTAAGGAGCGTCGCGAGTTGATGGACGAGATTGCCGACACCCTCGTGGCCCTTGCGATCAATCCGGCAGAAGAGACGCTGGCAAACTCGCGGGCGAGATCGGTCGCCATCGGGCAGCTCTTTCAGGCTGGGAAGGGAAACACCGGCCTGGCCGATGAGGTACCCGGCATTCCCTACTCGGGCGCCGCGCCACGCCTTCGTCGAATCGTCGAGTCGTCGGCACACGTCGCGAATCGCCAGGTGGCACTAAAGCGCCTGAGCGAATTGGACAACTCCCGTTCAATGCTGGACTATCTCCGCCGATGCGCGCTCTGGCCAAGCAACGTCGCAGGGATCGCAGTCACGGTTCTGGCAGATGAGAAGGGGGATGCGGGACTCGCGATCGCCAGAAGGTTGTACGAATCCGGATCGATCAAGAACGCGTATGCCAAGCGCGTGCTTTCCACGCGCGCGTACAAGTACGGGTGGCGAGGCCAAGGGTAACGGTGACGCGTCCCCGTATGCGGTGAGTGTGCGGGCCCATGGCGACGCGAGACGCTCCAGTCGCCGGATGGCTGTGGCCGCTCACTTTGCTTCGTCCAGCGCCAGCAACCCCTTGAGCACCGCCTTCGGCGCCAGAAACGCCGACCCATGCCGGATCCCCCGCGGCGTGCGCAACGAATCACGATACGCGTCGAACGTGACGAAGTCCTGCGTCCGTACCGCCCCGTAGTGCCCGCGCGTGTACTCGTCGTAGTACACGTACCACCACCCACCGGTGCGCAGGATCGACGGCCCCTCGGTGTGCAGGTCGGTGAAGGCAGGTGATGCCGGGCCGTACGGCCCGGTCGCCTTGTCGGCAAAGGCCACGCGCAGGTTGCGACGCTCGGGGAAGAAGGTCTCGTCCTTCATCACCAACACATAACGAGACCCGACCCTGGCAATCGTCCCGTCGATCGTCGGATAGCCGCCGTCGTACAGCAGCTTGCCGGGGGCAAACGTGACGAAGTCCTTCGTGGTCGTGTAGTACAGTCGATGGTCGGCACGCCCGCGCGACGTCTTCTCGGCGAGTGAGTCGGTGGCCGGAAAGCGCCCGGGGATCGACGTGGACCAGACGATCACGAATTCGTTGGTGGCGTCGTCGAAGAAGAGGTCGGGGGCCCAGGCGTTGAGCGCGTTGGGCTCGTGGTCCATCACGCCGATGCGGCGCTGCGCCGACCAGTGGATCAGGTCCTTCGAGTGCGCGACGCCGATCCCGCGATCGGTCCAGGCGATGGTCCACGCCATGTAGAACGTCCCGTCAGGTGCACGCAGGATCGACGGATCGCGCATCAGCGCGGCCTTGGTATCCCATTCCTGCCACCCCACGCCATTGCCGCTGACTGCTGGCGTGAGAAGCGAGCGCCCGCCGTTGATCGGCTTCCACGTCGTCCCGTCCTCGCTGTACGCCAGGTGCAATCCGTCGTCGCCGTTGCGCGTGAAGTACGAGAAGAGCATCGCGTCGTCGGCGCGCGCCACACGCGGGTTGGGCGCGGTGCGGCACCCGGCGACGAGCGTCGCCGCCAGTGCACACGTCCACAGGCGGCGCATCACGTCTCCTGCCCGTAGTACGCCTTGGCGCCGTGCTTCCGCAGAAAGTGCTTGTCGAGCAACGAGGCGTTCACCGGGCGAGCGTCGGGCGAGAGCGTGAGGGTGTGATACGCCATCGTCGCCACCTCCTCCAGATAGGAGGCGTTGTTGATCGCGTCCGCGATGGTCGCCCCCCACGTGAACGAGGCGTGATTGGCCACCAGCACCGCTGGCATCGCCATCGGATCGAGCGACTTGAAGCGCTTCACGATCGCCAGCCCGGTGTTGAGCTCGTAGTCGGTCGCGATGTCGGCGGCCTTCAACGGCTTGGTGACGGGAATGGCGCCGTGGAAGTAGTCGGCGTGCGTGGTGCCGAGGCAGGGGATGGGGCGCTGTGCCTGGGCAAAGACGGTGGCGAACATCGAGTGCGTATGCGAGACGCCGCCGATGGCGGGAAAGGCGCGATACAGGGCGGCGTGCGTCGCCAGGTCCGACGACGGGCGCAGCGTCCCTTCAACGGCCACGCCTAACAAGTCGGTCACGACAAGCTTGGCCGGGGTGAGTGCGCCATACGGCACCCCGCTCGGCTTGATGACGATGAGCCCCAGCTCGCGATCCACGGCGCTGGCGTTGCCGAAGGTGAAGCGCGCCAGACCGCGGCGGAACAGTTCGATGTTGGCCTCGCACACCGCCTCGCGCATGGCGCGCGAGGCCTTGGCCGGGGTGCGCGCGCCGCTGCGATACGGGCCCACCCCCTTCCGGGGACTGCGCTCTCTGCTCATGCGATCCCCGCGCGTGTCTTGGCGGCCGCGATGATCGCCGACATCGTGTCGCGGTGCTTGGTGAAGGTATCGTCGACCACCTGCAGCGTGGGGATGGCGTTAGGGTTGAGCCCCAGCGTCTCCTGGTTGAATCGTCCGAAGCCCCACTCGTGCACGCCGCTGCTGCCACGTCCGGGAGCCGGCGCGCTCAGGTGCGAAAAGAAGCGCGAGTACTTCCGCCAGAGCGGCCCGTTGCCGGCGTGATAGACGGGGATGAAGGCGTGCTGCGCGTCGTAGGGCATCTCGCCCACGCCTAACACCTTGGGGTACTTGGCGCGCAGGTTCTGCACGAGCAACCGGGTCCCTTCGTGCATGTCGCCGTTGGTGCTGTTCACGTGCCCGCCCACGATATCCAGGAAGTACGCGTCGACGCCAAAGCGTTCGATGGTCTCGGCGATGCGCCCTTCCATGTACTGGCGCCAGGTGTCGTCGCCCAGGTTCATGTAGGTGAGCCACCCGTCCTGGTGTCGGTCGTTGTTCCAGTCCACCCAGTTCAGGTTGTAGATGTCACCGTCGATCTTGTGCGTCGCCCCGCTCTTGATCTTGTCCCAGACGGGCTGCTTGCGGTTCGCCGAGTTGGTGCCGTACATCGGCATCATCTTGAAGCCCAGTTTCTGCGCTTCGGAGATGAGGGTGCGAAAGCCCGCCTCGCCTCCCATGCGGGCTGGCACCGTGTAGTTGGGGTAGTCCCAGTAGTAGCGCCCGTCCCACGACGCCAGAAAGACGAGCACGCGCTCGGCGGGAATCTTCGTCGCGACCCAACGCAGGATGGCGAGCTGCTGCGCGTAGTCGTTGAAGATGAAGCCGGTGAAGTGCTGCCCGTGCATCGTCATCACCAGCGCGGTGTTGCGCATCCACGCCGGGACGTCGGTGCGGCTCTCCCACGTCGGGATGCCGAAGGCGCGCTCGATGTGGGCCATGTGCAGCGCGACGGCCTCGTCGAGCGTGGCGGTGTGCCCCAGTTGCCAGGTGGGGACGACGACACGCCTATCGTTACGCCATCCATCGTGCTCATAGATGGCTTCGGTGCGAAAGGCGCGTTCGCCGGCCTGGAAGTAGTAGCGCTTGGGGCGCACGCGCGTGTCGCGCGTGGTGAGGTACAGGAAGTCGTTGTCTCCTGCCTTCACGACTGCCAGCGGCGTGTTCATGCTGTACGGGACCTGCGCTCCGTGCAGGTCGCCTGCTCCGAACGTGTAGCCTCCCAGCAGGTCGCCGTCCTTGGGGTCGATGAGCGAGCCGCCGCCGAACGAGACGTGTCCGCGCGGAACGTCGCGAATGACCGTGGTGATCGAGCGAATGGGATGCGGCAGCTCGGCGGTGATGTCCCAGTCGATGGTGCGCCCGGTGCGGCGGAACTTGACGCTGACGGTGCCGGGCGACTTCTCCTGTCCGCCGGCCCACACCAGTCCCGAACAGGTGAGCTCGAGCGCGTCGGCGTTGCCGCTGGCGCGCATCGCCGCGCGGTCCATCGCGTAGGTGTTCTCCTCGGTAAAGAAGAGGAACGAGAAGCGATGCTCGCCGAAGACGACGCCGGGCTCGGGGAAGTCGAACGAGAACTTCATCAGCGAGTCGCCGCGTGGCGGGATGAAGACGTCGCTGGTGGAGGAGAGTTCAACGATGTCGCCCGGGGCGTACAGGTCGCGCACGGGGAGCGGTGCGGGGGTGATCGATGCGCCAGGCGTGGCGCCGGTCGTAGCGGCGCTCAGCGTGTCGAGAGGAACAAGCGCGCCGGCACTCACGGCGCCAACGGTCTTGATCCAATCGCGTCGCGAGAACGGTTCGGTCATCTCAACAAGAGGGTGTGAGGAGCCACCTGGAGCGATCTCACGACGGCCAGTCACCGGTGCGCCGCACGCTGCGTTGCACGAAGCAATGCCTTCGGTGTGAGATGGCCTCAAGTATCGTGTTGGCCCGGGAGTGTGTCGAGGTGCGCGACACGTACCGACGGAGTGGTTGGCGTGTCCAGGACGACTCCCTCCCCAACGCGCGACCCCTTGTACGAGGTGACCGGACGCAGAACGGGCGCCTGACGATGAAACGTCAGGCGCCCGATCCGCTCCGCGGGATTCGCGGAGCGTCTCCCGATCGATCTGCTAGGTGGTGCCGTTGGAATAGATCGCCACTTCGATTCGGCGGTTACGCTGGCGTCCCGCTTCGGTCTCGTTCGTCGCCACCGCTTCGGTTTCGCCCTTGCCCGTCGTGCGAAGGCGATTGGCGCCGACACCGCGCATCGCGAGGTACGAGGACGCCGAGTTGGCGCGCCTCGTCGAGAGGTCCTGGTTGTACGACGAACTGCCGAGTGCGTCGGTGTGGCCGACGATGAGCAGGTTCGTGTTGGGGTACTGCTTGAGCGAGGCAGCCAGGCTCTCGAGGTTCACGGCGGCGTCGGAGCGAATGGCGTCGGAATCGAAGTCGTAGAGGAGCCCGGAGGCGAAGGTGACCTGGATTCCCTCGCCGACCCGTTCGACGGTCGCACCGGGAATCGCGACCTTCAACTCCTTGGCCTGCTGGTCCATCTGGTGTCCGATGATGGCACCGGCGGTTCCGCCGATCACGGCACCGATGATGGCGCCACGCGCGGTCGAACCCGTCTGGTTGCCGATCACGCCGCCAATCGCGGCCCCGGCGGCTGCGCCAATCGCGCCGCCTTCCTGCTTCTTGTTGAACGAGGCGCAGGCGGTGGACGCAAGCGCCATCGCGAGGAGTGCGGCGCCCTGAAGCGTGCGTGCGCGTCGCTTGGACCAATGGAAGACATGCATATGAACCTCAACTCTCGAGAATGAACACGGGCCATACAGCAGCGTCGAACGCTCGCCAATGCTGCAGAAGAGAACGTTAGGCGCGCCGCCACGCGGTCACCATCGCTCGTAGGGGCGTGCGTCCGCCTCGCTCCAAGGAGTGAGTGCGGGTTTAGGTCGGCCTTACCCCTGCGAGCGATACCGCATTGCCGCGTGATTCCCCATACTCAGCCACGGGTATCGCGTCCCGGCTCAGGTCGTACGCGCGATGCCCCGTCCATGCGATGGCATTGGACTCACGTGTCTCGAATGGAGGGTCTCATGGACCTGCTCACCTGGCTTATCGTTGGACTGGTCGCCGGCCTGTTGGCGAGCGCCGTCATGGGCGGCATCGGCTATGGCATCGTCGGGGATATCATCGTGGGGGTCGTGGGCGCGGTCCTGGGCGGCTGGATCTTCTCCGCGCTCGGCGTCAGCATGCCGGTGCAGGGCTTGGCGGGCACCATCATCGTCGCCTTCATCGGCGCCGTCGTCCTGCTGCTGTTGATTCGCATGTTGCGACCCGGGGCGCGACTCAAAGCGTGACGTGATGGCAGCACCCCTAACGGTCGGCGGCGTGGTTCCGGAATCCAACCGGTGCCACGCCGCTCTGGTTATGCGGGGGCGGGACCACGTCGCGGACGAAACGTGGGCCGCCGAGTGATTCGCCCGCCTTCCACCGTCGCCATCGCGGCGATGATCCGGTAAGTTCTGCGCCGCCGGCCCTCGCGCGGGCTTGGACGCCCAGATGATCGTGGGGCATCGCCATCTCTCGCCCGCGCCGGTCGGCGCACGCGACCCTTCTCCTCGGATTCGGCGATGTCTCCCCTCGATCGGCGTGACTTCATTGCCCACGTAGCGGCTGGAGTCGCAACCAGCGCGCTCCCGCTCAGCTTGCGCGCGATGACTCCCGACGCTCCCGCACCCGCCGCCAATCCGGCCAGCATTCCCGAGAGCCATCCGGCCATGCCGCTCGCCACCCCCGCATTCGCTCCCCTCCCGTTAGGCGCGGTGCGCCCGCACGGCTGGCTCAGCCGACAGCTGCACATCCAGGCCGATGGGCTCAGCGGACACCTCGACGAGTTCTGGCCCGACGTGGGACAGAGCCAGTGGTTTGGTGGTGCCGCCGAGGGGTGGGAGCGCGCGCCGTACTGGCTCGACGGGGCCATCCCGCTGGCATGGCTCGTCGACGACGCGGCGCTCAAGGCGCGCATCACGTCGCACGTGGACTACATCATCACCCACCAGCGCGCCGACGGGTGGTTCAGTCCATACCCGCTCGATGCGAAGAACAAGCGCTACGACCTCTGGGCCATCCTGCTCATCAACAAGGTCCTCGTGCAGTATCACGAGGCGACCGGCGACGAGCGCGCGCTGCGCTCATCCATGCGCAGCATGCGCGCCATGTTCGACGGACTCGACGCCACGCCGCTGTACGACTGGGGGCGCTTTCGCTGGTACGAAGGGGTCATCCCCGCCTTTTACGCCTACGAACGCACGAAGGAACCGTGGCTCCTCGACCTCGCGAAGAAGCTGCGTGCGCAAGGCGTCGACTTCGAGGCGCTGATGGCCACCGACGACGTGCGCACCCCCACCCCTCGGCGCGGGCTGTGGAAGTGGACCAAGCATGTCGTGAACATGGGGATGGCGACCAAGGCGGCGGCGCTCAGTTGGCGCATCGACCAGCGCCCCGCCGACCGTGCCTTCGCGTCGCACATGATCGACGTCCTCGACGAGTATCATGGTCAGGTGACCGGGATGTTCAGCGGCGACGAATGCCTGGCCGGGAAGAACCCGTTGCAAGGGAGCGAACTGTGTGCGGTGGTGGAGTACATGTACTCGCTCGAGCACCTGACGAGCGTCTTTGGCGATGGAGCCTTTGCCGACCGGCTCGAACGCCTCGCCTACAACGCGCTCCCCGCGACCTTTGCCCCCGACATGTGGTCGCACCAGTACGTGCAGCAGGTGAACCAGGTGCAATGCACCATCAACGCGGACCACGGCTGGTCCACCAACGGCCCCGAGTCCAATCTCTATGGCCTGGAGCCAAACTTCGGCTGCTGCACCGCCAACATGCATCAGGGGTGGCCCAAGTTCGTCGCGCACCTGTGGATGAAGACGCCTGACGAGGGGCTCGCGGCGATCGCGTGGGCGCCGTGTACAGTGAAGACCTCGCTCAAGTCGGTGCCGGTCTCGGTCGTCGTCGACACCGACTATCCCTTTCGCGAAACGATCACGCTCACCGTCACCGCCGAGCGCGCGGCGCGCTTTCCGCTCGCGTTGCGGATCCCGGCGTGGGCCGAGGGGGCGACGGTGCAGGTGGGGATGGGCGAACCGATGTCCGCGCGCGCCGGGACGATGCATCGCCTCGAGCGCGAATGGAGCGGCGCCACCACCGTCGTCGTGCGCCTTCCCATGCGTGCAACGATCACGACGCGCTACAACGGCGCCGTGGCGGTCGAACGCGGGCCGCTGGTGTATTCGCTGCGCATCGGCGAACAGTGGACGCGCGTCAATGCCGACAAGCCGCATCGCCAACTCCCGCATGGCGACTTCGAGGTGCGACCGAGCACCCCGTGGAACTACGGCCTCGTCGTCGATCCCGAGCGCGCGGGCGAGAGCGTGAGGTTCGCCGAGCGTCCCGTCGGAGAGCGCCCGTTCTCGCCGGAGGGGGCGGGGATGGAGGCGACGGTGCGGGCACGCCGCCTTCCGCGCTGGAAGATCGAGAACGGCTGGGCGGGTGAGATCTCGCCAGTCGATGGTGCGTGGGCCGAGCCTAACAAGCCGGCGACGAGCGAACCGGTGGAGGAGGTGACGCTCATTCCGTATGGGTGCACCAACATCCGCATTACCGAATTTCCGCGGGTCGGATAGGAAACACCGAGGGGGAGGGGAGCGCCGGACTGCGCGCCCTCCTCCCCCCGATCAACGCGCGGTGTCGGTCAGGCGAGCGCGTAGAACAGTTCGACGTAGCTGCGCACCGCGCCGTCGAGCCCGGCCACCTTGGGGTTGGACGACTCGATCAGGAAGTACTCGTCAGGCGCGTGCGCGCCGCTGCCGTGTCCGAGGCCGTACTGGCCGGCCGGCAGGTGCAACGGGGCACCGGTGAACGTCACGCCGGGCCACGAGCCGGCCAGGCGCGGCCAGAGCGTCGGCTCCGTTCCCAGCTTCTTGTACGCCTTGGTCATCGCCGCGACCAGCTTGGCGTCGGCCGGCGTCTCGGTGGGGTCGTAGCCGCCGGTCATGTTGACCTCGATGTCGCCAAAGCCTCGGCTTTTGAGGTGCGCCTTGAGCAGCTCCAGCGTCCCCTTGGCGGTCATGTCGGGGACGAGGCGCATGTCGATCTTGGCCACCGCCTTGTGCGGGAGGATCGTCTTGCCGCCCGGGCCGGTGTAGCCGCCGACCAACCCTTCGATGTTGATCGTCGGCTGCGAGACGAGGCGGATGAGTGACTGGCGCCACGGCTCGTCGGCGTACCAGCGTTCGACGCCCAGCGCCCGCTTGGTGGCCGCTTCGTTCTTCTTGGGGATGGCGTCGTCGATGATCTTGATCTGCGCCGGAGTGAGCGGCTTCACCTTGTCGAAGAAGCCCTCCACGGCGGGGGTGTGCCCATCAGCCTTCACCAGCGTATTGAGTGCCTGCACCAGGTGCCACGCCGGAGAGTCGATTTGCGCTTCGTAGCTCGAATGCACGTCGAGCTTGGGGCCGCGTCCCCACTTTTCCCCGGTCGACACCAGTTCGAGCTCGACGATCCCCTTGGCACCAAGGTTGATCTCGACCGCGCCGTCGGGAGGCGACTGGGTGCCTAACGGGATGATGATCCCCACGCACTTGCGCAGCGCCGCCTCGACCTGTGGCTTGAAGGCGATCTCGCGGAAGTTGGGCGACCCGATCTCCTCCTCGCCCTCGGCGACAAGCACGATGTTCACCGGAAGCTTCTTGCCCGCCTTCTTGAACGCCTGCATCGCGGCGAGGAAGGCGGTCTGCGGCCCCTTGGTGTTGGTCGCGCCGCGCCCCACCATGATCTTGCCGAGCCCGGGGCGATCGACCAACCGCCCTTCGAGCGGGGGCGAACTCCACTCCTTGGGATCGTACTGCTTCACGTCGTACATCATGTAGACGGCGAGCGAGGTCGCGGCCCCGGCGTCGAGCGTGGCAAAGACGCCCCCCTTGCCCGCCGTCGGAATCAACTCCACATGATCGAACCCCGCCTCGCGCGCGAGCTTGGCCATGTACTCGGGGCCTTGCGGATAGTTGAGGTTCTCGGCGGCGATCGACGGGAGGGCAATCCAGTCGCGCAGCATCTTCACCGTGGCGTCGTGCTGCGCGGCGATCTGCGCAATCACGTCGTCCTGCTCGGTGTGCAGGAAGGCGAAGCGGTGCTTCTCGCCTAACGCAAAGAGGGCAGCGCTGGCCACGCTCCCCTGCAGGAAGTCGCGGCGGTTCACGTCGCCGGGCGAAAGCGGGTTGGCGTCACTGTGCTTCGGGTCCACCGGGGGCTCCTGTGCCAGGGTGCGTCAGGCGTGCGTTGATGCGTGAGGGACAGTCGCGATGCGAGGGGCACGGGATGGCAACCCGGGGCATCGCACGAACCGCTCTGAATCTGCTCCTCCTCGAATCGGAACGCCACGTCGAATGCGCACTGCCTGGTGACCCGCGTACCCCGTGGCGACCGGCGAAACCGGTCGTCTTTCAGTAGCTTTCGTACGTGCGGCGGGGGCCCCTCCGGTTGACGGGGCCCTCGTTGCGTCCGTAGCGCCCCACAGTGCACGACGACCACCTGCTGCCATCGCCGACGTGTCTGCTCCCGCTGTTCGCCCCACCAGCTCCGACTACCACGACGACATCATCTATCCGGATGCCGTCCCCTTCGTCCTCGTCCACATCGCGTGCCTTGGCGCCATCTGGACCGGCGTGTCGTGGAAGATGCTCGCGCTGTGCGCAGGGCTGTACGTCCTGCGCATGTTCGCCATTACTGCGGGCTACCATCGCTACTTCTCGCATCGCGCGTTCAAGACGAGTCGCGCGTTCCAGTTCGTGCTCGCGCTGCTCTCGCAGTCCACGTCGCAGAAGAGCGTGTTGTGGTGGGCCTCGCTGCACCGCCATCACCACAAGCACTCCGACACCGACCAGGATGTGCACTCGCCGCGTCACCGCGGCTTCGTCTACTCGCACATGGGGTGGATCTTCGACCAGCGGTACGACCGCATCGATCCCAACTCGGTCCCCGACCTGGCCAAGTATCCGGAGTTGATGTTCCTCCTCCGCTTCGAGCAGCTCCCCACCGTGCTGCTGGCGGTGGCCTGCTGGGCGGCGTTTGGCTGGGAAGGGCTCGTGGTCGGCTTCTTCTGGAGCACGGTCCTGCTCTACCACGGCACGTTCTTCATCAATTCGCTGGCCCACGTGCACGGCAACCAGCGCTACGCGACCGGCGACGACTCGCGCAACAACTGGTGGCTGGCCGTCATCACGTTAGGCGAGGGATGGCACAACAACCACCACGCCTACCAACGCTCGGCGCGCCAGGGGTTCCGCTGGTGGGAGATCGACATCACCTACTACATCCTGAGGGGGCTGGAAGCGATCGGGGTGGTCTACGACATGGGGAAGCCGCCGGCCGACGTCGTCGCCAACACACGCGCGCTCGGACGTGCGACCATCGAACGCATTGCGCGACAACTGGCGGCACGCGTCGATCGGGAAGCGATCGAGGCCTACTTCCACAATCTCCCGCACCTCCCCCACCTCCCGTCGCGGGCCGAGTTGCAGGCCAGGCTCCCGCACATGCCGAGCATGGCCGAACTGCAGGCGCGCTTGCCGCATGTGCCGACGCGCGCCGAGTTCGAGGCGCGCTTGGCGCAACTCCCGTCGATGGACGAACTGCGCGCCGCCGCGCGCAGCATGATTCCGGACACGCCGTCGATGGATGAGATCTGCGAGCGCGCGCGCGAGATGATTGCCGAAGCGCGCCTCTACGCGGCGCAGCACGCCATGGGCGCAGGTGGCTTGGGCGCCAGCCCGGCCTGATCGCTTGCCGTACGGCGGTTCGAGGGGGAAGATCCTGCGGGGTCTTCCCCCTCGTGCGTTCCCCCTCGCTCCGACGCGCCATGCGCTACATGATCATCGAACGATTTCGCAACGGCGACCCGCTCCCCGTGTATCGACGCTTTCGCGATCAGGGGCGGCTTGCGCCCGACGGATTGCACTACGTCGATAGCTGGGTCACGCACGACCTGGGCGTCTGCTACCAGGTGATGGAGTGCGACGACCGGACACTGCTCGATGCCTGGATCGCGAACTGGAGCGACCTGGTCGACTTCGACGTGATACCCGTGCACAGGTCGGCCGAGGTGCGGGAGATGGTGGCGCCTCGCCTGTAGCCTAACGCGTCACGTCGCTGGCCACCGGCGCGGCGACCTCGCGATGGGCGAACCACCAGACCGCGATCCCGATCACCAGCGTCCCCAGCCCGCTGATCGACTCGATGGGACGCTCGCGCAGCAGCGTGCCGAGCGTCCACAGGCTCAGCGCCACGTAGATGAGCGGTGTGACCGGATAGCCCCACGCCCGATACGGGCGGTGCGTCGACGCCATCGTCCACCGCAGCCGCATCATCCCCAGCACCGCCAGCAGCGACATCAGGTTGAGCGTGAAGCCGGCGTAGAGCATCACCTTCTCGAACGAGTTGGTGAGGAGCAGGATCACGATGAGCACCACCTGCGCCAGGATCGCGTTGCGCGGAACCCCGTTGGCGGCGCGCTTTCCCAGCACGCGCCACCGCGGCAGGTCGGCCATCACCGCATAGGTGACACGTGACCCGCCGAGGACCATCGCGCTGATGGTGGCGATGAGGACGGTGGCGATGATCGCGCTCATCACCACCGTCCCGGTGCGTCCGAACATCGCATTGGCCGAGAGTGCCCCCACCTCCACGCGACCGGCGAGCGCCGAGAGCGGGACGGTGCGCAGGAACGACCAGTTGAGCAGGACGTACAGCACGGTCACGATGACCGTTGCCATCACCACGGCGCGCGGAATCGAGCGCTGCGGCGTGCGGATTTCGCCGGCGATGTAGCCGGCGGCATTCCACCCGGTGAAGGCGTACGACACGTACACCAGCGACACGGCGAACGAAGGGGAGATGATTTCGCGCCACGCCGTCGCGTCGAGCCCCATCGAGAGGGCGGTGGCCGGTTGATGGCGCATCCCGGCGGTGATGAAGAGCGCGATGAGGACAAACTGCGTGGCGGTGATGAGCACCTGGAACTGCTTGGCGGCATGCAGCCCCGCCAGGTGCACGACGGCCACGACCCCCAGCACCACCAGCGACGCGGCGAGCGGCGGCATGGGAATGATGGCCGAGATGTAGCGGCCAAAGGCGATCCCGGCGAGCGCGATGGGCGCGGCGAATCCCGCCGTCATCGACACCCAGCCCCCCAGGAAGCCGGCCATCGGGTGCCATCCGCGCGCCAGGTAGACGTACTCACCGCCGCAGTGCGGGTACATCGTCCCCAACTCGGCGTACGCCAGCGCGCCGCATAACGCGATCAATCCGCCCACCGCCCACAGCGACAGCAGCGCGGCCCCGCTGTGCAGCACCTGCGCCTGAAAGCCGAGCGCGGTGAAGACGCCGGTCCCGATCATGTTCCCCACCATCACCGACGTCGCCGCCGTCACGCCAAAGTGGCGCAGCGACTCGTCGTCGGGGCGGGGCGGCAGCGCGGTGGACGGAGCGGACAGGGGAAGGGGCACGACGAGTTGGCGGATCACGACGTGAGTGGGCGATGCGACGCGGGGTCCGGAGAGCATCCCGGACCCCGCGTGCCCATACTGCGCCAGAAGCTATCGCGTCAGCAGGATCTCGGTGCGCAAGTAGACAAAGCGCCCATTGAAGCCGAACGGCGAACCGGCGGGATAGATGAAGGTCCCGTTGTTGGTGTTGGCGGCCACGGTGACCTTGTCGGGGAACGTATTGAAGAGATTGCGCGAGCCGACCGACACATTGATCGCATCGAATCGATAGCCCACCTCGGCGTCGAACAGCTGCTTTCCGCCAAAGGTCTCGAGACCGTCGAGACTTCCGTCGACAAACTTACCGTAGTCCTGCACGCGCCCCATCGCATGGAAGCGCCCGAGGTTGTAGTTCGTCGTGAACGACGAGCGACGGTCGGGGCGCGCTTCCTCGATGGCGTTGATGGTGACGATGTCCAGCGCGCTCGTGTAGATGGTGTTGGTTCCCTGCAGGATCTTGGGCAGGGGATCGACCCGCGTCACGGCGTTCTTCGTGAAGTTGAACGAGAGCGTGAAGTCGAGCGTCCCGCTTCCCACCAGCGTGCGATAGTTGGCGACCACGTCGACGCCATCGGTCTTGGTGTCGAGCGCGTTGGTCGGGAACTGCACCCCGGCGATCGAGGTGAGGCCCGAGTCGGCGAGGATCTTCTCCACGACGGGGTCCGACGTGCCGTCGTACGTGGCGCCGAGCAGGATGCGGTCGGCGATGTCGATGTGGTAGTAGTCGAGCGTGAGGTTGAACGCGTTGGTCGGCGACCAGGCAATGCCCGTGCTCAGGTTCACCGAGGTTTCGGGCTTGAGTGGCTTCGCACCAAAGACGCGCGAAGCCTTGTTGGTCACCGGGAAGTTGCCAATCTCGATGAGCACGCCGTTCTGGATGGCGGTCGTCGTATGCGAGTACCAACTCTGCGCCAGTCCGGGGGCGCGGAAGCCGGTGCTGGCGGCGGCACGCCACACGAATTCCTTCGTCGGCTGATAGCGCATCGCGAGCTTGCCGGTCGCCTTGGATCCGAAGTCGCTGTAGTTCTCGTAGCGGGCAGCGCCGTTGACCAGGACGTTCTTGCTCAGGTTGGTCTCGAGGTCGGCATAGACGCCGATGTTGGTGCGCGAGTTGTCACTGGCATCGCTTGGCGCAAAGCCCTGGAAGACCGAGGACCCCGCCTGCGCGATGCTGGAGCTGTCGCCCGTCTTGTGATAGCCATTGATCCACGAGGCCCGCTCGCCGGCGACCACTTCGTACGATTCGCTGCGGAAGGCCGCACCCACGGCGACGTTGACCGGGTTCGGGAGCCCCATCTCCATCGACTTCGACAGACTCAGGTTGGTATTGAACTCGCCGCGACGAAGCGCGCCAGCGTAGAACGACGTCTGGTTGGGAATCCCCGGATCGTCAGCGGTACCGAGGCGACCGTCGGGGCCCGGCGCCGTTGGCCGCGAGAGGCTGGGGCCGAGCGAGCTGTTGAGCGTGTTGCGCAGGTTGAAGTCGAAGCTGTTGTAGCCGTAGTTCATCCCAAGGTCGGTGGCCCACCCGCCGAGCGTGCCGCGCACACCCGCTGCGCCCGAGTAGTCCTTGACGTCCGGGCGGAACTCGGGGAGGAAGCCCATGGGGTAGATCTGCGGCCAGTTGCGCGAGTTCTGCGGCTTGCGGAAGAACCCGTTGCCGGTGCCATCGCGGTCGGAGTAGCCGCCATAGGCGTAGAACTCGGTGGTGCCGCTGGCGTTGAGCGGCAGGCGAAGGTTGGCGAAGCTGTGAATGTCGCGCTCGAGGCCGAGCCCCCAGTTCACGTTAGGCTGGGCCACCGCCGCCCGCTTCTGGACGATACGGCAGTCCTCGACGACATCGCTTTGCCCGTTGAGGTCGGGGAACGAGCCGTCGGGGCAGGCGCGATTGGCGCGGTCGCGCTTCATGTACTGCCCAAAGAGGGACAGCGAACCGCGACCCAGCTTGAAGCCCACGCCTCCGTTGACGTCGGACGTGAAGCCATCGTTCGGATATGGATCGCCGGGGCGGTTCTGCCCGAAGCTCGTGTTGATGAACGGCGAGAACTGTCCTTCCTTCAGCACCAGGTTCACGACGCCGGCGATGGCGTCGGATCCATACTGCGTCGACGCGCCGTCGCGCAGCACTTCGATGCGCTCGATGGCGCTGGACGGGAAGGCGTTGAGGTCGACGCCGCTCGAGCCCGGGGCCGAGCCGTTCGAGAAGACGTTGAGCAGCGCCGTCTGGTGCCGGCGCATCCCGTTGATCATCACCAACGAGTGGTCCGGCGAGAGGCCGCGCAGCGTGAACGGTCTCACGACTTCGGTGGCGTCGGTCACCGGCTGCGTGGGGAAGTTCACCGACGGCGAGAGATTGGCGAGGATCTGCGTGGTCTCGGTGGAGCCGGTTCGCTTCAGCTCTTCCACCGTGTAGACGTCGACCGGGACGGCGAGTTCTTCCGCGGCCGTATGCTTGGCGCGCGAACCGACCATCGTTTGCACCGGGGCGAGCTGGTAGGCCGAACGCGTCAGCGTCACGTCGCGGTCGAGCATCGTCCCCGCCGTGATATTGACCACGAGCGATTCGGGGGTGAAGCCGAGGGCGCGCACCCGAATGACGCGGCGTCCGACCGAGATGCCGCCTAACGTGTACCGTCCGCGGTTGGTCGAGGTGGTCCGGATGCCGCTGCCGTCGATCGTGAACATCGCCCCGACGATCACGGCCCCCGAACTGTCCGCCACGCGTCCCTGCACCGAGCCACTCTGCGCCGAGGCCTCCCGGCTCGTGGCGCTTAGGGCGGCCACGCCGATGACGGCCAACCCTACAATACGACTGAGTGTTCTTCGCATGCCTTCCCTCTCGGTGTCTGGTGAACCTGCAGTCACGGCGAGCACAACGGATCAAGCTGAAGCACGATGCATCACGATGTCCCGACAGGAGACCTGGGGCGCCAGTGGCCCGTCTGGACCGAACAAAGGACCGCGGAGACCGCGCCCCGCCGTGCAGTGCGCGATGGCAGAACATGGCAGCGCCTGGCGTTTCCCGACAGATGCCCGCGCGAGCCGTCGACCACCCTGCAGCTGGCGAGTCGGCTCCTCCCGCTGTCCATCTTTGCACGTTCATTACGGCTGAGCACGCGCCGCTTCGGGAAGTCTTCTCCCGCCCGAATGGGTAGGAGTGTCCGCTCGATGCGGCTCGGCGGGCTCACCCGTGAGCGCATGCATCGCGGCGCCCGCCGGTTCACCCGCATCGGCGCTTGTGAGCCGTTGGTTCACGGCACAATCTCCCCGGCTCCGCTCACCTCATCACACGCCTGGCATGCGCCTGCACCTCGTCGACGGAACCTTCGAGCTCTTTCGCGCCCACTTCGGCGCCCCCGGCGCCCGGTCGCCTAACGGGGCGGAGGTCGGCGCCACGCGCGGCCTGCTGCGGTCGCTCTTCGCGCTGCTGCGTGAGCCCGGCGTGACACACGTGGCGGTCGCCTTCGATCACGTCATCGAATCGTTCCGCAACCGCCTGTTCGCCGGCTACAAGACGGGGGAAGGACTTCCTCCGGAGCTTTTGGCTCAGTTCCCCCTCGCCGAGGATGCGGCGCGCGCGCTGGGCGTCGTCGTCTGGCCGATGGTCGAGTTCGAGGCCGACGACGCGTTGGCCACCGCCGCGGCGCGCTGGCGCGAGGCCCCGGGGGTGGAGCAAGTCGTGATCTGTTCGCCCGACAAGGACCTGATGCAGTGCGTCCGCGGGACCCGCGTCGTCTCATTTGATCGCATCCGGCGGAAGACCACCGATGAGAGCGGCGTGATCGAGAAGTTCGGCGTCCCCCCTGACTCGATCCCCGACCTCCTCGCCCTCGTGGGCGACGACGCTGATGGAATTCCGGGCGTCCCGCGCTGGGGAGCCAAGTCGGCGGGGGCCGTGCTGGCGTACTACCGCACCATCGATGCGATCCCGGACGGTGAAGGCGAGTGGGGCGTCACCGTGCGTGGTGCCGCAGCGCTGGCCGAACAGCTCAGGCAGCACCGAGAGGAGGCGCGCCTCTATCGCACCCTGGCGACGCTCCGCACCGACGTTCCGCTGGACGAATCGCTCGATGCGCTGCAGTGGCGCGGTGCGCACCGCGACGAACTCGCCGCCTTCTGCGCGGCAATCGGCGACGAGCGCTTTGTCGAGCGCGTGACGACGTTCGCCTGACGCGTCGCGTCCATCCCGCGGCGCTTGCCGCCCCTTCATTCACGCATCACACCGTCACGCGGCACACCGTCATGGCCGACATCACCTGGGACGACTTCGAGAAGGTCGACCTGCGTATCGGGACCATTGTGAGGGCCGAGCCGTTTCCCGAGGCGCGTCGCCCGGCCTTCAAGCTCTGGGTCGATCTCGGTCCCGAACTCGGCGTGCGAAAGTCGTCGGCGCAAATCACCGTGCACTATGCGCTCGACGAGCTGGTGGGGCGCCAGGTGCTGGCGGTGACCAACTTCCCTCCCAAACAGGTTGGGACATTCCGGTCGGAGATCCTGGTGACCGGTTTTGCCGACGAGCAGGGGGCGATCGTCCTGGCCCGTCCCGACCGGCCAGTGCCTAACGGTGCTCGACTTGTCTAGCGCGCTGCGTCCGATTCTCCCGTCACTCCGACGCCGTCGCATGGCCATCGTTCGTCGCGTCGTCGCGCTGGTGACCGCGCTCGCCCTCGCCACGCGGGTGCACCCCGCGCACGGACAGCTCCCCGCGTCAACGGCGGCGTTCGTGCTCCCGGCTCCAACCGGACCACACGCGATCGGGACCACCAGCTTCTTCGTGACTCGCCAGACAGCGGACAGCTCGCCCCCTCGCGTGCTCAAGGTGATCGCCTGGTATCCGACGACCGACAGCGCGCGTCGCACGCGGGCGCCGTACCTGCGGGAAGCGGTAGCCGTGCAAGCCATGGCCGCGTTAGGCCGCAACCCGGCCGCCGCAGCGCTGGCCACCCGCGAAGTGGCAACGCACAGCTGGCTCGACGCCCCCGTGGCGTCGGCGCTCCCGCCGCTCCCGGTGATTGTCTTCTCGCACGGGTATCTGGGAATGCCGAGCGACTACACGGCGCTAATGGAGGAGCTGGCGAGTCACGGTTTGGCCGTATTCAGCATCGCGCACACCGGCGAGAGCATGGCGCTTTCGCTCCCCGACGGGTCGACGTCGATGCTGATGCAGGCCGGGAACCGGTTAGGCGCCGTTCCGCTGGGCGTCATCGGCGAGTGGGGAGCCGAAGACTCGATCGCAACCGTCGTGACCTCGGAGCGCGATCCCGTGCGCGCCGAGGGGGCGCTGCGCTGGTATCTCTCGCGCATTCCCAACAGCACCGCGGCGCTCGCGCGGTGGGTCGACGATACGCGCGCCGCGGTGGATGAGATCGCGCGACTCGCGAATGCCGACGCACGCTCGCCATTCTCGATGCGGCTCGACATGACGCGAGTTGGCGCCCTGGGCCATTCGATGGGCGGGGTGACGAGCGCGGCATATTGTGCACGCGACTCGCGCTGTCGGGCGGCCTCTAACCTCGACGGATCGCCGCAGTACGGCGACCTGATCGATGTTCCATCGGCGACGCCGATGCTGATGGTGTACAGCGCGCGTGCGGGGCGCGTGGGGGTGAGCGATCTCGTGTACGCGCGCGGCGCGGACTACACGCGCGCCGTGGTGGCCGGATCGCTCCATCTCAACTTCGGTGACTGGCAGTACTGGCAGGGGGGCGCGCGGATCAGCGCCGCGCTCGGTACGATTGCGCCGGATCGCGCCACAACGGTGGTGCATCGCCTGTTGCGCGAGTACTTCTTCGAGCGCTTGGGGCTCGGACGTTCGTCACTGCTGATGAGCGAGCGTCCGTTTCCCGAACTCGAGCTGCGCCGCGTGCGACGCTGACGGTGCCGGTCGGCACGCGCGCAAGCAGCATGCGCGCCGGCGGGCGCGAGCGTAGCAGCGTTAGGCTTCAGGCTGGTTGCGCATGAAGTCGGCGAGATGCCGTAGCTTCTGCCGCAGGAAATCGCGCAACTCGTCAGGCATCGGATGTTCGTCGATGGCCTTCTCCATGCACCACAGCCATTCGTCGCGTTCGCGCGTACCGATGGCGAAGGGCATGTGCCGCATGCGGAGCCGAGGATGTCCGTACTGGTTCTCGTAGAGCGGCGGGCCGCCGGTCCACCCCGTGAGGTACATGTACAGCTTCTCGCGCGAGCGCTTGAGGCTGGCAGCGTGGAGCGCGCGGACGTTCGCCGCTTCGGGCGAGCTGTCCATCAAGTCGTAGAAGCGGTCGACGAGGCGGCGGATGCCATCCTCGCCGCCCAGCTGATCGAACGGGAGCGCTGGCGGACTGGTCATGACGGAATGTTAGCACGCTGAGGAAGCGTGCGCGTCCCATGAGGGCGCCCCCTGTCATGGCGTCGGTTCATGGGCCACCGTCAAGCGGTGCTGTCCCCCTCAACGGTACTCGGCAGGTGTTCGCATGAGTGAGCGCACGTCCGATTCGTACGACGAGTTCATCGTCGCCAGCGTGGTGCCGCGCAACGCGGCGCACGTGTCTGGTGACCTGTCGCGATCACGATCGCTGCTGTCGGCGCATCCCGACCTCGCGCGGCGCGATGTCTATACCGCGGCCATCCTTGGTGATCACGAGGCCGTGCGCGACCTGATCGCGCGCGATGCGGCGTTGACCACGGCGCGCGGCGGGACGCACGGATGGGATGCGCTCACGTATCTCTGCTTCTCGCGCTATCTGCGCCTCGAGCGCGAACGATCCGACGATTTCGTGCGCGCCGCGACCGCGCTGCTCGATGCCGGGGCCAGCGCCAACTCCGGCTTCTGGGAGGATGGACACCAGCCACGCCCCGAGTGGGAGAGTGTGCTGTACGGTGCCGCGGGAGTTGCGCACCACGCGCCGTTGACCAGGCTGCTGCTCGATCGCGGCGCCGACCCTAACGACGAGGAGGTCCCGTACCACGCGCCTGAAGGATGGGACAACGCCGCGCTGGTGCACATCCTCGAGAGCGGGCGGGTCACCGAGGACAGCCTGGCGATGATGCTGCTGCGCAAGGCCGATTGGCACGACCTGGAGGGCATTCGACTGATCCTCGACCATGGCGGCGATCCCAACCGCAAGGGTCGGTGGGGCAAGACGCCGCTCGATCACGCGCTTCGCAGCGACAATGACCTCTCCATCATCGAGCTGCTGCTCGATCGTGGCGCCGATCCCACGATCGAGTCGCAAGGGGTGAGCGCCGTTGCCAAGGCGGCGCGCCATGGGCGCGGCGACGTCCTGACGCTCTTCGAGCGACGCGGCGTTCCGATGGCGCTCGAAGGCATTGATCGATTCCTCGCCGCCTGCGCACGCGACGACGCGGACGGCGTGCACGCGACGCTGGCCCAGCAGCCCGAGATACGGCAGGAGGTGCTGGCGCACGGTGGTGTGCTCCTGGCGACCTTTGCCCGCGTGGGGAACCGAGGCGGCGTGCAGCACCTGCTCGACGCTGGCATCGACGTCGACGCGACATTTGTCGAAGGGGAGGGGTACTTCGACATCGCGCCGGCGAGTACGGCGTTGCACGTGGCGGCGTGGCGCGGCTGGCCACGGGTATTGCGTCTCCTGATTGCTCGCGGCGCCGATGTGCATCGGCGTGACGGGCGGGGGCGCACGCCGCTCGCGCTGGCGGTGCGGGCCTGTGTGGACTCGTACTGGACCGATCGACGTTCGCCCGACTCGGTGCAGGCGCTGCTGGAGGCTGGGGCCACGCTCGACGGCGTGCGGATCCCCTGCGGTTACGATGCGGTCGATGCCCTGCTGGTGCTTGCGCCCACTCGTGTTCGGGGCGAATGATGACCGGCGCGTCAGCATCGACGCGCCTCTTCGAATGACCGCCATGCCCTTCCTGGCCCTGCTGCGATCGCGACACGCCCTCGCCGTTCTTCTGGCCATGCACGCGTTCACGCCGCACGTAGTGGCGGCGCAGGACTCCACGACGGTGCCGGGGCCGCGCCCCGCATCGTCGCGCCCCATTCGCCTGATAGTGTCGGGTGGGCTCTCCGTCCCCACCGGCGGCTTTTCCAGCTATCACGAGCTGGGGACGCAGGCCAGTGCGTCGCTCCTGGTGCGGCTCTTTGGCCAGAAGCTGCGGCTGCGCCCTGAGATGGCGTACACCCGCTTTGACGTGATCGAACAGAAGGTGCGCGCACTGGCGGCCAACCTCGAGATGCAGGAGCGCGCGGCCGCAACGACGGCGCGCGTGTCGGGGGCGCCAGTCACCGCGCGCTCGATGGCCGGTGTGCCCAAGCTCCCCGACCTCAACAAGCTGCGTGACGGCGCCATCTCGTCGCTGCTGGGCACCTTTGCCAACGTCGAGTTCCCGCTGGGGCCACGCGGCTTCCAGCCGTATCTCATCGGCGGGATCGGCGCCGTCACCTTCCGGACCGACGTGACGACGGTGAACGAGGCCATCGACGGCGTGCAGTGGGCCTACAACGCCGGGGCCGGGATCCGCTTCAAGCTCGGATTGTTAGGCGGCGGATTGGAGGCGCGCCTGCGGCAGATCCCGGTGGACGGGAGCAAGACGTTCTTCCAGAACGTCACCACCGTCCCGGTCTCGTTTTCGCTCGTCTTCTAGCGCGCGAGGGGGCATGCGGCGGCGCACGCTGGCGATCATCAGCGCGGTGGGGGCGGTGCTGGCCGTGGTGACCGTGGCCACGATCGCGGCCGCGCAACGCTGGGTGCGCATCGAACCTAACGTCGCCTACGATGCGCGCTTCACCTTTGTGCGCCTGCGCTACCAGGTGTACGGGCGCAGCGGCTGGGAGTACGACTATCCCGCCATGGAGCGCAACTTCATGACCGTGCTCGACGAGATGACCGCGATCGCGCCGCACACGCGCGAGAGCAACATCCTCGACATGGACGATCCCGAGCTGCTCAAGTACCCGATCGCCTACCTGTCGGAACCCGGTTACTGGCTCCCCGACAGCAGCGAAGCGGCGGGGCTGCGCACCTGGCTGGCCAAGGGGGGATTCCTCATCGTCGACGACTTCTTCGGCCGACAGTGGGACAACTTCGAGCGATCCATGCTGCGCGTCATGCCAACCGCGCGCATCGTCCCGCTGGAGCTCTCGCATCCCATCTTCGATTCGTTCTTCCGCATCACCACACTCGAAGGGATGCGCCACCCCAGCGCGCGTGGCTACGAGGCGAAGTACCTCGGCATCTTCGAGGACAACGATCCCACGCGCCGGTTGCAGGTGATCATCAACTACAACAACGACATCGGCGATTATATGGAATGGTCGGGCGAAGGGTGGTACCCGGTCAATCTCTCCAACGACGCGTACAAGTTGGCCACCAACTATCTCGTGTACGGGCTCACGCACTAGCGTCGCTCGTGCTCACCCACCCGCGTCGCCCGTCTCCTCTCCATCTCACCGCAATGCTCATGCGTTCGTTCCGCTTCGCCCGCGGCGCCCAATCCGTCGCCCGGTTGTTCGTGTCCGCTGCACTCCTCGCATGGTGGCCGGCACAATCCGCAGCCCAGGCACCGCAACCGGCGGACGTCATTCTCGTCAACGGCAACGTGCTCACCGTGGATGCGGCCGATCGCATTGCGCAGGGCGTCGCCGTGCGCGGGAGCCGAATCGTCGCCGTCGGGAGCAACGCCGAGATCGAGCGGTTCGCCGGCATCGGCACCCGGCGCATCGACCTGCGCGGACGCACCGTCACGCCGGGACTGCTCGACGCACACGCGCACTTCAGCGGCGGCTACGCCGAGCGGCTCGACCTGTCGTATCCCGCCGTGAAGAACATCGCCGAACTCACCGCCAAGGTCGCGGCACAGGCGGCCCGCACGGCCAAGGGAGGGTGGGTGGAAGGGCACGGATGGGACGAAGGAAAGCTCGCCGAGCGCCGCTTTGTCACGGCGCGCGACCTGGATGCGGTGGCCCCTGACATTCCGGTGTACCTCACGCAGACGACGGGGCACTACGGCGTGGCCAACAGCGTCGCGTTGCGCCTGGCGGGGATCACGAAGGAAACAGTTGATCTACCAAGCGGGACGATCGACCGCTATCCCGACGGAACGCCGACGGGGGTGCTGAAGGAATCGGCGCAGGGGTTGGTGCGCCGCCACATTCCGCCGCGCACGGCGCAGCAGGTGGAACAGAGCCTGCGCGACCTGGCGCGCGGCTTCAACGCCGAAGGGATGACCGGGCTCAAGGATCCGGGGGTCTCGCCGTCAAGCTGGGACGCCTACCGTCGGGTGCAACAGTCGGGCGACCTCACGGTGCGCGTCTTCGCACTCTGGCAGGGCGGGCGCACGATCGACGGCGCCAAGCGCGTGATCGCCGAGCGCTCGGCGATCACGCGGCCGTACGAATCGACCGGCGACGATCAACTCATCCCCGGCGGCGTGAAGCTCTACATCGACGGCAGCGGCGGCGCGCGCACTGCCTGGCTGTACGACGACTGGAACAAGGGTTACACCGACGTCGACGCCGGCAACCGCGGCTATCCGGCCAGCAATCCCGACACGGTGCGCTTGCTCATCAAGCTGTATCACGACGCCGGCTTCCACGTGAGCACCCACTCCATCGGCGATCGCGGCATCGACTGGACGATGGACAGCTACGCCGAGGCGCTCAAGGGGAGGCCGACGCGCGGGCTGCGCCACGGGATCATCCACTCCAACATCCCGAGCGATCACGCCATCGCCCTGATGGCGCAGCTGCAACGCGACTACGATGCCGGTATCCCCGAACCGTCCGCGACCTTTGCCTGGTGGCTGGGCGACACCTACGCCGCCAACTTCGGGAAGCAGCGATCGTTGCGCCTCAACCCCTTCGCCACGTGGAAGGCGAAGGGGATCCTGTGGGCCAACGGCTCCGACTTCGGCGTCACCCCGTACCCCGCACGCTATGGCATCTGGAGCGCGGTGGCGCGTGAGACGTTGTTAGGCACCTGGGGCGACCCGTTCGGGCGCGCCGAGTCGGTGGACGTTCGCACGGGGCTGCGCGCGGTCACCATCTGGGCGGCGCGGCAGATGTTCCTCGAGAAGAAGATCGGATCGATCGAGGTAGGGAAGTACGCCGACCTCGCCGTGTGGGACCGTGACCCGTACACCGTCGCCACCGCGGAGCTCAAGGACATGCGCTGCCTGATGACGCTGTTCAACGGCAAGGTCGTGTACCAGGCGGCGGGAAGCGGGTTGTAGCTGGCAGCTTTCGCCGGGGTGCGGCGTGACGGCACGCCCCGGCGTACTGGACGCTCCAGCGTTCGGGTGTAGCGTATGCAGGGACCCCCACCCGTATCCGGAGCGCGCACGTGCTGTCGTACGTCCATGGAACCTCCACCACCCCACTGCTCGGCGAGACGATTGGCGCCGCCCTGCGCCGAACCGTCGAGCAACATGGCGAGCGCGAGGCGCTCGTGGTGCGCGGCCAGTGGTATCGGGCCACCTATCGACAGTTGTGGGATGCGACCACCACGCTCGCCCGCGCACTCATGGCGGCCGGGATCGGGAAAGGCGACCGGGTCGGGATCTGGTCGCCCAACCGGTGGGAATGGGTGGTGACGCAATTCGCCACCGCGCGCATGGGGGCGATCCTCGTCAACATCAATCCGGCGTACAAGACGGCCGAGCTCGAGTACGCGCTCAATCAGTCGGGCGCTCGCCTGCTCTTCCTCGCCCGGCACTTTCGCACTAATCACTACGTCGAGATGCTCGACGCCGTGCGCCCCAACTGCCCGCAGCTTGAGCAGACCGTGGTGCTGGATGGTGAGTGGGAGCCCTTCCTGGAGCGCGGCGCAGACGTGAGCGAGGCGGCGCTCGCCGAGCGCGAATTGTCGCTCCAGTTCGACGACCCGATCAACATCCAGTACACCTCGGGGACGACGGGCTTTCCCAAGGGGGCCACGCTCTCGCACCACAACATCCTCAACAACGGCTACTTCGTCGGGCAGGCGCTGCACTACACGCACGAGGATCGCATCTGCATCCCCGTCCCGTTCTATCACTGCTTCGGGATGGTGATGGGAAACCTCGCGGCGATCACGCACGGCGCCTGCATGGTGATCCCCGGCGAGGCGTTCGACCCCACGCTGGCGCTGGAGACCGTGCAGGAAGAACGCTGCACCTCGCTGTATGGTGTGCCGAGCATGTTCATCGCCGAGCTGGCGCTCCCCGACTTTGTCACGTTTGACCTGTCGTCGCTTCGCACCGGGATCATGGCCGGCTCGCCGTGCCCGGTGGAAGTGATGAAGCGTGTGCAGTCGGAAATGCACATGACGCAGGTGACGATTTGTTACGGCATGACCGAGACGTCGCCGGTCTCGACGCAGAGCGCGACCGACGACCCGCTCGACAAGCGCGTGAGCACCGTAGGGCGCGTGCATCCGCACGTGGAGGTCAAGATCGTCGATCCCGAGACCGGGGCGGTCGTCGAGCGTGGCGCCAAGGGCGAGTTGTGCACCCGCGGCTATTCGGTGATGCTCGGCTACTGGAACGACGACAAGGCGACGCAGTTGGCCATCGACCATGCCGAGTGGATGCACACCGGCGACCTGGCCACGATGGACGACGACGGGTACATCAACATCGTCGGTCGCATCAAGGACATGATCATTCGCGGCGGCGAGAACATCTATCCGCGCGAGATCGAGGAGTTTCTCTACACGCATCCTGCCGTGCAGGACGCGCAGGTGATCGGCGTGCCGAGCGATCGGTACGGCGAGGAAGTGATGGCCTGGATCATCCCGCGCGCGGGGCACACCGTCACCTCGGAGGATGTGCTCGCCTTCTGCAACGGACGCATCTCGT
>CAZLLP010000007.1:0-16793 GCA_964560345.1 uncultured Gemmatimonadaceae bacterium
CTACCGTCAGGTCTTCGACAAGCCGCAGACGCTGGGCAAGGGCTTCACGCTCAACGGGCTGGTCGGGAACCAGGTCTCGGACTTCAAGTCGACGACCGCGGCGCTCAAGGGGCAGGACTTCCTCGACCCTAACTTCGTCTCGATCAACAACACCAACCTGCGCGCCAATCGCACGACGCTCTCGCAGCGCCGCCTGGTGTCGCTGTTCGGGAGCGCGACGCTCAACTACAACGACTACCTGTACCTCACCGGGACGCTGCGCAACGACTGGACGTCGACGATCCCGACCGAGCGCAACTCGTTCATGTATCCGTCGGTCTCCGGATCGTTTGTCTTCACCGACGCCTTCCAGTCGATCCGGCGCTACATGACCGGGCGCCTGCGCGCAGGGTACGCCGAGGTGGGGAAGGATGCTCGGCCGTACGCGTATCGTCCGTCGCTGGAGTACAAGACGACGTCGTTTGGTGGCTACGGCTACGGCTTCACGGGGCCGAATCTCGGGCTCAAGCCGGAGTTTGCCCGCTCGTACGAGTTCGGGACGGAGCTGGGCTTCTTCAAGGATCGCCTGGGCCTCGACATCACCTGGTATCGCAAGCAGACGAAGGACCAGATCGTCAACGACATCCGCGGTTCGTACGCGACCGGCTTCATCCTGTTCAACCTGAACGGGGCCGTCACGCGCAACGAGGGGTGGGAAGTGACGATGCGCGGGACGCCGATCGAGAATCGGATGATCGCGTGGGACGTGCAGGCCAACTTCGAGCGCGCGCGCGGCAAGGTGCTGGCGCTGCCCAATGCGCTCCCCGAATCGTACGTCTCCGACACGTGGCTGTTTGGCAACGTGCGCAACGGGACGGCGCCGGGGCTCTCGACCCGTTCGCTCACGGGGCTCTTCTACCTGCGCAACAGCAAGGGTGACATCCTGATCGACCCGACGTCGGGGCTCCCGATTCGCTCGACGGTCTTTATTGACGGCGGCTACGATCGCCAGCCCGACTACACGATCGGCATCAACAACACGTTCCGGCATCGCCGCTGGTCGCTGAACTTCCTGCTCGACCTGCGGAAGGGGGGCGACGTGCTCAACGCGACCGAGTCGTATCTCACGTCGCGCGGGCTCAGCAAGCGCACGCTCGACCGCGAGACGCCGCGGGTGATCAAGGGGGTGTTGCGCGACGGCAAGGAGAACAGCGCCACGCCGACGCCGAACAACATCGTCGTCATCCCGGCGGTGCAGACGCTGTACTACCAGAACATCTCCGAGGAGCTGTTCATCGAGAAGGACATCAACTGGCTGCGCCTGCGTGACGTGACGCTGCGCTACCAGCTCCCGCGCGGCTTCATGCGCACGCGCGACGCCTCCGTGTTTGTCACGGGGACGGACCTCTTCCTCATCACCAACTATTCGGGGCTCGATCCGATCGTGAACGGGAATTCCGCCGCGGTCGGTGGCTCGGGAGCCGCCGGGATCGACTACGGCAACTTCCCCATGCCGCGAGGCTTCACCTTCGGCTTCAAGGTGGCGTTCTAATGATGAAACCACTTCGCATCGGAACGCTCGCCGCGCTGATGCTCGTGTCGGCGAGCTGCAAGGACTTCCTCGACGTCAACGACAACCCCAACGCGCCGCAGGTGGTGTCGGCCAATCTGTACCTGGCGCCGATGCTGCACTGGATGACGACGTCGCCGCAGTATGACGGGCGCTTTGTCGGGCGCTACACGCAGCAGTGGGCCCTGGCCTTCGGCTCCACCTCGCTCACCACGTGGGACCGCATGGGCTACGACCCGTCGAGCGACAACGGCGCGCAGCAGTGGCGCGACGTGTACTGGACGCTGGGGCAGAACCTGGTGGACATGATGAACAAGGCCGAGGCGGAACAGCGCTGGGACTTGTTAGGCGTGGGGTATGTGCTCAAGGCGTGGGGGTGGCAGGTCACGACCGACCTCCACGGCGAGATCATCGTGAAGGAAGCGATCGACCAGTCGAAGTTCTCCTTCAACTACGACACGCAGGAGTACGCGTACACCGAGATCCTGCGCCTGCTGGACAAGGCGATCGAGCTGTTGCAGAAGAGCGACGGCGCGGTCGACGCCACGTACCTGGGGCGCACCGACAAGATCTACAACGGCGACCGCACCAAGTGGCTCAAGCTGGCCTACGGCATGAAGGCGCTGGCGCTGAATCACTACTCCAACAAGGCGAGCTACAAGCCGGTTGAAGTGATCGCCAACGTCGACAAGTCGCTGGCGAGCAATGCCGACGATCCGTTGCTGACCTATCCCGGGACGCAGAACGACGACATCAACTTCTGGGGACGGACGCGCGGCAACATCCAGACGAACACGACGGGGTATCGCCAGACGCAATTCGTCGTGAACCTGATGAACGGGACGTACACCGGCGGCGTGGTCGATCCGCGCATGTCGCGCATGCTGGCCCCGTCGCCCGACGGGCTGTATCGCGGGCTCGACGTCAACGTGATCGGGATGGGGGCGCTCACCGCGGCGCAGCAGCCGATGAACTTCCACGGGTACGTGGGGACCGGCGGCCTGCAGCAGAAGGGACGCTACATCTTCGACGACAAGGCCAAGCTGGCGGTGATGACCTACGCGCAGCTGCAGTTCATCAAGGCCGAAGCCGCCTACAGGATGGGTGACAAGGCGACCGCGCTGGCGGCCTACCGCAACGGCATCTCGGCGCACATCGACTGGGTCAACGCCCGCAACAACGACAACGGGCAGACGCCGACGCAGATCACCGCAGCAGAGAAGGCGGCCTACCTGGCAGCGCCGAGCATCAACCCGACGTCACCGGCGGGGCTGACGCTGACCCACATCATGACGCAGAAGTACATCGCGCAATGGGGGTGGGGGCATAACGAGATCTGGATGGACATGCGGCGCTATCACTACACCGACATCGACCCGGCGAGCGGGACCCAGGTGTACCCTGGCTTCCAGGCGCCGACGAACCTCTATCCAGACAACGGCGGGAAGATCGTGCAACGCATCCGTCCGCGGTACAACTCGGAGTACGTGTGGAACCGGGCCGGGCTCGAAGCCATTGGCGGGCTCGCGCTGGACTTCCATACGAAGCCGCTCTGGATCATCGAACCGTAACCGCCCATGAGACGATATCAGACTTTCGCGGCGCTCCTTGCGGCACTCTCGCTTGCCGCCTGTGACAAGAACGCGGTGCAGGACATCGCCGGACCGGCGCAATCGGCGCGCATCAAGTTCTTCAACTTCGGGGTCAACGCCCCGGGGGTGAACTTCTACGCCAACACGACGAAGATGACGGCGATCACGTCGGCCACTGGCGTGGAATCGACCAACGGCGTGACGTACGGCAGCGTGGGGTCAGGCGGGTTCTACGCCTCCATCGCCCCGGGGCAGTACGCCTTCAGCGGGAAGATCGCGGCTACGGTGGACAAGGACCTGGCCATCGCGACGATCAACAGCGCCATCGCCGACGGGAAGAGCTATTCGCTCTACCTGAGTGGCTTCTACAACACGACCACCAAGTCGGTGGAAGGGTTCGTGGTGGAGGACGCGTATCCCGAGAAGATCGACTTCTCGGTGACGTACGTGCGCTTCGTCAACGCGATCTCGAACGCCAACCCGATGACGCTGTACGCGAAGAACCCGACGACCGGCACCGAGGTCGCGGTGGGAACCGCGGTGGCGTACAAGGGAGGCGGAGCGTTCGTCTCGCTCCCGGGCGGGTCGTACGACCTGACCACGCGCTACGCGGGGGACGCGACCAACGCAATCACGCGCGCCGGCGTGTCGTTCAGCGCCGGGCGCGTGTACACGATCAGCGCACGTGGCGACATGACGGTGACGTCGACGACGGCGACCAACCGGCCGTTCCTGGATAACACGGCCAACCGATAGCGGTGTTCGTTGCTGGAACGACAAGGCCCCGGCGAATGCCGGGGCCTTGTTGTTGGCGCCGTCGTCAGGCGGACAACGCCAGTTTGTTGGACGCGTTCAACGCGGCCACCTTGTAGCACTCGGCCAGCGTCGGGTAGTTGAAGACGGTCTGGAGGAAGTAGTCGAGCCCTCCGCCAAGGGCGAAGACCGCCTGTCCGATGTGCAGCAACTCCGTCGCGCCCGTGCCGATGATGTGCACACCAAGCAGCCGGCGGTCCTCGCGATGGAAGATGAGCTTGAGGAAGCCGCTGTCGTCGCCGAGGATCTGGCCGCGGGCAATCTCGCGATAGCGGGCGATCCCGGTCTCGTAGGGGATCTTCTGTTCCGTCAGTTCGCGCTCCGTCTTTCCCACCATCGAAATCTCGGGGATCGCGTAGATGCCGATGGGGAAGTGCGCGGCCATGGGCGCGGCCGGATGGTTGAAGGCATGACAGGCGGCGAGTCGCCCCTGCTCGCTCGAGGTGGCGGCAAGGCTCGGATAGCCGATCAGGTCACCGACGGCGAAGATGTGCGGGACCGCGGTGCGGAACTGGGCATCGACTGCCACGCGCCCGCGCGCGTCGGCGGTGAGGCCCGCGCCTTCGAGGTTGAGCCCGGCGGTGGCGCCGACGCGTCCCACCGAGAACAACACGGTGTCGGAGACGATCTTCTTTCCCGATTCGAGGTGCAGCACCGCGCGTCGTGGCGGCCCCTCGGCGACCTCGAGGCGTTCCACCGCCTCGCCCGGGCGAAAGACGACGTTGCGGCGGCGCAGTTGCTGCACGAGTTCATCGACCAGTTCCTCGTCGAGGAACTCCAGCGGACGACGGCGCTTCTCGACGAGGGTGACCTCCACGCCTAACGCGGCAAACATCGAGGCGTACTCGGTCCCGATCACGCCAGCGCCGACGACGGTCATGCTGCGTGGGAGCCAGGTGAGGCGCGGGATGTCGTCGCTGGTGAGGAAGACCTCGCCGTCGGTCTCCACGCCGGGAGTGGCGGCTGGCACGGTACCGACCGCGAGGATGATGTGGCGCGCCGTGACCTCGCGGCGCACGCCGTCGGTCGTCACGACCAGTGTGTGGGGATCCTTGAAGGACGCCTCGCCGCCGATCACGTCCACGCGGTTGCGGCGCAGCTGCTGGTCGATGATCCGCGCCTCCTCGCTCACCACATGCCCGACTCGTTCGAGCAGGTCCTCGGCGGTGGGGCGGCGGTCGACGCGCGAGCCGCGGCGATCGAAGACGCCCCCGGTTCCCATGTACGAGAGGACCGCCTCGCGAAAGGTCTTGCTGGGGATGGTGCCGGTGTCGAGGCAGGCCCCGCCTAACGATCGACGGCGTTCGACGATGGCGGCACGATGCCCCAGCTTGGCGGCCTGCACGGCGGCCCGCTGCCCAGCCGGGCCGCTCCCGACGCAGAGGAGGTCGAAATCGTATTGCGTGTCGTCCACGGGATTCCCGGGGTGGAGGGCGCGGTGGGGGGCGACCGCGGCCGCGCCCGGGCCACCTACTTCTTCTTGCAGCGCTTGTTGTCCCACCCGAGGGTGCAGGCACGCTCGTACGTGGCGTCCGACTTGCCCTGGTCCTTGGCCACGCCCTTGCCTTCCTTGTACAGCTCCGACAACTCGACGCACGCATCGGGGAGTCCGCTATCGCAGGCGCGCAGGTAGAGCCCCGCCCCCTTGGCCTCGTCCTTCTTGACCTCGTCCCCATCGACGAGGCGCCGCCCGTAGTTGTAGCAGGCGAGGACCTCGCCGAAGTCGCACCCCTTCGAATAGAGCGTGATCGAACGCGGGCGGTTCTTCTCGACTCCCTTGAGCCCCTTCCAGTAGACGTCGGCCAGCGAGTTGCAGCCGTCGCCGTTGCCTAACGTGCATCCCTTCTCGAAAAGCGGCACCGCCTTCACGGGATCGGCCGGCATCCCGGCGCCGGCGGTCATCGCTCGGCCGAGCTGCGCGCATCCCAGGGCGTCGCTGGCGTCGCAGGCGATCGTCAGCAGCTTGCCGGCGCGGGCGGGGTCCTTGGCCACACCGCGCCCGGCGAGGGCGGCCGCACCCAACTGGCCGCAGCCGGCCGCCACCTTGCCGTCGCACGCCTTCTGGTACAGCCCGGCGACGCGAGTCAGCCCAGCCGGCGTCACGGCCGAATCGGCCGCCAGGTGCATGCCAAGGTTCACGCAAAAGGCCAGTTCCCCGCCGTCGCACGCCCGGGTGAACAGCTCGGTTGCGGTGCCGCGGTTGCGGGCCACGCCATTGCCGGCGGCCGCGAGTGCCCCGAGTTCGCCGCACGCCGCCAACGCGCCGCCGTTGCACCCCTGCTGGAAGAGCGGTGCCGCCGCCTGCGCCGAGGGGGCGACCCCTTCGCCGAGCAGCGTCTGACGCCCGAGCGCCAGGCACGCGGAGGCATCCTTCGCCTCGCAGGCGGTGCGATAGAGTGTGGCAGCACGCGCGGCGTCCTTGGTGATCCCGTCGCCCGACTTGTGCGATGCCGCAGCGCTCACGCAGGAGCGAGT
This sequence comes from uncultured Gemmatimonadaceae bacterium, assembly GCA_964560345.1. Classification (GTDB taxonomy): domain Bacteria; phylum Gemmatimonadota; class Gemmatimonadetes; order Gemmatimonadales; family Gemmatimonadaceae; genus SCN-70-22. Next base: position 6,430 of record CAZLLP010000007.1, read on the forward strand.
GACCCCGGCCTGGCAGGCGCGCTCCCAGAGCGCGACCGCGCGCGCCTGATTGCGCGCCACTTCCTTCCCTTCGGCCAGCATCACGCCAAGGGCGTGACAATCGTCCTGACGTCCCCCGGTGCATCCCTTGTCGTAAAGCTCAACCGCCTGCGCATTGGTGCGTCCCGGCGCCTGTCCGGCGGTGATGAGCTTGGCCAGCTCGCCGCAGGAGCGCGCGTCGCTGGCGTCACAGCCGCGCTGGTACAGCGTCGCCGATCGCGTGAAGTCGACCTGAACGTGTCGGCCGGCGGCGTAGGCGGCACCAGCGCGCGCGCAGTACTCGGCCGCTTGCGCCGGCTCGCCGGTCTCGCACGCACGCGCCGTGTAGGTAAAGCCGAGCGCGCTATCGGCCGGGACCAGCTCCCCGAGCATGAGCAGTCGCGCCGTACGGGTGCAGGCTTCGGGATCGTTGGCGTCGCAGGCTCGGCGAAAGAGGGCCAGCGCCCGCCCGCCATCCTTGGGGACGCCATGTCCGTCTTCGTAGAATCGACCTAAACGCCGACAGGCGACGATGTCGCCCCGTTCGCCACAGCGCCCGGTGAGCACCGCGGCACCTTGCGTGTTGTCGGCGGCACTCGGACTCTCGTCGAGGATGTTGATCGCTCGCCAGCAGGCGGGATCATGCCCCGACGTGCACGCCATGAGCAGGTACTCCGCCGCCTTGGTCGGGCTCTTGGGGGCGAAGATCCCCTCCAGGTACTTGTCGGCCACGCTGTCGCAGGCGGCGTAGGAGCCTCGCTCACAGCTGCGCTGCATGGCCACGACGGTGGGGGTCAGCATACCACCGGTGGAGTCGACCACGGCGACCGCCACTTCGGCGGCGGCGACACACGAGTTCTTGAGCGCCTCGACATACGAGCTGTCGGCACCGGCCTCGAACAGCTTGCGCACGTCGTTGGGTCCGAGCGCCGTCGCCAGGCAGTTCTTGCGCACCTGGGTGAGGACCCAGAGCGAGGGAGCCTTGCGCGCCAGGAGATCGAGCAGATCGGCGACGACCATTGGCCGCGCCGGCACCGTCGTCGAATCGGGGATCTGCGCTCGGGCCACCGGCGCAACGGAGAGCGACACGCTCAGGAGCGCCAGACCCAGCAGACCTAATCGTGCAAAACGCAGCTTGAGACTGGACATGTCACGACGCATCAGGGGAGGTGGCGCACGCACGAATGGGTCGCCAACGCTGGACAATACCGGCCGACCATGGAGGCAGCAAGCAGATGGAGGCGCTCGCTACCCCGGGGTATGACTCAGCTGCAGCCGAGTTGTTCCTCGTACTTGCGCAGCTCCGAGAGCTGCGCCGGCGATCGCGCCCCACCGCGCGCGCCGCGCAGCGCAGAGCAGGCCCCGGTGAGGTCCCCACTGAGCGCGCTGGCGTCGATGAGGCGGAAGTAGGCGCGGGTACGCGTCGCGGGGTCGACCGCACGTGAGGCGATGGCGCGCAGCGAGCCCGCGAGTCGTGTCGCGGCGGCATCGTTGACCCCGCGCTTGAGCGCGGCCGACAGCTCGTCCAGCTCGGCGATCAGCTCCGGGCTCTCCACGGGCGCGACCGGTTTGGGCGGCGGAGCCGGTTTGGCCGAGGCGACCGAATCAGCGCCCCCCTTGGCCCCCGAAGTGGCCGCCCCCACAGGGGGAGATGCAGAGGGCTTGGTCGCCGTCTGGGTGGTCTCAGGGGGGGCGACTGGCGCCGCTGCGACTACCGAGGCGGTGTCGCTCGGGGCGGGTGGAGTCGAGGTTGCGGGGGCCACGAGGGCTGCCCCCGAATCGAAGGGCGTCTCGTTCGCCGCGGCCACGCTATCGGCCGGGGTCAGGAGTGCGGGTGGGGCGAGCAGGTATTTGTAGCCGGCGGCGGCACCCAGCGCGACGACGACAACCGCGGCGGCGATCGCCGGCCAACGGCGCGATCCCCCTTCGGTCGGCGCGGGGATCGCGACCGTCTTGGCGGTCGGCTTTTCGGCTCGACCGGCGGCGGTCGCGGCGCTGCCCTTGGCCTTCGGCGTCGACGCTGCGCTGACGCTCCACTCCTCGATCGCCGCCTTGAGCGCACGGGCGAATTCACCGGCGCTTTCGGGGCGCTGCGACACCTCGCGCGAGAGTGCGCGATCGAAGACGGCCTGCACCGATTCGGGCCAGGCCTTGCTGGTGACCTCGGCCAGCGGCCGCGGCGTCGAGATGAGACGCGCGGTCATCGACGACTCGGGGGTGTCCCCCCCAAACGGGAGCGCCTTGGTGAGGCACTGGAAGGCGACGAGGGCAAGCGCGTAAACGTCGCTGCGGGCGTCGAGCGGACGTCCCAGGAGCTGCTCGGGACTCATGAACTCAGGGGTCCCGACGACGAAGCCGGTCTTGGTCAGCCCCCCTTCTTCGGCCCCGAAGGCCTTGGCAATGCCGAAGTCGACGACTTTCACCCGCTCGCGTCCATCGGGACCCGCGACCACGAGCACGTTGTCAGGCTTGAGGTCGCGATGGATGATCTTGAGGCGATGGGCGGCGTCGAGCCCCTTGCCGATCTGTTCGACGATGTCCGCGGCGCGACGCGGCTCCAGCGGCCCGTCCTTGATGATGACGTCGCGCAGCGAACGCCCGGCGACGTACTCCATGGCGAGGTAGACGGTACCGCCAGCCGCCTCGCCGAAGTCGTAGACGCGGGCGACGTTTTCGTCGTCGATTCGGCTGGCGTTGGAGGCCTCGCGATTGAAGCGGGCGACCGCCGCCGGATCCTTCACCATCTCGGCGCGCAGGACCTTGATCGCGGCTTGCTGCGGAAGCCGGACGTGCCGCGCCAGGTAGACCTTCCCCATCCCCCCTTCACCGAGGAGATCGGTGACGAGGTACCGGTCGGCGACGACGCTTCCTATCAGCCCCCCATCGAGGTCGACCACGTGCAGCGTGGTCCCATCGACGGGGCAGAAGATGTTGGAATCCGAGTAGACGGTGTCGCAGACGGGACAGACTTTCGGCATTGCGGCGGGCAGGACGGCGGGAATCGGACCGGGAAGCTACGGACGGGCCCTCCCTTCGACAAGCAACGGCGGCCGGGGGGGCCGCCGCATGCCTAACGCGTGACCTGCGGCGTGCACGACATCCCGCCCAGCCACCCCCGCTGAAAGACCGGGTGCCCCGACTCCACCGTGAAGGCGACCGCGACCGGGCGCGCCCCCTTGCCGGTGGCGTTCCACTCGGCGCGCAGCGACGCGCCCCCCTCCGCCTTGGCCGCCTGCGCCACGAGACGGAACATGGCCCACTCGCCCGTCGCCTTGCCTATCACCTGCTCCTTTTCCTTGCCGAACTGCGCCAGCAACCGCGCTTCCCGCCCGGTCGTTGACGGCCAGACGAACCGCGACTCCGGCGAGGTCTGCGTGAAGCGCGCGACCTGCCCTCCCTGCACGAGCGAGATCACGGGAGTGGCCGGCGACGTCTCCGCCTTGGTCAGGAAGACGACACGCGGCGACGATCCGCCGGCGAACAGCGCGTCTGTCACCCGTGCGGCGCGGTTGAAGAAGGTGACGAACGGTGCCGAGAGCGCGACCGGACCGCCCCCCTTGGCGACCCACTGTCCGCCCTGTTTCTCGAGCAGGTCGCCCAGCCGCTCTTCCTGGAAGGCTGCGAGTGCCCCGGTCCCCGGGGCCAGCAAACCGGCCACCTCGGCCACCGTCGCCTCGGCGGTCGCGTCGGGATTGAACGGGAACTTGGCGAGCATCGGCGTCATCGCCGAACAGATCGCCTGCCCGCGTTCGTTGAGAAGCGCCGCCAGTGCGGCCGCCTTGGCCTCCTTGTCGCCTCCACCACCACCGCCACCACCGGCCGCTGGGGCAGGTGCCGCGACCGGAGGCGGCGCTGCCGTCGCGACGCGCACGGCCGGAGGACGCGTCCCCGCCACGCCGCGCAGGACGGCCTCGGCGCCGACGATCGGCGCCTCGAGCAGGGCGGCCATCGGCGGGGCGAGCTTCACCGCCGCGGTATCGACGGAGAACTTCTGCGCCAACTGTCGAGCAGCCCCCTTGGCCAGCGTCACCTGCGCCAGCGACTCCTGGGCCTTTTGCGCCAGCGCCAGCGCCGAAGCCGTGTCGGTGGCCGGTGGCAGGTACGTGATCGCCTCGAGCGCGCCCTGTACCCCGACCAGGCCGCTCACGTACTGCTGGTTCCCCTCGTTGACGTACGCCCCCTTGGCCGTGGGTGAGACGACGATGTGGACCGGTTGGAAGGCTGCCGTCACCGACGAGTCGACGTTGGTGTTGCGAGCCACGAGGGCGAGCACGGCGAGCAGCGGCGACTGCGCGCCGGCGATCGCCCCGACCTTGGTGGCGGCATCCTTGACCGCCTCGCGCCCGCCGGACGGGCGAACGACGGTGATCGCGCGAACGTACGTCCGCCACTTGGTGACGTAGTCGGAGGCGTAGCGGGCCCGCAGCTTGGCGATGATCCCGTCGCGGTCCTGCGTCTGAGCCGCGGTGGCGTCGCCCACGACCCACTGCTCGCCGGCGAAGAAGCGATCAGAGTTGCGGAAGGCCTCCTGCATGTACGCCCATCCCTCGGCGGTGAATGCCCCGGAGACTTCGGCGGGCGCGCTGACGATCCCCGCGGCCATCGGCGCGGCGTCGGCAAGGCGCGCTTTGGGTGTGGCCTTGTCGGCCTGCGCCACCATGTACTGATAGATCTGTTCCTCTCCCGAGAAGCGGTTGAGAAACGCGCGTGTGCGGCCGACGATGCGCGCGTCGGCCGGTTGCGGCCACGGATTCTCCGCCGCGAGGAGGGCCGCGTAGAACTCGAACTGGCGGCGTGCCATCCCCATCACGTCGGCATCGATCGTCTGTCCACGCGTCCAGCTGCTCATGAGCACCGGGGCGAGGAAGTCGGCGGTGCTCCGTGGCGACTCGTTGGTCATGATCAAGTACGCCTTGAGCATGCTGTAGTCGTAGCCATACTCGTCGGTCGGCCGCGGCGCATCCGGGAGGGCGCGCAGCGAGTCGACCAGCGCGCCGTAGGCCGCGGCATGCAGCTGACGGTTGTACCCCTCGAGCCAGACGCGACGACCGGCGGCGAGCAGGGTGTCGCCGCGCCAGAGCCCCCACGTGAGTCGGCCGGGGACCCCTGAATCGGAGAAGGTCTTGAGCGTATCGAGAACGCCGCGCAGCCCATCGAGGCGACGCAGGGCGTCGGCCGAGGGGAAGGCGATGGTGCCGGCGGGTGCCGAGACCAGCGGGAGCGCGTTGACGTCGCGCGTCGCGCTCACGACCCGTTCTGCTAACGCGCGATTGCCGATCCACGAGCGCACCACGCCGATCGTGACGAAGAGCGCGGCGGCGATGCCGGCCCCTAACAATGCGCGGCGCACTGCCGAGACCCGCACCCCGCCGCTGGCCATCGCCGCCGCGCCGCCATCGGCGAGGACGACATCGGGAAAGAGACGCGAGAGGAAGACCCACTGCGGGACGCGACGCGAGGACGGCGCCTGACCGGCGACCGCGGCCACTTCCGGGGCCGAGGCCTGCGACGCCTGGAACGCCTGTGTCGCGCTCGACGCCGCCGGAGCGGGCGACGACGCGGGCTTGCGCACCGCGGCCGCTGCGGCCGGGGTATCGACGACGACGATCGGACGCGCCCCCACGAGGTAGAAGCCACGCAGCTGCGGGCTCACCCCCATGTGCACCGGGCGGCAGATCTCCACCAGAAACTTCGAGGCGGGGACGGCGAGCTTCCCCACTTCGCGCGGGAGCTCGTAAGCCCCCAGGCGCTTTTCAGGCTGGCTCTCACGGTCGAGGAGTCCGATGCGGTGCCTAGCCAGGTCGGCGGCAATTCGCGCGAACGCGGTCTCCACGCGGGGGACGACGCGCTCGGCGTAGGTCCCGGCGGCCTGCGCCCGTTCGCCACCCGACGCGGATGCCGTCGCGTCGAAGGGGAGTGCCGCACCGACGACCGCCTTGACCTCGTCGCGCGTGAGCGGCGCCGCCCACGTCTCGAAGTGCGGGAGGCGATCGGCCTTGGTGAAGACGACATACACGGGGAGGGCGACGCCCCACGCCTTGGCTGCGTCGGTGAGGCGTTCGCGGGTGAGCTTGGCCAGCGCCTCGAGCTGCGCGTGGGCGTCAGCGCCGCGGAACAGGTCGCACGGGACACACAGCACGGCGGCGCGCGGCGCGGCCTCGGCGCGCCCGATCGCCGCGGCCACCCGCGGGGGGCGAAGCGCCCGGACCAGACGCTGCCAGAGCGCCGCATCGGCGAAGACTGGGCCGCCGGCTTCCGCGAGCACGGCGTCCTTCACCAACCAGAAGTTGGCGAGCGCCGTCTTGCGCGGAATATCGGTGCCGGCCGGGGCATCGCCGGCCAGGAGTTCGGGGTCGGTCTCCGAGCGAAGGACGACGGTCGTCTTGCAGCTGCCGGTGGGGCCGAGCACCAGCACCAGCGGCTTGTCATCGAACGCGCCGCGCGGGAGGCGCGACCGGGCGGCGGAGACCAGCGACGTCACGTCGGCATCGCGGGTGTCGCCAGGGGCGACGGCCACCTCCTGCTGCGGCCGCAGGTACCAGAGCAACGCTCCTGCCGCCACCAGGCCTAACGCGATCAACCCGACCTGCAGCGCGACCTTCTCGCCAGCGGTGAGGGTGAGCACCGCGCCCAGCAACCAGGCGAGCAGGACGAAGATGATCAACACCACGAGGGCGCTGTACCAACGCGTCGACGGATTGCGGGCCATGAAGACGATGCGGGCGAGAGGAGACTGGGCGAGTCGTTCGGTGCGCGGGAACTACGAGCGGGCGGCCGGGGCGGCCGCCGTGGCGGGGATGGTGATGCCGTCCACCGCCGAGCCGAGCGAGAAAAATCCTCCACCCCACAGGAGCGCGGCGAGGACGACCGTGCCGACCAACGCCAAGGTGAGACGGCGGATCCACGGATCGGTGGCGGCGACGCCGTCGTCCCCCGGCTTCCACCCGGCCACGAAGTCACCCCCCGGCCCGCGGATGCGGCGGATCCGCTCGGCGAGTTGCGCACCGATCGCGTGCAGCGCGCCCCGGTCTCCTGCGCCATAGCGTCCGCGAAAGCCGAGCAGGAGGCAGAGCTGATGCAGTTCCATCAGGTCGGCGAGCGCCGGCGTGTCGGCCCGGGCCAGGAGACGCTCGATGTGCTGGAAGAACCACTCACCGGCCATGTGGCCACCGAACAGCTGCTCCTGCACCGGGCGCCGCGCCCATTCGGTCCAGTTGCCATCGGCCGCGGCAAGCGCCGATTCGTCGAGCAGGGCGACCACCGCGAACACCGCCAGCTGCATGTCGGCCGGATCGTAGCCCACCGCCTGCCCCTCCTCTTCGGCGCGACGCAGCAACATGAGCATGTCGTTGCGGAACGTCGCCACGTCGGGGACCCCTTGCCGGTTGGCGCGGAGCCGCACGACCGCGGTGAGTACCTCCTGAAAGAGGAGGGCGAGTCGCCCTGCACCCACTGCCGAGACGGAGGCAGGGGTCGGGGCCGCGGAAACGGAGCTTGTCATGGGTCGATGACCGCCGGGCAGTGATGCGAGGGCTGGAGGTCGTGCAACGCGCGAACGAAGGGCGCACGAATTCGGGAACGACGCGGTCCGCGCGATGGGCGCGCACGTGGGTGGCGGCGCACCGTCGCAGCGCCGATGGTGGACTGGCGGGCCGGCGCGACTACGCCGGAACCAGTACGGACACCTCGAGCACCGCGTCGGGGAGCGCTTCCGGGACGTAGACGCCGATCTCCCGGGAGTCGCGCAGCCCCTGTTCGCAGGGCCCAGCCATCGCGATCTCGAAATACGTCAAGTCCGCGCGCGGGGCAAGACCGGCGGGAGGCGCGGGCATGTACTCCAGCTGGAGTCCGGGGTAGGCACGGCGCACCAGCTCCAGCACGAACTTGCGAGCGCACACCTTGATCGACTGCTGCGCCCGCGCGAGCGTCTCGACGGGGCCCACGCTCGAGCGAATGCCGATGAACCACCGCGCCCCCCGCTCGTAGCATCGCGGATCGTTGACGATCGCCACATGCAGCAGTTCCGAGACGCGCGTGAGCGGGACGACGACGGCGTTGGCCGCGATGACGACGTCGAGGTGCTGCCGCAGGTGCTGCTCGAGGAGGGTGAAGCATCCGCCCAGGTCATCGTGCGTGTACACCGGGAGGTCGCGCGCCTCGATCGTGAGCGAGAAGGTGCAGAGCGCCCCCGCCAGCTGCGAGAGCTCGAGCCACAGCTGTTCGGGATGCGCGTTGCGCGTGGCGAGGAGGTGGCGGAGTGGCGATTCGGCCGACCGCACGGCGTGCAGCAGCCAGCGCGTGGCCAGTTCGTTTCCGAGGTACGCCGCCGGCGCCGCTCCCGGCACGGCGGCTGCGCCCGTGTCGAGCGTGGCGCTGAGCGCCCGTCCCTTGGCCTCGACCATGCCGAGAATGCCGCGCAGGATGCCGACCAGGCGTTCGCTCGCCCCGATCTTGAGGCACGGCGGGACGAAGTCGAGGTCGGAGACGAACTGGCCGACTTCGTTTCGACGCACGCGCCCGATGGCCAGGGCCACCTCGTTGCGATCCAGTTCGGTGTCCAGCGCAAGGCGGAGGCGCTTGATCGCGAAGCGGACCTCGGCGCTTTCCTCACCGGCGGTTTCGTCGCGGATGACGGCCACCTGCTCGACGAAGCGTGGCTCGCCCGCCGGGTTCTCGCCGAACATCGTCGCGGCGTCGGGGTGCGCCTCGGACAGGCGGACGTTAGGCGAGTCGTCGTTCCACGCGGGAAGCGCGAGGTAGACGACGTGCGAATCGCGGTCAGGTGCAAAGCGCGGGGCCAGCGGCTCCGGCGTCGGTGCGGGATCGGCGTCCGGGATCGAGATCACGGTGCCGTCGGGCATGATGCCGCGCACGAAGGCCAGCGCGAGCGAGCCTCCCGAGAGGGCCTCGCTGTCGAGCGCCGCCGACGTCACGCCGTACGAAAAAGGGAAGAGCGCCTCGAGCGTTGCCGCGAGCGTTTCCTCGCAATGGCGACGCTGTGCCTGGAAATGATGCGGCGCGAGGTACATGCCCTCTTCCCACACGACGCGGCTTTGTCGGCGCGATGTACGACCCATGGGGACACCGATCGGGGGGCAACAGCGTCGCGCGATTGCTTCCACACGACATCGAGTGAACAATATAGCTTCGGCAGCGTCACGCCCGCGCGCAACGACCTGCGTGCCGCTTCCTTCCCTCGCACGCGACGCAACGCCGATGTCCAGCCCGAGCTTCGATTCGCGCTATCAACTGCTGAAATGCGTCGCCGTCGCCGACGGTATCCGCACGCATAACGCCTTGGAGACGGTGACGGGGCGGGTGGTGATGGTGCACCTGGTCGACGACGCGGGGCCCGAGGAGGTCGCGGTGCTGCAATCGCGTCTGGGGCGGCTCCCGCAGACGGATCGACCGCGCATTCTCGAGACGGCGACGGTCCCGGCGGGTTTTGCGGTCGTGACCGAGTTTCTCCAAGGGCTGGTCTCGTTCCCCGACTGGCTCGCGGCGAGGGTGTCGGCCGATGCGCCGGATCAACCGGCCGCGCCACCGGCAGGGGCAAGCCTGTGGCCGACGCGGCTACCGACGATCGGGCAGGGCGCCGCCACGGTCCCCGAATTCCCCGTCAGCGCCGTGCTTCCGGGTGCAATGCCGGCAGGCGCAACGCCGGCCAGTACGGGGCCCATTGGCGCCGCCCCGCTCAGCGCCTCGGTGGCGCCGACGCCCACGCCAGCTGCAACGCCGGCGCCCGTCGCACAACCTGTCGCTCCGCCTGTCGCACCACTCGTCGCACCGCCCGTGGCACCGCCCACGCCGCCGGTGCTCGCTGTGCCCGAAGCGCCCGCAGTGCCCATCGCGCCCCCTGCTACCATCGGGGAGTTCACCCGCCTGTTCAGCACCCAGTCGCCCCCGGGGCTCTCGGGGAATGAGGTGCCGCCGCCGTTGGTCGCCTCGCCGTCTGCTCTCGTTACTCCGCCTGCTCCCGTTACCCCGCCGGCCTCGATACCGACGCCGGCGCCGACGCCTCCCGCCGCGCCGCCGTCGCCCCCGGGAGAGTTCACGCGGATGTTCAGCCAGCAGCCGGCGGAGTCGGTGAAGACGCCTGGCACTCCAGCCCCGTCGATTCCGCCGACTCCACCTCTCGCGACGCCGCCGGCTCCAGTTCTCGCGACGCCGCCGGCTCCCGCGCTCGCAACGCCGCCGGCTCCGGCGCTCGCGACGCCGCCGGCTCCGGCGCTCGCGACGCCGCCGGCTTCACCTCTGGCAACGCCTGTGACCGCAGCGGCGGCTCCGCCACCGGCTGCGCCCGCGCCATCGGCTGCGCCCGCGCCATCGGCTGCGCCCGCGCCATC
>CAZLLP010000007.1:16893-105015 GCA_964560345.1 uncultured Gemmatimonadaceae bacterium
TCGGCTGCGCCCGCGCCATCGGCTGCGCCCGCGCCATCGGCTGCGCCCGCGCCATTGGCCGCGCCTCTGCCGCCACCACCGGCGCCTGCCGCAGCCTCGCCAGCGCCCGAACTTGCAGCTGGCGAGTTCACGCAGATGTTCCAGAGTGGTGGTGGCGCGTTCTACACGCCACCGCGCACACCGCCCGCATCGTCCGTCCCCCCCGCCGCGCCCATGTTCGGTGCGGGCGCCGCGTCGGTCCCGCCGCCGTCCTCGCCATTCGGGCGCTCGGCGTCGCCTGACGTGCCCCCGCCTCCCGTCTCTCCGTTGGGCGGGCTGCCGCCAGCGAGCTTCCCCCCGATCGCGTCGACGCCGTCCGCGTCACCCGTCGCCGGACCTCCGCACGGCGGACTCCCGCACGGAGGGTCGCCGCTCGGAGGGGTTCCGCTTTCGCCGCCACCGCTCACCCCGCCGGTTGGCGCATCGCCGTTCGGCGCGTCGCCCATCGGCGCGTCTCCGGTCGGCGGCGCCGCATCCCCGCGTGGCCCGTCCCAGCCGGGCCACTCGCCGTTAGGCGCATCGCCGTTAGGCGCTTCCCCGTTAGGCGCTTCCCCGTTAGGCGCCTCGCCGTTCGGCGGTGGGCCAGCGGGGCCGCCACCGTTCACCCCTCTGGTGCCGAACGCGCCACCTGCGCCGATCGCCTCGCCATTCGGTGCCTCTCCAATCGGGACATCCTCGGCGCCGCCGCTCCCGCCGGTCGTCCCCGCACCGGTCTTTGGGGGAGGCGCCATGGGAAGCCCGCTCTCGCCGGTCAGCGCTCCGCCAGCTGCCAGCCGCCCTGCCCCGGGCGCCTACACCGAGCTAATCAAGCAGTCGGTGACCCCGGCCCCGGTCATCCCCGCCGAGCAAAAGCCCGCTGCGGAGGCGCCGCCGCGCAAGCGGCTCCCGCTCGGGCTCATCATCGTGCTCAACGTGGTGCTGATCCTCGGGATCGTGCTCGTCGTCTACTTCGTCATGCGCCCCACCCCGCCGGCGGCCGTGCCGGGTGAAGGCGTGCCTGCCGAACTGCCGGCGGGAGCCCCGAAGGCGCCGGCGGTCCCCAAACCCCAGCTCCCCGCCGCGCCAAAGGTGCAGCTCCCCAAACCCTAGCCGCGACGCCCGAAGCTGGGCGAGCGAGCGCCGCTAGCGCAGGACGATCACCAGCTCGAAGCGCGCGTCGCGCAGGTCGGCCGGCACGTAGACCGCCAGGTTGCGCGCCCGTCCCACCGCTTCCCAGGCCGGGCCGGAGCGCTTGAGGGCGAAGTACAGAAAGTCGAGCTTGACCGGAACGGTGGGCGGTGGCTGCGGCACGTGCGAGAGCTCGAGCCCCGGGAGGGCTTGCCGAATGAGGGTGTCGACGACGTCGGCCGACCCCACCTTGCAGCCGCCGAGGACCTTGGCGGCCAGGTCGGCCTGACGAATGGGAGCGCTCACCGCCAGGTACCACTGCGGCGCCGAAAGCCAGGCCTCCTGCTCTACCGCGACGGCGTGTACCGCCGGACGTACCAGGCGCAGCGGCAGGGAGACCGCGGTTTCGGGAACGGCCGTCTCGAGCAACTCGAGCAGGATGACCTCGAGCGCCCCGAAGCACTCGCCCAGTCGCGCATGTTCGTACGTGGGGAGGCGCCGCGCCGAGGGGGCGAAAGTGGTGAGGGCCCCCGCCAGGGCGACCAATGCCTCCCACATCTCGGTGGGGTGGCCGCTGCGCACCTCGTGCATGTGCCGAAGCCGTGGCAGGTGCCCGTTGAGCGTGTAGAGGAGCCAAAAGCTCGCAACATCCGTCACGGAGAAGTCGGCCAGCCCCTGATTGCGCTGCCGACGCCCGCCTGACAACGCCGTTGCCTTGGCGGCGACGCGCTCGACCACCCGATGCAGCATCCCGGAGAGCACGGTGCTGGTCGCCACGTCGAGCACCGGCGGAATGAAGGCGGGATCGAGCGTGACCTCGCCGGACCCGGCGCGCAGGAGGCGGGCGAGTGGAATGACGACGAACCCTTCGGACGATTCCCCCTCGAGGAGCAGGCGCAGGTTGGGGCGGGCGACCTGGATGGGTCGTTCGGCAAGCCCTGTCGTTTCGTCGCGCGCCAGCTGCTCTTCGGCGCGCCAGCGCGCGGTGGCGGCGGCGCCTGTTCCCTGGGCGTTGCGGCCGGAGACGTTTCGTGCGCCCGGGCGGTACTCGGCAATGGCAACCGAGACCAGCATCGACGTCTGGTCCTGCCGCCATGCCCCCTCCAACGGACGCGGCGGCGGCGGGGGATCAGAGGCAGGGGCGTCGAACAGCAGTCCGTCGGGAAAGCGTCCGGCCAGCGCGCGCACGACCAGCAGTCCGGCGGCCAGCGACTCGCGATCGAGTTCGACGCGGGTGAGCCCCCACGGATACGCGGTGAGCGCAGCGATCTGGAGCCGGACGATTTCTTCGAGATATCGGTCCTGCGCTTGGAGATGCTGCGGCGTGAGCAGCGTCCCCTTGGCCCACAGGACGAGGTCGAGGGAGGGCATGGCTAGAACGTAGGCGACGTTCGGTCGTACGCCAGAGCGCCGCTTTGTGCGATGACTTCTAGAACGGCAGCTTCGAGCGCACCACGCGGTTGAACTGGAACTTGATGTTCTTCATGCTCAGCTGCGCGAACGTGTCCTTGATCGATTTGTCCGCCACCACGCCCTTGCCGCTCTGCACGCCGGTGATGGAAATGCGCGAGCGCTTGATCTGCTCCTCGGCCGTTTCCACGAGCGGATCGAGGCCCTCCTTCTTGAACTTCTCGATCTTGTCCATCCACCCCGGAAGGCCGATGTCGGCGATGAAGAAGTTGAGCAGCATCGACGGGGGCGAGTACGCCACCAGATAGGAACCGACGAGCGGGCACTCGGGGAAGATCGTCCGGTCGAGCGTGTCCGGCTTCTCCAGTCGCCGGTTGCCGGCACGCATCTCGGTGATGTCGATGCCGAGTTGGGTCAGTTCGACGGCCAGTGTGGCCAGCCCCGAGGCGAGCCCGATCACCGTCGTGGTGGCGCCAGAGCCGAAGTCGCCAGCCAGCCCGGCGATCTTCGTCGCCACCGCAGTCGTCTGGATGGTGGCCTGCACCGTGTCGCGCGCGATGTTGCGCCGGAGAATCGTGCGCACCGCGGCGCACGCCGCCAGCGGATCGCCGGGGAGGACGGTGGCGGTGTAGGCGTCCCATCCGAGTTCCTTGCGCGCCTGCTGCACGACGGCTTTCCAGGCCATCCCCGCCTTGTAGCTGGAGAAGATGATGCCGACGTAGGGCATCATTTCCTTGATCAGGTGTTCGACGGCCTCGTTGGTGATGACCTCGATGATGTCACCGAGCGACTCGACCCCCACGGTCTCGAGGATCAGTCGCTCGGCCTGCGCGCGGAGTCCCCCCGCGTCGGAGGCGGTGGCCACCTTGGCGCCGGTGGAGATGAGCTTTTTCGTGTTGCTGAAGACCGTTCCGCCGGCGGAGACGATGCTCTTGGCACTCCCCGCCGCCGCCGTCTTGCCGTACACGATCTTCGCCCCGCCGAACATCACCTTCAGGTTTTCCTTGCGGGCCTTCGACAGCGCGGCCATCGCGCCGAATTCGGCGTTGGAGAGCGGCTTCGAGATGAACGGGGAGGTCATGCGCGGCTATGAGTGGGGATGGCGCACTGGCGCGGCAACGAATCGTCGAGCCAGCGATGCGTGGTCATCACGCCTTCCAGTACGCCGAGTGCGGAGCGGAGAGCACCTTGCGCCCCTTGGCGCCGATGGCATCCATGGCCGCGGCGAACATGGGGGTTTGCGTCTGGCCGCTGATGACGAAGAAGCGGATCTCGTTTGACTTGGTGTCCTGCGAGTACTGCCCCGTGATGACGACGCACCCCGTGGCGCTGGCCATGGAGGTCGCCTTCCCGACCCACCCGGCGTCGATGTCCTTTTCGGATTTGCTGCTGACGAGGAGGATGGGGCGGCCATCGATGGCGCGTTCGAGCATCCAGAAGTTCCCGTCCTCGTGCCCGCCCTTGATGCCGAGGAACTTGCCGTCGAGCTTCATTTTCTGGTGGCTGCGGAGGGCGGCGAGGGCCTTGATGGTGGTCCTGTCGAGTCGGGCCTCATCCTGCTGCCGCATCTGGTCCGCATAGTCGCGGGCCGCCTGCTCCGCGGCGTGGCGCCGGAAGCGCTGGTAGGCGTCCTCCACAATGTCGTTCCATTCGTCGGCGGCACTCGCCATCAGGTCGAGTACGGCGCGAATGCTCTGGTTCCCGCTGAACGCCCCGAGGGCCGCCACTGTCTTGTGCGCCGCGAGTTTCTCGGCGGCGATCGCGTAGTAGTTCGGATCGCGTGGGCTCGACGGGCGACGCGGATCGGTCTCCGTCGCCTTGACGATGTCTTCGCACACGCGCACCCAGCGCCCGATGTGCTCGCGTACGCACTGGTCGAACGGATCGTGCTCGATCGCGCTTTGCACCTGCTGGCCGCCCACGATCTCGACCTTGACCTTCTGGCCGTGACCGTAGCTGCAAAACAGCTCGGCGACGCGCCGCTCCGGCGTCTTGGACTGCCAGGTCCCGGCGATGTCGTCGCGGCCGAGTTGCAGCTGGCGAATGCGGAGGATCTGCGGCATCACCTTCTTCAATGCCGGGTCGGTGTTGTTGATGTAACGCGCAAAGGCCGCGACATCGGTGAGTCCTTGCAGTTCCAGGTACCAGGCCATGCGACTCCGGAGGTGTGAAAAGATGGGGGGGATCGGGCGCGAATATGGAGCGTGCGTGTCAGCCTTGCAATCGATCGTTGGGGGTCACACACGTCGCGCCGTCAGCGGGGATCGGCACGACACGTTCCCCGGTCTCACCCGCGACTCGCACTGGCCACGTCGGGCATCTGTGCACCGGCGAGCCGCGCCCCGTCAAACCTGGCGCCATCGAGGATCGCCTCCGTGAGGTTGGCCGCGGTCAGGTCTGCCCCGCGGAGATCAGCATCGCGAAGGTTGGCCCCCTGCAGCACGGCGCCGCGCAGGTTGGCCCTGCGCAGGTTCGCCTGTGGCAGGTGGGCCGCGCGCAGGTGGTTGTGGGCCAGGATGGCCCCTTCGAGCGACGCAGCGTGCATGTTGGCCCCGGAGAGGTTCACCTGCGTCAGGCGCGCGCCGTCGAGACACACCCGAAAGAGGTGCGCCCCCCGAAGGTCGACGTGATGCACGTCGGCGCCGTGCAAGTCTGACCACGACAGGTCGGCGCCGCGCAGGTCAACGTGGACCCACCGCGCCCGCCGCAGCGAGAACCCCTTGAACCGTGCGCCAACGAACGACGCCGCCGCGAGTTCGAGCCCGGGAAAGGCCGACTCGCCGGCGGCGACGCGATCGAGCAACTCCTGCGGATCCATCGCCGCTCCGCGAGCGAGCGGCTCAGTCCTTTTCCTTGTACGCCGCCTTGCGTTTCGCCGCCTCGAGCTGGATGTCGTTGAGCTGCTCGATGGGGCCTAACGGCGATCCGTCGCACAGCACGTAGGTGATGGCCACGCGCCGGTTGCGTGCGTGATCCATGCGCGCGCCGCCGCTGGTGAGCGTGCGCTTCTCACCAAACGCCTGGATGTCGAGGCGCGACGCGGCGATCCCCTTCTGCAACAGGTAGTCGCGCACCGCGTTCACGCGGCGCTCCGACAGCGCCTGGTTGTAGTCGTCTGGTGCGCGCACATCGGTGTGACCCGAGAGGACGACGCGCACGCCGGTGTACGGTCCCAGCTTCTCCACCATCGCGTCGAGGACCACCTTGGTCTCGGGGGCGAGGTAGTGCTTGTCGAGCGCAAAGTGCACGATCGACGGGACCCCTCGCAGCTCGTCCGGTGCGGCGCAGTCGCTGCGCCGGGGGGGCGTGCGAGGTGCTTCAGGCTCCGTCGGCCGGGTCGGCGGCGGCTCCGGTGTTGCGGCTGGCGGGGTGACCATCCCGGGCGGCGGTGTCGTCGACTTGCCCGCGACGTCGAGATAGCGGGCGGCGGCGAGCAGTGGCGACTCGTCGATGCACGCCGGCCCGGTGAGGAAGACGTGCGCCGCGCGGAGCAGCTGCGCCTCGGCGCGGGCGACGTCGCCCGGAGCGCCCATCGTCCCCGCCTGCCGCCGCAGCTCATCGGTCCTGGCCCACAGCGCCTCGTTGGCCCCCCGGGCAAACGCCCCCGAGGGCGGGGCGGCCGGCGTCGTCGGGACCGCGCCGCGCTCGAGCATCTCGATGTCCGAGGCCGCCCACTGCAGCGCGTCGTCGACGAAGGTCGTGCGGTCGTTGCGCTCGTACGCCTCGCGCGCGATGCGGACGTACTCCGCGGCGCGCGTGGCCACGTAGCGCTGCGCCCCCGAAGGATTGGGAGCCGCCGCGCTCAGTCGCCGGTCATACGTATCGAAGATGGCCAGGTCACGGGCAATGGCCTCGTCGGTGATGCGGTCCCGCTGCGGCGTGAGCCGGTTGGCGGGGATCAGTGCTGCGGGGGCGCAGCCGGCCAGGAGTGCCGACAGCGTCGCCACGGATGCGGCGGCCGCGAACGGCCGGAATCGAGTGCGGATCATTCCTTCTTTCCTCCTGCACGGCAGGCGTTGTCACACGGTGTTTCGTTGCCACCGAGCCCGAAGAGCGATTCATCGAACTTGAAGCCGAGTTCGAGGTAGGCGCCCTTGCGCGTGGTGCCGAAGGTGTTGAGGTCCTTGTCGGTGAAGCCAAAGAGGTTGTAGCCGCCGGCAATCCGCAGGTTGCGCAGCATGATGACCCCCAGTTCGCCGCCCAGCCCGTAGCTCCGGCTGCCGAATCCGTCGGTCGCCAGGACCGAGCCGATGATGCCGGCGTCGAGGTGTCGATTGAGGTCGAAGATGCCACGCCCCATGAAGAGCTGCGCGTTGGTCGTCGTGCTGAGCGTCCCGATGTCGTCGCGGGCGAGCTTCCCGGCGTAGCGCCCGGAGAGCGTGACGCGCGCCGTCGGCTGGAAGTTCACCAACCCGGCGAGGATGTGCGCCATGTTCTCGGTGGCCAGCGTCGTCCCGATGGAGCCCAGGCGGGTGAGCCGGTTCTCGTAGCGCATCAAGGCGTTCCACCGGTTGCGGTCGGTCTGCCGCCAGGCGAGCCCTAACTGCGACCAGCCGCGCGTCTGGTTCTGCTGGATGTCATACACATCCCACAAGGTCCGTCCGAGCAGCGTCCAGTCACGCGACAGCTTGCGCGCGTACCCGAGCGAGGCGAGGAAGTTGTCGCCGTTGTCGGCATCACGGAACTCGAGGCGCGCCGTCGTCTTCCAGAGCGACGGACGCGTCCACTCCACGGCGCCGGTGGCCGCGAGCGCGTCACCGGAGGTGCCGTTGAGCGACGCCGGGACGCTGCCGAACAGCGGCGAGACGCGTTCGAACGACGTGTTGATGCTGAGCCCGGGCGCCACCGCCCAGCGATTGCGCAAGCCGATCGACGCTTCCGCGTCGCGTCCGGCGTAGGCATCGCGTGCGCGGTACTCGCTGAACATCTGCGTGTTCTTGAGATAGTCGGCGTCGACACCGAAGACCGTGTACTGCTGCGCGGTGCCGCCGTTGGTGGCGTATGCCCCCTCGAGCCCCGTCAGCCACTCGTGACGACCGTAGAGTCGCGCGCGGTTGGAGATGAGGTACTCGCCGCCCACGGCCCCGCGATGCGAGTCGTCGCGAATGTCCTGCTCGTACTCGGCAAACAAGGCGCTGCGGGTGTTGGCGGGGAGCGTGTAGTTGAGGCGTCCGCGCAGGGCGCTGACGTCGCTGTCGACCAGGTTGCGATTCAGCTGCAACGGCGTGGCGCCGGGGTACGGGGAGAAGTTCCCCGACTCCTTAGCGTACCGATAGCCGAACTCGGCGCGCCAATCCTTGTTGAGCTGGCGTTCGAATCCGAGCATCGCGCCGTCGCGGCGACCGTCGATCGACGAGTTGTTCTCGGTGCGGAGCGCCTCACCCACAAGGCGCGTCTTGGTGTCGAGCGCGGTGGAGAAGCGACCGCCGAACTCGGTGCGCCCGCCATAGAAGGTCGACGAGGTATTGGAGAAGGCCGAATCGCTGCGCGCCGCGAAGAGGCGCCCTTCGACCTTCTCGGACTGGTGGCGCACTTCCACCCGGAAGGCATCACCCTTCGTGCCGCTCCGGTCGGTCTGGGCAAACTCGCCGAAGGCAACCGTGCCCTTGCCAAGCTGCGCGGTGGCGTTGACGCCGGCGAGCGTCGACTTGAGGAGCGGGTTCTCGTCGCGGGCAACGGTCGCGCCCAGTTCGAAGTTGCTGGAGACGCGCAGCGTCCCATCGCCACCATAGGTCCAGTAGCGTTCGGCCCCCACGTTCTCGGCCTCGTACGTTACGCGAATCGAGACCGGGTTGAGGTTGGCATCGGCACTCGGCACCGGGGCGCGCATGAGGAGGCGCCCCGTGAGCGGTTCGATGGTGTAGTCGGCGAAGCGCGTGAGCGAGACGCGCGACAGGATCACCGACGGTTGGTTGCGGTCGCGCGTGACGATTTCCACGCGCTCCGAGTTGACGAGCCCCTGCGCCTGCGTGAGGACGTACGGCCCCGAGATGCCGCGACCGGGGAGTTCGTCCACCACCTGGCGCGAGCGCCCCTGGCTGGCGAACAGTGTGGCGGCGCCGCGCTTCCCTTCCAGGTGCTCCACCGCGCCGTTGAGTGTGCGGTCGAACGCGGTCAGGACGCGGCGCTCGTCGGCGCGTGTCGTCTGGAAGTCGCCGAACATGGTGTACGACGCCCCGCGATCGAGGCGCGCGTAGAACTTCCGCCGCGACTGCGCATCGAAT
Source organism: uncultured Gemmatimonadaceae bacterium (assembly GCA_964560345.1). GTDB lineage: Bacteria > Gemmatimonadota > Gemmatimonadetes > Gemmatimonadales > Gemmatimonadaceae > SCN-70-22. The sequence goes on from CAZLLP010000007.1 coordinate 25,674, forward strand.
TCGCGCAGCCCGGCATCCCCGTAGACGGGGAAGAACTCGTCGGGGCGGATGTCGCGGAAGAGCGTGCGGCCGCGATCACGCTCGCTGTCGTAGGACAGGGTGAGGAGCTGGTCGTTGAGGACGCGCCCCTTGAGCAGCAGCGCCCCACGGGCACCACCGCGCACCTTGCCGCTGTCGTTGTCGAAGGTCCAGTCCCGCAGCGACTCCTCGAAGCCATTGGCGTCCGACGCGAGCGCTTTGCCCCCCGAGATGAGCGAGCGGAAGTCGATGCGCGCATTGAGGAGTCCGACGGCCATCATCGGGCGCAGCGCGGGGACGAAGGTGATCGGGAGCGTCTGCGAACCGTCGGGCGACGTGACCCGCACTTCACCGCGCCCGGGCTGGGCAGCGGCAATGAGGGTGTAGCGTCCCACCCCGCCGTCGAGGATCACCTGGCGCCCCTGTTCGGTGGCGTTGATCTCGTCACCCAGCCAGCGGCCGAGCGACGCCTCGAGCGTCACCGGAACGCGCCCGGTGAGCGGCTTCCCCTCTCGGTCGGTGATGCGGACGACGATCGAGACGAGCGTCTGTCCGTCCGCGGGGATTCCTTCCTGCGGGAGTTCAACCTGCACCCGCCCATAGCCCAACGGATTGCGTCCTTCGCGCGCCGACTGCGCACGCAGCGGAGTGATCGGGAGCTGCGAATTGCGATCGGTGAGCGTTCCCACCGTGCCGATCGGGCTATAGGTCGAACCAGTGTTCATCGCGCCGCTCACCGAGTCGTGCGAGAGCTGCACGTTGGCGACGGGCGAGGAATAGCGAATCTTGATCGAGTCGACCGGCGTCGCCGCACCAAGCGTGGCGCCGCGGGCATCGACGGCGGGGGCCGCCGCGTTGCTGAGCTGCGGGGCACGCGCGGCCTCGCCGACCTGCGTTCCGGCGTTCTCCACCTCACCCGCGCGGCGGCGGGCGAGTACCAGCTGCAAGACCTCGGCTGAGCCCGAGCCTTCGGCGAAGTCGGCCTTGTGCAGCTCTCCGACCTTCACGTCAGCAAAGCGCGAGTAGCCGTCGAGCGCGTTGCGGTTGGCCAGCACCGTCATGACCGCCCCCTTCGGGAGCGACGCACGATCGACCTTGACCACGTGCAGACGGGCCGAGACTCCATAGAACGAGTACTTCCCTTCCACGTCGGTGACGGCGGACGAGCCGTCCTCGAGATAGACGCGCACCCCGGGGATCCCGACTTCGCCGGCTTCCTGCATCAGGCTCGCGCAGTTGCACTGCGTGAAGACCTTGCCGATGATCGCGCCGCGTTCTTCGAAGAGCCCGGCGACGATCTTGGTGGTGGCGCGTGATGGTTCGGACGGGCCGCTGCCGTCAGGCGCGCTGACGATGGCGACGTTGGTGTTGTTCCCCAGTGCGACCGCCGCGGTGACGCGGACGCGGTACGTGACCCGCACCGGGACGTTCATGCGGAGCGCGCCGATGGCGAAGCGCAGCGTGGGCCCAGGCGTGCCGGTCGGATCGGCCAGCGACGAGTTGTCGAGGCGTGCGGTCTTGTCGACGTAGGCGAAGCCACGCGGCAGGTTGTCGACCACGATCGCATTGGTCAGGTCCGCGGTGCCGGTGTTGCGCACCACGAGCGTGTAGTCGAGCACATCGCCGATCGAGGCTTCGGCGCGCGAGACCGACTTGGTGATCTCGAGACGCGGCTCGCCGACGATGGTGACGTTGGTGCAGCTCAGGTTGTTGGCCAGCGTCCCCGTCTCGTTGGTCCCCGAGACTCGGGCACAGTTGGTGATCTGCGGCAGCGCCAGTGAGCCGACCGTCCCGACGAGGTCGATGGTGGTCGAGGCCCCGGAGGCTAAAAGGGTGTTGCGCACACAGGTCACGACATTGCCGCTCACGCTGCACGCCCATCCCGTCCCAGTTGCCGAGACGTAGGTGAAGCCGGCGGGGAGCGTATCGCGCACCGTAATGGGCGGCGTCGCGTCGTTCGCCCCGATGTTGCGGACCGTCAGGGTAAAGCGCCCCTGACCTCCCACCTTGAACTGGCCGACCGACTCCTTGAGGATGGAGAGGTCGACGACCGCGCCCACTGGGGTCGAGACGGACGAGGAGTCGTTCTTCGGGTTGTCGTCTTCAGGCGACGTGTGATACGCCGAGTTCGTCACCGACGGCACCGCCGCGGCCAACACGTTGGCGACCACGCGCACCGACGTCGAATCCTTTGGCGCGAGCCTCGCCGTGCGAGTGCAGGTGATCGTCTGCCCCGCGATCTGGCACACCCAAAGTGCCCCCGAGGCCGACACCGGAACGAGCCCGGCCGGCACGATATCGGTGATGGTGATCGGTTGGGTCGTCGCAGAATCGGTATCGAGGTTCGTTACCGTGATGGTGTAGCTCGCGGTCCGCCCGACAGAGAAGGAGGCCGAGTCCGCCGTCTTCTTCGTCAAGAGGTCCAGCCGTCGACCGGGGGGTTGCGGAAACGAGTCCATCACGGCGGACGAATCGTTCACCGGGTTGCCATCGTTCAGCGTACGCACCCACGCTCTGTTCGTGTACGTCGCCGTGTTCAGCGTGGCCCTGATCGTGATCTCGGAGGTATCGCGCGGCTGCATCGGTCCCGGGTTCACACACCGCACGATCTGGCCGCTGGCCAAACACCTCCACGTCCCCACGCCCCGTACGATCCGCCCGCTGGCGCTCCGGTAGAGGAGGCCATTCGGGAGGGTGTCCGATACCGTGATCGAATCCGTCGTCGAGCCAGCACCAACGTTGGTGACGGTGAGACGGAAGGTGACGTCCGCACCTATCGCACCCCGAACGACGATCTCCTTGAGCATTTTCAGATCAGGCGACAGTCCGCCATTGCCGATCGTCGTGGCCACGCTCGACGAATCGTTCCGGGGATTGATGTCGCCCGCGGTCCGGACCCAGCCGCGATTCGTGATCCTGCTCCTGGGCGGAGCGGTGACGCTCACCGTGAGCTGGATGTTCGCGCGCTGATTGGGGGAGAGGACGGTGCCGCTTGTGCAGCTGACGACCTGCCCTCCCACCGACGAGCAGCTGAAGCCGCCGCCCGAGCCACTCACAAAGCGCACGCCGGCCGGGAGGGTGTCGGTCACCGTGATGACCGTCGCCGTCGGCTTGGAGCCGACGTTCCCGACGTCGAGCGTGAACGTCCCGGTCTTCCCCGAGTCGAGCGCACTGGACGACTTGATGATCTCGAGGTCGAGCACCTGCTGCGGCGAATCCTGCACCAAGGTCGGGTCGGACGCAGTGTTGTTCGTGGGGACCGCGTCGCCCGGCGTGCTGACCGTGGCGACGTTGGTCACCGACGGCACGGCCGCGGCGGACACCGCCACCGTGAGCGTGATGCGCGACGTCTCGCCCGGAGCCAGCGACGCCGGGTAGCCGCACGTGACGGCGGCACCGGTGGCCGAACAGCTCCACCCCGTTCCCGCCGCCGAGACGAACTGCAGCCCGTTAGGCAGGTTGTCGACCACGGTGGTGGCGCCGACCGACGCGGCATTGCCCACGTTGGTGACGATCAGCGTGTAGACACCGTTGGAACCCACCGTGAACACCCCGGTGTGGCTCTTGTCGATGGCGAGGTCGATCAGGTTGACCGGTACGGTGACCGTCGACGTGTTGTTCGTCGGGTCGGTATCGCCCGGTGTCGCGACGGTGGCGGTGTTGGTGACCGCCGGTCGAGCCGCCGCGTTGACGTCGACCGTCAACGTGATGTTGGCGGTGGCCCCCGCGGCGAGGATCGCGGCATACGTGCAGCTGACGGTCCCGGCGGCGCTGCCGCACGCCCACCCGGTACCGGTGGCGGAGACGAAGCTGAGCCCAGCCGGGAGGACGTCGGAGACCGTGGTGGCACCCGTCGTCGGTCCGAGCGAGAGATTACGCACGCTGATCGAGTACGTCGCGCGCTGGCCGACCACGAACGGCGAGGTCACCGTCTTGGTGATGGCCACATCGGGGGCCGGCGCCACGACGTTCGTCGGGTCGCTGGCCGTGTTGTTCGTCGGCACGGCGTCGCCCGGGGTGCTCACCGTTGCGACGTTGGTGACCGAGGGCATGGCCGCCGCGGTGACCGAAACGGTGAGGGCGATGGACGACGTCGCCCCCGGCGTGAGCGGGCCGGCATTGTTGCAGGTCACGACCGCGCCCGCGGCAGCACATGTCCACCCCGTGCCGCTGGCCGAGACGAAGCCCAGCCCCGCCGGGATGTTGTCGACAACCTGGATCGCCCCGGTGGTCGTGACGGCGCTGACGTTCGTGACGGTCAACGTGTACAGGCCGTTCTGCCCAACGGTGAAGTTCCCCGTATGGCGCTTGGCGATCGCCAGGTCGAGGGCGATCACCGGAACGGTGATGGTCGAGGTGTCGTTGCTCGGGTTCGGGTCGCCCGGCGTCGAGACGGTGGCCGTGTTGCTGACGGACGGGCGCGCAGCAGCGCCGACGGCAACCGTCAACGTCACCGCCGAGGTCGCGCCCGGCGCGAAGACGGCGGAGGTGGTGCAGCTGACGGTGGCGGCTGCAACGCCGCAGCTCCACCCCGCACCCGTCGCAGATACATAGGTCAGCCCGGCCGGGAGGACGTCGGTGATGCTGGTCGTCCCGCTGGTCGCGAACTGCCCGACGTTGGTGATGGTCAGGGAGTACGTGGCGTTCTGGCCGACGACGAAGGGCGTGGCCGCCGCCGACTTCACAATGGCCAGGTCGGGGGCACCATTCGAGATGGGCGTCGCGTCTTCGACGAAGTTGTTGGTCAGCTTGTTGGCGGGCTCGCCCGGGGTGTTGACCCTGGAGCGAATGATGACAGAGGACGGCGCGTTGAGCGCGACCGCTACCACGAGCGCGATGCTCGTGCTCTGGTTCTGGGCAAGCGGTCCCGGACTCGTGCAGGTGACGGCGGCTCCCGCCGGTGCGCAGGTCCACCCCGCCCCGGTCGCCGACACGTACGTGAGCCCCGTGGGAAGGTTGAAGGTGTTGGTGAGGATTCCCGTCGTCGTTAGGGCGCCGATATTCGTGATCGAGACCGTGAACAGCTCGTTCTGGCCCCGCACGAAGGTCGCGTTGCGTGTCCGGCTGAGCGCGAGGTCGATCTGGGCCTGTGGCACCACCGGCGCGAACGGTGCGGCCGCGACACCCGCGTCGCCGACTCCCCCTCGCACCTCGGGCGCACGCGACGCGGCCCGAGGGACCGGAGTCGAATCAGGAACAACGGACGACGCGTTTGCCGAGGCGCCAGGAAGCATCCCGGCGAAGCCAACGAGGGCGGCAAACCGACGCCAGCGCGGCGCGGGGCGTGACATGTTCATTCCCTAGGGGGGGTGAGCGGAGGGAGGTGCCTATAACAGACCGTCGTCACAGAGGGCGACGGTGAATCGCATCGCGGCGTAGGCGGGATTCCGCGGATCGGAAAGAAGTTCCGCCGAACCTACACATCGAGCGACTGACGGCAAGAGCACGGAATTCTTGTGCCATGGATCACCAAAAACCGAATGCAGCTGACGCCCGCCCGGATAATTCTGCCGGTCCGGCGCCGGGTGTCTCAATGGCGCAACGTCACCGGGGTGCGCCCTCAACGGTTCGACTCGCGACCGTTCACGGCAGGAGGTGCGGGATATCGACCAGCACGCTATGGTTGCGGCTCCCGCACTCGTGAGCACGCTTCCGTGGCCCCCTCCCCAGACCGAGCCGCTCCGACCAGCCGCGCCGACGACCTGACGTTGCAGCTCGAGCCGCTCGAGGCCTTCGAGACCCTGCGCGCCCTCCTCAAATCGGCACACTACGATGAGGCGACCGTCGTACAGCGCAGCGGAGTCGCGTCGACCTCAGCAGGACCGCGCCTGTGGAAAGGGGGCGACACCTCGACCGCAACCGTCGAAGACGCCCTCTCGGCGCTCATCATCCTGTTCCTCGACAACCGTCCCCTCCCGGCCACCCTGCTTCAGGCCCTTTGGGGAGGCGAGGCGCTGGCGGCGTGTGAGGCGTTGGGACTCCTCGTTCGCGCACCAGATGATGCGGAGACGGTGGTCCCCGCAGTGGCGCTGGCGCCCGTGGAAGGACTCTGGTTCGCCTCTGACCGGATCCCGCTCAGCCGCGAATTGAGCCAGACTCGGGTGGACTTCGTGTATAGCGCCGGAAACGAGCTCACCCGTCACTTCCTGTCGGTCATCCCCGCCGCACCGGGGGCGCGCGTGGCCGAGCTGTGCGCGGGGACGGGGGTCGCCGCGATTCGGGCGCTACGCGATGGCGCGGCCTCGGCCGTCGCCGCCGACCTCGTCCCGCGCAGCGTTCACTTCGCGCGCTTCAATGCGCGACTGAATGGACTCGACGATCGCCTGACGGTGGTCGAGAGCGACGTCTGGTCGGCGCTCGAAGGCGAGACGTTTGACTTGGTGGTGGCCCACCCTCCGTATGTCCCATCGCTCGAGCATCGCTTCGATTTCCGGGATGCGGGTGGCGATGGCGAGGAGGTGACGCGACGGCTGTTTGAGGGAGTGGCGGCGCACCTGCGTCCGGGAGGACGAATGATCGTGCGGGCGGCGATGAGCGACCGGCGCGGCGCCACCATCGCCCAGCGAATCCGGGGGTGGCTGGGTGCCGCCTCGGATGAGTTCGACCTCGTGCAGCTCGAGGGGCTCGAGTACGGACCGATGGACGCATACCGAAGTGTTACTCGCGGTGGCGCCGACTTCGTTGATTGTGAGCGATGGCTACGGCACTTTGCGGCGCTCGAGATCGAGCGATTCGCCGTGTGCGTGCTGGAACTCCGTCGCGACGCGTACGGCCGCGCTCCGTTGACGGAGCGGCGCGTCCAGGGAATGGCGGTGAGCCCGCTCGTGACGGACTGGCACTTCCAATGGGGAAGAACCATGGCCGAGCGCGGCGAGCGCGCCGAGGAGCGGCTGGCCGGGGAGCGACCGCGCGTGGCCCCTGGGGTGCGCTTGGCCGTGCACCTCGAGTCAGACGCCGAAGGAGGCTGGCACACAATCGGAACGGCGGTCGAGACCGGGTGGCCGAGTCACGGGATGGTCAAGGCGCCCGCCCTCGCACCCACGCTGCTGGAGTTGTGCGACGGCACGCGCGAGCTGGGTGGGATCCTGGAGGGGCTGCGATCGGCCGGGCTGGTGAACGCGGAGGTGAGCGCCGCCGACGTCGCGATCCTGGTCGAGGCGCTGGCGGCCGCGGGCGCATTGCAGCTGGGGAGTTGCCCGCTGCCACCACGACCGCCCGCCCGTCAGTAGAGAGGCGGCCGGTACGGTGGCGTGAGCGATCGGACGCCGGGTCTTCTCTGCTCCAGCAAGCGGGGGCGTCGTCACCTAACGAAGCGTCGCGAAATCGATAGTGCTTGACAACCGATGCAGCGACCCGCAAGCTAGCCGGCCTCAAGAACTCTGAGTTCGCGAGTCCCGCTCATCCCACCTCGCCCGCTTGAAACAGGGCGACGATTACCCCCCCCTGCACACCCCTTAGCGTTTCCACGTAGGAGGCACGAATGGCCGAAAGTACCCAAAAGAAGCTGGATCGCGTCCGTCCGCCACGGGTCTCGATCTCCTACGAAGTCGAGACCGGCGGTGCGATCGAGAAAAAGGAGCTCCCCTTCCTTATGGGGGTGATGGGCGACTTCAGTGGGCAGCCCACCGAGCCGCTCCCGCGCTTGAAGGAGCGCAAGTTCGTGGAGGTCACGCCCGACAACTTCGACGATGTGCTGGCGAGCATGAAGCCGCACCTCAAGTTCTCGGTGGAGAACAAGCTCTCCGAGGACGCTGAGGCGCCCAAACTCGGAGTGGATCTCAACTTCCGCTCCATGGATGACTTCTCGCCCGAAGCGGTGGCGAAGCAGGTGCCGGCGCTCAAGGCGCTGCTCGACCTGCGCACGCAGCTGGCCGACCTGCGCGGCTCGCTGCAGACCAACGAAAAGCTCGACGAGGTGCTGCAGGCCACGCTTGGAGACGCCGAGAAGCTGAACAAGCTGCGTGGCGAACTCGGGATCGAGGGAGGTGAAGGCAATGGCTGAGGCACGCGCAGCAGGACAGGCCGCCGCCACCACCACGTCGTCCGATCTTTCGCTCCTCGACCAGATCGTCGACGAGGGAAAGGTTGGCGGGCGTGACACGGAAGCGCGCGAGCGCGGGAAGGACCTGGTCAAGCAGTTCGTGGCGCAGGTGCTCGAGGGGCAGATCACGATCGCCCGCGACACCGAGGCGATGATCAACGCGCGTATCGCGCAGATCGATCACCTGCTGTCGTTGCAGCTGAACGAGATCCTGCACCACCCCGACTTCCAGAAGCTCGAAGCGTCGTGGCGCGGGCTGTGGTACCTGCTCAAGCAGAGCGAGACGGGGACCATGCTCAAGATCAAGGTCCTCAACGTCTCCAAGAAGGATCTCCTCCGCGACCTGCAACGCGCGGCGGAGTTCGACCAGAGCGCGCTCTTCAAGAAGGTGTACGAGGAGGAGTACGGCGTGTTCGGCGGGACTCCGTTTGGTGCGCTCGTGGGCGACTACGCCTTCGACAAGAGCGGCCAGGACATGGAGCTGCTGGAGAAGATCTCGAACGTGGCGGCGGCGGCGCACGCGCCCTTCGTTGCCTCGGCGTCGGCCGACCTGTTCAGCCTCGAGAAGTTCACCGATCTGGACCAGCCGCGCGACATGGCCAAGATCTTCGACACCACCGAGTACGCGCGTTGGAAGACGTTCCGTGCCAGCGAGGACTCGCGCTACGTGGCGCTGACGGCGCCGCGCGTCCTGATGCGCGAACCCTACGGGAGCGCGACCGTCCCGATCGAGGCGTTCAACTACGAAGAGCGGGTGGACGGCACCAACCACGACGCCTACCTGTGGGGGAGCTCCACCTGGGCGATCGCGGCGAACATCAACAAGGCGTTCGCTTCGTACGGCTGGTGCGCCACCATTCGTGGCGTGGAGAGCGGCGGTCTGGTTGAAGGGCTGCCGGTGCACAACTTCCGCACCGAGGCGGGCGAGTTGGTCATGAAGTGCCCCACCGAAGTGCAGATCACCGATCGTCGCGAGAAGGAGCTGGCCGATCTCGGCTTCGCCGCCCTGGTGCACCAGAAGGGGACGGCCAACGCGGCCTTCTTCTCGGTGCAGTCGTGCCAGAAGCCCAAGGTGTACGACTCGCCGCAGGCCACCGCGAGCGCGCGTCTGTCGGCGCAGTTGCCGTACATCTTCGCCACGTCGCGTTTCGCGCATTACCTCAAGGTGATGATGCGCGACAAGATCGGGGGCTATACCTCGCGCGCCCAGGTGGACGCGTTCCTCAATCGCTGGATCCAGCAGTACGTGGTCGGATCCGACGCCGCCGCGTCGATCAAGGCGCAGCGCCCGCTGGCCGAAGCGCGCATCGACGTGGTCGAGGTGGCCGGAAAGCCGGGGGTATACCGCGCCGTTGCCTTCATGCGCCCGCACTTCCAGCTCGACGAGATTGGCGTGGCGATGCGCTTGGTGGCCGAACTTCCGCCGCCGGCCGCGTAAGACAGGATCCAGTTGCAGCTGCAGGTGCATGGCAGTACCCCAGCCCACACCCGGGGGACCCCGCCCCCGGGTGGAATGGGTGGGATGAGGACCGACAACCAGTTGAGGAACAGCAGATATGGCATTCGATACCTACATGGACGTCAAGGACATCCCGGGCGAAGCAACGGCCTCGGGTTTTGAGAAGAAGATCGAGATCTTTTCATTCTCGTGGGGGGCGTCTGCCCCGGTGACGATTGGCTCCGGCACGGGCGGCATCTCGGCGTCGAAGGTCACCATCTCGTCGTTCAACGTCATGAAGAAGACCGACGTGGCCTCGACGAAGCTGTTCGAGAGCTGCTGCCTGGGCACGCACATCCCGACGCTCAAGGTGTCGATGCGCAAGCAGACCGGCGTCGGTGGCCAGGAAGCCTTCCTGATCTATGACTTCACCGAAGTGCTCGTCGAGTCGATCCAGTGGTCCGGTTCGAGCGGCGGTGACGACACGCCGACCGAGTCGGTCTCGTTTGCCTTCGGCAAGGTGCAGGTGGAGTACAAGACGCAGGGCCCCGACGGCAAGCTGGTCGCCGGCACGCCGGTGGTCTGGGACATCACGAAGGTTACCAACGCCTAGCGAGGAGCACGTCGTCGATGTCATCCGCACGTGAGCACTTTGCCGCCGGGCGGCTGGAGTCGGCGATCGAGGCGCTGGGAGCCGAGCTTCGGAGCAATCCGACCGACACCCAGCGCCGCATCTTCCTGTTTGAACTGCTGACCTTCGCGGGGCAGTACGACCGCGCGGAGAAGCAGCTGGATGTACTCAGCAAGGGCGGTCCCGACAACGAACTCAAGGTCCTGCCCTATCGCGCCGCGCTGCAGGGAGAGCGCGTGCGCGAGCACATGTTCTCGACTGGCGACTTTCCGACGGCGCCGGCTCCGACCCCGGTGTCGGGCACGTTGAACGGTCGCCCCTTTTCGTCGATCGAAGACGCCGATCCGCGCGTGGGGGCGCGGCTGGAAGTGATGGCCGGCGGGCGCTACATGTGGGTTCCGTTTGCCTATGTGCTGGCGCTGCACATGGAGCCGCCCCGCCAGCTGCGCGACCTGCGGTGGACCCCCGCACGCCTAACGACGAGCGCCGCCATCAAGGAAGTCGAATTTGGCGAAGTGCTCCTCCCCGCGCTGTCGCCGCTGGCGTGGAAGCAGCAGGATGCCGAACTGCGACTCGGTCGCGCCACCGACTGGGAAGAGGGTGCGGACGGCGCGTTTCTGCCGGTGGGGCAGAAAGTCCTTCGCGTCGACGACGCCCTGATCCCCCTGCTCGAGGTCCGCGACCTCGTGATCACCCAGCCCGACGCGGCGCCTGAGTCGGAGTAGCGTCGCCCGGCATGGCACGCCCGCCGGGCGTGCGCTCGTTCCCGCGACCCCCTTCCGTGTGACGCCCCGTCGCACCGCCCCAGCCCGCTGAACCCGACCGCCGGATGCCTCTCGACACCGCGCTCATCGAAGCGCTCCTGACGCCAATCCCCGGGGACAATCCCTCGGGGAAGGAACTGCGCTACGACCCCCGCTACGACCAGGTCAAGGAGGCGCGGCGAGAGGACCTCGAACTCCCGCCCGGCGGGCTCGCCACCGACCGCAAGATCGCCGACTGGGGGATGGTCCTGAAGTTGGGCCGCGAGCTGCTGGAGAAGGAGACGAAGGACTTGCAGCTGGCGGCATGGCTCACCGAGGCCCTGCTCAAGCGCGAGGGACTGTCGGGCTTCGCCACCGGGACGCGCGTCCTGTTCGGCATCATGGACGGCTTCTGGGAGACGTGCTATCCGGCGTGGGACGAAGAAGACCCGGAGATGCGCGCCGGACCGCTGGATTGGGTGGGGACAAAGTTCGACATCCTCGTCCGGCAGGTCCTGATCGCCCCCGGTGCGTTCACCTTCCTCGACTACCAGGTGTCGCGCACCGTCCCCACCGAGGCGGAGTCCGAGAGCAACAAGGAAAAACGGGCGCTGCGCGCCACCGCGCTGACTGAGGGGAAGCCGTCGCCCGAGAGCGTGGACAAGGCCATCGCCGAGACGGGGAAGGCGTTCTACAAGGCTCTCGTCGCCGACACGGACCTCGCACTCGCCGCGCTCATCGAGCTGGAAAAGGGGGCCGACGCGCGTTTCGGGCGCGATGCTCCCTCGTTCATCAAGCTGCACGGATCGCTCGATGACTTGCGGCGCGTGGCCGGCGTCGTCCTGGCCCAGAAGCTCGTCGACGATCCCGACCCGATCGAGGAGGAGGTCGTCGACGCGTCGGGAGCGGCCGTTGCGGCCGACGACGGCGTGCTGACGCCTGAGCCGGTAAGCCCGGCCGACGCCGCGGCGCGCGTGGCCGTGTCGGCCCGCTACCTTCGCAAGCTCGACCCGACGAACCCCGCCCCGTACCTCATGCTGCGCGGGTTGCGGTGGGGCGAGCTGCGCGCCGCTGCGCAAAGTGGCGAGCTCAATCCCAAACTGTTGGAAGCAGCGCCCACCGCCGTGCGGTCCCGGCTCAAGGGGCTCCTCCTCGACGGTAAATGGTCGGACCTGCTGGAACAGTGCGAGACGGTCATGGCCACGCCGCAGGGACGCGGGTGGCTCGACCTGCAACGTTACGCGCTTACCGCGTGCGAGCGGCTCGGCAGCAGCTACGACGCGGTCGCCGGGGCGTTGCGCGACGAACTGCGAGTCCTGGTAGCCGCGATTCCCCAGTTGCCGGAGATGACGTTGATGGACGACACACCGACCGCCAACCCCGAGACGCAAGCGTGGCTGGCCGCGGAGCAGCTGCTCAGCGGAGAGTCGGGCACGACCGACGCCAGTGCGGCCGCGCCACCGGCCGACAGCGCCACCCCGGCCCTCGACGAGACGTTGGTGCAGGAGGCGCTCGTCCAGGACGCGTCGACCAGCAAGCACGGCGGACTGGCGGCAGGGCCGCGCCGTCGCCCCGCCCCCGATCCGTACGACCTCGCCAAGTCCGAGATGCAGCAGGGGCGCCCGAAGCGCGCGATCGAGATCCTGCTGGCCGAGATCGCCCGCGAGCAGTCGCCGCGTGGGCGCTTCCTGCGACAGACGCAGCTGGCGTACATCATGGTGGAGAGCGGACTCGACACGGTCGCGCGTCCGATCCTCACGCGCCTCGTGGCCACGATCGACGAGCGCAAACTGGAAGAGTGGGAATCGGGGCCGCTGGTGGCACAGCCGATGACGCTCCTGGTGCGCGTGATGGATCGCGCGAACGAAACGCAGACCACCGAGCGGTACCAGCTGTACCTTCGGATCTGTCGCCTGGATACGATGCAGGCGATGGCCTTCAACACCTGACCGCGCATTCGCCGAGACGCGCCGTGGCACGCACCGAGATCGAGAACATCGTCGTCCCCTCGCTGTTCGATCGCCTCACCGACCTGCAGCCGAAGGTGGGCATCGATCCGCAGACGTCGCGGGACGAGTCGGAGCGTGACTTCAAGCGGGCGGTGGAGCGCGACGTGGAGTCGCTGCTCAACGCGCGCCGCACGATGCTTCCCGCCCCCGAGGAGTGCCCGGAGTTGCACCGGTCCGTGTACGAGTTCGGACTGCTCGATACCACGGGGATCCCGGTCGGGACCAAGACGGGACGCGAGCGCCTGCTGGCATCGCTTCGAGACACGATCGAGCGCTTCGAACCGCGCATGGTGGACACGCGGGTCCGACTGGTCGATGCCGACCAGGTCCGTGCTCCGCAAATGCGATTTGTGGTCGAGGCGGTCCTGGTGATGGGGAACGAGCGGGAGCAGGTCGTCTTCGACACCGTGCTGGAGGTGGCGCGCGGGGAGTACGAAGTGCGCATGGCCAGCGAGTCGTCGTCACTCTCGTGAGTGACGCGCGGCGCGACGAGGTGACCGGGTGAGCGACGACCTCCTGCTGTACTACGAGCGAGAGCTGGCGTACCTGCGTCGACTGGGATCGGCGTTCGCCGCGCGCTATCCCAAGGTGGCGTCGCGCCTGCAGCTGGAGCCCACCAAGTGCGAGGATCCGCACGTGGAGCGGCTCCTCGAGGGGTTTGCCTTCCTGGCGGCGCGCATTCATCACCGCCTCGACGACGACCTCCCCGAGGTGTCGGAGGCGCTGCTCGACGTGTTGCATCCGCAGCACGTGCGCCCGATCCCCTCGTGTTCGTTGGTCGAGATCGAGCTCGACCCCGAGCTCGGGCGAGTGCCGGAGGGGCTGCACATTCCGCGTGGTGCCGAAGTGCAATCGCGCCCGGTGCAGGGGCTCCCGCTCCGCTTCCGGACCACCTACGCCACCACACTGTGGCCCGCCACGATAGGAGCCGCCGAGTGGACGAGCGCCGAGCTGGCGGGGGCGGGGCTGCGCCTGGGTGAAGCGGTCGGCGCGTTTCGCGTGGAGCTGCGGGCCTTCAGCGGCATGCGCTTCGATCAGCTGCAAGTCGCCGAGGGCGAGGGGACAGGCGGCGCATCGTCGCCCGTGGGGCTCGACACGTTGCGCCTGCACGTCGCGGGCGAGGCCAGCGTCGCCGACGCGGTGTACGAGCTCCTGCTCAACAGCTGCACGCGGGTGGTGGTTCGCGACCCGGATCAGCCGTCACGCCCACCAATCGCGCTCGACGCCAGTGCGCTGCGCCCGGTCGGGTTCGAGGAGCACGAGGCGCTGTTCTCGTATCCGCGACGTCTGCTGTCGGGGTACGCACTCCTGCAGGAGCTGTTTGTCTTCCCGCAGAAGTTCCACTTCGTCGACGTCGCCGGCGTGGCGCGTGCGCTTCGCGCGCTGGGCGCCGGGGCGCGCGCCGAGCTCTATTTCGTGATCGCCCCGTTTGAGCGCGCAGAGCGGCGACAGTTGGTGGAGCTCGGCGTCTCGGCGCGCACGTTCCGCCTCGGCTGCACCCCGGTGGTGAACCTGTTCGAGCAGTCGGGCGAGCCGATCCTGCTGCACCACCGCACGGCGGAGTACCCGATCGTTCCGGACGCGCGTCGCCGACTCGAGATCGAGGCGTGGTCGGTGGAGTCGGTCGTGGGGATCACGCCGGGCGAGGGCGAACCACGACCGATCGAGCCGTTGTACGCGTTTCGGCACGGGCGCGGCGACGTGAGCGGCGTCTTCTGGCACGCCGTGCGCCGCCCGGCCGAGTGGCGCACCGACCGCGGGACCGAATTGTTCCTGTCGTTCGCCGACCTGTCGGGGCGGACGCGACCGCCTAACGCGGAAGTCGCGTCGGTCCGGCTGACCTGCTTCAACGGCGACCTCCCCAGCCGCCTCCCGTTCGGCGTGGACGAGCGCGGGGACTTCGACCTGCTGCAGGGCGGGCCGATCCGGCGGGTCGCCTGCCTGGTGCGCCCCACCCCGGTCATCCAGCCGCCGTTAGGCAAGCCGCTCCTCTGGCGGCTCATCTCGGCGCTCTCGCTCAATCACCTGTCGCTGGTCGAGGACGGGCGCGAGGCGCTGCGCGAGCTGCTGCGCCTGCACAATGCGGGGTCGTCGACCGCGGGGGAACGGCAGATCCAGGGGTTGGAGGCGGTGCGCAGCGCGCCGGCGTACGCCCGCGTGAATACCGAGCAGGGCTTGGCCTTTGCCCGCGGGCGCCGCGTGGAACTGGAGTTCGACGAGGAGCACTTCCCGGGCGGTGGGATGTTCCTCTTTGCCAGCGTCGTGGAGCGCTTCCTGGCGCTGTACGCCACGATGAACAGCTTCACGCAGCTCGCTGTGCGGTCACGGCAACGCAAGAAGCTGGTGCGGGAGTGGGCACCGAGGGCCGGATGCAAGACGCTCATCTGACGCCGGGGCGGCCTGGGCGCCCGCGGGGCGACGCGGCAGGGCTCGAACGGGCGATCAGCAGGGAGCCGACGTCCTTCGCGTTCTATCAGGCCGTGCGGCTCCTTCAGCGCCTGCACCCCGAGCGCTCGAAGTTGGGGTCATGGTCCGATCCCGCGAGCGAGGTGGTCCGCATTCGCGCCAGCACGTCGCTCGGATTTCCGGCCAGTGAAATCCAGGAACTGACGTATCCCGACGACGGTGCGACCGACCGCGCGCTGATGGAGATGGTGGTCAACTTCTTCGGGTTGACCGGACCGCAGAGCGTGCTCCCCCATCTCTACTCCGAACACGCCGCGACTCGCGCGCGGGCGCGGGACACCGCGTTTCGCGACTTCCTCGACATGTTCAACCACCGGGCGCTCTCGCTCCTGTACCGGGCGTGGGAGAAGGGCCAGGTGGCGGTTGCGCACGAATCGGGAATCGACGACCGCCCGATGGATCGGTTGCTGGATCTCGCCGGCCTGGGGACGGAGGGGTTGCGCGGTCGCCTCCCGTTCCGCGACGAGGTGGTGGCCTACTTTTCCGGGCTCCTCGCGACGCGCGCCCGCTCGGCCGATGGACTGGCCCGAATCGTCAGCGATTACTTCGAGGTGCCGGCGACGGTCGAGCAGTTCGTCGGGGACTGGCGTCGAGTCGATGCCGGCGGCCAGTGCACGCTGAGCGCCGAGGACGCCTCCGGCCAGCTTGGCTTCGGCGTGCTGGGCGATGCCGGGTGGGACCCGCAATCGCGAGTGCGGCTGCGTCTGGGGCCGCTCACCCGCGCCCAGTTCGACGCCTTCGTGCCCGGAGGCTCGGCCTACGAGCCGCTGCGCGCCCTCACGCAGCTGTACGCCGACGACATGGTCGGCGTGGACGCGCAGTTGGTCCTGTCGCGCGCCGAAGTCTCGCCGTGCGTGCTGGAGGTCCCGGATCCCGCGCGTGGCCGCACGGCGCGTGGTCCTGGATTGGGACGCGGGACCTGGCTGGCGAGCCGCCCGCTCTCGCGAGATCCCGACGAAACGACCTTGCGACTCTGTTGAACCCACTGTAGTTGAGCTGCCTCCCCCCGAACCTGACTCTTGCGAGGGCTTCATGTCCGTCAACCTGCGCTCACTGATTGGAAAGCTGAACTCTGCAACACGAGGGCTGGTCGATGGCGCGGCGGGGCTGTGCCTCGCGCGAACGCACTACGATGTCGAGATCGAGCACTTCCTCCTGAAGGCGCTCGACGCGAGTGACAGCGATCTCGCGCAGATCGTGAAGCACTACGGCCTCAATCGGTCGCGACTGGCCGATGACCTGGCCCGCGGGCTCGACCGGCTCAAGAGCGGCAACGCCCGCACCCCGGCCATCAGCCCCTCGATCGTGAAGATGCTGACCGAGGCGTGGACGATCGGCTCGGTGGACTACGGGGCACCGGCGGTGCGCACCGGACACTGTGTCCTCGCGCTGGTCAGCAACGATGAACTCGCGCGCATGGCGCGCGACATCAGCCGCGAGTTCGAGAAGATCCCGGCCGAGGCGTTGCGCAAGGAGTTCGTCACGGTGACGGCGCCGTCGTCGGAAGCGGCGGCCGAGAACAACGTGATGTCGTCGGGGAGCGGCGGAGGGAGCGGTGCTGCAGCTGGCGGGGGACAGCAGGCGGGTGGAAAGGGGACCGCGCTCGGGCAGTTCACCGTCGACCTCACGGCACGTGCGCGCGAGGGGAAGATCGATCCGGTGCTCGGGCGCGATTTCGAGGTGCGGCAGCTGATCGACATCCTGACGCGGCGCCGTCAGAACAATCCGATCCTCGTGGGCGAGGCCGGCGTGGGCAAGTCGGCGGTCGTCGAGGGCTTTGCCCGCCGCGTGGTCGAAGGCGACGTTCCGGAGCCGCTCAAGAACGTCACCATTCGCACGCTCGACCTGGCGCTACTGCAGGCCGGCGCCGGCGTGAAGGGCGAATTCGAGAATCGCCTCAAGGGGCTGATCGAAGAGGTGAAGAACTCGCCCTCGCCGATCATCCTGTTCATCGATGAGGCGCACACGATGATTGGAGCGGGGGGCGCCGCAGGGCAGAATGACGCGGCCAACCTGCTCAAGCCGGCGCTGGCGCGTGGCGAGCTGCGCACGATCGCCGCGACCACGTGGGCCGAATACAAGAAGTTCTTCGAGAAGGACCCGGCGCTGTCGCGTCGCTTCCAGCTGGTGAAGGTCGACGAGCCGACCGAGGACCAGTGTCTGCTGATGCTGCGCGGCGTCGTCCCGGCACTCGAGAAGCACCACAACGTGCGCATCACCGACGACGGGCTCGACGCGGCGGTGCGGCTGTCGCATCGCTATCTCCCCGACCGCCAGCTTCCCGACAAGGCGGTGAGCGTCCTCGACACGGCGTGCGCGCGCCTCGCGTTAGGGCAGCAGGCGACGCCGGCGCCGGTGGAAGATGCTTCGCGTCGAATCGACGACCTGTCGGTGCAGGCGCGCGTGCTGGAGCGCGAGTCGGCGCTGGGCGTCGACCACAGCGAGCGCCTGGCGCAGATCGCCGCTCTGCGCGCCGACACCGAAGCCGAGCTTGCCCGTCTCAAGGAGCGCTGGGACGTGGAGAAGGCGATGGTGGAGGAGATTCGCGGGCTGCGCGGCAAGATCGAGCAGGCGCACGCGGCGGCGGCGAGCCCCGAGGGCGATACGCGCGACGCGATCGACCTCGCGGCGCTTCGCGCCCAACTCACCGAGCGCACGAGTGCGCTGGAGAAGCTGCAGGGCGAGACCCCTCTCGTGCGCGTGGCGGTCGATGCGTCGATCGTCGGCGAGGTGATCTCCGGATGGACCGGCGTTCCGGTCGGCAAGATGATGCGCGACCAGCTGTCGATGATGCTCGAGCTGGAGAAGCACCTCGGCGCGCGCGTCATCGGGCAGGGCTTCGGCATCGAGACGATCTCGCGCCGGATGCGCACCTCGGCGGCGAAGATCGAGGACCCCAACAAGCCGAAGGGAGTGTTCATGCTCGTGGGTCCGTCGGGGGTCGGCAAGACGGAGACCGCGCTGGCCATGAGCGACCTGCTGTTTGGCGGCGAGCACAACATGGTGACGATCAACATGAGCGAGTTCCAGGAGGCGCATACCGTCTCCACGCTCAAGGGATCGCCCCCGGGGTACGTCGGTTACGGAGAAGGCGGGGTGCTCACCGAAGCGGTGCGGCGCCGTCCCTACTCGGTCGTGTTGCTCGACGAGGTGGAAAAGGCGCACCCCGACGTGCTGGAGCTGTTCTTCCAGGTGTTCGACAAGGGTGTGATGGAAGACGGCGAGGGGCGGCAGATCGACTTCAAGAACACGATCATCGTCCTCACCACGAACGCCGGGACCGAGACCATCATGACGCTCACTGCCGATCCGGAGACGATGCCGGGGCACGAGGGGATGGTGAAGGCGCTCAAGCCGGAGCTCGACAAGACGTTCAAGCCGGCCTTCCTTGGCCGGTTGGTGATCATTCCGTACTTCCCGGTGCGCGACGAGAACCTCAAGCAGATCATCCGCCTCAAGCTGGGGAAGATCGAACGGCGCCTGCTGAGCACGCACAAGCTCGCGCTGCAGTACGGCGAGGAACTGGTGGATGCCGTGGCCGCGCGTTGCACCGAGGTGGAAAGCGGGGCACGCAACGTCGACAACATCCTCACCAACACGATGCTGCCGGAGCTGTCGCGTATCCTGCTCGAGTCGCTGGCAGCGGGCGATCGCCCGACGGCGGTGCGTGTCTCGATCGACGAGACCGGCGAATTCGCGTACGATGTGACTGCCGCCGGGGCGCCAGCCGCCGTGGCGGGTTGAATCGTCCTTCCGGGGGGGCTTGATGGCGCCGACACTCACGCAGGCCAACCGACCGTTTCGTGCGACGACGCCGCTCGATAGTCCGGACGCGCTCGTCCCGGTCCGGATGAAGGGCGAGGAGCACGTCTCGCGCCCCTTCGTGTACACGGTCGACTTCGCCTCCACGGACGGGAGGATCGATCCCAAGAAGCTGATGGGGAAGCCGGTGACGCTGCACATCGACGTCCCCGAGGAACCAGGGACGTCGCGGCACATCAACGGGGTGGTGCGCAGCTTCTCCAACCTGGGGATGGATCACTACTTCTATCGCTACCGCGCGGAGATCGTCCCCAAGCTCTGGTTCCTGACGCTGTCCAGCGACTGCCGGATCTTCGAGAAGGAGAAGCTCGACGACATCCTCACGCGGATGCTGCAGAAGGCGGGCGTCACGTTCAAGTTCAAGCTGGCGGCCGCACTGCCGGTCATCCCGTACCTCACGCAGTACCGGGAGACCGACTTCGCCTTCTTTTCGCGGATGCTCGAGGAGTGGGGGCTGTACTACTACTTCGAGCACACGAACGGCAGCCACACCCTCGTCATCACCGACGCCCACGCGGGGACGATCGCGGCCAACGAAGTGGCCCAGGCCGAGGTGACGAACCAGATGTTCTCCGAGCAGCACAAGGCGGGGACGGTCTACCGCATCGGGCGCGAGTACGCGATGCACACGGCCAAGGTCGGGTTGGCCAACCACTACCTGCTCAAGAGCGATGTGTCGGCCTCGCAGACGAGCAGCCTCGTCGGCGCGCTCAGCGGGAGCGAGATGCACGACTTCGTTGGCGACCTGGAGCCGTCGTTGCTGCCGGCCGGCGACGCCAAGGTCCGCATCGAAGGCGCGGAGCACGTCGGCGACGTGATATCCGGAACCAGCAACTACGTCATGTTCCGCGCCGGGACGCGCGTCAAGCTTCCCAGCGGCCCGTTCACCGGCGATGTCCACCTGCTGTCGGTCACGCACACGCTCGAAACGGGGGACCTGCACGCCAGCGGCGAGTTGACGTGGCAGTACGAGAACCAGTTCCGGTCGATCCCGGCGTCGGTGAGATATCACCCCCCACGCGTGACACCTAAACCGTCGGTGCGTGGGACGCACTCGGCCAAGGTCACCGGCAAGGGGGGGATCGATGTCGATGCCGACGGCCGCATCCTCCTCATCTTCCCCTGGGACCGGGAGCAGGCGTCGACCGGGCATCGCGTCCACGTCGCCAGCGTGTGGGCCGGGACGGGGTGGGGGTTCATCCAGATCCCCCGCGTGGGGCAGGAGGTGCTGGTCGAGTACCTCGAGGGAGACATCGACCGTCCGATCGTCACGGGGCGCGTCTATAACAAGGACAACAAGCACCCGTACGCACTCCCGGCCAACAAGACGCAGACGGGGTGGAAGTCACGTACGCTCGACGGCGGCGACGACAACTTCAACGAGATCCGCTTCGAGGACAAGAAAGGCGAGGAGCACGTCTACGTCCAGGCGGAGAAGGACCTCAAGACGCACGTGAAGAACGACGAGGTGCGCGAGGTCCTGCACGATCGCACGACGACCATCAAGAACCACGACACGCGCACGGTCGAGGAGGGGAACGACACCCACACCGTGAAGAAGGGCGACCAGACCATCAAGGTGTCGACGGGCAAGCAGACGATCACCGTGAAGGCGGATCAGTCGACGACGATCGAGAGTGGCAACCGAAGCGTCACGATTCAGCAGGGGAACGACACCCTCGGCGTGAAGATGGGGAACATCTCCATCAAGGCCGACGCAGGGAGCATCACGGTCCAGGCGATGCAGAAAATCGAGCTCAAGGTCGGCGGCAACTCGATCGTGATCGACATGACGGGGGTGACGATCAAGGGGACGATGGTCAAGATCGAGGGGCAGGCGATGGCCGAGATGAAGAGCCCCATGACCAAGGTCGAGGGCTCCGGCATGATGGAAGTGAAGGGGGCGATGACGCAGGTGAAGGGCGACGGGATCCTGATTGCGAAGGGCGGCATCACGATGATCAACTGAGGCGCGCACCCATGACGGCTCCTCACACAGCTCCGCACGCCGCGCGTGAGACGGCGGCATCACCGCTGGTCTGGCTCGTCGCTCGCGCCAAGCTCTCCGAAGAAGCGGGGTCTGCGATTGCCTCCGCCGCCGACGGGGATTCGATGCTCGCCGCGCTGCTCGACGGCGGTCACACCGTCGATGCCATTCGCCTCGTGGCCGCCGCGCTTCCGCCGCGCGAGGGCGTCTGGTGGGCCTGGACGGCCGCCACGCACGCCGCCCGCCTAACGGGTGGCGACAAGGTGCCGGCGGCGCTCTCGCAGGCGCTGGCCGCCACGGAGCGCTGGATCGCCACGCCCGATGATGCCAACCGACGCGCAGCATGGCAGGCGGCGCAGGACGTCGGGCTGGACACGCCCGCCGGGAGCGCCGCCAGCGCGGCGTTCTTCACGGGTGGCAGCATCGCACCCGCCGACATCGCGGTGATTCCGGCCCCCCCTGCGATTCACGCGTCCATGGCCTTCGGCGCAGTCGTGGCCGCGTCGGCTGCCGACCCTGAGCACTTCGACGCGCTCGCCCGTGCCTTCGTCGCGCAGGCGCTCGAGGTCATCCGCCAGCTCGGTGGCTGGGACACGTCCATCGAGCACTCGCGCACGCACCACGATGCGATGCTGCAGCAACACCTGGCCGTGGCGGCCCCGCCGGCGCCGGCGCAACCCGCACGCTGAGGAGCCAGCCATGGGACAGCCCGCCGCCCGCCTCACCGACATGCACGTCTGCCCGATGGTGACTCCGGGGTTGCCGCCGATTCCCCACGTGGGCGGACCGATCGTGTCGCCAGGCGCACCGACCGTGCTGGTGGCCAGCATGCCGGCCGCCACGATCGGGAGCATGTGCGTCTGCGTCGGCCCGCCCGACTCGGTCATCCTCGGCTCGTTCACCGTGCTGATGTGCAGCAAGCCGACCGCGCGCATGGGTGATGCGACCGCGCACGGTGGGACGATCGTGCTCGGCGCGCCGACGGTGCTGGTCGGGTGATGCGTCGACGCGCCGCCGGCGCGTCGACGCTCGTGTTCGCCTAACGCCGATACCCCGGCCCGCGCACCACGACCCCCGGCTTGGCCCCCGTGTGCTGCCCGTTGCGCAGCACCGCCACACCGTTGACGAACATGTCGCGCACCCCGGTCGAGAGCTGGTGCGGCTTCTCGAAGGTGGCGTTGTCGACGATGGTGTTGGGGTCGAAGACGATCACGTCGGCCTTGAGCCCCGCCTTGATCACGCCGCGGTCGGCGATGTTGAGGCGCGTGGCCACGGCCGAGGAGGCCTTGCGGACGGCGTCCTCGAGCGGGAGGACCTTCTGCTCGCGCACGTAGCGCCCGAAGAGGCGCGGGAAGTTGCCGTAGGTGCGCGGGTGGGTCATGCCGCGCGCGGTGGTCGGGTCCTCGGAGCCGGCGTCGGTGCCGAACTTCATCCACGGCTGCTTGAGCTGCAGGCGGATGTTCTCCTCACTCATCAGGAAGAGGATTTCCCCCAACTGCGCCTTCTCGGCGACGTTCAAGTCGATGATGACCTCCGCCCAGTCCTTGCCTAACGCCTGGGCGATCTCGTTGAGGCGCTTGCCTTCGAACTGCTTGTACTCGGGACGGGTGAAGCCGACCACCATGACGTTGGCCGGGGTCGCCACCTGGCAGAGGTTCTCGTAGCCCGCGTCCTCGGCGTGCAGCTCGGCAACGATCGTCGCGCGCAGCGACGGGTTCTGCAGGTTCTCGAGCAGGCGGCCACCGGCGGCATACTTGGGCGGGATGCAGGCGGCGAACGAGTTTCCGCCGGCGGGATAGAGGTACATGTTGGCCTGCACGTCCTGCCCGGCGGCGCGCGCCGAGTCGATCTTGGCGATCGCGAGGGGCATCTTGGGCCAGTTGCGCGGGCCGCTGGCCTTGAGGTGGTAGATCTCGACCGGGACCCCGCCCTCGCGCCCGATGCGCAGCGCTTCGTCGATCGCTTCGAGGAACTTGTCCCCTTCGCTGCGCATGTGCGTGATGTAGACGCCGCCGTACGGCGCCATCGCCTTCGAGGCCTCGACGAGTTCCTCGGTGGAGGCGTAGGTGTTAGGCGGGTAGATGAGGGCGCTGGCGATGCCGAAGGCGCCGTCCTGCATGGCCTGCGCGACCATCGTCTTCATGCTTTCGCGTTCGGCGGCGGTGAGCGGGCCGGCCTCCTCGCCCTTGGCAAAGACGCGCACCGTGCCGTCGCCCAGGAAGGAGCCGACGTTTTGCGCGGTACCGCGGCCGACCATGTACTCCAGCCACTTGGAGAAGCCGTGCGGGCCAGTGAACTGCGAGAGGACGCGGCGATACGCCGTGTCGGACTCGGCGGCGAGCGTCTTGTCGTTCATCGGGCCTAACGACGCGCCCTCGCCGTGGATGGCGGTGGTGATCCCCTGCGTGACCATCGAGATCGCCTTTCCATCGCCCGTCATGTAGTGGTAGATGGAGTGCGCCTGGATGTCGATGAAGCCGGGGCTGACGACGTGTCCGGTGGCGTCGACGCGCTGGCCGGCGCGGGCCGACTTGAAGGCGCCGCGCGGCCCGATGGCGGCGATGCGGTCACCGGAGAGGGCGACGTCGCCGTAGAACCAGGCCGAGCCGGTCCCGTCTATGACGCGCCCGTTCTCGATGACGACGTCGTAGCTGCCGGAACCGGCGGCGGGGGAGGTGGCGACGCCGGTGCGCGGGGCGCAGGCGGCGAGCGGGGTGAGGAGGGCAAGCGCGGTCAGCGCCTGCACACGAAGGCGACGAGTGGGGAGCATTGCAGCGAATGAGGGTGGGAGGGTCGGGCAGAATGTACCCCTGGCTCGCGCAGGCGCGAGTCGCGCTCGGCCCAATAACCTTTCAAGGACTCTGACCCCTTGAAACCCCCTGAAACCTCGATGCCGGACATCTTTGCCGGTGGCGCCGTGTTCGGCTAAGAAATCCTGTGGCCCAGGCGCCACTCTAGACGGGAGAGTCCGGCGACTCGAAGTTAGGGGCGAGCCGATTGGCCGGAGCGTTACAACTGCCCCGAGCCACGCCGCCTCTTCCGACCCCTCCTCCCTAACGAGGCCCCTCCATGCGACGCGTCCTTCTCGCGGCCCTCCTCCCCCTGATCGCGGCCTGTGCCGGCGATCCTGCCGCCCCCACCTCCATTCGCGCACCGCTTACCGGTGAACCGCTGGCCATCAAGTACGGTGACCTGGATGCCAACAACCATCCGTATGTCGGGTTGATGGTCGCCCTCGATGCCGCCGGTCTCCCTCTGTGGCGTTGCTCGGGAACGTTGATGTCGAAGCGGATCTTCCTCACCGCCGGGCATTGTAC
Source organism: uncultured Gemmatimonadaceae bacterium (assembly GCA_964560345.1). Taxonomy (GTDB): domain Bacteria; phylum Gemmatimonadota; class Gemmatimonadetes; order Gemmatimonadales; family Gemmatimonadaceae; genus SCN-70-22. Next base: position 50,146 of record CAZLLP010000007.1, read on the forward strand.
GGAAGCGCCGGCCGCGAGCGCGACCATCTGGTTTGATGCCGACGTCGAGTCGGGGATCCCGGGCAACGGCTATCCGTACGCGGGGCAGGTGTCGGGGACGACCTACACGCACCCGCAGTTCGATCCGAACGCGTTCTTCCGCTACGATCTGGGCGTCGTGTATCTCGATACCGACTACCCGATGTCGAGCTACGGGGCGCTGCCCACGCAGGACGTCCTCGACGCCATGACGCGCGCACGCGGACTGCAGAACGTCACCTTCACAGCGGTGGGCTACGGGCTGCAGTTCATCAACCCGGTGTTCGTGCAGGCCGAACGCCGCCGCTACAGCGCCACGCCGCACCTCGTGCAGATCAACACCGGCTATGTCGGCGACTTTTCGCTCCTCCTGTCGAACAATGCGTCGACCGGCGGCACGTGCTTCGGCGATTCGGGCGGCCCCAACTTCATCGGGTCGAGCAATGTGGTGGGCGGGGTCACGTCGTTCGGAATCAACGGCAACTGCGCCGGCACGGGTGGCGTGTACCGCGTCGATCGCAAGGACGACCTCGACTGGCTGGCGTCGTTCGGGCTGACGCCGTAGTCGTCACGTCACGCGGTGTCGTAGGCGGGGGTAGGCGGGGGTAGGCGGGGTCAGAGCTGGGGTCAGAGCACAGCTCTGACCCCGTTCTATTAGAACGCCAGCTTGAACCAGTGCGCGATCGCGCGGTACAGCGTCCCCTGCCGGGGGAGATACGCGTTGATCTCGGCGGGATCCTCGATCCACCGGCTCTGCCCCACCAGCGTGATGAGGTCGAGGTACGCAATCACACTCGGCCAGCGCGCGATGATCAGCGCGTCCTCGCCATCGAGGGTGAGGCTGCGGTCGTTCTGGTTGGCCGAGCCGACGACGGTGAAGAAGACCACCCTCTCCTGCTCCTGCGTGGAGAGTGCGTCATACCAGCGCTGCAACACGTCGCCCCCCACGTCGCTCAGCGCCTCGGGGATCTGCTCGAATGAGCTGACGGCGGCCGAGCGGCGTTGCACCTGCGCGAGTCGGAGCTGGGCGAACTCGGACATGAGCGACGCCCACTCCGGTCGCGACATGAAGCTCCAGGCTTCGCGCGAGGCAAAGAAGTTGGCCTTGAGGTGCAACAGCGCGTAACCGTTGGATTCGAAGTCGTGCGTACTGTCTGTGCGCAGCGCCACATTGCCGCCACCGGCCCCGCGCGCGCCACGTGCCGCCGCGACGCGTTCGAGATCGGGGGTGATGTCGGGGGGAAAGCCAAACAGCTCGTGCAGCCAGGGATACCGTGCCATGGTCTCGTTCACCGCGCGGGCCTTTCCGGCGATGTCGGTCACGCGCACGGTGGAGGAAAAGATCCCGACCTTGAGCAGTCCGCCGGTCCCGGCGATCTCCGGGGCGAGGACGCGCGCGGCACTCGCGAGGCGCCAGAGGAGTTCGCGCGTACGGACCATCGAGCCAAAGGCGCGCGCCGGGGCGCTGGCGAGCGACGGGGCGATGACCAGCACGCGCACGCCGCGCAGCGCGCACCCCACCAGCGCCGATCCCCAGAAGGTCCCGTTCCATAACGAGTCGGGAATCTTGATCACCGAGCCCGGTGGCATGAGGGTATAGAGCACCGCCTTGGCGACGTTGACGTGCTTGGCGTCAAAGCCGGTGCCGTTTTGCAGCTGCATGGCGCGCAGCGGATGGGCATTGCTGGCGGCGGCCTTGGCGACTCGCGCATCGTAGTCGGGGGCGCGCGGGCGAGGCTCCAACACCGCGGGGATGCGCGCACGCGCCAGCCCCTGCTTGAGCAGGATGTCGCGCGCCGCGGCCTTGAGGCCCAGCACGGCGGGGCCGCGCACCAGGAGCGAGCGGTCTTCCCACGAGAGGTTGGCATAGTGCTCGCCCACCCCCGCCCCGGTGAACATCGCCTCGCCCTTGTAGGGATCCTCCTCGGTGAGGTCGTAGAAGACGATCTTGCGGTGGTCGCGCATCCACGCGTCGGGCATGGGGAAGTAGCTCGCGACGCGCCAACTCCAGTAGCTCGGATCGGCCGAGTTGGTGACGTTGACGTGCACCTTCACCAGGTCGCGCAACCACCCTTCGCCGTACTGGCGACGCTGCACGCTCAACAGCGACGACGCGGCGACGGCGGCACGCAACGAGTCCTGCGCTGCACGCAACGAATCCTCCCACGCGACAAACCGACGCGGGAGGTGGACGTCGTGCCGCATGGGATCCTCGAGCAGGTCCATCCAGAGGCGCGCGCGGTTCACGTCATAGAACCACTCGTCGATGAGGATCATGTACACCGGGAAGCGTCCCGTGCTGTCGTACGCCTTCACGCGCGCGGTGAGCGCCGCGAAGTACGACCGTAGCACGTGCCCGTAGCTCATCTCGTCGGGATCGCCCTGCGCATCGAAACCGCGAAAGTCGTGCGTAAGCAGGACGTGATAGTCCTCGGCCTCCCGGATGGTCCGGTTGAGCTGGTACTGGAACTGCTCGTTGATGACGTACGCGGCGGAGTTGCCGTCGGTGAACTGTTCGCCTGTCGCCTCGGCCACGAGCGCGTCGAGTTCGAGCTGGCTGTCGTACTGCTCCGGCAATAACGCCAGCTGCAACGGCAGCCAGACGAAGCGCGACTCGCGCCAGTCGCGTCGCGCGGCGAATCGCACGGACTCGGCCAGTTCGAGATATGCCGTGAAGACGACGAGTGCCTGCTCCGCGACGGGACGGGACACCTTGGCCCCGACGAGGAGCCAGCGCAGGAAGTTGCCCCGCGCGAGCACGGCAAACTGGCGCGTGGTGTCGTCCTCCTTGATCTGCCCCAGGAGGCGGTCGTAGGGGATGAGCACCTCGCGCAGCATGAGCGCGCGCGCCTGCTCACCGGCGGCGCGTCCGAGCGCCGAGGCGCCGGCGAGCACTGAATCGCCTGGTGACAGGGCGATCGTGAAGGCGCGATCGATCGCCGCGTGCAGCCGGCGCGACTCGCCTTCGACCGTGCGCCCCGTGCCGGTGTTGTCGCTGGCGATGAATCGTTTGAGCGAATCGAGCCGGGCGAGCACCGCCGCCTCGCTCGCGGCACCACCGCCGCCACGATGGTCGAGCCACGGTACGGTCAGGCGACCGACCGCGAGTGCCGCGTCGCGCGCGGTGGCCAGCACGTCCTTGAGCGCGGGCGACACGTTGGCGTGCGGTGCATCTGGCGGGCGGCGTGCCTTGAGGCGCACGCGGTCACGCGTGGGACGGTTGACGCCGAGCGGGATTCGCCGGAAGACCGGCTTCTCGACGCCGATCATCAACGATCGCGCCGGGCCGGGGATCACATCGAACCGCACCACACTCGCATCGCCGGCGAGCCCCCCGCGCTTGATGGGGTGCACGTAGGTGAAGATGGGGCGGATCTGGCTGCTGGTGAGGTTGAAATCAGCGCCGAATGCGATCCCTGAAATCGGTGACACGAAACGGAGGCGCAGCCCGGCGTTGTGCTTGGTGTCGTAGGCGCCGTCATACGCCTCGAACTGGACGCCGCCGGCGCCGAGCACCGGGTTGAGCAACTCGTGGTAGACGCCGGCGCGTCCTTCGGCGAGCCCCGAGCCATTGCCATCTCGGCGGCCGATTCCCGTGGACACCCCAAAGGTCCACAGCCAGTGCCCGGGCTGGCCGAGCGAGATCGTCTCGCCGCCGTCCGCTGGAAGACGCTGCTGCGCCTGGGCCGCCTGACCAGCGACCGCTAACAGGAGCCCCGCGAACCCCCCCCCCCACCACCCGCTGCGCACCATGACGTCCCTATCGTTGCAGGACCCCTCATCGGCACCAGCCGCGACATCGTGATCCGAATCTACGTGTCAGGGCGTTGGCGTCCACCGGGCGGCTGCAATTCGATCGATGGGTTGGCGTTTCAAGGGGTCAGAGTCCTTGAAACGATTTCAAGGACTCTGACCCCTTGGTCCCACTTGATCGACCCCTTGGTCCGACCGCTGATGCAGCGGGCGACTACTTCCGCTCCACCGGCACCGCATCGCCCTTGAGCACGTCCGGCTGCAACCAGTACAGCGGGCCGTACTTCCGCTGGCGCGGCCACAGTTCGTCGAGCGTGTCATCGTCGTACACCACCCCGTTCTTGACCACGTACTGGATGTCGGTGGTGGCGCGGATGTTCTCCAGCGGGTTGCGGTTGAGGATCATGAAGTCGGCGAGCTTGCCGACCTCGAGCGAGCCGAGGTCACGCTCACGCCCGATGAACCGCGCCCCGTGCAACGATGCGACCTCGAGCGCGCCCATGTTCCCCGTGGCCGCGGCCGCCATCCACACTTCCCAGTGGGAGCCGAGGCCGTTGTGCTGCCCGTGGGCGCCGATGGCGCCGAATCCGCCAGCCGCAATCATGTCGGCCATTCCCTGCGCGATCCAGGCGAACGAATAGTCGCTGGCCGGGCGCTTCATCACGCGGCGCCCCTGCGGGATGAACTGCACCCACGGCATCCAGCGACGGGTCTTGGCGTCCTTCCAGGTCTCGGTCTCCTGGTACCAGTACTCCTCGTTCCACGGCCCGGGGCCGCCAACCATGAAGGTGGGGGAGTAGGTCGCCTGCGCCTTGCCGAAGAACGTCGTCAGGTCAGAGTACAGCGGCGTGTAGGAGAGCGGGTGCTCGAAGCCGGTGTGCCCGTCCATGATCATGCCTAACGTGTACTCCAGGTCTCCGTTCTCCGACGTCACCTGGATCTGGTGCTTGCGCGCGGCTTCCATCACCCACTGCCGCTGGTCGCGGCGCGGCTGCTGGTACTGCTTGAGCGACACCGCCCCCCACTGCTTGAGCTTCACGATCCCCGACTCGGCCAGCTCTGCGGTCGCGAAGTTCTCCTGGCGCGAGCCGTCGCCCGCATAGAGTGGGTCGCCCGTGGTGAAAACGCGGGAGCCGACGATGGTCCCGGCCTCCACCATCTCCGCGGTGGGAAAGAGGTTCTGCGACCACATCGACGGATCCATCGTCGACGTGATCCCGTACGACAGGAAGACCGATCCTTCGTAGTTGTGCTGCGGGATGATGCCGCGATGCTCGCGGTAGTTGTGGGCGTGCACGTCGATGAAGCCGGGGACGATCGTCTTGCCGCTGGCGTTGAAGACGCGCGCGCCGGCGGGGACGCTGCAGCTGCCGACACAGGTGATGCGATTGCCGCGCACGACCAGCGTCCCGTTCACCACCGCGCGCTTGTTGAGCGTCACGAGGCGGGCGTTGGTGAACGCGACCGTTCCGTTGGGGATGTCGCGCGGGATGTTGAGGGCGATGCGCGTGGTGTCGGCGCGCTTCGAGGCCGGGCGATACGAGAAGAAGCGGTCCGCGCTGCCGTAGTCGAGCGTCGAGTCGTTACGCCAGGTGGGGAAGAGTCCGCCGGTACTCGTCAGGCGCGTGGCCGGGAGCTTGGGTCGGTTGCGGTCAATACGAATGGGGGCGCCGCCGCTCCCGCCGAGGACGAACGGCGAGACCCAGACGTTGTCGCTCTCCTGGAAGGCGACCCACCGGCCGTCGGGGCTCACCATCGCCTCGTCGGCGAGCGGGAAGGTGACGTGCGCGCGGCGATCGCTGCCATCGGGGCGGACGGAGTACAGCGTGCTCTCGGTCGTGGGGCCGGTGCTGAAGAGCTGCAGGTAGAAGATGCGCCCGTCGGGACCGTAGGCGGGGCGCACGATCTGGTTGCGGATGGAGTTGAAGGCACTCCCCGCGTTGGCGTCGCCGTTGTTGGTGACGCGCGCGACCAGCTGCGCTTCGCCGCCAGATGCAACACCGGCACTGCTCACGCGCACCACGTCCCAGTACTGGTTCCAGACGACGCCACGTCCGTGCCGCGACTCCCCTGCCCCGCGCGCCAGCACGATCTCGCGGCCATCGGCGCTCCACGACGGATGGATGTACTCGCCGGCGTCACGCGTGAGCCGTTCAGGGGTCCCGCCAGCCGCACGCACCTTCCAGAGGTGTGCGCTCACCGTGTCGTCCCAGCTGGTGAAGGCGAGCCACTGCCCGTCCGGGCTCCACGCCGGGGCGTATTCGAACGGAGTGAAGCTGTCGGGGGTCACGCGCTTCGGCGTTCCGCCGGGGAGATCCATCACCCACACACGCCCCACGGCCTGGAAGGCGAGTCGCTTGCCATCGGGCGATGCGCTGGCCCAGCGCGTGAAGCGCACGGGGAAGGCCGCGCTCGTGTCCTGCACCTGATAGTTGGCCAACTGTGAGATGGTGCGCTTCACGCGCGCCGTAAACGGGATCGTGGTCACGCCACCGCTGGCGACGTCGAGGCGACGAAGCTTTCCCCCTTGGGTGAGGAAGATCGTCTTGCCATCCCGGCTCCAGGCGTAGCCCGGGAAGTGGCGCAGAACCTTGCCTCCTTCGAAGATGTCCTGCTCGACCGGATCCATGACGAGTCGCTCGTGCCCCGTCTCGAGGTTGCGCAGCCAGAGTGCCGAGCGCGGACCGAAGGCGTGTCCCTTCCAGGTGATGGTGCCGTCGGGGATGCGGCGCACGAAGGCGAGCCACTTGCCGTCGGGCGAGACCTCCGGCGCCCCCATCCCGCCTGACGAGGCTTGCACCTGCTGCTGTTGCTCGCCGTAGGAGACGGCCGAGATGTCGCCGGAGCGGATCTCCATCCGCCGGACTTGCACCGACCCGGCGAGGAAGTCACCTCGCCCGCCGTAGCCGGCCAGCGACGAGCCCTGGTTGGTGACCTGGAAGTAGAGGTACTTCCCGTCGCGCGACAGCGAGGGCCACGACGCGGGCTGCTTGCTCCCGGGGAGGAGCTCCACGCCGGCGCCCCCGTCCTTGTGGTACATCCAGATCCCGCCGCCACCGGGGGCACCGGCGTTAGGCAGCTGGCTCCGCTGCACGACGATGTAGTCGCCGTCGGCGCTCCACGCCGGGGTGACGGCGCGGACATACAAATCGGTGAAGACGGGGCGCGGGTTGCTCCCGTCGGCATTCATCACCCAGAGGTTGTTCTGGCCTCGCCGGTCGCTGATGAAGGCGATGAGCTTCCCGTCCGGCGAGATACGCGGATGCGTGTTGATGGCGATCCCGCTCGACTGCGTCAGCGCAACGGCCTCGCCGCCGCCAGCGGGGATGCGATAGATGTGGCCGAGGAGGTCGAAGACAAGCCACGTCCCGTCTGGGGAGACGTCGACCGACATCCACGTCCCTTCGGTGGTGGTGAAGTCGATCTCTCGCGTGTTGCCGCGCGGCTGCGTGACATCCCAGGCGGGGGGCTGCTGGGCGATTGAAGGTGAGGCGGCGAGCATCGCCGCGAGGGCGAACAAGGCGGGGCGGACGAACGATCGCATGGCGCAGTTCCGGTGAGGTGTCAGAAGCCCAGACAATACCGCCCGTCCCCGCCACGCGTAATGTCACCCAGGCGCACTTTCCTCGCGCCGCACACGACGAACCCCGTGTTCTCGTGCTTCCGCTGTGTTCTCTGTGGCCGACGCTCTTGAAGAGCGTCACCACAGAGAACACAGAGATAAGGGCGAGAACACGGGGAGGTGACGTCGTGCACCTGAACTCCTCCGTGAACCTCTGTGTTACCTCTGTGAACCTCTGTGTCTTGCTTTCACGAGCCTGACACAGAGGTTCACAGAGGAAGGCCGGTAAGCCCGCCTTCCCGCGGGGAATCTCAGCTCTTGAAGTTCGGGTTGTTCTGGGTCTCGACGTTAGGCAGCGGGACACAGGTCAGCGTGCTATAGGACTGGCCCTTGCGATTCACGCCGCTCTGGAATGGCAGGTTCTTGCGCAGCATGTCGACGTAGCGGTGCCCCTCGCTGAACAGCTGGCGGCGGCGTTCCTCGAGGATGATGTCGGTCATGTTGGCCCCGGCCGGTGGGACGAGCGCCGGGATGTTGCTCAGCGCACGCACCCGGTTGATCGCGTCCAGTTGCGCCTGGCCGGTCGATGCCTCGGCGAGGATCAGCTGCGCTTCGGCGTAGCTGGCGATGGGGAGTGCGACCGCGCCGCTCCCCGTGAACTTCTGCTGCTGCCAGATCGCCGTGTTGTTGTCGGGGCCAATGCGGTTCATGTTCGTCACCCGCACGCGCGGATCGGGGGCGCCGTTCTCCAGCGTGAGCCCGCGATAGGCCGGCGTCACCGACACGAAGTCGTTGCGCACCGACAGGTTGTACAGGCGGTTCTCGCGCGCCGGCGTCGTTTCCGAATACTCGGCGTTGCGCACGAAGCCCGACGGCACCAAGGCAGCATCCGCCGCGGCACCCGCCAGGTTCCCCAGATCGAGTCGCGTGCGAGCCCGGCCCACGTAGGCCATGTTGCGCAGGCTCGCATCGTTGGCGGTCGTGGCCGCGGCGATCGCGTCGGTGAAGCGCGCCTCCGCCATGGCCAGCGTCTGCGCCTTGGTCATCTCCGGCCCGTTGTCGACCGCCATCGAGCACATCGACTCGCCGAGGATCGTGTACGTGTACCCCGCGTAGGCTCGCATCTCGGCGAGGATCTTCTGACGCCCGGTCACCTGCGCGTCGGTGAAGGCCGAGATGCGCTTGTGGGCATCGTCGAGCTGGAAGCGCGCCTGTTGCATGGGCGTGTAGTAACCCATCGCCGTGGTGCCGCGCGCGCCGGCGCAGGCGCCTGGGGCGTTCTTGATCTCCTGCACCCCGCGCCACTCCCAGGGGTGGTTGTCGACGAAGCCGTTGGCCGACCAGTACTCACCGGACAGCATCCCGGCGGTCCCGACCCACTGGCCAAAGGCGCACTGGAACGATTGCAGCGCGGCCATCTCCAGGGCAGTGGCCAACGCGGGATCGGCCAGCGCCTCCTCGGGGACACGCCCGGGGTTGTCAACACTCAACAGTTTGTCACATGCCGTGGTCATCATCGGCATGAGGGCGATCATCATCGTGGCAATCCGGCGGCGGCTCGTGGCGCGCCGGACGCGAACGTTCATCGAGTGCATTCGCATGGCGGTCTCCGTCGTCAGAAGGTGAGGCGCAGCGTGGTCACGAAGCTCGCCGTGGGCGGCATGATGGTCTGGAAGCCGTTGGAGAGCTGCCCGACCGCGCGGATCTCCGGATCCCACACCACCTGGTTGGCGATACCGACCTTGATGAGGCCATCACGCGACGTCCCCCACCCATCCTGCTGCGTCCATAACATCATCAGGTTGCGCCCGGCGACGGTGAGCGTGCCGCTCGACGCGCCGATCTTCTGCGAGAGCGAGCGCGCAATGTTGTACGTGGCGGAGAGTTCGCGCAGCCGCAGGAAGCCGGCGCGATACGTCCCCGGGGCATCGGCCTCGATGGCGCGATAGACCTGCAGGAACGGATCGTTGCGCTGGATCACCGCCAGCGTGGACCCCTGGTTATGCAGCGCGCGGATCTCGGTGTTGGACTGGATGTGGCCACCGTTGCCGTCGACGCGGGCATAGAAGCGGAACTTCTCGAACAGCGCGACGCTGGTGTTCACCCCCACCTGCCACGTGGGCTGCGAGTGTCCCCAGAACACGCGGGGCGCCTGCGAGCACGGCACATCGGCGCCGCCGCGGTCCACGCCACCCTTGCCTCGCCCGCCATCACAAATGGACGTCAGCACGGCGCCGTTGGCGTCGATGGTGGCCCTGCGCAGCTTGTACATGAAGAAGTCGGCGATGCCGTAGCCCACGCGATTCTGCGCCTGGCCGCCGCCGCCGACGGTGAGGAACTGCGTCCCGCCCATGTCGTCGATGCGATTGCCGTTGGAGGCGAGCTGCGTCCCCATCTCCCACGCGATCTTGCGGCGCTCGATGAGGCGCACGTTCACCGCCAGCTCCTGCCCCCACCCCTTCACCTTCCCGATGTTGACCACCTGCGAACCGGGGAAGCCGACCGAGGGGGGAATCGGGACGTTGACGATCGCGTCGGTGATGTTGCGCTGGTAGTTGGTATACGAGATGTCGGCACGCCCTCTCCACAGCGTGGTCTCGAACCCAAGCTCGAGCTCCTGGCTGCGCTCGGGCTTGAGCTGCGGATTCCCAAACGATCCGGGGATGAGCCCGGGGTTGTTCTGGTAGCCGACGCTCGGATCGTACAGGCGCGGGGCGTCGAACGTCCCCGGCTGCGTCCCGGCCGCGCCTAACGCGCCACGCAGGCGCGTCTCGCCAAGCAACGGGAGCTTGAACCACGGCTCCTCGCTGATGACCCACGACGCCGACAACTTGGGGTAGTAGGCCGCGCTGAACTCTTCACCAAAGGCGCTGTTGTCGTCGCCGCGCACCGCAGCGGTGACGAAGAGGCGGTTGTTCCACGCCACCTGCTGCTGCACGAACATCCCGACCGTGGCGTTGGCCAGGTAGTCCTCGGTGCCGGCGCGCGTGGCACCGCCGGTGATAGTGGTGATGGGAATGGCCGGGAAGGTGTTGGCCGTGGCGCCGATGGTGCTCAACTCCTGGCGATACGCCTGCAACCCCACCGAGGAGGTGAGGCGCAGGTTCTCGCCAAAGCCCCACTTCACGTTGCCGGAGTAGTCGAGCGTGAGGAACGAACGCGTGGTGCGGGCGGCGTTCTTGGCGCCGAGCCCGTTCTGCCCGAGGAAGTCGAGCGAGCCTAACGGCTGGCGGCGATAGAGCGTCCAGTTGTTCTCGCTGCCGACGTCGAGGCCGACGATGAGGCGGTTGGAGAACCAGCTCATCGGCGAGTACTCGGTGGTCAGCGACAAGGTGGTGCGATCGTTGTCGGCGTGCGCCTCGGCCGTCTTCCACTCCTCAGGAGGGGAATTGAGGAAGCCGCGCTTGCCGGTGTTGGCGGTGAGCGGCGTCCCCCAGCGCAACTGCGAGAACGGATCGATGTCGATGGCCTGCTGCGCGAGGCGGATGCGATCGCGGATGTGTCCAATGCTCCCTTGCAGGCGGAGCGTGTTGCTGGCCAGGATGTCGACGTTGGCGCGAGCGCTGAACTTCTTGTCCCAGTTCCACGGCACGACGCCGACGTCATGGTCCCACGCGGCGGCGAGGTAGTAGCGATTGGCGTCGGTGCCGCCGGCGAGGGCGGCGTTGTAGCCCTGGTTGGAGCCGGTGGTGAAGATCGGCCCCTTCCCCTTCTCGATCTCGTTCTTGTAGAGGTTGAACGAGATGATCTGCTGCGTGGCAGGGTCACGGCCGTAGAGCAGCCCGGCGCGCTCCTCGGGGTTCTGCAGCCAGTTGGCCCCCTGCCGCGTGGTGAACGTGAACTGCGGCTTTCCGCTGCGTCCGCGCTTGGTGATGATCTGGATGACACCGTTGGAGGCCTCGGTGCCATAGAGCGTGGAGGCGGCGGGGCCCTTGATCACCTCGATGGACTGGATGTCTTCGGGGTTGATGTCGTTGAGTCGCGATGCGCCGCCGCCGCCGCGCTGCACCGGGCCGCGCGCGGGGGAGGCGTCCATGCGCACGCCATCGATGTAGATGATGGGATCGTTGCTGAGCGAGAGCGATCCGACGCCGCGCACGCGCAACTGCGCGCCGACACCCACCTGCCCTGCGGCTGGCAGGACGATGAGCCCCGGCGTGCGCGCGCCGATGAGGTCCTGCACCGATCGCGGCGCCGCGTTGGTCATCACTTCCTTGGCGTCGATCGATTCGATGACGTTGCCGACGGCGCGTCGCTGGGCGACGCCGCCCGTGCCGGTGACGACGACCTGGTCGAGGCGCGCCGTCTGGGCGGGGAGGAAGAAGTCGGCGGTGGCGGTCTCGCCGGCGCGCACCGTCACGCGTAACGCGCGCGGGGCGTAGCCCACCAGTCGCACGGAGACAGTCGCCCCGCCGGCGGTAACGCCGGTGATCGAGTAGCGCCCGTTGGTGCCGGTGCGCGTGCTGCGCGTCCCGCCGGCGCCTTCGCCGGTGACGAGGACTTCGACCCCGACCAGCGGGGCGCGGGAGGCGGAGTCAGCCACCTGTCCACTCACCGTCCCGGTCGTGCCCTGGGCCGCCGCGGGGGCGTTCCAGAGCAGGGCCGCCGTGAGGGCGGCGGCGAGCCGGGCGAATCGTGGGAGGACGGGGCCGCGGAAGGACGGTCGAGACAGCATGACACCTCCGGGGGGAACGAGGGCGGGAATTCGGCGTGTGCCGCCAGCGGCGCGAGCAGGCCTAACGATGCGTCGCAGGTCGGACGGCGCGGCACGCGGTGACAATGCGGGCAGGTGGGCATGCCCGCAAGCTTCGCGGGACGACCGCAAACGTTTTCGGTGCGAAGGCGCCCCCCAATCGGGTAGGCCGACAACGTCCCGATCACCGCGCGCGTATGAGGGGGCTCCCCCCGAAGCACCCCGGCGTCCCTGCCATCAAGCGTTAGGCACCTGCCCCATCAGGCGCGCACCACTGCGCACGAGAAACACCCCGGCTTGGCGTTGTGCAGGTGGATATAGGCCACGTTGGGGTTCGCGAACTGGCGTTCCAGTTCGGATTGCACCTCGCGGCCATCGCGCACCTCGGCGGCGAGCATCATGCCGCGGTCGCTGTACGCCCGCACCGAGATCAGGCGATTGGTCACGTACGGCGGGAGCTCGCCAGCCGCAAGTTGGCGCGGCTGCGCAGCGCGCCGCACGTAGATCGGCCCCGAGGCGCGATAGGGCGAGTCGGCCGGGTGGTGCTCGTAGGTGAGCAGGAGGAGCTCCTCGCCGGGCGTGGCATCCTCGAGCGAGACGCGGCAGGGAAAGCCGGGGGTGTGGGTCGCCACGACGCGACGCGCGCCGAGTGAGGCAAGCGCGGCCTCGGTCTGGTCAAACAGGGGGGCGAACGATTCGGCGGCGAGCGATAGCAGGCGGAAGGACGACATGACGGGAGCTCCGAGCGTAAGGGATTCCTCGGGAACTTCTCCTCGCGACGGCGCCGCCGAGCGCCGTTTTCGGACATGGAAGACCATCGCGTGGTTCGTCGCTCCTAACGCCCTGCACCGAGGGCGCGTAGGATGGGAGATCGTGCGCCACCGCCCTCTCCCGCATCGCCTGCACATGTCGCACACCCGTCCCCTCTCCTCCCTCGTCCTCGCTGCCGCGGTGAGCGTCGCGGCCGCCCCGAGCACGTCGCTGGCGCAGACGCCGGGGCGCGAGAACATCCTGGTCCCCAACAACGGACCGGGCACACTCCCACTCGGCACCACCCGCGGGGTGCGCGGCAACCGGATCGTGATTCGCAACGCGACCATCGTGAGCGGGCGCGGGTCGCCGGGGACTAATCGCGGGATGCCGCCCGAGGGGCCGGTCGACATCATCATCGAGAACGGCGTCATCACCGACGTCGTGCTGCAGGACCCGGTGAACACTGCCGGCAACGGCCCCGACTACCAGCGCCCCACCGGCGACGTGGTGATCGACGCCAAGGGGAAGTACGTGATCCCGGGGCTGGTGGAGATGCACGCGCACCTGCCGCCGCTTCGCTCGGACCTGGGGCCCCGGGGGTTGGACTACGCCTATCGCCTGTACCTGGGGCACGGGATCACCACCGTGCGCGATGCCGGGACCGGGGCGGGACTCAAGTTGTTAGGCGAGCACCGCGCGCAGAGCGCTGCCCACGCCCTCGTGGCCCCTCGGCTGGTGCTGTGCCAGCGCTGGCCGCTCCCGCTCCGGCGATGGGACATCGGCAACACGCCGGAGAAGGCGCGGGCGATGGTGCGCGAGTTCAAGGCGTTAGGCGCCGACTGCATCAAGATCTCCAAGAGCCCCGGCCACTATCCCGACGTCATGGAGGCGGCGGTCGACGAGGGGAAGAAGCTGGGGTTGATGACGATGGTCGACTTGAAGGTGTCGGAGAGCGACGCGCTCGTGGCCTCCAACGCCGGCGTGCGCTCGATCGAGCACTGGTACGGGATCCCCGATGCCGCGCTCAAGGGGTCGCAGAACTTCCCGGCCGATTACAACTACTGGGACGAGCTCGATCGCTTCCGCTTTGCCGGCAACCTGTGGGGGGAGGCCGACAAGGAGCCCGAGCGGCTGTCGAAGGTCATCGACCAGATGATCAAGAACGGGACCAACTGGGACCCGACGATGGCGACGTACGAGGACAACCGCGACGTGTGGCGCAAGCTCGGAATGCCGGTGCGCGAGACGCTCGTGCACCCGAGCGAGGTGGCGGCCGGCCCCGATTCGACCATTCATGGCGCCTTCAAGCGCGAGTGGTCCACCGCCGATGAGATCAACTGGAAGAAGAACTTCACCATCTGGATGAAGTGGATCCGCGAGTTCCATGGACGGGGAGGACTGCTGACCGCTGGCAGTGACGAACCCGGCATTGGCGGCATCGCGCTCATTCGCGAGCTGGAGTTGCTGCAGGAGGCGGGGCTGCACCCCATCGACGTGATTCGCGTGGCGACGACCAACGCCACCAAGGCGTTAGGCATGGACAAGCTGTGCGGCATTCGCGTTGGGTGCGCCGCCGATCTCGCGGTCATCAACGGCAACCCGCTCGAGAACTTCAAGGTGATGTACGGGCGCGGCTACGGCGTGTACGGCCTGGTCCCGCGCGACGAGCAGTGGAAGAGCGCCGGCGTCACCTGGACCATCAAGGACGGCGAGATCTTCGACGCGCAGGCGCTGCTGCGTGAGGTGGAGGCGTATGTGGCGAGCGAGCGCGGGAGGATGGCGGGGGGCGCGAAGACGATTCCGAATCAGTAGGAACGGGACGGGAGACGGGAGACGGGAGACGGGAGACGGGCGACGGGAGGTTGGCTGGTGATTGGGCTGATGGAAGTGCCCGGTTTCTCGCGCTAGAACAGGAAACGGATCACGAGCATCGAGCCGGCGATGGTTGTGGCGCCGCCGGCGGCGTAGACGCCGGCGCCGGTGAGAGCGCCGCTTCCTGGTCCGCCGGTGCAGGGGGAGTCGGCGCGTTGTCCTTGAAGGGCGCCGATCGCAGCGCCGGTGGCGGCCACGGTGCCTAACGTGATCGCGGCGGGGCGCAGGGCGCTCCAGGACCAGGGGTGCGTGGGCGCGCGCTGGTGCGAGGCGCGCGTACGCTCGGCGCGCTCAATGCGCTCGGCGCGTTCGCGGCGGCTGATGTGGCGCGTCACGAGGCCAGCCACCGCCCCGACCGCCGCGCCGGCGATGGCGCCCCGCACGGCACTTCGCTCGGCGTTGCCAATGCAGCGTGTGGGGGCCACGGCACCGCCCACCCAGCCGGCGAGCGCGCCGCCGCTGGCGCCGATGATCGAGAGCGCGGCCGTGTTGAGCAGGCGCCCCTCGCAGGTGGCCGATGGGTCGAGCCAGGCGACGTCGAGGCATCGACGGGACGTGCTGTCGATGGGCGCCCGCGTGGGGCGCTGTGGGAGGGCGAGCGTGGGTAGCGCGAGGAGCAGGATCAGGGCTCCGGCAATCGCAGAGCGACGCATACGGGTCTCGGGGCAGAAGGGAGATGCCCCAGCGCGCGATGAAACGCGGCGCAACGGTTCGGGGCGACGTCCGGATGATCGCGGGCCGCGCTTAGTGGACGCTTACCGTCGCCGCATTCGGTCGGCGGTTGGCGCAACGTTCGGCGGGGTCGCGCTGTCTCACCGGCACCTTGATACGCGCCGCCCGCCCTTCCCCACGGCTTCGGTTTCTCTACGCTGCCGCGTTGGCCGCCCTCGCCGTCAGCGCCTGGAGCGGCGCAGTGGCGCACGCCCAGCAGCCGCTCAACCTCGGGTTCAACCGCCCCAGTGTTGCAGCCGCCGATCGTCCCTGGGGATGGTCGTTAGGCTGGTCGGCGTTTTCCCCTGGCGCACCGGCGTCGTTCACGCTCGATTCGCTCGTGCGCGCGGAGGGGCGCTTCAGCCTGCGGGTGGTCGCCGCCGATACGGGGGCCGATGCGCCGCTGCGCATGCTGGTGATGCAGCTCCCCGCCGAGGGGGTCCGCGGGCACGCTCTACGGCTGAGGGGGGCGGTACGTGTCGGGGCACTTCAGGGGACGGCTGAGGTCCATCTCGAAGCCTGGGGCGACCGGGTCGTCCCGTCCGCCGATTCGGTGGCGCTGCGCGAGGGAACCAACGCGTCGGAATGGCGGCGCGTCGATCTGGCTGTGCGCGTCCCGATGGATCGCTCCATTCATTCGCTCGTGCTCATGGTGGGGGTGCGCGGTCGTGGCGCGGCATGGTTCGACGACTTCATCCTCGAACGCGATGGCGTCGCACTCGCCGAGTTGCCGAGCGATCTGCCGGCCGTCTCTCCTGCCCAGCGTGCCTGGCTCGCCGCACGCACCGCGCCGCTCACGTCGCTGACTTCGCCAACCGCGACTGCCGACAGCCGCAACGCCGAAATCCGAAGCTCCACGCTTCCGCCCGACCTGGCCCTGGTGTCGCGCATCGTGGGCAATGCTCGGCTGGTCGGTCTGGGTGAATCGACGCACGGGACGCATGAGTTCTTCGTGGCCAAGCACCGCTTGCTGCAGCACCTGGTCGGTGCGATGGGCTTCGACATCTTTGCCATCGAGGCCAACCAGCTCGCGGTGGAGACGCTCAACGCGTTCGTGTCCGGGGGCGCGGGAACGGCGAGGGAAGCCATGCAGGTGCTCTTCCGAGTCTGGAATACGGAGGAGATGCTGGGACTGGTGGAGTGGATGCGCGCCTACAACGCCGATCATCCGCGACGCCCTGTGCGCTTCATCGGGTACGACATGCAGGATCACCGAACCCCGGTTGACTCGCTGCTCGCGTTCGTCCGCCGGAGCGAGCCGCGCTGGGAAGGGCGAGTGCGTGCCCTCACGGAGCGCTATCGCGCGCAGCCGTCGTTCATCATGCCTAACGCGACGGACTCGGCCCGGGGGGCTTGGCTTTCCGACGCCGAGCTGCTGTGGCGGGAGGTCACCGGGCGGCGCGCGGGGTGGTTGGCGGCCGCCCGAACGCGCGGGGATATGGTCGCGGTGGAGTGGGCCGTGCACGCGTCGGATCTCGTACGGCAGGCCGCCCGCCTCAACCGCTCACGCAACTCGCCCGATCGCGATTCGCTGATGGCCGCCAACCTGGACTGGGCGATGCGAACGCTCTACCCCACGTCGCGCGCCGTGGTGTGGGCGCACGACGTGCACGTGAGCCATGGAGGCGACCGGGAGCGCTCGTTCAATGCCGGCGCGCAGATGGGGGCGCACCTCAAGCACACCTTTGGCTACGATTATCGCGCCTTCTCGCTCCTCACGAGGGCGGGGACGTATCGCGGGACCCGGAGCTTCAGCGATCACACCATGATTGTCGCCGACGCGTTCCCGGCGCCCGAGGGGAGTGTGGAAGCGCTCCTCGCGGCGATTCCTCGACGGCGCGGGCAGGCGGGAGTGGTCGTCGACCTGCGGGTCTCGGAGCGCGATCGCCGCGGGGGATGGCTCTGGCAGCCACGGCCGATCCGTCACATCGGTTATGCGGCGTACGACTACGGCTTCGAGATGCGCGCGGTGATGCCGCTCGAGTTCGATGGCGTCGTCTTCATCGACGTGACGAGCGCGTCGCGGCCGCTGCGTTAGGCGGTCGCGTCGCGCTGGCCCCGCGCCAGACCTCAGACCGGCGGCGGCTCCATCCCCATGCTCGCCCAGTCTTCCCTGGCCGGACCATAGATGCCGTGCACGCGGAGTCCGGCGATGCGCATGAGGATGGTGAGTTGCCCGCGATGGTGGATCTGGTGGGCCACCAGCGCGTTGAGCGTCATCGCACGCGTCCACGGCTCGCCGTACATGATGTCCGTCTGCTGCAACGACGCGTCCGTCCACTGCTCGCGGAGCTGGGCGACGAGCGCGGCCGCGGCCGTGCGATAGCCGCTGGCGATGTCGGCCGCGTGTGCCGGAACCGGCTCGTGCTCGCCCGGTCCCGTCACCTGCAATCCGGTATGTCCCATCATCTCGGGAATGGTCTGGGCGATGTGCCAGGCCAGTCGCCCGATGGTGCGGCCATCCGGGACGGCGGAGGTCCCTAACGAGGCGTCGGTGAGCGAATCGAGGAGCTTCTGGGTCCCTTCGGCTTCGTACGCCCAGGTGGCGAGGAAGCTGTCGATGGTCGAGTACATGGCGTCGGTCCTCAGGACGGTCGAAGTCGCACAACAGGCTGGCAGAATGCCGGGGTCACGACGGCGTCGCAATGGTACCCCCGGCCGTCGGGTGGTCACAAGCAGGCATTGCCGGCACGATCGTGGGAACTCCGCCTCGCCTTCCTCGACTTTCACCAACAGGGAGAAATGCAGCAGCGCACGTGCGGCTAGTTCTCGAGACCGTTCGGTCGAGGAGAGGAGCGGGGAGGGCCGCGGGGCGACGCAACGGCGTGGAATGTGCAGGAGATCGCGCGGGCCGCCCTCGGTGCATTGCGCCTCGGTTGTACACCCGACTGATCCCTGCGAGAGGGGCGGGGCATGGCGGGTTGCAGCCGTGTCGGGCGTCACGCGGGATTCATCGCGATATCACGTGTGGCTGGTGACGCGTGGTCTGTACATGAGGGGGCCGTCTGCTGCAATTTCGTCGCACTGCCCCCTGCAGTTTCACATTGGTCGACGGTACCGACTCTTGCATAACGATGACGCCCGCGGGCACGAGGGAATCCCTAACGATGGTGCTTCCCGCCCGAACGGCGCCCCCCACAACGGTGCGGCGCGCCGCCTCGCCGTGGTCTCGTGTACCGGCCCCACACGCCCGCAGTCGGCGCGCGCGCGCGACCTGTTCGTATCGCCGCTCTTCCAGGAGCTGTGCGCCTATGCCGATCGCGAAGCCGATCGCTGGTTCCTGCTGGACGCCGAGCATGGACTGCTCGACCCCGAGACGGTGATCGCCCCGACCACCAAGTCGATCGGCCGGAAAGAGTCTGCGGCGCGACGGGAATGGGCGCTGCGGGTCATCCAGCAGCTCGTCCCGGTTCTGGACGGCGTGGAGCGCGTGCTCGTCCTGGCCAACGCGCGGTCGCGCGAATACCTGCTCGACTTCCTAGGGCAGGATGGCCGCCAGGTCGAGGTTCCGATGGACGGCCTGTCGCTGGGCGAGCAGCTGCAATGGCTGCGCAAGCAGAACGGTGGCGCGCGACGCTGATCGCGGCGCGCACCGCTAGCGCGGCGGCTTCGCCTTTCGGAACTCGATCGACTTGGCGTGCAGCAGTTGCACCACGTGGGGGAGCCCCCACGGCGCTCCATCGGCCGGCTCGCTTCGCCACCACATTGCGAACGTGCTCTCCGGAACGGCAATCAGTGGCGAGGGGGCGTGAAAGGTCGTGAACCCCTCGAAGCGTCGCGGCCCATCGCGCTGGTTGATCTTGAGATGGAATTCCACGCGCCGTAGCAGGCTGGTCGACGAGTCCATGAGCGCGTCCCCTCCCCAATCCGACCCCTTGGCCTCCGGACTGGGGGTGAAGCGCAGCCGAACCATGCGGAGCGAGTCGTCTCCCTCCACCTGGGCCGTGGTGACGCAGTGGTGGTCCCAGAAGGCGGGGTCGCCGAGCGTCGCCACGAAGAGGATGGGGACGGTGAAGCCCAACGAGCGCAGTTCGACCACCCCTCCGGGGACGTAGCGTTCCCCCCACCGGTCGGAGTTCCCGCGTTCGCGGGACATTGTGACCCGAGGGGTGGCGACGCCGGTTCGCACCACGGTGCGCCGCTGGATCTCCACGCGGAACGGGTACGCCTTGCGGAAGGTCTCGTAGCGCTCGGCGCCTTCCCGCAGCTGGTCGAGGGCCCAGAGCGCGAGGGGGCGCACGTTGTCGTCGATGGGGGGGCAGGCGCGAGACGTGACGGTCGCCACCGGCGGGAGGGCGAACGGAATGCGCTTGAGCCGGATACGTAGGGGAGCGTCGCCCTCGCTGGGGAGCGTCCCCTGCTCGAGGTCCAGGTCGAGATAGGCAAACCCGAGCTGGCGAACGCGAAGGAGCAGCACGCCGGAGGATGGAATGCGCACCCGCGCCTCGCCGTTCTCGCGGGTGAGGGCGCGCGCGCCGGTGCTGCGATCGATCACCTCGGCGTTGGCGAGCGGGGTGTCATCGGCGTCGGCAACGACGCGGATGGTCACCAGGCGCTCCTGCACGTTGCGGCGCGCGGCGACGACGCGTGCCGCGGCCTCCCGCGGCAGCCGAGTGCCTCCCGTGCTCAGCGCGACGGAGGCGAGACCGGCACAGCAGACGTAGGCCAAGGACCGGAGCGGTGCGTTCACGGTGGCAACGGTGGACGTGCTACATCGCGCGCGGGATGCGCGTCGCCCATGAGGTAACGCGGGCGTTCTCCTGGCGGAAGATCCGAGGCATGTCGCGTCGGCGCGCGTCGCTGCGCATTCGCGTGTACCGTGATGCGTGGCGCCCTGGGCTGGCCGGATCCAGCGCAGCGTTAGGTCGGCACGACGCGCGTGGCCCCGGAAGGTCACGAAGGCGTCGCGCAGGCGGGGCGAGGCCATGGGACAATTGACCCATGCCTTTACTAGCGGGCCACGTATCGTTGACAAGGTTCACAAGGGACGCCGTTGTACCACTCGTCAGGCAGTCTTCTGTCATGACAACTTGCCCGTGGCGCACAGCGTCTCTAGTATCGATCTCAGTGGTGCGTCGAATGGCGCATCATGAGGGAGTTCCGGCTGGACTCGGATGCGCGCCACGTGAGCACACCGCGTGCGTGCGCCTCGAGGGTGGTGAAACCTCGCAGTGCCTTGCCGCGTAGGCCGGAATACGACTCACATCGTTTTTCACATACATTCGCAGGAGATGTCCCATGAGCCGCCGCATCCTTCTTTCCGCCCTCGCCGCTGTTGCCGCCATCGGTCTCTCGGCCACCACGGCCGCCGCGCAGCAGAGCAACGTCGTCTCCAAGCGCGCGCAGCGCGTCGTGGCGACGTATGACTTCGGCGTCGCGCGCCACGCGATCCCGTTCCCGATGACCGTCACGGTCGCCGATTCGGCCGGGACGCTGGTCGCCAGCACGCGACTCCAGGGCGAGACGACGACGCGCCCGCTCACCGTCTCGGTCATCGAGTCGGACCTCGTCCTCCAGGGCGAGACGCCGGAAGGGGTGCTGACGCTCGTGTTCGAGAAGCAGGCCGACGGCACCAACGAGCGCCTCGCGACCGGACGCTGGACGATCGGCAAGACGAGCGGCAAGCTCCGCATGGGCGAGTAACTCGCGCCGGCGCCCATGGCGCCCCGCGATAGTCGTTAGGCACGCCACGGCCGGCTCCTGCATGGGAGCCGGCCGTTCGTGCATTGGTGCCTGCAGCGAAGCTGCTCGTGCGTTTGTCGCAACTTTTCGCGGCGTCGGGGGAATCGTCCTGTTGCGGTCGACGGACCGGGT
This sequence comes from uncultured Gemmatimonadaceae bacterium, assembly GCA_964560345.1. GTDB lineage: Bacteria > Gemmatimonadota > Gemmatimonadetes > Gemmatimonadales > Gemmatimonadaceae > SCN-70-22. The sequence continues at coordinate 71,322 of CAZLLP010000007.1, forward strand.
GCATTTTCGGGGCTCACGTCTCCCTCGCCCCACCGGATCCGTCATGCGCCCTCCTTTCGTACGCGCGACAGTCGTCCCACGCGCGCTCGCGTTCCTGTCGGCCCTCTCGCTCATCGGGCTCGCCGCGCCCCTCGCGTCGCTCGGTGCCCAGGCGCTCTCCTTCTCCGAGATGCAGTGGCGCGAGATCGGCCCCACGCGCGCCGGGCGTGCCCGCGCCGTCGCGGGGGTCGCCGCGCTCCCCAACACCTTCTACGCCGGATTTGACAACGGCGGCGTGTGGCGCTCGACCGACTTCGGCGCCAACTGGGTTCCCATCTTCGACGACCAGCCCACCGGCTCGATCGGGGCGATCGCGGTGGCCCCCACCAACCCCAACACGATCTATGTGGGGAGCGGGGCCGGGATCATCCGCCCCGACCTAGCCATCGGCGACGGGATGTACAAGTCGACCGATGCGGGGAAGACGTGGACGCACCTGGGGCTGCGCGAGAGCCAGATGATCGCGGCCATCGCCGTCGATCCGCGCAATGAGAACCGGCTGTTTGTCGCGGTCCTGGGGCATCCGTATGGACCCAACGCCGAACGCGGCGTCTTTCGCTCGACCGACGGCGGGCAGACGTTCGAGAAGGTGCTCTACAAGGATGAATACACCAGCGCCAATGAAGTCCTGATCGACCCGAGCGACCCCAACACCATCTACGCGACGCTCTGGCAGCAGCAGCAGAGCTTCATCGAAGGACAGGGGTTCGGCAACGCGGGAATGGGGATCTTCAAGTCGTCCGATGGCGGGACGACGTGGACGCAGCTTTCCGAGGGGCTCCCGCCGATCCTGCAGGCCAACATCGCGATCGCGCCCAGCGAGCCGAAGACGCTCTACGCAGTGGTGGCACCGGGGACGGGGGCGATCGGTTTCTACAAGTCGACCGACGGCGGGGCGCACTGGTTCCAGCCGGTGCTGGGGGTCAACAAGGAGATGCCTAACGCCAAGCAGGACATGCGCCCGCTGGCGCGCATCGGCGGCGGCGACCTCCCCACGCTGGCCATCGACCCCAAGGACCCCAAGGTGGTTTACAGCGCGTCGGTGGTCATGTGGCGCACCGAGGATGGTGGGTTGACGTGGTCGGCGGTGCGCGGTGCACCTGGCGGCGACGACTACCAGCGCATCTGGATCAACCCCAACGATCCCAAGATCATCGTCGCGGTGGCCGACCAGGGAGCGGTCGTCTCGGCCAACCGCGGCGCCTCGTGGAGCAACTGGTACAACCAGAACACGGCGGCGATGTATCACGTCACCACCGACTTCGCCTTCCCGTATCGCGTGTGCAGCGGGCAACAGGATTCGGGGTCGGCGTGCGTGCAGAGCCGTTCGGACGACGGGCGCATCACCTTCCACGACTGGCACCCGGTCAACATCCAGGAATACGGGATGGCGGCGCCGGACCCCAAGGATCCGGACATCGTCTTCGGGAGCCAGCGCTCGGGGGTCTCTCGCTACGATCGCCGCACCGCGCAGACCACGCAGGTGGGCCCCGACGCCTCGGGGACGCTCCCCGGCGGCGGGGCGATGAATCGCAACGTGCGCACGATGCCGCTGCACTTCTCGCCGGTGGACAATCACACGCTGTTCTACGTCTCCAACGTGGTGTGGAAGAGCACCGACAAGGCGCATAGCTGGACGCGCATCTCTCCCGACCTCACGCGCCAGACGTGGGAGGTTCCGGCCAACGCCGGGAAGTACGCCGCCACGGTCAAGCCCGCGCCGATGGGGAGCATTACCGCGCTGTCGCCGTCGCCGCGTTCGCTCTCGATCCTGTGGGCCGGGACCGACGACGGGCAGATCCAAGTGACGACCAACGGCGGGACAACGTGGCGCAATGTCACGCCGCCGTCCATCAAGCCGTGGACACGCATCTTCAACATCGAGGCGGGGCACTTCGACAACCTCACCGCGTATGCCGCAGCCAACACGCTGCGCCTGGACGACATCAACCCGCACTTCTATCGCACGCACGACGGCGGGAAGACGTGGACCGAGATCAACACCGGGATTGCCGGCGGAGCCGTGGCCAACGCCATCCGTGAAGATCCGCGGCAGAAGGGGTTGCTCTACGCCGCGACCGACCTGCAGGTGTGGGCCTCGTTCGACGACGGCGACCACTGGCAAACGCTGAAGAACGGGATGCCGCCGATCTCGGTGCGCGACCTGCAGGTGAAGGATGACTCCACCTGCCGTTGCTCGGACCTCATCGCCGGAACGCACGGGCGCGGCTTCTGGATTCTCGACAACGTGACGCCGCTCCGTCAGGCGGCGGCGGCGCGCGCGGCACTCTCGTCAGGCAACGCGTACCTCTTCAAGCCCGCGCCTGCCGTGCGCGTGCGCTTTGGCACCAACGAGCCCACGCCGTGGCCGCCGGAGATGCCGTCGGGCGAGAACCCGCCCCCGGGGGGACTCATCGACTACTACCTGGCCAGCGATGCGAGCGGCCCCGTGACGCTCGAGATCGTCGACGCCAAGGGGAAGGTCGTGCGCAGCTACTCCAGCACCGAGCCGGTCTTCGATCCCGATCCGGGGAAGGACATGGCGGCCTACGACAAGGTCTGCCAGAAGAACCCGACCGCGGCATACTGCGGGCTCCCGCTCTACTGGCCGGCGCCGCAGTACATCATCTCCCCCAAGGCGGGGATGCATCGCTTCAGCTGGGACCTGCGCTTTGACCCCGTCTCGCCGCAGGACCTGATTCCTGCGGGTGACGAAGAGGCGACGGGGGCAGTGCCCGGGCGCACGTATCCCAACTACAACGTGCCGTGGGTCCCGGCCGGCAAGTACACCGTGCGGCTGACGGTCAACGGCAAGACGCAGTCGCAGCCCATCGAGGTGACGCTCGATCCGCGGGTGAAGATCGCCCCGGCGGCGCTGGCGCAGCTCAACGCGCTGAGCGTCGAGATGTACGACGGCGCCGTGGCCGCACATCGCGCCTTCAACGAAGCCAAGGCGCTCGCCACGAAGGTGAAGGGGCTGAGTGGGACGAACGCGGACGCCCTCAAGTCGGAGCTGGAGTCGCTGGCGCCGACGGGGCTGAGCCGCATGCGGATCGGCGGTTTCCGTCGACGCGGTGCGCCAACGGCGACGCCGACGCTCGAGGCGGTGAGCAACGCGCTGCAGGCCGCGGCGATGGGGATGCAGGGGGCCGAGGTGGCGCCGACGGCGGTGCAGGTGGCGGCGTGCGCGGCGGCACGCAAGCAGTTTGTCGACGCGATGGCACGGTGGAAGGCGGTGCAGGCGAAGGCGGCGGCGTTAGGCGCGGCTCGCTAGCGTGGCGGTGGCGCCGCATCCCTGGCGTTACGCCGCACTGTACTTCCCCATGGGGTTGATGATCGGGTATCCCAGCGTCGCGCTGGGATACCTCTCCTCGCGCGCCGGGCTCCCCGTGTCGGCAGCCGCCGCCATGGTGGGCTCGGCGTTCTTCGCGCACGCCTTCAAGTTTCTCTGGGCGCCGCTCGCCGACTACTCGTTGTCGCGCAAGGCGTGGTATCGCATCGCGATCGGGGTCATGTCGCTGGTGATCGTGGCGCTCACCGCGACGCCGATGCGCGAGGGGAACGTTCCGCTCCTCTCGCTGCTGGTGCTCGGCGGAAACTTCGCCGCCACCTTCGTCGCCTTTGCCACCGAAGGGTTGATGGCGCATAACGCGGGGCCCGGCGGACGCGGCAAGGCCAGCGGCTGGTTCCAGAGCGGCAATCAGTTCGGACAGACTGCCGGTGGCGGGCTGGGATTGTGGCTGACGAAGCACCTCCCGGAGCCGTGGATGGCGGGGGCGGTGCTGGCGGGGATCCTGGTGGCCTGCTCGCTCGCGCTGAGCGGCCTGGACGAACCAGGGGGCGTACCGCGCGGGGCGAGCGTTGGCGAGCGGGTGCGCGACGCATGGCGCGAGCTGGTGACGGTGCTCAGGAGCCGCGCCGGGCGCATCGGGCTGCTGCTGGCGATCCTTCCCATCGGAACCGGCTCGGCGCAGTTCCTTTTTGGCTCGCTCGGCCCCGAGTGGAATGCGTCGGCCGACGCCGTCTCGTTTGCGTTAGGCATCGGCGGCGGGATCGCGATCGTCACGGGGTGCATGACCGGCGGTGTACTCGCCTCGCGACTGCCCAGCGCCCGCGCCTATGCGGTGGCGTGCGCCATCTCGGCGTCGGCGGCGCTGCTCCTGCTGATATCGCCGCGCAATACACTCGGCTACACCGTCACGACGCTGACCTACACGTTTGCGCTGGGGCTGTGCTCGACGACGCTCACCGGGATGGTGCTCGACGTCATCGGCGAGCGCGCGGCGGCGACCAAGATCAACGTCTTCTTCGCCATGAACACGATGTTCGGGTTGGCGATGCTGCGCGTGGATGGCTGGGCGCATGACCTGTGGGCGACCAACGGGATGTTGCTGGTGGAGTTTGGCATCGGCGCGGCGTGCCTGGCGCTGTTTGTGGTGATGGAGCGGCGGATACGCGGAACAGAGGGAACGGCGACGGCCAGCGGTTAGCGTCGTTCGGGCGACGTGTGTCCGGTACCGTCCTGTCCCCTGCGTGGTCATCGCGGAGGTCTGGTGCGACGCGAGCTGGCGCCATTGCGGCAGGCGAAGCGCGAGGACGAGCGGGTAAACGTGCCCACGACGCCGTCCGGGCGGTTGCGCCTGCGCCCGCTCCGCACGTCATTAGAGGCGACGCTTCCACCCCACGTCCCACGCCGTCACTCTCGTTCGCCATGCGCCACCTCATCGCACGCCGCCGCTTCGGCACGACGCCTAACGCGCTCGCCATCACGGCCGCGCTCGCACTTGGCATGGCGTACGCGCCCAGCACGATGCTCGCGCAATCGCGCGCCGACGACCGCTGGGCACTCGTCGGCGGAACGGTGATTACCGCCACTGGCGACGCACCCATCCGCGACGCGGTCGTCGTGATGGAGGGACGCCGCATCGCCGCCGTCGGTCCGCGCGCCACGACACCGGTGCCTCGCGGAGCACGCGTGATCGATGCCACCGGACAGTTCATCACCCCGGGACTCATCGACGTCAACGTGCACCTGGTGCTCATGATCACCCCCGAGTTCTACATCAAGTACGAGGACCGCTTCGAGGATATCGCGGTGCAGGGGGCGCAGGTTGCGCTCAAGTACGGACTCACCACGGTGATGGACTCGTGGGGACCGCTGGCCCCGCTGCTGCGCGCGCGCCAGCGCCTCGCCTCGGGCAAGGACGTCGGCGCACGCGTCCTGGTCGCCGGCAACATCGTGGGGAGCGGCGGGCCGTTCTCGCAGTACTTCGCCGCCGGCTACGACCTGCGCGGCACCGACCTGCGATATGGCGGCTGGGTGCACCCGATCGTCAGGCAGCGCATCGACGCCATGTGGGAGGACGATGCCGGTCCTGCCCTGCTCGCCCTCACCCCGGACGAGGCGGGTGACGCCATCACGCGCTACCTCGGCAAGGGACCCGACTTCCTCAAGGTCGCGGTGAGCGCGCACGGCATCGGCCCGGTGGAGCCGCTGATGTTCTCGTCGGCAGCGTTAGGCGCGATGCGCAGCGCCACGCAGCGCGCCGGGAAGCCGTTCCAGACGCACACCTTCACGCTCGAGAGCCTTCGCGAGGCGGTGGCGGTGCGCCCGCAGCTCCTGCAGCACCCCAACGTTATGAGCGTCCCCCCCAGCACGCCGGCGCAGCTCCGCCTGCTCGATTCGCTCCTGGCCGAGATCAAGCGCCTGGGGATCTACTCTGCCCCGCTGGCCATTCCGCACGACGAGCAGCAGGAGGTGTTCGACCGCTGGACCATCGACGACACCAGGCGCGATCCCTACCTGGGCGCGATCATCCAGCAGCGGCAGCTCGGCGCCACGCGCGAGGCTTTTGCCCTGCGACGCCAGCAGCTGCAACGTTGGATCAAGTCCGGGGTCAAGTTCACCATCGGCACCGACCAGGGGCCCGAGGCGTCGGAGCTGGGGCCCGTGGTGTGGGGACGCATGGGACGGCGCCACTTCGAGGTGATGGAAGGATTGCAGCAGGCGGGGGCACAGCCGATGGACATCCTCATCGCCGCCACGCGACACGGCGCCGAGGCGTATGGACTGGCCGACTCGCTGGGGACGGTGCAACCGGGGAAGGTTGCCGACCTGCTGATCGTGGACGCGGACCCCTTGATCCACGTGCGCAACCTGCGCCGCATCCGCACGGTCGTGAAAGACGGCAGGGTGGTCGATCGTGCGACCCTCCCTGCCGTCCGTGTGCTGCAGTTCGACCCCGAGGCGCGCTGGCCTCGTTAGGCCTGACGCTCAGAGCACCTTCACGCTGCGGATCTTGATGACGGTCTTGAGTCGTTGTGGCGGCGCGTCATCGGCAGGCCCCTGCTGGATCTTGCGCACCACATCCATCCCCTCGGTCACCTTACCGAACGCGGCAAAACCCTGGCCGTCGGGGTTGCGCTTGCCGCCGAAGTCGAGTTCGGGCTGCGGTCCGATGCAGAAGAAGAACTCGCTCGACGCGCTCCCCGGCGTGCCGCGGGCCATGCTGATGGTGCCGTCGAGGTGCTTGATCCCGGTCTTGTCGTTGGTCTCGTGCGAGATGGCCGGGAGTCGCTTGGCCGAGTCGGCATCGAGTCCCCCCTGGATCACCTCGATCTTCACTGGCGACGTCGGCTGGTTCTTCATCGTGACCACCCGATAGAACGCCCCGCCGTCGTACAGCTTCCCATTCACGTACTTGAGGAAGTTGGCGACGGTCACCGGCGCCTTGTCGGGGTAGAGTTCGACCGTGATGGCGCCAGCGTCGGTGTCGATGCGGACGCGCGGGTGCTTCTGCGCCTCGGCGGTCGAGCCGAGGACCAGCGCCCCCGCCATGACGGCGAGGGCGAGGCGCGGGCGAATGGCGGCGATCAATTTCGTCATTTGTCGAACCACATCGCCTTGTCGACCGTGAGGCCGCTTGGCGTGTTGGGGTTGGAGGCGATCTCCTCGCTGCGATAGACCAGGCGGCGGAAGAGGCCGGGGGCCAGCGCCCCCTGCGGCACGGTCATCGTCGGGAACTCCTGCCCCGCCGGACCGCTACGACGCCACTGCGTGAACGCGTCAGCGGGACGCATGAAGAGATCGAGCCACTGCTGCCGGTTGAGTTCCGTACGGTAGTTGGCCGTGGTGAGCGCCGGAAGCGCGTTGATGTACGGGTCGATTTGGGCCACCGGAACGCCGACCACTTCCATCGACTCGCGCACACCCGAGCGGTAGCGCACATCGGCGGTGGCGAGGCCCCCCTGCCAGAAGCCGCGCGCGATCGCTTCGGCCTCGAGCAGGCGCTGCTCGGAGAGCGAGAACGACACCTCGGGGAGGTTGGCCTTGAGGAGGTTCATGTGCACGAGCGACGACTTGGGCGTGCGCGGCTCGACCGCATTCAACGACAGGAACTCGGTGGGCCCAGCGCTCGGCCCCGGCTGGAAGAAGACCGGGAGTCGCGGATCGTTGAACGGGACCATCTGCGCGAACATGACGTTGGACGCGTACCAGTCCTGCTGCACGCCACCGCGGAAGATCTGAGTGAACGAGAAGCGCGGGTTCTGGCGCCCCGGCGTGTCGAAGTAGGGGAACTTCATCTCTTCGGCGCGCGCGGCGATCATCGGCTGCGTGGCCATTGCGGTGATGGCGGCCGCCTTGGTGGGATCGGCGTCCACCATCGTCATCAGGATGCGGAACTTGAGCGAGTTGGCAAACTTGCGCCACTTGGCCATGTCGCCGCCGTAATACAGGTCGTTAGGCGCCACGATGCGCGTGGAGCTGGCATCGATGAGGGCCATGGCGTCATCGAGGAGCTTGATGGTGCCGTTGAGCACCTCCTGCTGCGAATCGAACTTGGGCGTATCGACCTCTCCGGTCGCCGCCTCGCTGAACGGGATGTCGCCCCACAGCAGCGTCGTCTGCGAATAGACGAACGCCTTGTAGATCATCAACTGGGCGATGGTGTTGTTGGGCTTTGGCGTCCGCGCGCTGGCTTCCTTGGTGGCGAGCTCGATGTTCTTGAGCACGTCCACATAGATGGAGCCCCAGGCGCTGCGGATGCGTGTCTGGTCGTACTGCGACTGCTGCAGCCCCCACGCCGCCCCCGACGCCCACATCTGGTTCATGAGGGCAATGGGCCAGGTGAGTTCGGCGACGCGCAGGAGCGAGAACTTCACCTCGGCGCCGGCAAAGAGGAGCGCCGGCTCGGCGGTGGTGGAACGATTGGGGTCGACATTGAGGATGCCGTCCTCGAAGCATCCGGCCCCCGTGAGGGTGAGCAGTGCCGCGCCGCCAATGGTGCGGGCGCGCCGACGCACGGTGGTAAGGAAGTGTGTCATCAGAGACTCGTCAGGCGAGGGGAAAATCAGAACGTGAGGCGGAGGTTGAAGCCGACGGACCGCGTGGAGGGGAGGTTGTTGCGCTCGATCCCCTCGCCGATGAGCCCAGTGCCGTGGATGTTGGCCTCGGGATCGATGTGCGGGACGTTGCTGGAGATGAGCCACAGGTTGCGCCCTTCCACCGAGATGTTCGCTTCGCGGCTGCGGAAGAGGGCGGCCCAGCGATCGGGGAGCTTGTAGCCGACTTGCACCTCGCGGAGCTTGGAGAACGATCCATCAAAGATGTTGTTCTCCGGGCTCACCGAGCTGTCGAGGTTCCCCCAGTACTGCTGCACGCTGGCGACCTTCACGTCGTTGGGGCGATAGCTGCCGTCGGCGTTCTTGATGACACCGGGCTGGATGAACGGCTCTCGATTCGCCGTCTCCTTCGCAGTGCCTGACGAGCGGAGCGCCGAGACGGTGTTGGACATGACCACGCCGCCCTTGCGCACGTCGACCAGGAACGAGACCGAGGCATTGCGCCAGCGGAACGAGTTGTTCACGCCACCGATCCAGTCCGGATAGATGTTGCCGAACAGCTGGCGATCGCCAACGATGCGCAGCCCGTTCTGCGGGTTGATGATGTAGTTCCCCTTGGGATCCTTCTGGAAGCCGACCCCCTGGATCTGGAACGTCGTCCCGGGGCGCGCGGCAATGAAGGTGCCGAAGCCGTCGCCCGTGGTGACGATGAACTCCTTGAGTCCGGGCGCGAGCTTGGTGACTTCGTTGCGGTTGCGGCTCCAGTTGGCCTGCACGTCCCAGTTGAAGCCGTTGGACGCCTGGCGCAGGATGGCGTACGACCCCTGCAACTCGATGCCGTTGTTCCGGATCTCGCCGACGTTGAGGCGTCGGGCGCTGAAGCCCGTGCTCTGCGGGACGGAGATGGAGACGATCTGGTCGTAGTTGCGCACGCTGTAGTACGTCGCGTCGAGTCCGAGCCTGTCGTTGAATAGGCGGAACTCACCACCCAGCTCCCACGAGTTCTGCCGCTGCGGACGCAGGTTGGACGGCGGGATGACGTTGGTCGCGCCAAACGCCGAGGCGCCGTTGAACGGGAACGACTGGTTGAAAGTGTAGATATCGGCCTGCAGGGTGAGCGGCGAGTAGGTGAAGGCGAGCTGGTACGGCTCTTCATCCGACCCGACGTTGGCCCAATTGGCGCGCAGCTTGGCAAAGCTCACCAGCCCGTTCTTGAAGATCCCGGCGTCGCGGAAGGCATCGGAGAGCACGAAGCCCGACGAGATGGAGGGATAGAAGTACGAGTTGTTGTCGACCGGGAGCGTGGACGACCAGTCGTTGCGCCCGGTGACGTTCACGAAGAAGTAGTCGCGCCAGCCAATCCCGATGTCGCCGTAGGCACCGTATAGTTGGCGCTCGGACATGAAGTTGGTGGGCGTGTTGACGTTGGCATTGGCCTGCGTGTACAGCCGGTCGATGTTGAGCCCCTGGCTGAAGACGCGCTGCCGGTTGAAGGTGCGCTTGTTGAAGTTGTGCCCGACGATGGCCTTCAGTGTCAGCGTCGAGGAGAGCTGCCGCGTGACCGTTGCCATCAGGTCGGTGTTGAGCTCGCGCTCGTTGAAGTCCTGCGTGTCGAACTCACCGTCGAGGCGCCCGCGCGTCCCCTTGCGGGTGACAAAGCGGCGATTCTCCACCGCGATGTCGGTCCCGGTGCGGAAAGCGAGGTTGAGCCAGCTCGTCGCGTCGTACGACAGGTAGGCGTTGCCGTAGAGGCGGTCGATCGAGTTGTTCAACCCGTTGTTGTCGGTGACCCAGTACGGGTTGTTGCTCGTCCCCGTCCCGTCGATCGCGCCGGCGCGGCCATCGGCGCGCTGCCGGTCGGACTTGAGGAACGAGGTCGACAGCGTGCGCGGCGTGAACGTCCACAACGACATGGGGATGCTCTGCCCGTTCTGTCCCTGTGAGGCACGACCGGCCGACGTCGAACGCACGTAGTTCGCCGCCAGGCGGGCATTGAACTTTTCGGTGAAGCGCTGCCCGGCGTTGATGGCCAGGGTGTAGCGCTGCAACTCGGAGTTGGGGACGATGCCGGTCTGTCCCAGCCAGGTGCCGCCCAGGCGATAGTCGCTCGTCTCGGTGCCGCCGTCGAACGACATGCTGTGCACGTTGGTGTAGCCGGTGTTCCAGAAGTCGTTGAAGTTGTCCGGATAGGCCACCAACTGCTCAGGGACCCCGAGGATGTTGGGCTCGGTCTGCCCGGTGATCTTGGGGCCCCAGCCGTTGGCGTTGGCGGTGTTGTAGACGCCCAGGTTTCCCTGCGCGTACTCGTTCTGGAACTCGGGGCTGCGGAAGATGTTGTCGGTCCGCACCGAGCCGTTGTACGTAAAGCGGCGCTGCCCGGCCCGCCCACGCTTGGTGGTCACGACGATGACGCCGTTACGCGCGCGCGACCCATACAGGGCCGACGCCGCGGCCCCCTTGAGCACCGACATCGATTCGATGTCGTCGGGGTTGATGTCCTGGGCACGATTGCCCACGTCGACACCGCCCGTCACGATCTCGGTCTCGGTCCCGGCAAACGACGAGTTGGAGATGGGGACGCCATCGACGACGAAGAGCGGCTCGGACGCGGTGGCAATCGAGTTGACGCCGCGGATCACGATCTTGCTGCCGCCGCCAACGGTCCCCGACTGCTGCGTGATGCGCACGCCGGCGAGCTTGCCGGCGACGTTGTTGAGGACGTTGGAACTGCGGGCCACGGTGAGCTGCGCCGGCTCCACCTGCGCGATGGAGTAGCCAAGCTCCTTGGTCTCGCGCACGATGGCGTTGGCGGTCACCACGAGGCTGGAGAGCTGCGTCGGTGCCGTTTCCAGCGCGACATCAATCGAGGTGCGCCCCTGCAGCGTCACGTCTTTCGGCTTGTAGCCGATGAGACGGAAGGTGAGCATGTCGGCACGCGCAGAGGCCGGGAGCGTGATGCGGTACGAACCGTTGGCATCGGTGAGCGAACCGATGGTGGTCCCGCGCACCACGACGGAGACGCCTTGCAGCGGCTTTCCATCATCGGTGGCGGTGACCTTTCCGGTGACGGTGCTGGCTTGCGCTGCCAGCGACGTCGCCGCGAGGGCGCTCCAGGTCACGGCGGCGCCGAGCGCACGCACTCGGCTTCTCCAACGACACCACGCAGTCATAGGCACATCTCACGCTGGGGGGATTGGCGGGGACGTCAAAGCGACGCCCCAATCGATTCAAGCAGGCGCGCCAATTTCGTGGCAGGCGAGACATAATGAAAGGGGCGCGCCCGTCCGTCTGGGCGGCTGCAATCGTTTCCTGTATGGATCCGATCAATCTGTCAATTGCTGGTAGCAATCGGCGTCCTCAGCCGTGCACTGCGTACGTCGTTGCGGCTCCCCGGAGGCGCTCCGCCACCGTCGTGGCCGCGGTCATGGACGCGGTCGCGGCCCTGCGCCCAGGTACCGATTGAAGTGATCCACCAATCGCTGCAGCAGGTACCGCGCATAGTACGGCCGCTGCGTCCACCCGTGCGTCGCCGCCGGGGCAAAGGCGACGTCGAAGTCCTTCCCCTGCCGCATCAGCTCCTCCGCCAGCTGCACCGTCGTCTGGAACGGGACGACGTCGTCCTCCATCCCGTGGATGATGAGGAGGTGGTCGCGGAGGTTCTTGGCGTACTGCGCCGCGCCGCGCGCAAAGGCGTCGGGGTGCGTCTGCGGGCGGCGGACGATGGCGACGTCGTCGCTCCCGAAGTAATGCGGGTCGACCGCCGGCGCTCCCGCCACGCCGGCCCTGAAGAGACCGGGCTTCTTGAAGAGGGAGTAGACGGTGAGCGTCCCGCCGTAGCTCGATCCCCAGATCCCCATGCGCGAGCCATCGACATACGGGAGTGACTTCATGTAGTCGACCGCGCTCTCCAGGTCCTCGAGGTCGCCGCCCCCCCAGTCCATCAGGAACTTCTCCCGGAACTCCCGTCCGTAGCCGGTGCTCCCGCGCACGTCGACCTGCACGACGATGTAGCCGTGCTCGATGGCGAGGAGCTGCTGCAACGTGCCGTACAGCCCCGCCCAGCGGTTGCGCACCGTGTTGGAATAGACGGGGCCGAACAGGACCGGGTACTGCTTCGTCGCATCCAGCCCGGGGGGCTCGAGGATTCGGGCGTGGAGCGTGAAAGTGTCGGTCTTCGACTTGAAGGTCACGTAACGTCCCTTCACCCACGGGTGCGTCGCGAACTCAGGCGGCTGCGAGGTGGTGACGCGACGGAGCGGCGCATCGGGCGTCGCGGCGGCGAGGTACAGCTCGGTCGGGGTGACGTCGTCGGTGTGGAGGTAGGCGATCGCCTTTCCGTCGGGCGCAACGAAGGGGGTGTAACTCCCTGCACGTGTCGTCAGGCGCTCGCGGCGCCCACGCGCGTCGAGTCGCCACACGTGCCGCTCCGACGGCAACGGATCGGACGATTGGAAGTAGACGCTCCGCGTCGCGCTGTTGGACGCCGCCTTTCCCTGCACGTCGCTGGTGGCTGCGGTGAGCGGGCGCGCGAGGGTGTCGCCGGGGGTTATGGCGTACAGGCGATACCGGTCATCGAGGTCGCCGGTGATGACGATCTGCTTCCCATCGGGGTGCCAGGTCGAGGCGACGTCGTTGTAGATGCGCGTGGCGCGCCGGTCGTGCCAGATCTGGCGCGGCGTCTCACCAGGGCGCACGAGATGCAGCCAACGATCGATCGCGTCGTCGCTCTCGCGGTCGATCAACAGCACCCCGCTCGGCGACCACGCAAAGTCCACCACGCGGCGCTCGCTCGTCCCCTCGAGCGGAAGACTCGTCAGGCGCTTCGTCGCGACGTCGAGGAAGGCGATGGTCCGCTCCTCGTTGCGCTCCCCGGGGAACGAGCGGCGCAGGACGTTCATCGACGCAGTGTCGCCCAGGTAGTACGGAAACGAGGTGCGTCGCACCTGGCGGCGGTCAACGATCTGCAGCGCGATGGTGCGCGCGTCGGGCGACCAACTGTACGGAGGAGCGTCCCCACCCCACGTCCCGGTTCCCACCTCGCGATCGTTGCCGAAGTACGTGCCTAACGGCGCGGTGCCGATCGGCGCGATGCCGACCGACGTCACGCGCTCCGGCGCCCCGCCACTCGACGGGAGAAGCCAGAGGTCGCCATCGCGCAGCCACGAGAACCAGCGCCCATCGGGAGCGACCTCGAGCGCCGACTTGCCGCCGCCGTCACTCGTCAGGCGCTCGCCGGCGGTCGCGGTGAGCGACAGCCGCCATACGTCTCCCCCTTGCAGGTACACGAGCGTGCTGGCATCGACCCAAGCGAGGGCGCTGATGCTTCCGCGTCCGTCGACGGCCACCGGCGTGAGGCGCCGCAGTCCCGAGCCATCGCGCCCGACGACCCAGAGGTCGCGGGCCGGCATGCCGCGGTCGTTCCAGAGGAAGGCGAGGTGACGCGAATCCGGCGACCAGGCCGGAGCCGTCGGCGCGGTCCCGGTGAGCGATGGAGCCGCGAGGAGTCGCTCAACGGTGAGCGGCTGGCGCCGGCTTTCCTGCGCAGCGACCGCAGGGACGGCGGGGGGAGCGACGGCGATCGCGGCCAGCGCGACCACCCACTGGCGACGGAGGGCGTACGGCATGGATCAATCCTCCAATGCCGCACACCCTCCGTCCAGTGGTGGCCACCGCCGCGCGCGTCGCGAGCGCGCGTGTGTCGCCTTGCGTGCGCCCGACGGTTTCGTCCCGGCGGCTACTGCTCCAGTCGCCGCAACTCGAGCCGGGTGGGGCGCTGGGCGCTGTGATACACCCGCATCGTCGCCTTCACGAAATCCCCCGGCTTCGCCTCGAAGATGTTCGGCACGAATTTCTGCGGGTTCCGGTCGATGTGCGGGAACCAGGAACTCTGCACCTGCACCATGATGCGGTGCCCCTTCCGGAAGGTATGGTGGATCGACGGCATCTCGAATCGCACCGAGTCCGGGCGCCCCGGGACCATCGCCGCGGGCTTTTCCCACGAGCGGCGATAGCGCATGCGGATGGGTTCGCCGCGTACCAACTGCTGGTAGCCGCCGACGGTGAAGCCGCTGTTGTCCTCGGCCCAGTTGACGGCCGAATCGGGGAAGACGTCGATGAGTTTGACGATGAAGTCGGCGTCGGTCCCGGTCGTGCTCACGTGCAGGACGGGGGCGATGGGGCCGGTGAGCGTCACGTCCTCGGTGAGGACGTCGGTCTGGTAGGTGAGGACGTCGGGGCGGCGCGCGGCGTGGCGCTGGTCGGCGGTGATGTAGTCACGCGGCATCCCCTGCGGCTCGATGCGATCGACAACGGGGACGGGCTTGGCGGGATCGCTCACGTACTCATCGAAGCCACTCCCACGCGGCGGCGGGGTGAAGGCCAGCTTCCCGTCGGGCTGGAGATAGAGCGCCACCGGCTTGGCGGCCGGCGCAGGCCACGTGTCGTAGCGGTCCCAGCGATCGGCGCCGGTGCGGAAGACGAGGACATTCGGCAGTGCCGGGTCGGGGGCACCCGCCAAGTGATGGGCAAAGAACGGATACTCCACCGAGTCGCGGTAGAACGGACCGGTCTTGTACTTCCAGCGCAGGTTGCCTAACACATTGCCGTCGCCGCGGCTCCACCCGCCATGCGACCACGGTCCCACCACCAACCCGTTCTTCGTCGCCGGCGATTGCTTGGCGATCGACTCGTAGACCCACCACGGACCGTGCAGGTCCTCGGTGTCGTAGTAGCCGCCCACCGTCAGCACCGCCGCCTTCACGTCCTTGAGGTGCGGGCGCAGGTTGCGCGCCTTCCAGTAGTAGTCGTAGGCGGGGTGCGCGAGGATGCTGTCGAACATCGCCGCCGTCCCGGCGGGCTGCATGTAGCGGCGAGCCCCCGGCCCCACGGGCCCCATCTCAAGGTAGAACTTGTACGCGTCGCGCATCCCCATGTCGAAGGGGTAGCGCTTGTCGTAGCCCGGCTCGGTGCGCGGCCCACGGCCAAAGAAGGTGTAGAAACCGAAGTTGTGCGGGAGGAGGAAGGCGCCGCCGTGGAAGTTGTCGTCGCCCATCCAGATGTCGGTCATCGGGGCCTGCGGCGAGCAGGCAACGAGCGTCGGGTGGCGCGACAGGCACGACGCCGAGGCGTAGAAGCCGGGATAGGAGGTGCCGTAGATCCCGACCTTGCCGTTGGTCGGGAGGTTGGCGGCGATCCACTCCAGCGTGTCCCATGTGTCGGTCCCCTCATCGACGTCGGTTGGCTTGTCGTGGCGCTCGAGTGCCGGTGTCATGTCGGTAAAGACACCTTCGGAGAAGTGCCGGCCGCGCACGTCCTGGTAGACGAAGATGTAACGGTCCGCCGCATAACGAGGATTGCCCGACGGACCTAACGCGGGGCGATAGGCGTCCGGACCATACGGCGCCACCGAGTACGGCGTGCGCGACAGCAGGACCGGATATCGGCGCGTCGTGTCGCGCGGGATATAGATCGAGGTAAAGAGCGCCACGCCGTCGCGCACCTTGATCTTCACCTCGCGCTTGAGATAGGCGGCCTTTACCTGTTCGGCCGATGGCGCGGCGCCCGGCGGCTGCGCGCGCAACGTCGCGGACGGCGTGAGAAGGGTGGCAGCAAGGAGCGCTGCCACGAGAACGAGGCGGGGGATCGAGAGGCGATCGGGAGACACGGGGAGGCTCCGCGAAGATCGGGCTGGTGGCGCCCGTTGGGCGCCGGAGGGACCAGCCACGATAACGCCCCCCGGGGCGCGGCGTATGCGGAGAATGGCGGACACGAAGGCCCCCGCCCGTGCCGGCCGAGCGCTACTTGATCCCCTCGGCGTTCATCCGCGCCACCACCGCCTTCCCGACCCGGGTCCCCAGCGTATCGCCGGCCTCGATGTCGAAGCGATAGTGCACGCCCGCCCACACGCGCGAGTTGGACGCCTCGACGGCGTAGTCGTCCCACTGCTTCGCCTTGTCGGGAAAGAGCTCGCTCAATACCTCGGCGGCCGCCGTCGAGATCGTGGAGTGGCCCGAGGGATAGGAAGGGAACGGCGGCGTGGAGAAGACGGTGTTCATCGTCGGGTCCACGGTGATGGGGCGCGCGAGCCAGTAGTGGAACTTGGCATCCCAGCAGGCGACGAAGGCATCGTACATCGCGATGCTGGCCCATGCGCGCGCCCGTGCGCTGCGCGGGACCGACAGGCGGCGGCGCGTGAGCTCGTCGTCAACGAAGAGATCCCATCGCGCCGTCGGCGCCTCGGTGGCCCAGAAGCGCGCGCGATCCATCTGCGCGATGGTGCGTCCGCCAGCCGCAAGGCGACGCAGTTCATCCAGGGAGGCCTGAAAGCCGGCGCTCCCCGGCGCCGGGAACGGCGGCGGACGAAACGCGCTCCCCGACGGGATGACCCAGGTCTTCCATGATCCGGCGAGGGCATCGAACGGCACCTTCACGCGCCGCGCCGGCGTCGGCTGCCAGACATAGGGACCGGTGGGCATCACGCCATCCCACACGCGCTCGGAGCCATCGGTCGCCGCTCGCTGCAGCACTCGCCGCGCCACCGCCGAGCCTAACGCGTAGCCGGCGTCGACGTCGCTGCGATAGGCGGCGCCGGCGGCGATGCGCGCCTCCCCCGCCTCGCGCATGAGGGTGCGCAGCCGCAGGGTGTCACCCGGGAGACCCGTCGCGGCCAGGATCTCGTAGGCGGCCGCCGCCACGGCCGCATGTTCGCTGGGGTACGACGGAATTCCCCCGGTCGAGACGCGCGCACGCACGCGATCGCTCGCCTCGGCCGGCGAGCGCCGCTTGAACGTGAACTTGGCATCCCACGACGCCACGACGGCGTCGTACGTCGCCACGTGCAACAGCGCCATCAGCCGCGCCGAGCGCGCCGGCGTGGCGATGCGCACATCGGGGAGGATGGTCCAGTAGAAGCCGAGCCGGTCGACCGCGGTGCGCGTCCAGAGACCGGTGGGGTCGCCGTCGTGGAAGCTGACGAGCGAGTCGGTCGCGGCGCTCACATTGCGTTGCAGCGCGACGATCTCGTCGAGTTCCCGCGCCTGCTGCGGCGAACCGTCAGCCGGCGGTGCCGCCGGGCGCAACGCATCGGCACGCGACAGCGTCCAGGTGGGCCATGATGCCGCGACCGATTCCGCCGGACGCGCCGGCGCCGTGCTCGGCTCCGCGCACGCAGCGAAGGCCGTCAGCAGCAACGTGCGAACGATCCAACGGCGCGCGCCGTTCATTGCCGCGACGCCTCGCCCGACGGGACGCCCTCGGGACGGAAGGTGATGGTGCGCGGGATCCCCGGAGCGCCGTCGCCAAAGCCGTCGCGGTACGGGCGAATGGCAAATGGCCGTTCGCTCCCGATCGCCTCGCCCTTGTCGGAGATGGGCTCGATGGTGATGACGTGCGTCCAGCGCGACACCCCCGACGCATTCTTCTCGCGCAGGTCCAGCGGGAGGCGCAGCACCGACGGGAAGGGGAAGCCTAACGGGTTGGAGAACCAGTCGTCGCCGGGAAACTCCTCTTCGCCGGCCGTGCGGAAATCGGTCACGCCGGAGTACGCCCCCCACCCGGTGTCGTCGCGCGAGCTGATCGCTCCGCCGACATCGGGAACAAACTTGCCGTACGACAGCCAGATGGCGTCAGCGGCCCCGTAATCACGCACCATCCACCCCTCGTAGGTCCATCCGGGGGTGAGCGGCGACAGGCGCACCCACATGTCGTTCTGCGGCGTCTGGCGCGGCGCCATGTTGAACAGCCAGACCCCGCATTCCTCAAACGACGGATAGCCGTTGAGGTAGTTGTCGCTGGGGCTGAACATGGTGAACTGCCCCGGCTGCTGCTTGAGCGGGAGGTTGCCGAGGGTGATCGCGCTCTCGACGGAGAGCATTGCGCGCCCTCCCTTCCAGTCCCCCTTCAGGAGCCAGTGCGCCGACGGCGTCGAGGCGGGATCGCGCGGGGACTGCACCGTCACGAGCAGCGCCGCCGGCTCCGGCGACGGCGCGACGATGTTCAGTGACCCGGTGGTTCCGGTGACGGCGAGCGTGCCGAGCGAGGTGGCGCCCCCCGCGGCATCGAGCCCCCACACCTCGTAGCGCCCGTCCTTGACCGCATCGAGCGGGACGAGGCCGTTCACCGTCAGTTGCAAGCGAGCCTGCGGGGCGGGTCCCGTTCCGCCGGGGGAATCGCCGCCTCCGCACGCCGCGAGGAGCGCCAGCGCCAGGCATACCGCCAGCCGCAACATCAGCTCCCTCCCGACCCGCGATACTGGTCGGGGCCACCGCTCCCCGGCGGTCCTTCGGGCGGTGTGGTTCCCGCCTTGAAGCCCTTGGTGATGAGGAAGGTGGCGACGATCACCACCGCGCCCCCGATCACCAAGGCGGTGCGCTTCTTGGACAGCGTGCGCACGCGCACGTCGGTCACGTCGCCCGGCGACAGCGTGACGCGAACGCCGCTCACCGGGAGTTCCTGTCCGCGAATGGGAGTCACCGACGCCACGTCGATCACGTAGCGATCGCCTTCCATCCCCTTGAGCGCCCCGGCCACGCGCAGGATGCCAGGGCCGAGCGCCTTGGCATGTGCGACGCGCCCCTGGTCGGTGAGGTCGAGGGCGACCGCTGCACCGGGGGCCGGCGCTCCCTTGGACGGCACATAGGTGAAGCAGGCGGTGCACAGCTGCAACGCAGCGACCAGCGCCGCCGTCAAGCGAAACCGGGGACGACGCATCATCGATGCGCCGCCCCGGCGGTCGTGCATGGTGGTACGAAGGTCCATCGACGTCACATCACGGTCCTGCACTCACGGCCGCGCGGCGTGGTGCCCGCGCGGCCGTCCAAGCGCGTGCGCTCAGCCACCGCGCAGGTTGGGGTTCGACTGCGTCTCGTTGAGCGAGATGGGAATGCACTTGTCGCGCGTATCGAGGAACGTGTTCTTCGCTGCCCCCGTCTCCGCGTTCCAGCGGCGCAGGTCCCACAGGCGGCGCGACTCGAGCCATAGCGTCGCCCCACGTTCCTTCTGCAGCACCGGCCACGCCTGAGCCGCTGTCGTGATCCCGGTGAGCGCGGGGAGCGGAGTGGCGGTCGTGTTGTGGAAGGCGCGCACCTGGTTGATGAGCGCCACCGCCCCGGCCACGTCGTTGCCGCGCAGCGCCGCCTCGGCGCGAAGCATGAGCATCTCCGTCCCCTTCACGATCGGGATGTCGGCCGCGAGATCCCGGTACTTCCGCTGCCGGAAGAACGTCGTGCGGCCGTCCTGGCCGACCGCCAGCGCGCCGCTGGTGGTTCGCACCGTGTCCCACGGCACGCGCGGGTCACGCACGGTGGCCCACTGCGTGTTGAAGACGGTGAACTCCGAGCGCGTCGTCGTCTCGAAGGCCAGGTCGTTGTTCTCCCCCGCCGTGTTGGTGGAGAAGGGCGCCACGAAGACGTAGGCCGTGGGGACCACCGACGCGTCGGTCGCCGCCGCTGCCCAGTTGCCCTGCCACGCCCGAACCGAGGCGCGACCGCCGGATGCCACGCGCAGGAGCGAGTCCTTGATGGCGCCGGTGAGCGAGTTGGCGATGCGGATGGCCTCGGTGAACTGCGCCTCGGCGCGCTGGAAGTGCACCTTGTGGTCGCCCGACGGTCCACCGTCGATGACCGAATTGCAGGTCAGCTCGCCTAACAAACGATTGGAGAGCCCGGCGTAGATGTTGGCTCGCGCGGCCAGCGGGGAGGTATCGTAGGAGGTGCCGAGCACCTCCTTCATGCGCACGATCCCCTGCTCCGCCACCCAGCGCGAACGGTGCATCGCGCCCCAGTGCCCGTTGATGTCCTCGGGGCGGATGATGCCGCGATTCCAGAGCCCCTCACCCGGGCCGTAGCTCCCGGCATGATAGAGGTCGTCGGACATGATCGACGCCCCCTGGGTCACCGCGTCGTAGGCGCGGGAGAGGTCAAACGCCATCCCGGTCACGAGCCCGGTCATCGCCGTCGGGACGTTGAGATTGTCGTCGGCGATGGGGCCAGGGTTGGAGACGTCGAAGAAGTTGCAGCCGGCGGTAGTCGCCAGGGTTGTGATTGCGACGGTCGCCGAGGCGCGTCGCACGATTCGATTCCACTGCATCGTGTGTGATCCTCGGTTGGGGTTACCAGTTGGTCCGGAAGGAGAGCGAGAACGACCGCAGCTGCGGCAGCGTGTAGTACTCGCGCCGCCCGACCTGACTGTCGGCCTGGTCCGACGACTCGGGGTCGAGGCCGCTGTAGTCGGTGCTGAGGAAGAGGTTGCGCCCGGCGAGGCTGAGCGTGCCGCCGCGCGATCCGGGGATCCACTTTGCCGGCACGCGATACGACAGCGTCACGTAGCGCAGGCGGAAGAAGTCGAGCTTCTCGATCCAGGCGTCGGCCAGGTTCTGCGTCGTGTTGTAGCCACAGCGCACCCGGTTGAGCGCGGTGACGCCGTCCACCGCGGCCGCATTCCCCTTCACGGCGGCGATGATGTTGCGCTGATCGGCGTAGCACGGGCGCCAGTTGCCACGAATGGCGTTCTGGTAGCCGACGTAGTTGATGTTGTAGCCCCCCTTCTGGAACTCGCCCAAGCCGTCGATGGTGAGCTTGTCGAAGAGGGTGAGCGTGGTGCCAAAGCCCATGATGTTGGTGGGCCAGGTGGGACCGATGTACATGTTGGTGTCGGAGCGCACCGGCGCCTCGAGCTTCCCCGCATTGAGGATCTTGCGGGCAAAGAGCGAGGTGACGGGGTAACCGACGCGCACTTCGGTGAAGCTCCCGCCGACCGCGATGAGGGGCTCGTCGCCCAGGTCGGTCGCTTCGCTCCGGAGTCGCGTGAAGTTCACGCGCCCGCGCCAGTCGAAGTTGGCGCGTCGCACGAGGCCGGCATCGAACTTCACTTCGAGCCCGGTGTTGTTGACCTCACCGATGTTCTCGAGCTGTCGGTTGAGGAAGCCCTGGCTGGGCGGGTAGCGCACCTGGATGAGCGCGTCCGAGGTGGTGGTGTTGAAGTAGGTCATGTCGACCGAGAAGCGACCGGCGTAGGCACTCGCCTCGAGCCCGACTTCGGCTTCGCGCGTCCGCTCCGGACCCAGGTTGGGGTTGCCCAGCTGGTTAGGCGAGAAGCCCGGCTTGGCTTCGTCGCCCGCGATCGGATCCCAGGTGCGCACGGCGTCGAACGCCCCCGGTGCCTTGCCCGACTCGCCGATGGCGGTGCGGAGCTTGAACGTCTCGATCGTGTTCTTCGGCCACCACTCGTGGTCGGAGAGGGCGTAGGCAAAGCCGACCTTGGGATACCACTGCAGGCCGAAGTCCTTGCCGAAGGCGCTGTTGCCGTCGACGCGCATGCCTAACGTGAGGAAGGCGCGGTCGTTCCAGCCGATCTGCTCCTGGAAGAACAGTCCCGCGTTGACCACGCGACGGCGCGTGTCGGTGCCGACCGTGCGGCGCGCGGCGCTCGTGATCACCGGGTCACCCGGGCCGGAGAACTCGTCGGCCGTCACCGCGGTGCTGGACAGGTTGTCCTGGAAGAGCTGCCCACCAACCGACGTGGACGTGGTGAAGCTGCCGCGGAAGTCCTTCTTGTACGTCGACGCATAATCGACCGAGAGGAACTGCCGCACCCAGTTGGCCTGCGAGAGCTGCCCCACCGGGTTGCGCAGGTGGCCGAACGGGATGATCGAACGGTTCTCGACGTTGTTGTAGTCGAAGCCGACGGACAGGCGATTCGTCCACGCCTCGATCGGCGAGTAGTTCATGGTGAAGCCGGAGATGTAGTGATCCGTCTTCGTCTTGGTGCCGATGGTGAGGGCGGCGTTGTTGTTCATGCAGATGATCCCCGTCTGCACGCACCCGGCGCCGCGATAGTTGCCCGCCGTGCCACGCGCCACGTTTAGCAGGAAGCCGTTGGCCAGGTTGCCGTCGGCAATCCAGTCCTGGTCGCCGCGCTGGTACGACGAGTTGAGCGAGAGCTCGAGCTTCTGGAACGGGCGGAAGGCGAAGTTGCCACGGAAGCCCCCCGTGGTGTACTCGTTGGACTCGAGCGCCCCCTCTTCGTTGGAGAGGTTGCCGGCCAGGAAGTACTGCGCGATGTCGCTGCCACCCGCCACCGACATCGCGGCCTTCTGCACCGCGCCGGTGCGAATCCACTTGCCGCGGGACGGGCAGGTGGCGTCCTCGAACTTCACGTCCTGCCCAAACGTCGCGCTCGTGGGGACGATGTCGATGCCGAACAGCTCCGGCCCCTGGCAGTCCTTGAGGTACACCGCCGTCGGGTCACCGTCGACCTTGAGGTAGTTGAGGTCGTTGGTCCCGCCAGTGATGTCGAGCGACCACTGCGGCTTTCCGGCGCGCCCGCGCTTGGTGAAGATCTGGATCACGCCACCCGAGGCCTCGGTGCCGTACAACGTCGTCGCCGCCGCCCCCTTCACCACTTCCACGCGCTCGATGTCTTCCGAGCGAATATCGTTGAACGGGTTGATGGTCTGGCGCGCGTTGGGCACGGTCGGGCTGACGCCGCTGTAGATGCGGACGCCGTCGACGTAGATGATCGGGTTGTTGTCCTGCGAGATGGAGTTGTTTCCCCGCAGGCGGATCTGGCCACCGGCACCCGGCTGTCCGGAGTTAGCCAGCACGGTCACTCCCGGCGTTTGCGCCGACAGGAGCTGCTGCGCGTTGGCCACCGGGGCATTCTGGATCTGCTCGGCGGAGATCGTCGCCATGGAGTTGGTGATCTCCTTGCGGCGCACGTCACCGGTGGCGGTCACCACCACCTGCTCGAGCGCGACCGGCGCTTCGCGAATGGTGAAGTCGAGCGTCGCCGTCTCGCCGGCGACCACGTTCACCTGTGCCGAGGCGGGAGCGAAGCCCAGGCGCACCACGCGAATCGTGCGCGGGCCGGCCGGGACGTTGTTGAGGCGATACTCGCCGTTCTCATTGGTCTGGGCGCCGATGGCCGTTCCCACAACACCCACCTGCGCCTGGGGGAGTGGGCGATTGGCCCCTTCAACGATCACGCGTCCGCGCACCGATCCGGTGGCTTGCGCGACGAGCGGCGAGGTGAGGGCGAGGGAGAGGGCGGCGGTCAACAGCGACCGGGCGAGGGACGAAACGACAGCTCTGGACATGAAGCGCCTCCGTGGTGCGGCTATGGGGGAAGGAGGGTCGATCGGGACATCGGTGATGGGGGCTGGACCATCGTGTGGTGCCCGCGGGCATCGCGGCAAGCGTGGGGGGACGAGCCGCGATGCTCCGTCAGTTGCAAACTACCGCATGTCGCACGAGGCGCCGACGGCGCCGAAGCGCTGGCGACTCATGGCGAGCAGGACGTTATCGCGTGCGGAGCGGCGGCTGCGGCTTGGACAGGTCCAGGTAGGGCCGCAGGTTCCACTCGAAGAAGGTCCACGTGCGGTTCCACGAGTCGATCTGTTCGGGCGAGTCGACGCGCTCGAGCGTCTTGGAATCGACGCGACGGCTGAAGGCGTGACCGACCGACGAGCCCCACGGGGCGGGATCGACGTAGACCTTGGTCTCGGCCAGGTCGGGCTTGAGCGCGCGAAGCTTCCAGACGAGCTGCTGATCCTCGACGTAGTTCACGTCCTCGTCGTTGGTGGCCACGTGCACGAGGATCGGGCGCTGCAGCTTCTCCACGGAATAGAGCGGCGAACGCTTGATGTATTCCTCCTGACGCTCGTGCGGGAGGCCGCGCAGCCCTTCCTGCGTGGAGAAGTCACGCTGGTAGCGCGGCCCCTTGTAGCCCAGTCGGAAGACGAGGTTGGTGACGGGGACGATCGCGGCGCCGGCCTTGAGCGGCGTCTCGCCGCGGAAGAGGAGGTGCGCGGTGATGAAGCCGCCGTGGCTCCACCCCATCACCCCCACGCGCTCGCTGTCCACGTGCGGGAGCGTCTTGAGGTAGTCGTAGGCGCCGTAGACGTCATCGACTTCCTTCGCGCCGTAGTCGATGGCGCGGTAGTGCTTCTCGCCGTAGCCGGTGCTGCCGCGATAGTCGGGAGCGATGACCACGTAGCCGCGCTCCACCGCCTCCTTCACGAAGGGGAACATCGTCGCCCCCCACGAGGAGTGCACACCACCATGCACCCAGATCATCGCCGCATGCCCCTTGGCGCCGCGCTTGTTGAGCGGCTGGAAGAGGAAGGCGGGGATGTCCATGTCACCCACCGGCGAGCGGTAGGTGATCTTCTTGAAGTCCATCACCCCGGCGCTGCGGGCGGCGTAGGTGCTGTCGATGGCCTCGCGGTTCTTGATGTCTTCGGCCCAATCACGCGTCGAGTGATCGGCGGGGTCGGCGCTGACGTAGAGCGACTCGGCGCGCGTGGTGGGAGCGGGGCGGCGCGCACCATTACCGCGCGCGGTGCCTTGCTGTGCCTGCGCCGGCTGGGAGACGATCGCGGCGGCGAGCATCGCGACGGTGAGGAGAGCCCTGGCGCCGCCATGAGGCGACGAGACACGGGCGTACGACATGCGGCACTTCTCCGGGGATAGCGTGGGGGATGCTGGCGATCGACGCACGCTCAGCAAGCTGGAGGGCTCTGCCCAATCTCGGTGCGTCTCACGATGACGCAAGGCCGCGAAAAGCTGCACAGTGCACCTGCCGAGTGCTGGAAACGTCTACAAGCGTCCGCGCCGCACATCCACCGCGATCCCGCACCTCGCACAAGCCCGCTTCGGTCGCCAGTCGTGACGCTGCGGATACGCAACGGCGCGCACAGCGTTGAGCCGGGCGTGCCGTTGGCGCCTACGACGGACGGCTCGGTCGCTAGCTGGCCATGATATAGTGGCAGCCGGCTTCCTGTGCGCGCAGGCAGGCGAAGATCCCGTTGGGCTGGATGATGATCCCGGGGATCATCAGCTCGGTGGCGCGCTTGCGGGCGTCGGCGGCTTCGAGCTTGTCCTTCTTGGCAATGCGCGAGGCGACGAAGCGGAAGGCCCAACCGCAGGCGAGTACCACGCCGCCGCTCGAGAGAAAGGTCTCCACCGTGTACTTGCGCGCCCGCTCGTCGCTCCCGGCCGACTCGCCGCTCACCGGATTGGTGACGCGCCACTTCTTCCCTTCATTCGTGCGCAGCTTGTTGTCCTTCCCCACCTCGTACCTGGCCCAGTACTCGTCCTTCATGATGAGATCGATGGCCGAGTGCCTGAAGACGACGACCGGCGACATCTCGCTGCGCTCGGAGCCGTAGACCTCCTTGTACATGTCGCACCAAGCGATCGCGCGCACGAGTGCGGCGCCGTCGGAGATCTCCGGGGAATCGAAGACCGCGCGGTACTTCCCGTTCACGCGCGTGGTCCAGCTCATGTCCCACGTCTCGGTGATCGGCAGCGCGTGATCATCGCGCGGGTGAGAGCGCGCCAATGGATCGTGCGGCGCGACCGGCGGAGCGGCATGCAGGAAGGACGGCGTCGCGGTGACGCCGAGGATCGAGGCGCCACCGAGCAGGCCGAGGAAGCGGCGACGAGGAGTGGACGGCATTAGGGACTGGAGACGGGAGACGGGAGACGGGAGACGGAGGGTGCGGCGTTGCCGCGCGATGCGGGTCAGCGAGGGGGCCTGGGGTCGATGCCGAGTACTATAAAGCGGCCTTCGCTGATCGTGGCGTTCGACAGTGAGTACACGGTGATGCCGGAGGGGAAGCGCATCTGGGGACCGCCGCTGGGCGCGACGATAGCGGCGCCCTGGTCGAAGCGGGTGGCGACGCCGGGGTAGCGGAGAAGTTCGCGCACGTGCATGTGGCCCGCGAGGGCGAGCGGATACGGATGCGGCGCGACGCGGGCCATCACGTCGAGGGCGTTGGAGACGGTGTGCCGGAACTCGGCCTTGCCGTTCACCGTGATCACGCTCGGCGCGGGGGGCGTGTCGGAGTAGCCGTTGATCGTCTCGACGGCGGTGAAGAAGGGGATGTGGTTGAAGGTGACGACCGGGGTGCCGGCGGGAACGGCGGCAAGGTCGCGCGTGAGCCACGCCAGCTGCAACGAGTCGACATGCCCGTAGTAGCGCGTGTCGTCGATGTCGACGGAGTTGAGTGCCACGAAGTGCACGCCACCGGCGTTGAACGAGTAGTAGTCGGGGCCGCGATAGCGGCGGTACATGGTGCGTGCGTACAGGGGGTGATCGGCGGCGACGCCGCTTCGCTCGCGCTCGATGCCGAAGATCTCGTGGTTGCCCGGGACGGTGAACAGCGGCACGCGCACCTGCGCCGCTTCCTGCTGAAAGAGGTCGTAGTAGCTGCGCGCTTCCTTTTCGCCCACGCGCAGCGCGTCGCGCACCAGGTCACCGGTGATGAGGACGAAGTCGGGGCGAATCGAATCGACCAGCGCGCGCAGGCGCTGCATGCGGGCGGCTGACGCGGGGGCGATGTGCGTATCCGACGCGTGCACGAAGGAGAGCGTCCGGCGCGCCGGCGCGCGGCGCAGCGCGAAGTCGACCGTGCCGCCATCGGTGACCGCCGCCCAGTACTGTCCACGCGCGCGATAGCCCTCGGGGACGCTGGCAAAGACGACGCCGGTGCGCAGCGCACTCGTCAGGCGGTAGGCGCCGTCGGTGCCGGTGATGACCACCGAGTCCTGGTCCGACACCGCGACGCCGGCGACTCCCTGCTCGCCGATGTCACGGCGCCCGTTGTCGTTGGCGTCGTGGAAGACGACGCCGATCACGCTGCGTTGCGGCTGGCGGATTGCTGGACGCGCCGAAGACGGCGCCGTCGCGGCGACGGTGGCCGCGGCGCCGGCGAGGGCGAGCGCGGTAGGGACGAGCCGAGCGAAGAGTGGCCGCATGAAACTGGAGGTGAGGGGCGTGGCGCGACTCAAGCTCCACCCGAAACGCGGCGGGCACCAGTCGGGGCGAACGATCGCACCCGGCCGGCGCGCGCGCCTACGACACGTTGCGCGGCGTCCCGCTGGCGACGATGGCGAAGACTTCTTCGGCCGACCGCGGGGACGGGACGTTCACGATCCCCTTGAGGCGCAGCGGTTCGCGGGAGACGATGACGAACTGGGCCGACGGATGATTGAACCGGTCGCGCACTTCTTCCAGATAGCGCTCGGCGCGACCGCCGCGCGTGCCCGACTCCACCGCCACGACGAACTGCTGCAGCGTCGTCTTCTGCACCAAGCGATCGAACTCCATCCCCGAGACCACGCGCATGTCCTCGTGACGCAAGTGCAGCACGCAGAAGTTTGGGACGGGGAGCCATGACGCGGCCACGGAATCCTGCTCTTCCTCGGAGACCAGCACGAGCAGGCGACCGTGGATGACGCTCGGGGATGGTGCGACGGCAAGGAAGGTCTCCTCGATCCCCTCCGGCCGAGAGGCCGCGCGCCCCACAAACCAGCTCGCCAGTTCGTTCGGCCCACGCCCGGCCAGCGCCTGCGGCAATCCCAGCGCAGCCGCCGCCATCGCGGCGAGCCATGGCGCCGCCGCCTGATCTGCTGGCGGTGCCGTGGTCCCGAGCCGCAGTCCATCGACCAGCGCCCGCGACCACTCGCGCACCGTGGCCTGATCGATGTGCGTGCGCAGGAAACGCGCAGGGCCGATGTTCGCCGACTGACAGAGGATCTCGGCGACACTCGCGGTAGCGACTTCACGTCGAGTAATCCACTGCTCGATGCGCGTCCGCAGCGATGCCCACGCGCGCGCCACGACGACGGCGCGGCGGTCGATGGTGCTGGCGGGCGCGTCGTTCACGGCGCGCGAGATGGCCTGCACCAGCTCGAGTGGGTTCGCGTGCGACG
The DNA here is from genome assembly GCA_964560345.1 of uncultured Gemmatimonadaceae bacterium. Classification (GTDB taxonomy): domain Bacteria; phylum Gemmatimonadota; class Gemmatimonadetes; order Gemmatimonadales; family Gemmatimonadaceae; genus SCN-70-22. The sequence goes on from CAZLLP010000007.1 coordinate 99,416, forward strand.
TGACCTGTTTGAGCACGTACTGCAGTTCGCTCCACCCCGTCAGTTGCAGCTCGAGCAGTTCGCCGGCCGTGCGTTGCAGCTGCGTCAGGACGTTGTCGGCGTCGAGCTGTGGGAGGCGCAGCGATCGGGCGAGCACCGCGATCGCGTCGGCGACGCTGGACGGTTGGCCGATCTCGTTCAAGCCCTTGGCAATCACGATCGCACAGGCGTAGCCGAGGGCAATCTGCGGCTGCGACTTCTCGAGGACGAGGCGATACTCGTGCACCATACGCGCGTCCTCGGCCAGATCGCGCCGCATCTGCGGCTGGTCGACGGAGCTGTCCAGACGTCGCATGGCCGCATCGACGCGGGTCCAGGCCGGCGTCGTCGGAATGAGGCCGTAGATGTTGGCCAGTTCGCCCAGGCTGGCAAGGGCGAAGTCGTACACCGCGTCGGGAGCGCCCGGGGGAACCGATGCACGGGCGATGTAGGTACGGATGAACTGCAGGTCGCTGCGCCATTCGGGCAAGGACGGCGTTGCTTGCGGTGCCGGGGCGGTCACCGGCTCTGCCTCTGGCGCTGCGTCGGGCTTTGCCCCTCTGGTAGCGGCGGGAGGGAGCCCCGTGGCGCCACCGCGTTCGATACGACCTTGCGGAGGCTCGCTCGCGGTGGGTTTCGCGGGGGGCACGACGGGAGGTGGCACCGCCGGCGTGACCGTTGCACCTGCGTCGCTCGGGGGCGGCGGAACAACCGGCGCAATAGCTTCGGCCGCCATCGCCTGCCGCAGGTCGCCGGAGCGCTTGTAGCGCCAGCTGAGCGCACCCAGCTCTCCAGTCAACACGGACACGCCCTTTCCCAACAGCAGCGCATCGCGCACCTCCGTGCGCAACCGCCCCATCGATGTCTTCTCGCGGTATTCATCCCACTCGGCGACCACCGCCCAGAAGTTGGACATCGTCGGCTCGAACAGCGGGCCGTGGTCGAGGAGGAGCTGCGCCATCGCCTGCAACTGTTCCCACAGGAACGCGAACTCCTCGCTCGCCAGGCGCAACGTGACCAGTTGGTCTTCGCGCTCCGGATGCTCGGTGTTGGTCCGGCGCACGAGGTACCGTGCAAAGGTCTCCTTCCCCGCGTCGGACTCGAGGTCGATCGTCGCCCCGCCCTGCTCCTGCAACCGTGGGAGGTAGTAGAGCGCATCGTACAGCGCCTGACGAGAGTCGGGTGAGTCGGCGATCCAGTTGCGCACGTCGGGGCGGTCGAGCGTGAGTTCGATCGCCACCTGCATGGTGAGGTCGCAGCGATGGCGGGTGGCGGTGCGCACCTCGCCCGGCGCGTACGACACCGCCTCCTTCTCGTTGCGCAGCTTGGCCAGCTCGCGGTGCAGGTCGAGGGCGTGCAACCGCGACGCGTACCGCAGCAACCAGCGCAGGACGATCCAGTCGGGGTAGTCGTCCGACGAGGCGGGGGCCGCATTGGCCGGTGTACCCGTCGCGGGTGCCTGGGGCAACGCGTTAGGCACGGCCAGCGTGGGATCGGGAGGGGCCGCCAGCCGCTTCTGCAGGTAGACGTCGAAGTCGCTGACGTTGAACGTCACCAGCACACGCTGCGAGAAGTACGAATGCTGCACCCCGTAGGCGCGCGTCGAGATCTCGCGCTCCAGCCCCTCGTAGTAGTCGCGATCGGTGATGAAGCAGAAGAAGGCGTTCTCGGCCACCAGCTTCTTGAGGTGATGGACGAGCTTGAGGATGCGCATGTCGAGATCGCGCACCTTGTCCAGTTCATCGACCACGAAGATTGGCGCAAGACCCGCGGCGCGCAGGCGGGCGATGAGGACGGGGAGCACCCGGTCGAGCGTGGAGACGCTCAGGTCGAAGATGAACTGGTCCTCGCGCGTCTGCAGCCGCTCTCGCGACCGCAGGGAGCTCCACTTGAAGACGCTCCCGGCGATGAACGCCCCGCCAATCCCCCCAAGTGCCGCTTGCAACGCACTGTTGGTCGCGAGACCGGTGCCGAGTGCGCTCAGGCCGCCGGTGAGCACCGCCGTGACCGGGGCCACCAGCGACTTGGCGTCGGGCGACAGGTCGGCCTGCCGCGACTCCTTCATCGTCGCCTTATCGCGCCCCGCCAGTTGCGCGCGCGCTTCGCCAGAGATCCGTCGATAGGCATCGACCACCGACGAGAGCGCGACAAGCTCGCGCATCCCCTGGGCCCCGCGGATTTCGTCGCGCGTGGAGACGCGCGGCGCGCCATTGTCGAAGAGCACCCCTGACTCGAGCGCCGAGGCCAAATCCCACAGTTGCCGTAGCCGCGCGGCCGGCGCCATGTCGTACAACTCGCTCTCCAGCGTCGCCGCCAGCTCCGACATCGCGCGTTCGACTGCGGCGGGACGATCGCCCTTGTCGAGCTTCACGTAGCGGTGATACCGATGGATGAACTCGGTCGCGACCGTGCGGTGCAACCCGAGGGTGATCTGCTTGAGGGCGCGCTCGGCCTCGCTCTCTCTGGGCACCTTCTTCTTCGACGCCGGAACGTCAACGGCGGCGTCGCCTTCACCATCGCTGACGTTAGGCGAGGCGCTCCCGCCCGCCTCCTCCTCGTCGCCTTCGTCATCGGCGCCCGGGTCGACGACGGTGCCGTTGGCGCCGTCCACGATGAGCGCATCGGGAAAGAGCGCCGGCCCGTGCAGCGGGACGTAGACCGGTCGCAGCATCTGCGTCCCGCGCTCGCGCTTCTTCCACGTCTCGAGAAAGGCGCTGTTCACCAGCGTCGTCTTGCCCGAACCGCGATGCCCGGCGATGAGGAACGAGCGCCCGGTGATCGTCCCTTTGCAGTAGCGCTCCATCTCCTGTCGCAGCAGGCGCGCGCTCTCCGAATCGATGACGAGCGGATCCGCTCCTTCATCGAGGTCATACGAGCGCTCGCTGAGCGCTTCGGGGCGATCGACGATGGTAATGGCCATGCGACGCTACGTCACCCGTCGCCCTTGGGTGCGCCCGCCGCGGACGCTTCGCTCTGCTCCTTGGCGGGTTTGTCACGGAGGACGATGTCGATCACCGCTACCGCGAGCGTGGTCGTCGCGGCCACCAGGAGGACCCCGCCCACCAGCATCGAGAGCGCGCGCGATGCGCGCCATCCGCTCGCGCCACCGCCGAAGCCACCCCAGTGGCTGCTCACCCCGAGCGATTCGTCCTTTCGCACCAACTCGGCGTAGGCGTCGAAGAGTCGTCCCGCCGAGAGGGCCAGCATGATCAGGACCGAGAGTACGGCGATGAGCGTGATGAACTGTGGCGCGTTGTAGCCGCCGATGGTGAGCGGGGTGCTGCGCGTGGCGGCTGACGGATTGGCCGTACGGTCGCCGCGTGGTGCCGCGGTCGTCGCCGTGGTGGAATCCTGCGGGACGCTGTCCTGCGTGGCGCGGCCTGCGCGCGCGCTGTCAGCAGAGGCGCTGCTGTCCTGGCGCCCGGTGTCGGCACGAACGTTGGTATCGCGCGTGGCGGCGGGGCGCTGCGCGGGCACTGGTTGCGCTGCGGCGGTCGAGACGAACGCGCCCGCGTACGAGCTGCTCACCAGCGCGAGCCACACCACCATCCGCCGGCACGTCACGTTCGCATTCCTCGGCCCGAGTTCGACGCAAGAGTACATCGTCGAGCCCGATTGCGCCAACCACCGAGTGGCGAGGCTGGCGCCTTCTCTCACGAGTTAGGAGATCGGGGCGGCATGCGGCGCAGAGATTGCACATGTCGACCACTCATCACGCGTGGCTCGTAAGGCAGAGGCTGCTCGCCGCCCGGCTTGCTTCCCGCGTTGAGGGGGTGCATCGTCGGGGCGCGGCGTTGTGGCGAGGTGAGCGACAGGCCGATATCGCGGGAGCAATCCCGGGGAGGGGAGATGAGCAAGCGAACGGAAGCGGGGGAGGCGTCGGCGTCGCCGTCGCCTGCGTCGAAGGGGCCCCCCACAAAGCAGCGAAGCAAGCGTCCCTCGCGCGCCACGCTCGCCAAGCGTCCGGAGGTATCCAGGGACGCGATCGCGCGATTGATGTCGCTGAGCCCCGATCGCCCGCATTACACGGTTGGAGACGTCATTCACCGCCTCAAGCGCTCGGCGCCCACGCTTCCCGGTTCTCCGCTGTCCTCCTCCACCCGCTCCCCGCGATGAGCGCCCCCGCCAGCGTCAACATCAACGGCACCCTCCCGACGGAGTTCAGCATCCGGGAGGAGACGCCGGTCAAGGTGGTCTACAAGTTCTGGTTGCGCCGCCCTAACGAGGACTGGCTCACGTTCGGCCCCGAGGTCACCGATGACGACATCGCCGACCGCTGGGTGATCCTCCCGCCGTTGCCGCAGGGGAGCCAGTTCGCGTACTGGCTCGCGGTCGCCGGGCACCCCCACGCCACGTGGCGCGTGCGCCTGACGATTCGCCAACCGGGTGCCGATGGGAATGCGGCCACCTGGACGGAAAGCGGGACCACCGGCGCCGGCGGCGAGTTCACCATGCCCGAAACGGTGCAACTGGAGCTGGACTGATGCGCGCGCCACACAAGGCTTCGTTGCGGCTGCCGACCATCTCCGCGCTGATCGCTGTCGGTGTGTTCGCGTCTGACGCCGCGGGACAGTCGGGAGCCCCGAAGGCCAAGAGCATCTTCGCCGTCCCCGAGATCCCCGCCGCGTCCTTCCTGGACGATGCGTCGTTGCAGGTGACGCGCCCGGGGACGATGCAGGACCTGGCCAGTGCCCTCATCAATGGCATCGACCGCAGCGGGCATGTGCGACAGGGCCTCGCCCTCGAGATTGCCCCCTTCCTGCTGTGGGGACAGAGGATCGACCTGAAGGCGTACCGCACGCGCCCCGGATTCCTGAAAGCCAACTTGCGACTGAGCCTCGCCACGCAGCGCACCGCCGGCGACACCGGCTCCACCGACATCTCCGTCGGCATTCGCTCCACCTGGTTCGACGACCGCGACTTCATGCGCAACAAGAGCTTCAGCGATTCGCTGGGGCGCATGATGACCGCCTGCGCGCGGCGCTTTGCGCCGTCCATGCCAGGGCAGCAAGCCGACACCGTCGCCTCAAACGCATGCATCCGCGAATCGATCGAGACGTGGCAGGCGCCGAGCTGGAATTCGTCGTCGCTGGTCATCGCTGCCGCGTACGGATTGCGAATCGAGCAATCGGTGATCTCGCAGGGGCGCGGCACGGGCGGGCGGGCGTGGTTCTCGTACGCGCGCGGGATCGGGACGTGGGGGCAGCTGCTCTCGTACGGCGCCGGCGACTATGTGCGCGGGCGCACGCGCGACTCCACCTACAGCGCGGCAACAGTCGGCGCCAAGGCGCTTATCGGGTCGCAGCGCTTCAACGGCTTCTACCAGAACGCCTGGCAGTGGCGCAGCGCGCGCGCCAGCTCTCCCATCGACGAATCGGTCGGGCAGTGGTCGGCGGGGGTCGAGTTCTCGGCGCGCGAGGGGATCTGGATCTCCACCGGCTTTGGCGGAGCGTACGCGGAGACCGAGGCTCCGGATCGCGTCGTCGTCTTTGCTAACCTGCGGTGGGGGGTGGCGAGCAACGCACGCCTGTCGCCCCGCGCGCCGTAGTCGCATCGTCAGGCGCACGCCGATGTCGGCGGTG
>CAZLLP010000008.1:0-23070 GCA_964560345.1 uncultured Gemmatimonadaceae bacterium
CGTGAGGCGGTAAAGGCCCGCGTGCCATCTGGCGAGAATCCAACTGTCTCCACGGGATCGGCGTGGCCGGTGAGCACGATCGGCATCGCCTTTCCTGCGTCGTCCCATCGCCAGAGAATCGCGTCGTAGCCGTAGCGCGTGCGCGTGAGCAGCTCCGTGCCGTCGGGCGAGAAGGCGCCGCCAACGAGCGTCTCGCCGTCGCGTTCGAGCCGCGTGATGCGACGCCCGCTCCGGGTGTCCCAGATGCGCGTCGCATCGTCGCCGAACGTGGCGAGCCGCTGCCCGTCGGGACTCCAGGCGAGCGCGAAGACCGAGTCGGTGTGTTCCGCCAGCTGCACCACGGCCCCGCGTCCGGCGATCGGCCGGATGTGCACTCGTCCGTTGGCGGCCGCGATGGCAATGCGCGATCCGGCCGGGTCGAGCGTCGCCGTGGTCACCCCCGTCCCGCGAATCTCGAAGACCTGCGTCGGCTTCGCTGCTCCTGCGCTCGGCCACAGGTGTACTCGCTTGCCGTCGCTCGTGACAAGCCACGCTCCCTGGGCGCCGAAGTCCCAGGTGGGAAGTTCGTTGTCGCCGAGGGGGATGCTCAACGGCGTTCCCGAACCGTCGGCGTTGAAGACGCGCGCCTCCCTCGAAGGGGTGAAGTCGGCGAGTTCGTGCGTGGTCGTGTCGTAGACGTCCCGCAGGTAGAAGGCGGCGATGTGCGAACCGTCTGGGCTGAACGTCATGCGGTACAAGCGAGACGAGTCCGGTGCGGCGAGTCGTACCGGGCGCTCGCTGGACCCGATCGTCCAGACATACAGCGCGCCGCTGGTTGCGGCCGAGACGAGCCGATCGCTCTGCGGGCTGAACTCCACACCCCAGATGGCGGACTCGTTCCCCTGGTCGAGTACGACCGGGTCGCCGGCGCTGTCGGTCCGTGCGAGCGTGAGCCGCCCTTCGTTGGAGCCCATCGCTACCCAGCGTCCGTCGGGGCTGAGGCGTGCGTAGCGCAAGCCGGAACCCACCGCGCCGAAGTTGGCGGTGACACGCGGACGCACGGCGAGTTCGGCCGAGGTGCGGATCAGCGCGAGGTGCGTCGCGGGATCGAGTCGTTGCACCAGCGTCGAGTCGATGCTGCCGAGCACGAGGCCCGCGGCAAACGGGTCCTCGGCGACCAGCGCCGCCGCCGTGCGCACGATGGATCCCACGCGCACCTGCTCGGCGCGTTCGCTCGCCTGTCGTCCGCTGACAAAGGCCCACGCACCGGCAGCCGCAATGAGCGCGACGGCCACCGCCGTCGTCGCGCGGCGTACCGTGCGACCGCGCACGCTGCGCCGTGCGAACTCGAGCTCTCGACGGTTGAGCCACGGCGCCTTTGCCTTCACCAGCGGGGCGAGCTGCGCGCTGCGTACCGCGTCGCTCCAGACCAACCCGTCGCGCGATGCCGGCTCGGCGCGTTCCCACTCGCTGGCGGCGCGCGCCAGGCGTTGCCGCTGCGCGAGCGGGAACGAGGCTTCGCCCTCCTCGCGCACCCACTCGAGGAGGCGCCCCCATCCTCGCACGAGCGCGTCGTGCGCCGGCTCGACGAAGGGTTCGCCGTCCGCCTCCTTTCCCTCCACCAGCAGGCGCGCACTCGTCAGGCGGCGCACCACCTCAGCGGCGCGTGCGTGCTCGGCGCTGTCGGGGTAATCGAGTTCCGTGTCGCTCACGCGGCGGCGGGCCAGGTTCCCCCCTTCGGCGACGACCATGCGCAGCATCACACGCCGAAGCGTGGTGCGATGCGCCGCGTCGAGCGCGTCGTGCTCGGCCTCGGCGCGCGCGCGCAGGGCGCCGACCACGCCGCCTAACGCTTCGTAGTCGTCGCGCGTGATGGCGCGGTCGCCGCTCCGCCGCTCGACGTACCGCACGTACATCTCGCTCAGTGCGAACGACAGGAGCGGGAGGGCCCCTGGCGTGGCGATCACCTCGTCCAGCAATGACTCGACGAGCGATGATGGCTCGAAGTAGAGAACGCGCTTGGCGGCGGGTTGCTCGATGACCGCGCGCAGGTTGTCGCGCGACATCGGCGGAACGATGAAGCGACCGGCGCGCCATCGTTCGCCAAACGCCGAGCGATCGAAGTTGGGCTCGAAGTCGGTGCGCAGCGTGAGAATGATGCGCAGCGACTCGGGGTGCGCGTCGGCGAGGCGCGCCAGCAGCGTGAGCGCCTGTTCGCGCTCGGCGGCGCTGCGCGCGAGGGTGATCAACTCCTCGCACTGGTCGATCACCAGTACGAGCTTCCGGTCACCCACGCCCTGCACCAGTGCGTCGACGCGTGCGGCGATCGCTGCCGGCGTCGCTGCGGCCGCACCTTCCCCGCTTCCGATGCTCTGCGCCAGGGCGACAAGCGGCGCCGTGCCGGGGCGCACGATCGGGAGGATCGTCCATCCGTCGGCCGCCAGTCGCGGCACCAACCCGGCCTTCACCAGCGACGACTTCCCCGTCCCCGACGCGCCGAGGACTACCGTCAGCGGCAACGACTGCACGCGCTCGCGCAGCGTCGCGATCTCGGTGTCGCGCCCGAAGAACAGCGCCGCGTCGGCGGCATCGTACGACGCGAGGCCGCGCCACGGGTTGTTCTCGAAGGTGAGCGGCGGCGCCGGCGGGAGCGTGAGGTCACGCCCGGGGACGAAGAAGACGAACTCGCCCTTGTCATGCTTGCGCAGCGGCCAGAGTCGCGGCGTCTGTCGCTTGCCGGCGGCCAGCGCGGCGTTCTGCAACCGTTCCTCGAGATAGAGGTACAGTTCGGTCGCGGTCACCAGGCCGTCGCCTTCCTTGCGCGGGATCACGTCCCCGGCGCCGCCCAGCGCCTCGAACAACGCGAGGGCGAAGGGAGAATGCGCCCCCTCGCCATCGCGGCTCCCTAACGAGCCGGTCGAGAGCTGGTCGATCGCCTTCTGGTCCTGCGCCGCCGAGGTGATGACCTGCCACGCGGGGTCGCGTACGAAGCGGTCGTACTTCTCCTGGTGGATGACGGCATCGTCGTCGATGAGTTCGACCGCGCGCGTCCCCGACCAGCGAAAGGCGCCGGAGAAGCACGAATCGAGCACGACGAGCATGTGCCGGCACTGAAGCGCGAGCAGGGCGTCGTGCACCAGCGGCATGTGCAGGAAGGTCGCCTCGTCGCCGCGGCGCGCGTCCACCGGGAGGAGGTACCCATTGGGACCGTCGTCGCCGTCGCGGGCGACGCCATGGCCGGCCCAGTAGAAGAAGACGCGGTCGTCCGCCCCGACCTTGCCCGGGAGTTCGCGCGTGAGGAGCGTCGTCAGGCGCTCCTGCGATGCCTCGTCGTCGAGGAGTTCGATGACGTCGTAGCCATGCGACTCGCGAAGGATCGCCCCCACACGGCGCGCGTCGTTCGCGGCGGTGCGCAGCTCGGGGATCCCGTCGCGATAGCGGTCGATCCCGACCACGACCGCGATCGAGTTGGCGAAGGGGCGGTGGTCGGTCATCGCCGAGCCGAGATGGGCGCGGAGGTGGAGCGGAGGGGCGAAACGCGCACGCGTGGCGTGGGAGGGGGCCGGCAGTCTTCACCGCCAACGTAGCCCCCGCTGCAATCACCCGCTAGCGTCGCGCGCCGCGCGGTGAAGCGTCGCGCGTCGTGCGGCGGAGCGCGCGGCCCGTCAAAGAGAGCCGCGCGATCGCGGTGGCTACCAGCTCGTCTGCACGTTCAGGAGGAGTTGCCGAGACGCCGGGAGCAGGTCGTGTCGCCACCGTCGTTCGACGCCGTTGAGTTGCAGCTTGGCGTTGTGTCCGGCGATGTAGTAGTTGAGCCCCGCCAGCAGCTCGGTGGCCCCGTCATCCGTGCTGGTCGCCGTGCGACGCACGTCGGGGTCGAAGAAGTCGTAGCGATGCACCAGCTCGAACGCGTTGGAGAGCTTGTACGCCACCAGTCCGTAGTAGCCCAGCCGGTGCACATCACCGTCGACGCCGCGAATGTACTCGGCGCGCGTGGTGAGGGGGCCACGGGAGAACTCCACCAGCCCGCCCAGGCGGTCACGGCGCGCGTGCTCGCTGTTGGGGGCGGCGCCATAGACCCCGGACGCGCCTAACGTCAGCCCCTTGAGCAGCGCGACGGGCGAGGCGGCGTTCACGACGAGGACCTTCTGGTCGTTGGCGTCGACCGCGTTCATCACTTCGCCCGAACCGTCAAAGAACCCCACAGAGAGGTCGGCCCGCTTGAGCAGCTTGCCGCGGAGCGTAGCGCCGATGTCGCGTACGTCACCCAGGCTCCCGCGTCCGCGGTCGGCAGCGAACATCGGGCGTTCGACTGTCACCACGCGCGACGTGGGATTGGGACCTTCATACGCGAAGGGGAGCTTGTACTGTCCCACGTCGACCGAGAAGCCGCGGGGCAGGGCGATGCTGACGTAGGCGTCCTGCAGCACGCGGCTCGACTGGTTCACGCTTTCATCCACCACCACTCGCTGGCCGGCGACGGTGGTGGTCGACTGACGCAGCGAGAGTGACTTGGCCGGATCTATCATCACGGTCCAGCTCACGCGCGGCGAGATCTTGCCGGCCAGTTTGAGTTCGGCGCGCTTGATGCGCAGCGAGTTGTCTCCTGGCAACGAACCGTTGGTGTACCACGTTTGCAGCAGACCGGCGACGCGGATCGACCCGAAGCCCGATTCGACGGGGCGCGGCTGTGAGGGCGCCTGTGCTGGTGCCTGTGCTGGTATCTGTGCGGGTGCTTGAGCGGGTGTAGGTGCGGCGACCGTCGTCACGCTGGACGGAAGCGCTGCCTGTGCGCGGCCAGCCGATATCGCGCGTAACTCGGCGACTTCGCGCCGGAGCGCCGACACCTCGCGCGCGATGCTGTCGATCGCGGCGGCAAGCGAGGGCGGGAGCGCAGCCGACGGCGTGGTATCGCTCCGACACGACGCGGGACGTTCTGGCACACGAGTCGATCGCGGCGAGCTGCCTTGAGGGCTCTCACCCGCAAGCCACGCCTGGGGCGCCGCGACCGCCACCTGCCGTGCATGGCCTTGGGCCGCGGCGTCGCACCAGGGCGCACTGCACGCGATCCATGCCAAGACCATCTGCCTGACGCCCACAACGCACCTGTTGGCCCCGATGCCCGACTGCGCACCGGCATGAGGAATCGTGCCGCTTCCCTTCAGGTAGAAGGATCGGCTGCGCGAAGCATCGCCGTCAGGTCGCGTAATGGCACACAAAGCCTTTGCTAGCACGTGAGCGAGCGCCAATGAACCACCGGCATTGCGCAACGCGATCCTCGGCGGCTAGTTAGGCGTATTCGTCCGATCGCGCGCCGCCGACGATGCGTCGCGTGAATGTGTCGCCCGAACGCGTCTCGCTCGCTCCACGCCAGCCTCACATGCGCGTCGCTGCCCTCTACGACATCCACGGCAACCTCCCCGCGCTCGAAGCGGTGCTGGACGACGTGCGTCGCGCGGGTGTCGACCTCGTCGTGGTGGGAGGCGATGTCCTGCCTGGACCGATGCCGCGCGAATGCTTCGAGGCGCTGCAGGGGCTCACGATCCCGGTGCACTGCATTCGCGGCAACGGCGATCGGGTCGTGCTGTCGGCGGTGCGCGGCGAGGTGCCGGACGAGGTGCCGGCCGCCTTTCAGGACGTGGTGCGCTGGACCGCGGAGCAACTCACGACGGCGCAGCGTTCGATCATCGCCGAGTGGCCCATGACGATTCGTCACCATCTCCCCGGCCTCGGCGACGTTCTCTTCTGTCACGCCACGCCGCGCAGCGACACCGAGAACATCACGGCGCGCACCGACGAGTCGACGCTCGCGAGCGCGCTCGAGGTGGTGCATGCGTCGCTCGTCGTGTGCGGTCACACGCACATGCAGTTCGATCGCACGGTTGGTACGGTACGCGTGATCAACGCCGGGAGCGTCGGCATGCCATTCGGTGCGCCCGGAGCCTACTGGCTCCTCCTGCACGACGCGGCTGAGCGTCGACGCACGTCGTACGACCTGGCCGCGGCCGCCGAGCGTATTGCGGAGACCGCGTACCCGCAGGCTCGGCAGTTCGCGGAGCGACAGGTGCTCCACCCGCCCACGGAAGCGGCGATGCTCGAGCTCCTCACGACGTGATGTCGCGCTCGTCAGGCACGCCGCGCGTTCTTGCACCAACCTGACGTGGCGACGCTGGCTGCCGGCGGCGCAACTTTCTAGCTTGGCAGCGACTATCAGCATGTTCGTGCCACCCTGTCACGTCCTTCACACCCCTCGTGCATGACGTCGATCGCGATACTCGAAACGCACCGTCCCGCGCTCACGGGACACTGTTATCGCATGCTCGGCTCGGTGGTCGATGCCGACGACGCGGTGCAGGAGACGATGTTTCGTGCGTGGAAGGCGCTGGAACGGTTCGACGGGCGGTCGTCGATGAAGACGTGGCTATATCGCATTGCCACCAACGTCTGCCTCGACGCGCTCAATGATCGCCCGCAGCGCGTGCGTCCCCTCGAGGAGGGGCCGGTGGGCACCGTCGATGACGAGCTGCAGGAACGACCGCGCACGCACTGGCTCGAGCCGATCCCCGACGCCAAGGCCCTACCAGCGGACAGCGACCCCGCCGAGGAGGCGGTGCTGCGCGAGAGCATCCGGCTCGCCTTTGTGGCGGCGCTGCAGCACCTCCCCCCCAAGCAACGCGCCGTGCTGCTGTACACGCAGGTGCTGGGGTGGTCGGCGGCCGAGGTGGCCGAGAGCCTGGAGACGACGGTGCCTGCGGTGAACAGCGCGCTGCAACGCGCACGCGCCACGCTCGCCGAGCGCAACGTAGCCCCGACTCCCTCGCGGCTCAGCGACGAACAGCAGCTGCTCGTCACTCGTTATGTGGAGGCGTTCGAGCGCTACGACGTCAAGGCGCTGGCAACGTTGCTGCACGAGGACGCCACGATGTCGATGCCGCCGTACACGCTCTGGCTCAAGGGGCAGGAGTCGATCGGCAACTGGCTCTCGGGGCGCGGCGCCGGGTGCCGCGGATCGCGACTTGTTCCCACCGCTGCGTGCGCCTCACCGGCCTTCGGGCAGTATCGCCACGGCGGCAAGGAGCCGTGGGCGCTGGTCGTGCTGGACATCACTGGCGACCGGATCAGCAACATGACCTACTTCCTCGACACGGCGACGCTCTTTCCCAAGTTCGGCTTGCCGATGCAGTTGGGTGACTAGCTCGACGCCGTGAGGGAGGGCAGCCAGCGAGTGACGCCCGTGGGTGCCGCGTGAGGCGGCGCGGCACCCTAACGATACGGGCGATGGCGCCTATTGGGCGCCGTAGTACTTGCGCCCCGGCGCGGGGGCCGGCGCGGCGGGCGGTTGCCATCGCCCGCTCTCGATGTCCATCCATCGCTCCATCAGTCGTTCCCGTTGCAGCCGCGCGATGATCGCGCTGTCGCGGTGTTCACGCAGCACTTCGTTGATCGTGGTCGGATAGGCGAGCCGCGCCACGCCGATGAGCGCGTTGAGGCCGTCGTAGGCCTCCTGGAACGTGGCGCCGGTGAACGTCACCTCGTCGCCGCTGGGGGCGAGCGCGACGCCGGGGACGCCGCGCAGCATTTCGAGACTGGCCGGGCGCACGACCTTGAGTGCGGCGCGCACGGGCTCGTGCACGCGCATCACCCTCGCGTTCGCCAGTCCGCGCACCGCGGCCGCCGCCTTGGCCCGCATCTCGGCGTGCACCGAATCGACGTTGCGCAGTTGCACGGTGCTGGCGCTGGTGGCGTTCTTCGTCACCACGAACTGCAGCCACCGCATCGTCGCGAGGTCACGTTGCAGGCGTTGATCGCCAGAGACAAGGATGACCGGGACGCCGACGCGTCCCCACGAATAGGCGACGATCTCCGTCTCGGTGATGGCGTGCCCGTTCATCGACAGCCCCATCCCGATCGTCACGGTGTGCGATGCAAAGCCCTGACTTCCGGTCTTGGCGTGCATCCCGACCGCGACGATGGCGTCATAGGTGTCGGGGGCGACGACGTCGACGTAGTGCCGGAACGGTTTGTCTCGCGTGAGTTGCGTGGCGCGCTTGTCGAGGCGGGCCGGATCGACATCTGGAGAGGGATTGCCACTCCCGTGCGCATCGATGATCTCGACGCTCGTTGCCCCGCCGGCAAAGAGCCCATCCACCACCGCATTGATGTCGGCGACGAGATAACCCTGCCCCTTGGCGTAGTACTCCGGGTGCGAGTAGTTGAACGTGCGATAGTCGTCCTGCCCGGCGAGCCCCTCCATGTCGTGATAGACCAGCACGCGCAGCGTGCCCGGGCGCGGCGCGCGAGGCGAGACGAGCGTCACTCCGTCACTCGTGGACTCGCCGCGCGCGCTCGCCGCGGTGGCCGGCGCCCCGCGTCCCGCACTGCCGCAGCCAAGGGCGAAGAGCGCGCCGAGTGCGCCGAGTGTCATGGTGCATAACGACGGTCGGGGCGATGACGACGACATGTCAGACTCCACGGAGGACGGGCACCGGATGGCCGGCACGGGGGTGGGCGCTCATGAGCGACCGAAGATGCAGCGTGCCCCGCGTTCCCGACACTGGTTGCCGCTGTGCGGCGACAGCGGCCGGCGTCGGTCCGCGCCGTGCGGTGACCGAGACTTGTCGTGGGCGGCCGCATGCGGATAGCGTATCCCTGCAGCGCGATCCCCTCATCCGCATTCACCCGTCATGCGCCGCATCTGGCTCGCCGGGCTGGCCATCGCTGGCATCGTCGCCTCCATGGGATTCCTTCCGCAGTTTGGCTCGGCGACCCGCCAGCTGGGCGACGTGGCCACGATAGAGATTCCGCGCAAGGCGCGGCTCGACGACGCGTACCTCCGCTTCGAGCGCGCCACATGGGTGAGTTTTCGCATGAGCCGCGTACACACATGGGCCATGGGGAGCTTCACCCCGTATCGCGCCTATCTCTACATCGCCGTGCACGCCCCATCGGCGGGGAAGGCCTCATATGATGAGGCGCGCAAGGAGGCGGCCGCGGAAATGAACGGCGGCGCCGACGGGTGGAAGCAGGTCGAGAAGAACGAGCAATGGGACATCGGGCAGGGGCGCTACACCGTCAACCTGCTGGACGAGCCCACATGGCGCATTGCCTATCGCGATCCGTCACGTCGCGTGAGCGTGCTGTGGCAGGTGTACCAGAAGGACTGGTCGCTGGACGATGCGCGCGCCGCCGTGCTCAAGATGGTGGCGTCGGTGAAGGTGCTGCGCGAACCGCAGTTCGCCGAGATTGCCGATCGTCCTCGGCGCGAGGCCGACGCGCGCGAACGCAACGTGAAGGAGGCGATGGCCTGGCTGGCGGCGCGCGGCTTCACGCCGCTGGCGGCGCACGAACCGGTCACGCGCGACGGGATCACGGTGGAGTACATGGCCCAGCCGGAACGGCGCCTGATGCTCTACAAGGCGATTGCCACACGCCCAGGCGCGGGGCTCCCCCCGTTCATGAGCTACGGCTGGCGCGAGATGGCCGACACGGGGTGGGAATACCACATGCCCAACGGGGACTACTACCCGATGGAGGGGATCTCGCACCAGCTCGATCGCACGCTGCCAAAACCCGGCCCGCACTACTTCCTCATCCGGACCGTTCGGCTCGACGTCCTGGACGCCGCCGACTACCAGCTCGACGCGTTCATCCGCGCGGCGACGGCGTATCACTGAACGCGGCGCGCGGGGAAGGGGAGCGGTGAGCGGCTAGCGCCGAAAGAGCTGCGCCGCAAAGCGCCACCACTGCTGGTAACTCGCGAGCTGTCGCGAGAGCTGCGCCCACCGCGACTCGTCGTGCGTGAATCCCGCGGTCTGCAGCCAATGCTCGTCCGATTCCCACGGGCTCGCCCCGGTGTGCCCGCTCCAGCCCGGGCGAATCGCCGACTTCCAGAGCCAGTGCGTGAGCCGAATCGAGGGACTCTGGATCCCCTCGCCCTGCACCAGTCCAATCACGAAGTGCCGCTCGAGCGCTGACTTCCACGCCTGGATACCGGGCGGCGCAAGTCGGGCGAGAACCTCTGTCGGGATCTGGAGCCCGGCCAGGTGACTGGCCAGCCGCAACGACCAGTACGCAGCCGACGTCGCACGCGCGTCTCGGATGGTGGTCTCGAAGCTGGGCCACGAGAAGTCAGGGGCGGCGATCGCCGCCGCGATCGATCGAAAGGTTCGCCAGGCGCCGAAGCGCATCGTGTGCTGCCACGCGAAGTGCACACACGTGTGCAGCAGGAGATGCTCGGGCGACGGAATGGAGGCGCCGTCGAACGGAGATGGGGCTGGGCGCGCGTCACGCCACAGGTGCGCCTCATCGAAGGCGAACGGATGGTTGCGCGGCCAGATGCGCGTGTGCAGCTCGAGCCGGATCCCGGGGACGTTGGGATCGAGGAAGTGCGGGAGATGATGATGGTCCTTGAGGAGCTCGAGCAGGACCGGGTCGGTCGTCATCGGCCATCCCGACGCCACCACGGCCTCGCTCGCCTGCTCGGTATCTGGCGGGTGCACGAGCAGGTCGACGTCCGACATCGGACGTGCGCGGAAGGTCGGATCGAGCCGCGCGCCGACCGCCGCCCCCTTGAGCAGGAGGCAGGGGATCCCGCGGTCGCCGAACACGCGCGTCGTGTCGCGCAGCCGGCGCGCCAGGTGCTGGGAGCGCAGCTCGCTCATCATCGTGCTGCGGGCAAACGCCTCGCGTGCATCTGGCGGGAGCGGGACCTGGGCGGCGTTGAGGGCCCGATACAGGCTCGCGGACGCCATCTCGCGCTCGGCGATGCCGAAGGTGCGAAGCCAGTCGGTCACGGCGCGCGACAGCTCCACATACTCGGGCGTCGAGCAGGCGGGGTCGGCGTGGCGAAAGACGAGTCGGGCTTCGGGCGAGAGCATGGGAGAAATCGGGCGCTGTCTGGCGTCGAGGAAGTGTATTGCGGATGAGCCAGTAACGCACAAGGCGGCGTGGCGAGACGCATGCCGCGGCGCCTAGTCGAGGCATGCCGTGGGCGCTATGATCTCGCCGACGCGGCGGCGACCGTCGCGCGTGACCAGAGCACTGGAGTGGTTCCCATGCGCGACGACGGCGTGACACGGCGCGACTTCCTCAACGGAGTGAGCGTAGCCCTCGGTGCGTCGCTCCTGGCGCCATGGGCTGAGCTCATCGCGCAGGGATGGGATCCGGGGAGCGACTACTATCCGCCGGCCAGGACCGGGTTGCGCGGCACGCACGAGGGGGCGTGGGAGACGATGCACTCGCGCGTGCGCGGCTCGACGTGGCCCGTGGGGCGCCCCGAGGAGCAGTACGACCTCATCATCGTGGGGGGCGGCATCAGCGGGCTCGCGTCGGCGCATCTCTTTCGCAAGCAGCGCCCCGGTGCGCGCATCCTCATCCTCGACAACCACGACGACTTTGGCGGCCACGCCAAGCGCAACGAGTTCTCGATCGACGGCCAGACGCGCATCGGCTACGGCGGCACCGAATCGATCGACACGCCGTCGGCCTACACCGCCGTTGCCAGACAGACGCTGATCGACATCGGCATCGACACGGCCAAGTTCTACGAGGCGTACGACCAGACGCTGTACGCCAAGTTGGGGCTCTCCAAGTCGATCCTGTTCGATCAGGAGAACTTCGGCCAGCGCAAGCTGGTCACCGGCTATGGCAAGGTGTCGTGGGAAGAATTCGCGCGAAACGCCCCGCTCAACGACCAGGCGCGCGCGGATTTCATTCGCGTGCAGACCGAGACCCGCGACTACCTCCCCGGCCTCACGCGCGAGGAGAAGTACGCCAAGCTGCGCAAGGTGAGCTACGAGACGTGGCTGCGGGACTATTGCAAGGTCGATCCGCAGCTCCTCGAGCTGTATCGCAAGTTCGGGATCAGCTTCTGGTGTGTGGGGATCGACCAGATTCCGTGCACGTCGATCCACGAGTATGACGGCGGCATGCCGGGGCTCGACCACACGCTCACGCGCTACGGCACGCGCGGCGACGAGCCGTACATCTTCCACTTCCCCGACGGCAACGCCTCGGTGGCGCGCCTGCTGGTGCGCACGCTCATCCCGGCCGCGATGCCGGGACAGACCATGGAAGACGTGGTAACCGCGCGCGCCGACTACTCGCAGCTCGATCGCAAGGGATCCGCGGTGCGCATTCGCCTCAACAGCACCGCCGTCAACGTGCAGCATGCCGCCAGCCGCAATGCGGTCGACGTGACGTACGTCAACGGCGGCGTGGCGCACACGGTGCGCGGGGCGCGGGTGATCATGGCCTGCTACAACATGGCCATCCCGTATCTCTGCCCCGACCTCCCGGCCGGGCAAAAGAAGGGGCTGAGCTACGGCGTGAAGGTCCCGCTCACCTATACCAAGGTCCTCGTCCCCAACTGGCGGCCGTTCGCGCAGCTCGGCACCGACTTTGTCTACTACACGAAGGACCTCTTCAAGCAGGTCGAACTCGACTACCCCGTCTCGATCGGCAGCTACAAGCGCTCGCAGACCCCCGACGATCCGATGGTGCTGCACATGTGTTACGTGCACCTCGATCCCGTGAAGACCGGCGCCGAAGGGTGGCGTGAGGGGCGCCGCAAGCTGATGGAGATGTCGTTCGCCCAGTTCGAGTTCCACGTGCGCGACCAGCTCGATGCCGCGTTGCGTGGCGGCGGCTTTGACGCCGAGCGCGACATCAAGGCGATCACGGTCAATCGCTGGCCGCACGGATACGCGTATTCACCCGAGTTGTTGTGGGAGCCCGCGTATGCCTCGGACGAAGACAAACCGTGGGTGATCGGGCGCAAGCCGTTCGGGCGCATCGCCATCGCCAACTCCGATGCCGGCGCCAAGGCCGACACCAACTCGGCCATCACGCAGGCGTGGCGCGCGGTGCAGGAGTCGCTCGCGTCCTGAGTGCGCGCGCGACGGTCGCACACGGTCCCCTCGGTGATGTCGATCGGGGGGACCGATGAGTTTCCGGCGACGCCACAGTCGAACGCGTCAGATCCCATCAATCGTCACAGGAGCCGCCGATGAGTTCCGCCACGTCCCGCATGGTCTTCATCAACATTGCCGTCCGCGACCTCGCGCGGTCGGTCGCGTTCTTTCGCTCGCTCGGCTTCGACTTCAATCCGCAGTTCACCGACGACAACGCGGCGTGCATGATCCTGAGCGAGCAGGGGTTCGTGATGCTGCTATCGGCGCCGTTTTTCCAGTCGTTCACCAAGCGCACGCCATGCGACACGTCGACGCATAACGAGGCGATGCACGGGCTGTCATGCACCTCGCGCGCCGAAGTCGACGATGTGCTTCAGAAGGCGATCGTCGCTGGTGGAAGCGACACCGGCTTCGTCCAGGAGCACGGCTTCATGTATGGCCGAGGCTTCTACGACCTCGACGGGCATCACTGGGAGTTGATCTGGATGGACCCGGCGCACGTGCAGTAGGGCGCGCCGCGCCGGCGTTCCGCGTGCCGGGGCGCCGGTCCGATCCACGCATCGGCCGTGACGCCCAGCGGCGCGGCAAGAGTGCGCGCACCGCCAGGCCGAGACAGCCGCCAGGCCTAACGAACGTCGTAGAGGTAGCTGCTCATGTACTGCAGCGTCGCCTCGGACTCGGCCACGCGATGGGCCAGCACGTCTCCGCTGGTCACCAGCCCCAGCATCCGGCCGTCCTCGACCACAGGAAGATGCCGGATCCGTCGCGCCGACATCACGGCGGCGCATTCCTCGACCGTCGTGTCGGCCGACATCGTCACCACGTCACGGGTGAGCACGTCGCGCACGAAGGTCTGGGCGGCGTCGCGCCCCTCGGCGACCACCCGGCGCAGGATGTCGCGCTCGGTGAAGATGCCGATCAGTTGCTCCATCGCGTCGATGACCACCAGTCCCCCGATTCCGCGGCGGTTCATGAGCTGCGCCGCCTCGAGCACCGTGGCGTCCGGTCCCACTGCGTGCACATCTGTGCCCTTGCGGTCGAGCAGTTCCCGTACCGTGGCCATCGCGCTTGCTCCGTTTAGGGAAGTTCGATCGTAGCAGTCTTCGGTTCGGCGCGCCATAGGACGCGTGGGACGAGTCAGGGAACGCGACGGCTGTGGCTGCCTTGCCGATCGAATGCCGGACGCTCGATCGCTGATTGTGCGACGACCGCACCTGGTCGCAGTATTGGCGCGCTCTTCCTTGGGTCGCGCAACCTCGTCGCCCGCCCCGAACCACCACGCCGTTTCCGCATGCGACTGCCTGCCCGCCTAACGTCCCCCGTTGTCATCGCCGCTGCGCTCACCGTCGCGGCATGGACCACCGCTGTCCCAGCGCACGCCCAACCGCGCGGGAGCAACGCCCCGGCCCCCTGGAGCGTCGAGCGGGCCCGGGCGTGGTACGACAGCGTCGGGTGGGTGGTGGGCGCCAACTATGTGCCAAGCACGGCGAGCAACCAGTTGGAGATGTGGCAGGCGGTTACGTGGGACCCGGCCACCATCGACCGCGAGTTGGGGTGGGCCCAATCGATCGGGATGAACACCATGCGGGTCTTCCTGCACGACTTGTTGTGGCAGCAGGACTCGACCGGCTTTCTCCAGCGCATGGACCAGTTCCTGACCATCGCCGACCGGCACCAGATTCGCCCGATGTTCGTCCTGTTCGACGCGGTGTGGGACCCGATGCCGCACCTGGGGGCGCAGCGCCCGCCGCACCCCTATCTGCACAACTCGGCGTGGGTGCAGGGGCCGGGGGCAGCGATCCTGGGGGACTCATCGCGCCATGTGTCGCTGCGACCGTATGTGCAGGGGGTCGTGCGGCGCTTCGCCACCGACCGGCGCGTGCTGGCGTGGGACATCTTCAATGAGCCGGACAACATCAATCGACCGGCGTACTTCGTCTTCGAGCCGCGCCACAAGAGCGAGATGGCGCTGGCGTTGATGCAGAAGGTCTTTGCCTGGGTGCGCGAGGCGGGCGCCACGCAGCCGCTCACCGCCGCGCCGTGGAAGGGAGACTGGATCGACAGCACGCGCATGCTCCCCATCTCGAAGTGGATGTTGGAGCAGTCTGACGTGATCTCGTTCCACAGCTACGATCCCCTTCCGCGCACGCAGGCGTTGGTGAAGGCGCTGGAGCGTTACGGGCGCCCGATCATCGCCACCGAGTACATGGCGCGTCCGGTGGGGAGCACCTTTCGCACCCACCTCCCGTACTTCGCGCAGCGCCGCATCGGCGCGATCAACTGGGGCTTTGTGAACGGGCGGTCGCAGACGATCTATCCGTGGGAGACGTGGACCAGGGAGTACACGACCCCGCCGGCGGTCTGGTTCCATGATGTGTTTCACACCGATGGCACGCCGTACGACAGCGCCGAAACGGCGTTGATTCGTGCCGTCACGCGCAGCCCGGCATCGGCAGCTGCAACGCCACCCGCTGGTGCCGGGCGCCCGTCGCTGTCGCGCGGGTCGTTCGGGACGCTCGCCGACGGGCGCGCGGTGGAGCTGTACGTCCTGCGCAATGCGCGCGGGACCGAGGTGCGGGTGACCAACTACGGGGCGATCGTCACCTCCATCCGCACCCCCGACCGCTACGGCCGGTTCGACGACATCGTGCTCGGATTCGACACGGTGCGCGAGTACGAGACCAGTTCTCCCTACTTCGGCGCCGTGGTGGGTCGGGTGGCCAATCGCATCGCACGTGGGCGCTTCACGCTCGACGGCAAGTCATACACGCTGGCGGTCAACAACACGCCCAACGCACTGCACGGCGGGGTGCGCGGCTTCGACAAGGTGATCTGGCAGGGCGCGCCGTTCGAGGGGGGCGACACTGTGGGCGTCACGCTGCGCTACAGCAGTCCCGACGGCGAGGAAGGATACCCCGGCACGTTGCAGGTGACGGTGCGTTACACGCTCACCGCGCGCGACGAATTGGCGGTGGACTACCGCGCCACGACCGACAAGGCAACCCCGTTCAACCTGTCACAGCACACGTACTGGAACCTGGCCGGCACCGGGCGGAGCGCCGAGCCTAACGCGGCGCTGGTGTGGAACGGCGAGCACCGGCTCACGATCCACGCGTCGGCGTACACCCCGGTCGACTCGACGTTGATTCCCACCGGCGTCATCGCGCCGGTGACGGGGACGCCGTTCGACTTCCGCACCCCCACCCCGATCGGCGCGCGCATCGACCAGGACCACGTCCAGCTCCGCTACGGTCGCGGCTATGACCACAACTGGGTCATCGACCGTCGCGGACGGAGCGGCCTGGTCCCGGCGGCTCGGGTGGAAGAGCCGGTCACGGGGCGCACGCTCGACGTGGCGACCACCGAGCCCGGGGTGCAGTTCTACGCCGGCAACTTCCTCGACGGGACCTTGTTAGGCAAAGCGGGGCGACGCTATGGTCATCGTTCGACGGTGGTGCTGGAAACCCAGCACTACCCCGACTCTCCCAACCACGCCAACTTCCCCAGCGTGACCCTGCGCCCGGGGCAGACTTATCGCTCGCGCACCGTCTTCAGCTTCGGCGTCGCGAAGCCCTGATCGAGACGGAGTTCGTTAGGCTCCTCCCGTCTCCCGTCTCCCGTCTCGTCTCCCCTCCCTTGCCATGTCTCGTCTGATTCGCTTCGTCGCCCTGCTCGTCGTCCTCGTGCTGGCCGGTGGATCGGCCGCATGGCTGGTGAAGAATCCCGAGAAGGCCGAACTCGATGCGTCGGCGCGCGCCGAGGCGCCGGGGAAATTCGTGGCGCTCTCGCAGGGGATGACGCACTACGAGGTCGCCGGCCCGGACACCGGGCGCGTGGTGGTGATGGTGCACGGCTTCTCGGTCCCGATGTACATCTGGGACTCGACCTTCATTGCGCTCGGCAACGCCGGCTACCGCGCCGTGCGCTACGACGTGTACGGGCGCGGCTGGTCCGATCGCCCCGACGGCGCCTATGACGGGGCGATGTTTGACCGGCAGCTCAACGACCTGCTCGACTCGTTGCACGTGACGGGACCGGTCGACCTCATGGGGCTGTCGTACGGTGGCTTCATCACCGGCCATTACACCGCCGGGCATCGCGACCGCATCCGCACGCTCACACTCGTCGATCCGGTCGCGTCCAGTTCGCCGATGCCGTCGATCATCACCACGCCGGTCATCGGGACGTGGTTGTGGCAGGTGACGCGCGTCCCCGGGATGGCCGACAACCAGGCGTCGGACTTCCTGCACCCGACCGCCTTCCCTGGCTGGGCCGACCGCTACCGCCTGCAGATGCGCTTCAAGGGTTTCGGGCGCGCGCTCCTGCGCTCGGCCGTGACGGCGTCGAACACCAACTTCGACTCGCTCTATGCCAGCGTGGCTCGCACCCAGGTACCGGTCCTCCTCATCTGGGGGCGTCAGGACCAGACGGTGACGTTCGACAAGTCCGAGGTCGTGCGGCGTGCGATTCCCACCCTCGACTTCTTTCCCGTCGATTCGGCTGGACACCTCCCGCACCTCGAGCAGACGGCGCAGGTCAACGCGCGCCTGATGGCGTTCTTCGCCGCCCACCCGGTGCAGCGTTAGGCGCACGGGGCCTCTCGGTAGTCGTCAGCGCGTCACGGCGGTTCCGGCAAGGCCTCGCACCCAGGGACGTCGCG
Source organism: uncultured Gemmatimonadaceae bacterium (assembly GCA_964560345.1). Classification (GTDB taxonomy): domain Bacteria; phylum Gemmatimonadota; class Gemmatimonadetes; order Gemmatimonadales; family Gemmatimonadaceae; genus SCN-70-22. Next base: position 17,551 of record CAZLLP010000008.1, read on the forward strand.
CAGCGCGGTGAACACCGCCAGCCCGCGCTCGCGCGCCACCTGCACCATCAGGTCGGCGCCCTGTGAGGCCCCTCCCACGCGGAGCACGGCATCGCAGTGTGCCAGCAGGCGCTCGGCGACGGGATGAAAGATCTCGTTGAAGATGGGGTCGCCCACTGCCTGTGATCCTGCCAGGTGCGTGAGGGGGAGCGCCACCCATTCGCCCAGCATCGGGACGTGCCCGGCGCGAAAGAGCGGGAGGGCATACGCCTCCATCACCGCGACGTTCCGGGCCATCTTCGCCGGATCGTCGCCGGTTCCCGATCGGTAGGGGCCAGCGACGAGGATCATCAGGTTCGAGCGGTCGGGCATGATCAACGGGAGGTGAGGAGAGGGCAAGATCCCGAACGACGATGGTGTTCGCCGCGATCTATCAGATGCGAGGAGCGCCGCGGAGTGGCGACATGCGAGCGGTGATCACCCCTCGATCGTGGCGCGCACGAGACGAATGTCGGCCGGCGTGGTTCGACAACATCCGCCGATCCACGAGGCGCCCGCGGTGAGCCACTCCGACACGTGCGCCGTGAAGCGAGACGCCGTCCCCTCCCAGCAGCGCCGTTCGGCGTTCCACTGTTCGCCGGAGTTCGGGTAGACGAGGATCGGCTTGCGGCTGGCGGAGGAAAACTCGCGCACCAGCGATTCCACCAGCTCCGGCGCCACGCAGTTCACCCCCATCGCCACCACCTGTGGCTCGGCGTCGAGCAGCGCGGCACAATCGGCGATGGCATCGCCTGCCGAGGTGTGCGCGCCGTCGCGGCAACTGAACGAGATCCAGGCGCGTGCGTCGGGGTGTTCGCGCAGGAGTCGCACGAGCGCACGCGCCTCGAGGAGCGACGGGATCGTCTCGCACGCGAGCAGGTCGGGACCCGCACCCGCCAGCACGGCGAAGCGCGCGCGGTGGAAGTCGACCAGCTCGTCCTCGCGCAATCCGTAGTCGCCGCGATACTCCGAGCCGTCGTGTCGAATGGCGCCGTACGGTCCCACCGACGCTGCCACCAGTGGTGGCCGTGCGGCTTCGGGGTGCCGCGCCAGGTAGGCTGCGCGCGCCGATTGCGCCAGCGCCACCGAGCGCTGCAGGAGTCGCGTGGTCTCGTCAGGCGCGAGGCCACGCTCCGCGAACCCTTCGTAGCTGGCCTGGTAGCTGGCGGTGATGGCGATATCGGCGCCGGCCTCGAAGTACTCAAGGTGAATCGCCTCGATTGCCTCTGGGGCGTCGGCCAGCAAACGGGCCGACCAGAGATGATCGGTGAGGTCGAAGCCGCGTTCGGCGAGCTGTGTGGCCATGCCGCCGTCGATCACCAGGCGTTCGTGTGACATGGGCGATCCGCGACGGCCGGCCGCTACCGCGGCGCGGTGCGCGGCACGAGCGCGACAATGCGCACCGGCCCACCCGAGCCCCCTTCGATCTTCATCGGCAAGGCGATGACCGTGGCCCCTTTCATCGGGAGTGTTTCGAGACGCGCCACGTTCTCCAGTCCGATCACCCCCGCCGCCGCCGCCACCTGGTGCACCTGGAAGTCCTTGCTGGGGCCGTAGTCGATCGAGGCAACGTCGGCGCCTAACGCCGACACCTTGCGCTCCTGCACCAGGAGCCGGGCCGCATCGACGCCGTAGCTGGGAAAGTGCAGCTTGGATGCATCGCCCGGGGTGTCGTCGCCGAAGTAGGCCTTGGCGTTGGGCCAGCGCACCCCCCACCCCGTCCGCAGCATCACGAAGGCGCCGCGCGGCACGCGCCCGTTCTTCTTCTCCCAGGCCAGCACGTCATCGGGGGTGAGGCGGTAGTCGGCATCCTTGGCGGCCTTGGCGCTCACGTCGATCACGACCGCGGGTGCGATGAACTGTTCGACCGGAATGCGGTCGGCGCTGAGTCCGCCCTTGTGAAAGTGAATCGGCGCGTCGAGGTGCGTTCCCCCATGCTCAGGGGCGGCAAAGGCATAGGACGAATAGAAGTAGCCCCCGGGCGTATCGCCGAACGCCAGTTGTTGCAGCTGAAAGCCCGTGGTCGCGGTGGGCCAGTACAGCGTCTTGGCATTGAGCGGGTGTGTGAGGTCGACCAGGCGGTAGCGCGACAGGTCGAGCGCTTGTGCGAGGACTGCAGTCGGAAGGGTCGCGGCGGCGAGGGCCGCGAGTACCAGGCGCATCTTCATTGAACGTTGCTCCCACGATTCGGTCAGGCCTCGAACCTGTCACGTCGCCCTCTCCTTGGCCAGCGCCCCGCGTCGTGCGCCACATTGCCTCGCCCCATCCCCGGCCGCATCTTCGCCCGACCTCTCTCCGCTCCCATGGCACTCGACTCCGACGCCACGCCCGACACGCTCTCGCGCCGCGCCGCCCTCACGCGCCTCGCCGCTGGCGTCGTCGCTGCGCCCGCGATCCTGCGCGGCCGCTATCCGCTCTTCCGCGACGCCAACGCGCGGTTCGCCACCGAGTACTCGGCGCGCGCCATCAAGCTCGTGCAGGACTCGGTGGTCATCGACCTGCTCAATCAGTTCCGCTTCGCCGACTTTGCCGAGAAGCCGCCCAGGAGCCAGCTCTGGCTCAACACGCCGCGCAGCATGACGCTGGCCGACTGGGAGGTGTATCGCACCTCGGGCTACACGGTGATCTGCCTTGGTCACTCGCCGCGCGACTATGCGGACGGCGTGCGCTTCTTTGCCGAGTGGAACGGGTTTGTCGCCGAGTATCCGGAGTGGTTTGCACGGGTGGATGATGCGCGCGACTTCGACGCCGTGAAGAAGGCGGGGAAGGTGGGGATCATGATCACCTTCCAGAACTCCGACCATTTCCGTTCCCCCGACGACGTCGACCAGTTCTACTCGTTAGGGCAGCGGCTGTCGCAGCTCACGTACAACTACCAGAATCGCATCGGAAGCGGCTTCCTGGAGGAACGCGACGGCGGGCTCACCGTCTTCGGCAAGTCGATCGTGCAGCGCATGGAAAAGGTGGGGATGGCCGTCGACGTGTCGCACTGCGCCGACCGCACCACGCTCGATGCGCTCGACATCGCCAAGCGCCCGGTCGTCTTCTCGCACGCAAGCTGCCGCACGCTCATGCCCGACCACGCGCGCTGCAAGACCGACGAGATGATCACCAAGATGGCGAAGAGCGGCGGGGTGATGGGGATCCCGTTCCTGCGCATGATGATCAGCCCCACCGAGCCGGTGACGGTGGAGCACGCGCTCAACCATTTCGACCACGTGCGCAAGCTGGTGGGCGTCGAGCACCTCGCGATCGGGAGCGACATGGACGTGGTGGGGAATCCCAATCCGGTCAACGGCCCCGGCGCGGGGAATCCGGCGACGCCCAACTTCGAGCGCTATCACCTGCACACCAACGACAAGGGGGAGTGGTTGCTGACGGTGAAGGGGCTCGATCATCCCAAGCGCACCTTCGACCTGGTGGAAGGGCTCATCCGCCGCGGCTACACCGATGCCCAGATCACCCTCATCCTGGGAGGGAACGCGATGCGTGTCTTCCGTTCGCTGTGGGGTCAATGACGCGCGCCTCGGGGACCTTCGAGGTCAAGCTCACGCCACAGCCGGACGACGGCTATGCCGACGGCAAGTCGTTAGGGCGCCTGACGATCGACAAGACGTTTCTCGGTGAACTGGCCGGCACGAGTCGCGGGCAGATGCTGAGCGCGATGTCGGCGGCAAAGGGCTCGGCCGGTTACGTGGCGATTGAACGCGTGACGGGGACGCTGGCGGGGCGCGCCGGGAGCTTCGTGCTGCAGCACAGCGGGACGATGAATCGCGGCAACGGGACGCTCGCCCTCACCGTCGTCCCCGACTCTGGGACCGATGCGCTCGAGGGGCTGAGCGGGAGCATGCAGATCATCATCGCCGACGGCAAGCACTCGTACGTCTTCGACTACGAGCTGCCGCCGCTCCCGGTGGTCGAGGAAGACTAGGCGCGCGCAGCCGGCGCGTCGTCAGACACCGGTCCGCGTCCACCGCGTGTTGGTGGGATCGCACTCCTCGGGACGCACCGGGCGCATGAAGGTGTCCACCGTCAGGTACAACACCTTCGAGAACGGGTACAGCAGGATGGGCATGCTGGCCATCCCGCCCACCGCGCCATACATGATGTAGTCCCAGTTGATCCGGGGCCACGACAGGATGATCGCCAGGCCGAACCCCACCGCGAAGAGAAACTCGGCGGTGATGAGGTTGAAGAACATCGCCCCGGTGAAGTAGGAGTCGCTGCTGCGCTCAAAGCGGAAGTGGCAGGTGGCACAGCGCTGGTTCACCGTCCCCCACGACGCCAGCACCGGCGACTCACCGCAGTTGGGGCAGCGCAACCGTACCGCGCGCCCCAGCAGGCGAAGGGCCTGCGAGAGCGTCCGCTCCGAGACGGGCTGCGTCTGCGGGCGAGCGGGAGGTGAACCCGCCGACGAGGCAGGCTGGCCGGATCGAGGGGGGAGCGCGGTGGGACTCATTGTGACTCGGTGTCGAAGAGAGTTCGCTCTCCACGCAATCTAACGGGCGACCTGGAGGGCGCCTGATTGCTCACGACGTCGTGCGCCTCGAGCGCAGCGCTCACCGGGAATCACGATCGCGGCCGTCGGCGATTCCCTCTCGCATTACCTGCTGTTTGTCACGAGATATGGGGACACGCACTGACGCGCGCACTCAAATTCATGCAGTCGCACGCCTTCCGACTCCTCCTCTGGTTCGCTGTCACCGCCCTTGTCCTGGTTGCGTTGGGGATCGCCATGCGCTCCCCCGGCGGCCGGAGCGCCGCGCTGGCCCCGTCGGCCCCGGCGGCATTCCCCAGCGTGGCCACGGGAAAGACGCTGTGGGGGCAGTTCTGCGCGTCATGCCACCTGCCGCAGGTGGGGGTGCGACAGCCGCTCGGACCGGTTCTTGTCTCACGCGAGTACCTCGCCTTTGCCACCGACCAGCGCCTCGACTCGATCATCTCCCATGGGGTGGCGGGGACGACGATGCTCGGGTGGGGGAAGGGAAGCAGCGGCATGCTCAACGTCACGCAGGTGCAGTCGCTGGTTGCCTACCTGCGTGCGATGCAGCCGTCGGCGCCGAGCGACCCGAAATGGAAGGAGGGGCGCAAGGTTCCCCTGCCGTAGCGGGAACTTCGCGCCCCTCGTCATCTCGCCTGCTATCAATGCCTAGGGGAGCACGGTGACCGCGATGTGACTCGGTGCGCGCGGGCCGGAGTGGACGGTGTGCACCTGCGGCTTGAAGTCGCTCGCCTTGGCATCGAAGATGTTCGGCACCCACGTTTGCGGGTTGCGGTCGTACAGCGGGAACCAGGTGCTCTGCACCTGCACCATGATCCGGTGCCCCTTCTGGAAGCGATACACCTGCTGGTGCAGGTCGACGGTGAAGGGGGTCACGGCGTTGGGGGTGATGGGGCGCGGGGCGCTGAAGCTCTTGTAGTAGCGTCCGCGCAGGATGTCGCCCGCCACCATCAACTGGTAGCCGCCCAGCTTGGGATCGTTGGCCACCGAGTCGGGATAGA
>CAZLLP010000008.1:23080-66525 GCA_964560345.1 uncultured Gemmatimonadaceae bacterium
GCGGGACCGTGGGCACCGGGGGCGGTGTAGACTTCGGTGGGGTGACCAACCCGGTCGGGCGCCGGCCCGGTGGTGCTGGCAAAGGGATGCGCGATCACGTCGCCGGCGATGGTGACGTCGCTGGCGAGCGGCGCGCTCTCCCAGCTCACCACATCGGGGCGGTTGTGGACAAAGCGCTGGTCCTCGACGAGCCACTGCCGCCAGCGCGTCCCGTCGACCGGACGCGCGATGTACGGCACCGGGCGGCGCGGGTCGCTGGTGTAAGACGTCCTCGCGGTCGTCGTCGGCGCTTCGAACGAGAGCGTGCCGTCGCCATGCAGGTAGAGCTTGGCTGCCTTGGCCTCGCGTGGAGGCCAGGCGTCGAAGGTGCGCCACGCATTGGCCTGCACTTCGTACATGTACGCCTCGGCGAACGTCTGGCTCCCGTCGCCGTGCAGCCAGTTGGCAAACCAGGGGCGCTCGATGTTGGCGCGATAGTACAGTCCCACGTCGCTCCCGAACTTCATCGGCCCGAACGCGTCGGTCTCGCGCCCCGCCCAGCCGCCGTGGAACCATGGCCCCAGGACGATGTGATTCCACTTCTTCCCGTCCGCCTTCTCCAGGGTGCGATACGCCTCCTGCGGGCCAAAGACGTCCTCCTGGTCCCAGTAGCCGCCCACGTTGAGCACCGCCACGTTAGGCGCGGTCCAGACCTTCTGCATCGCCTTGGCCTGCCAGTAGCCGTCCCAGGCCGGGTGCGCCTTGAAGCCGCGCCAGGAGGCGAGCGTGTCGATCCCGTTCCTGCTCCCCAGCTCCTTGAGCGTGAGGAACTGCAGGTACCAGTCATAGCGATCGTACCGCGTGATCTTGAGCGGCGACGGCACCTGGCGTGACCACTCCATCGCCGTCGCATACTCGACCCCGAACGATTGGCGGAAGGCTCCTTGATGGAAGAAGTCGTCGCCCATCCAGGTGTCGGTCATCGGCGCCTGCGGCGAGACCGCCTTGAGCGCGGGATGTCCGCTGAGCGCCGCGATGCCGGCCAACCAGCCGGGATACGACACCCCCATCACCCCCACACGCCCGTTGTTGCCGGGGATGTTCTTCACCAGCCAGTCGATGGTGTCGTACGTATCGGTCGCTTCGTCCACGCCGTTAGGCTCGGCCTTGGGATCGTGCAGCGCCCCGTTCATGATGAACTTCCCTTCCGACCGTCCCGTCCCGCGGGCGTCCTGGAAGACGAAGACGTAGCCGTCCTTGGCCAGCTCGGCATACGCCGTCGGAATGGGCCCGGGGCGCAGGTTCTGGCTCACCCCGTACGGCGTGCGCACCAGCATGATCGGGAGCGGCTTGCTCTGCGTCTTTGGGGCGACGACGACGGTGTAGAGCTTGGCGCCATCGCGCGCCGCAATGCGCACGTCGCGGCGATCGAGGTCGTCCGGCGACGGTGTCTGGGCGCTGAGCGAATGGCAGAGCGGCGCCGCCACCGGCGCGACCAGTGAGGCGACGGCGAACAGTGCGACGGCAACGGCGCGGCGCGAGACGATGGATCGAGTGGTCATGGTCGGAGGTGGGAGTCCGCAGAAGATACGCGGCAGGCGCTACTTCGCTGTCGGGAGGGCGATGGCATCGCTCCTTCTCCCCGCTCCTCACAAGGGCGCCACAAAGGCGCCCGTCCCGTTACGGCATTCGCAGGTACGTGGCGAAGGTGACGCCCGTCGTCTTGCCCGCACCATCGTCCCGCATGTAGACCACGGCGATCGTCTGTCCATCGGGCGACAGGATGTTCGTGAGTCGCTGCGTCACGACGCCGTCCTTCGAGTTCACGATCTCGTTGATGCGGTCGTCGATGCGCCGGACCGCGGCGTGTGTCTGTCCGGCGTTGCCGCTGACGGGCATCGCCTTCCCGTCAAACTCGGTCACGTACCACCAGCGCGTGGTGTCGCCCTTCGCACTCACCGATTCGATCGTGACCTTCATGCCCGCGGCGCCGTGCGCCTCGTAGGTCATGATGTTGCTGGCCGGTGCCGGCGCGTCGGACCTGAGCTTCCACCGGCCAAACCGAGGGTTGGGCTGCTGCGCGGAGAGCGAAATGGCACCGAGGAATACGGCGGCCACGCTGAGCGCGGCGCGAACGAGGGCGAGGCGGGAAGGTCGCATGCGCTACGCTGCGCCCACCGGCGCTTGGCCGCTAGGGGCGCGCGCGGACTGGTTGCTACCGGCGTGGGCGTGGCAGTCGGTCGTCCCCGATCGCCGCCAGGAGATAGGTGAGGTTCGCCGTCCCATCCATGATCGGCTCGTTGGTGGAATAGTCACCGTAGTCATCGTGATAGACGATGAAGCCGGTGTTGAACGGCGCATACTCGTCAGGCTCGCGCAGCGTGATCCCGATCAGGTTCTGGTAGATCGACCGGTAGACGGGTCCGTCGAGCATCCCCCCCGTCAGGCGCACGCCGAGCTGCTTCCACACGTCGGAGTGCGGGGTGCGTGCGTAGGCGCCTCCCTCCGGCACCCCCACCACCATCGACACTCCCCACGGATTGGTCCCGAAGAGCCAGTCGATCGCCGCCTGTTCGTACGCGCGATAGCGATCGTCGCCGCTCATCCGGCGGTAGAGCATCGCCTGGGTCGCGAACGAGGCCATCAGGTTGTTGGAGCACCAGATGAACGGGATTCCGATGCGAAAGCCATTCGTGGCACGCGCGATCACCGCGTCGAGCCCCTGCCGATAGTAGGCGATCATGCGTTGCCGCTCGTCAGGCGCGCCGTGTCGCCACACCTCGTGGTGTCCGCTGTTGAACCACGGATACCACTGGTAGTGCCGCGCCGTGTCGGCACCCATCCAGGGGGTCACCGGCTCGCGCTCCGCGTAGCGCACGGCATCGCGCAGGTAGCGGGCGTCGCGCGTGAGGGCAAACAGCTGCGATGCCCCCAGCTCCATGTCGTCGACCCAGTTGTCTTCCTCGTAGAAGTACGGCGCGCGCCCCGGGGCCGTCTGGCAGACGCCGGGAAACTCCTCACCCAACGCGTAGGCCGCCCGGGCCTTGTGCGCGAGCGTGTCGGCAAAGGCCGGGTCGTGCGCGCGCAGCACCTGCGCGCCTAACGCCATCGCCGCCGCCACCTTGCCAGCCGTCGAGGCGTAGCCGGTGGCGCGGTTGGTGTACTTGAAGAGCCCCTGCGGCTTCCCGGTGCACGGATACAGCGCCCGTTCCTTCCCCTTCCCCCAGCCGTAGTCCGACGAGTCCGTCGTCGGGAGGTCGCCGTACACATGGTCGCGGTCGTCGCCGAGCTGGTTGTACAGCTCACGGTCCGACGGGAACATGCGCACCAGCCACGCCAGGCCGTGCCGTGCTTCGTCGAGGATGTCGCGCACGCCGTTGCGCCCGGCGTCGCCGTTGCCGCCAAAGGCATCGCCAAACGCGCGCGGATGATCGCGGTACGCCTTGAGCATCACGAACGTCGCGTTGGCCGACGTGGTGACGTACTGCAAGTAGTCTGACGCGTCGGCCCACCCGCCGCTCACCGGGACAAACTGCCCCGCCTTGGGTGAGTCGCCCACCACGATGCCGTCGCGCTGGTGTACGAGCGTCTTGAAGAACGGGTTGTATCCCGATCGCTGCTGCCGCATGTACACCAGGAGCGAATCGGCTGCCTCGCGATACGGCGCGCGCGCGATCCGCACCGCAACGCTCGCTGCGCCATCCGCATTGACGCGGTACACCCCCTCGCGACGCAGCACCGAGAAGTCGAGTCGCCAGGTCTTCACGCACGCCGCAAACGGTGCGCTCTCCTGTGCGTCTCCGCGATGCACCACGCGCCCGCGCGCGTCGCGCACCTCGAAGCGGTGCATCGTGGTGGGCTGCAGTGCACAGACCACCGCGACCTTCGGCGCGTCCGGCGCATAGCCCAACTGGTTGACGCGAATGAAGGCGCTGTCGCCAGCCGCCAGCAGCAACGCAGTTGCCAGCCGCATCATGGCAGGGAATCCAGCACGCGACGCTGCCCGAACGGCTCGATGGCGAACGCCACCGCACGCCCTTTCCCCGCCACCGCCCCTCGCACCGTCGCCAGCGCCGAGTAGTAGTCGAGATAGGGGAAGCTCGAGATCTTCCCGCCCACGAACTCGTACTGCGAGACGGCCGAGCGCCATGCCTCGAACGAGTCGCCCACCGCGACGTACACGAATGGGGTGAAGCCCGGGGCGTCCTCCCAGTTGTCGGCGTACCAGACGGCGCGGATCCCGCGCCACGCCGGATGCTCGGTTACCACGCCGGGGAGCGACGCCAGGAGCACCGCGTCGCGCACCACCGCGCTCGCCGCCACGTGATCCTTGTGCATCCCGTCCTTCCAGTGCGTGAAGACGTGCGTGGGACGCACGTCGCGCATCACGTCGGCGACGTAGCGGCGCGTCGCGTCATCGTTGGGCAACTCCCCGTCGCGATAGGCCCCGAACCGCACCTCGGCGCCCAACGCGGCACCGACGGCGAGCGCCTCGCGGCGCTTCTGTTCGCCGTAGGCGGCCGGCGCGAGCGCCGGGTTCCCGCCTTCGCCTAACGTGAGGTGCAGCAGCACCACGCGGTCGCCGCGGGCGCGCGCCCCGGCCAGGACGGCACCGGTGGTGATCTCCATGTCGCCGGCGTGGGCGCCAATGGCCAGGATGGTGCGGCGAGAGGCGTTAGGCGTCGCTTGCGCGATGGCCCTCGAGAACGGGTGCGCCGTCGCCCACGCGAGGAGGACGAGCGCGACACGACGGGTGATCTTGCGAAGGCGCGGCATGCGGGGCGGTGAGGAATCGTCGACGGACACTCCCGGGGAGTCTATCGCTCCCCGAGGGGCCCGTCACGATCGACCGCGCGCCGCGCCGCCTCAGTCGCGGCGGAACAGCAGAGTGAGGTAGGTGTCGCCCCCGGGAACGCGGAAGCGCACCTGCATCCCTCCCGACACCCCCTGCGCGGTATGGCTCAGCGGGTAGATGAACTCCGACGTCATCTGCAGATCGCCGCGGGCATCGTACCGCACCACGCCAAAGTCCTGCTCCCTGGAGTTGAGGCGCAGCTCGTACGTCCTCGCCCCAGCCGGCCCGGTCACCTTGTACTCGGCGTAGCGCACGATGATGCCGTAGCGCGGCGACGCCCCGCCGCTCAGCACGAGTTCGCCCCCTTCGAGGAAGATCTCGTGATATTCGCGCACTCCATTCCACATCACGGAGTCGCTCGCCACGAGGAGCGGCAGACGTCCCCCATCAACGCGCGAGAGGGAGAGCATCGCCTGTGCTCCCACCACGTCCACGCGCGCGGTCCCCACCACGCCATCGGCCGTCGCACGCACCGTCGTCGTTCCCGACGCCACGGCGCGCAGCCGGCCAGAGGCGTCGATCACGGCGATGCGGGGATCGTCAGTGGACAGCGTCACCGCGCGCCCCAGCACGTCGCGCCCGCCCTCGCCCTGCACGCGAACTCCCAGCACGGCGATGTCGCCAGGTGCAAAACTGAGCGGAACGGGGAGGACCGAGATCGACAGCACGGTCAATCGCTTCACGTCGATCGTGCGACTCGCGCTCAGCGGCCCCGACTTCGCCGTGATCGTCACGCTGCCGCTGGAGAGGAACGTCGTGGTGCCGTTCGCCGCCACCTCGGCCCGCGTCGGATGGCTCACCGTCCAGGTGATCGGCGCGTTGGGCTGCTCGTTCCCGCTGGCGTCGCGCACCGTGGCGCGCAGCGCCGCCACGTCACCCTCATACCACTCCCCCGCGGGGACCTCGAGCGTGAGCGTCGACGTGGGAAGGGTCACCGGCGCGCTCGGCTCGTTGTTGCACGCGGTGAGGGCGAGGGCGGCCATCGTCAAGGCGGCCGCCCGCGTTATGCGCAGAAGGTTCGGCATGTCAGTCTCGCTGAAAAGCGCCGCGGCAGCCGCGCCGCTGGCGCCGATGGAAGGCAAGGAGCATGTGGTGTGTACGACGCCCCGAACCGCAGCGACCTAGCACGCACCACTGGCTCGAATGCTCGCCAACGGCCCCCAGGAGCGAATGGGTCAGTTGACTCAGGTCGCCGAATCCCGGGGGCGGTGTCGTCTCGTGGCCGCGCCTTGCGCATCCTCGGCAGGCGCGTCGTCTCGACGCGCGACCCCACCCCGGGAGGACCACCTCACCACGCGCAGCAGTCCGCGCTGCCTCAGAATCGCGAAGCGGCGATCGTCACATCGGCCAGTCGCCAGGCCTTGGCCAGCCGTCGCTCGACTTCCCGCGCCTCATCCGCACGACCCTGGGCGCGCAACGCGAGCACGAGTCCCTTCAGCGACCACCCATTCTCGGGAAACCGGCGCAGGTCGGCACGGTAGGCGGCTTCCGCCTCACGCGTCTGCCCGGCCGCCAGCAGCGCCTTCCCTAACGAGTGCCGCACCGGGTAGTACCACGTGGGCGGCTCCATGTACGACAATCCATCCTCCAGCTTGGCCGCCTTCGTGAAAACGTTCACCGCCGCCCCTGCATCCAGCGACCGCAGCGCGATCTCGCCCTCCACGGCAAGCGCGGCGATCTCGAGGACCGTGCGCGGCTCGCCCGCCTCGAGCGTGGCCACGACCGCCCGGATGGAGTCGATGGTGGCGCGCGCTTCGGCCGAGCGCCGGGTTGCGGCGAAGGCGACGCCGCGCGCGTACCAGAAGTGGGCCAGCCCCACGCGAAGCTCGGCCGGGGGAAGCGGCGTGCGCAGCACGTCTTCCCAGCGCCCGAACGTCACCAGCGTCTGGACCGGGATGGCGAGCATCGGCTGTATGGCCGGCACCGCGCGTGCGACGTCAACGGTGACGATCTTCGCCACCTCGCGACTCGACTCGATGGCGAGCGCGCTCGCCCCGGCCATTGTGGCCGCGAGCGTGAGGAAGTGATGGTTGTGCGAGCGATACGCAGCCGAATAGAAGCCCGCGTCCGCCGTGTGTGGTCCGTCGAAGTAGCCATCGTCGGCGTGCACCGCGTGCCGGTTGCTCTCGATGGCGTCGGCCCAACGCCCCAGGCGGATGTAGATGTGTGCGGGCATGTGCACGATGTGCCCGGCGCCCGGCATGAGCGATGCCAGGCGCTCGGCGCAGCGCACCGCACGCTCCGGCTGCATTGCCTCCACGGCGTGGATATAGAAGTGACACACCCCGGGATGCTCCGGCGACGTCATGAGGCCGCGTTCGAGCCAGCGCAGCACACTGGGCGTGCCAGGACGCGCGCGCCCCGACGGCGACCAGTAGTTCCAGGGCGACAGGTCCATCGTCGCTTCCGCCGCGAGGGCGAGCGCATCGGGATCGTTAGGGTTGGCGTCGGCGATGCGCGCCATGGCGGTGGCGTAGGCCGAGTCGCGCGAGGCGCGCGTGGCCCCGGTTCCTCCCAGATAGCGCGCCGCAATGGCCATGACGAGGCGACGCTCCTCGTGGTCGACCGGTGTGCGCTTCACGAGCGCAAGCGCTCGCTCGGTGGCGTCGATCGCCTGACGCTCCGATGCGGAATCCATCGGGGCGTTGATGTTGGGGCCGAGGGCCATCGCCTCGCCCCAGGCGCACATCACGCAGCGGGGGTCGATCTGCTGGGCGTGACGAAAGGCGCGAACCGACTCGGCATGGTTGAAGGCGTAGTAGAGCCGGAGTCCTTGATCGAAGTAGCGCTGGGCCAGCGGCGCGCGGGTCTCGACACGGCGGCGCCAGTTGCCAAGCTTTGTGAGCAATGGTACGTCGGTGGAACCAGCCGGGGCGGAGCGGGCTACGTCGCCATGCGCGACATGTGTCGCCTGCGAGCGAAGGGGAGAAACCGACAACACGCTTAAAGCGATCACGACCGCAACGATCCACGGCGCGCGCGGGGCGCGCGGTGCGATGGATCTGGAAGGGAGGGACGTCATACGTCAGCGGGAGTTGGGGGTTGCATCGAAGCCACAGGGTGGCCTGTCGGGGGCAGCCCCGGTACGTTCCGCATTGCGTAGCGCGTGCGCCGTTCACGACAGGCGCGAGCGCACGATCAGGGGATCATGGAATGAGTCAGACCGAAGCGACCGAGGTCACGCGACTGCTGGCGGCGATGCGCGCCGGCGATGCCGCGGCCGGAGAGCGGATCTTTCCGATGGTGTACAATGAGCTTCGCCAGGTGGCGGGGCGCATTCTCTCGGGCGAACGCGCCGACCACACGCTCAACCCCACCGATCTGGTGCATGAAGCGTGGCTGCGGCTCGGGATGTCTCCCGGCAGTGCCTCGCCCATCCCCGCCGCCGATCGCTCGCACTTCGTGGGCATCACCATACGCGCGATGCGGCAGGTGCTCATCGATCACGCCCGCCGTCGCGGTGCCAACAAGCGCGGTGCCGGTGCGGTCCGCGTCACGTTGGGCGACAGCGTGGGCGCGCAGCATACGTCCCCCGAGGACCTGCTGGCGCTCTTTGACGCACTCGAGCGATTGGGCGAGGTCGACGTGCGCCTGCGCCAGGTGGTGGAGTATCGCTACTTCGGTGGCCTCACCGAGGAAGAGACGGCCGACGTGCTGGGGGTGACGACGCGTACGGTGCAGCGCGACTGGGTCAAGGCGCGCGCCTGGCTGTACCGGCAGCTCTACGCGGTGCAGGAATCGATATGAGCGACGCGGTGCTCGCGCGTCGGGCGCTCGCCCTCCTCGACGCGGCGCTCGAGCGCCCCGACGCGGAGCGCGACGCCTGGCTCGAGCACGAGTGTGACGGTGACCTCTCGCTCATGCGCGAGGTGCGGGCGCTGCTGGATGCCACGCGCCGCTCCGGCGGGATCCTCGACTCCGATCCGCTCCTCACCCCGCCGGGCGGGCTCGCCGAGTCGTTAGGCGCGGCGCTCAACGGGGCGTACGAGATCCGTCGCGAGATCGGGCGTGGGGGGATGGCCACGGTCTTCCTGGCGCACGAGCGCAAGCACGATCGCGACGTCGTGATCAAGGTGCTCGACCCGGCCATCGCCCACCTCTTTGGTGGCGAGCGCTTCCTGCGCGAGGTGCGCATCGCCGCCACGCTCGCGCACCCGCACATCGTCCCGCTCATCGACTCGGGGGACGCCGAGGGCTTCCTGTATTACGTGATGCCGTGGATGGAGGGCGAAACGCTGCGCGAACGCCTGCGGCGCGGACGCCCGTCGCTCGACGAGGGGATCGGCATCCTGCGCGACGTGGCGGGGGCGCTGGCCTTTGCCCACGAGGCGGGGATCATCCACCGCGACCTCAAGCCCGAGAACGTCCTGCTCACCGCCGGGCATGCCTACCTGCTCGACTTCGGCATCGCCAAGCTGCTGGACGAGTCGCCGGGGAGCACGGCCATCACCTCGCCCGGCTTCCCGTTAGGCACGCGGCGCTACATGGCCCCCGAGCAGGCGGCGGCCGCAGCCGACGTCGATGGTCGCGCCGACATCTACGCGTGGGGGATCCTTGGCGTCGAGACGCTCACCGGCGTCGCGCTCCCGCCCAGCGACGCCGAGGGATCGGGCGCGCGCCTCCTGGCGACGCATCGCGAGCTCCCGCCGCTCCTCTCGTCGCTGCTGCAGTCGTGCGTGGCGACGCGCCTCGAGCGACGGCCGTCGAGCATGGCCGAGGTGGTGGAGCAGCTCAACGCGATCTCCTTCACTCCCGTCTCGGTCCCCGCGGTGCAGCGGCCGCCGCGCTCGCGCCGACCGTTCCTCGTGGCCGGGGCGGTGGCCGCGGTGTTGCTGCTGGCGGCGGTCGCGCTCTGGCGCCGCGAGGACGCCACGCCGCCAGGCGCAATCGCCGAACCGGTCGCCGTCTCGGTGCTGCGCAACGAGACCGGCGACAGCACGCTCGACGTGATGGGGCGCTTTGCCGGCGATTGGGTGACCGAGGGATTGCAGCGCACGGGGCTCGTGCGCGTCGTCCCGTGGTCCGACGCCCGGCTGGCGTCGGAGCATGCCAACACCGCCGGGATCCCGCTGGCGTCGGCGCTGCGGGATGAGGTCCACGCCGGCACCGTCGTGACCGGGTCGATCTACAAGCGCAGCGACTCCCTGCATTTCCACGGACAACTCATCGATGCCCGGTCGGGACGGCAGATTGCGTCGCTGCCACCGGTCATCGTCCCGTTCGACAGCACCGAGGCCGGCATCGCGCAGCTCCGTGACCGCGTGATGGGGGCGGTGGCCGCCATGCGTGACGAGCGCGTCGCCGCGCTCCCCGGCTTCACGAACTTCCCGCCGTCGTTCAGCGCGTATCAGGCCTTCGACGCCGGCTCCTATCACTTCGTCAACCAGCGGTATCGCGAAGCATTGGTCGCGTTTCGCGATGCCTTCGCGCGCGACACGACGTTCACCCTGGCCATTCTCATGGGGGCGCGCGCAGCCTGGAACAGCAGCGAATTCGCGGTGGCCGAATCGCTGGTTGTGCGGGCCCGCGCGCAAAAGCGCGACCTCGGCGTCTATCACGATGCGTCGCTGCGCTATCTCGAAGCGCTCCTCGCCGGCGACGGGGTCGCGGCGCGCGCCGCGATTCAGCGCGCGGCAGCGGCGGCCGCCAACTCGCGCGGGAGCTACGAATACGCCAGTGCGCTTCTGAGCGGCGGCTACGTGCGCGCGGCGCGCGACATCCTGCTCACGCTCGATCCCGAACGTGGGGAGCTGCGCGGCTGGAGTTCGTACTGGACGCAGCGTGCGCATGTGGCCTACCTCGCCGGCCGGCACGATGAAGAGCGCGACGCCGCCCGCGAGATGGCGCGACGTTTCCCCGATCGCCGGGTGGCGCTGGTGCTCGAGGCGCGAGCCCTCGCCTCCAAGGGGGACATCGCGCGACTCGACTCGGCGCTCGCCGCCTGGGACTCGCTCCCGGCCAACGTCTACTGGTCGCAGGGGGCGGCCATGGTCGTCGCCACCGAGGAGTTGCTGCGACGCGGGCGTGAGGCCGACGGGCGCCGCTTCGGTGCACGAGCGGTGGCATGGCTCACCAACCGCCTCGTCGCCACCCCTGACGATCGTGCGCATCGCTATTGGCTAGGAAGCGTGCTGTACGATCTGGGGGAATACGAAGCCGCGCGCCCCTACTTCGAATCGTTGGCGCGCGAGTTCCCCGAACGCCTCCTCTATCGCGGACTCGCGGCCGTCGTCGCGGCCCGTCGCGACGATCCGGACGGCGCGCGGCGCTGGCTGGGGAGTTATGCCCCGCGCGAGATCGGCACCCACCTGGTCTTCCAGGCGCGCCTGGCGGCCATTGCCGGTGAGACGGAGCAGGCGGTGAACCTGCTCACCTCGGCGCTCGACCACGGCGTCGACGGCTTTGCCTGGGTGCCGGGGGCGGCCTTCCGTGACTTTGTCCCGCTGGCTGCCGACCCGCGCGGGCGGGCGGTGCTCCGCGGTCGTTAGGGTCGGCGCGTGCGTTAGGCGCCGGCGCGCTCCGGCGTCCTACTTCTTCTCGGCCAGGCGGGCCAGCGCTTCCTCGAACGCTTTCCGCGCCCCGTCGTCGACGGCGACGCGGTGGGTGAGGCGGGCAAAGGCCTCCTCGCTCAAGCCGTGCTCCTTGAGCAGCCGCAGGCGTTCGGTGCGCAGCTTCTCCCGCAGTTCTGCCTGCACCTCCGGCTTCTTGCTCTTGGGCTCGGCCAGTTCAGCCTGCACGCGATCGCGCAGGGTCGCGATCGCCGCGTGCGCTCGTGCAAACGATTCCATCGCCGCTGGCGTCACCACGCTATCGCCTTGTTGCGCACCCGCGGCCGCTGGGGTGGCGCCGAGGGCGAGGGCGAGCGTGAGGATGAGGACAAAAAGTCCTGAGAGTCGAGCCAGCCGCATGCGGGAAGGGCGTCAGGGTACGGGGCACGAGGGGGCCAGCCCCGACCAACTTCAGCCACGTGCTCGTCGCCGTCAACCAGCCCTACGCCGGCATGGGGCGTATGTCTTGCGGGGGGTGGTGACCGAGGCGCAACTTCGCCCGGCTTGGCCCCGCAGCTGTCGGTCCCCAGAGAACGAGGTCGTGCATGAAGACGTTGCCCGCGCTGGCCGTGACGATCGGACTGGTGCTGGTGCTCCCCGAGCGCTCCAACTCGCGGACGCCACCTCATCTCGCGCCGGTCGAGCTCAACGCCGTCGTCAAGCAGTACTGCGGGCGATGCCACAACCCCACGGCCAAGCGCGGCAATCTCTCGCTGTCGACCTTTGATGTCGGAAGCGCCCCCGCGCAGTCTGACGTGGCCGAGAAGGTCATCGCCAAGCTGCGATCCGGGATGATGCCACCGCCTGGTGCATCGCGCCCGGCCCCCGATACCATCGCCGCCCTGGTGCAGTCGCTGGAGCAGCAGCTCGACTCGGCCTTCGCCGCCAATCCCAATCCGGGGCATCGCACCTTCCAGCGCCTCAATCGCGCCGAGTATCGCGCGTCGGTGCAGGAACTGCTGGGGCTGGAGCTCAATGCCGCGATCTATCTCCCGCCCGACACCAAGAGCGACAACTTCGACAACATCGCCGACGTGCAGGCGCTTTCGCCCACGTTGCTTGATGGCTATCTGCGCGCAGCGAGCGACATCTCGTGGTTGGCGATGGGGAACCCCACGGCGAGCGCGGCATCGCACACTTACACCGTTCCCAAGACGGCCTCGCAGGTGAATCACGTCGAAGGGACACCGTTCGGCACACGCGGTGGCATCTCGGTGGTGCATGTCTTCCCGGCCGACGGCGAGTATCGCTTCAACATGAACTTCTTCCACGAGACCACCGGAGCCTTTGCGGGCGGCCTCGCGCGCGGCGAGCGGATCGAGGTCTCGATCGACGGCGAACGCGTGGCCTTGCTCGACATCGATCGCTTCATGCATGCGTCGGACCCCAACGGCGTCTCGATGTCGTCCGACGGGGTGCAGGTCACGGCGGGGCCACATCGCGTCGCCGCCGCCTTTGTCCCGCCGGCCTTCCAGGGCGTGGTGCAGGACCTCATCTCGCCGCTCAAGTGGTCGCTCAGCAGCACGTCGAATGCGACCGCCTACGGTTTCTCGCTCCTGCCGCACCTGCGCGACGTGACGGTGAAGGGGCCGTACGTGACCAAGGGGGTGTCCGAGACGCCAGTGCGGCGCCGCATCCTCTCCTGCCGCCCGGCCACACCGGCACAGGCGCGGCCGTGCGCGCAGTCCATCGTCACGCGCCTGGCGACCGACGCCTATCGCCGCCCGCTCACCGACGAGGACCGCCAGGGGCTCATGTCGCTGTACGATGCGTCGGCGGCCACCGGCGGCTTCGAGGCCGGGGTGCGCGGCGCGCTGGAAGGGATCCTGGCGTCGCCCGACTTCGTCTTCCGCTTCGAGCGGGCGCCGGCAGATGCAACGCCGGGCAAGGTCTATCGCCTGCGCGACATCGACCTGGCGTCGCGCCTCTCGTTCTTCCTCTGGTCGTCGCCGCCGGACAAGGCGCTGCTCGCCGCTGCACAACGCGGCGCGCTGTCGACGCCAGCAGGGCTGGAGCGCGAGGTGCGGCGCATGCTCGCCGACCCGCGCGCCAGCGCCCTCTCCACGCGCTTCGCCGCGCAGTGGTTGCGGCTGCCGGACCTCGACATCGTGCAGCCCGACGTGCGGCAGTACCCGGACTTCGACGAGCAGCTCCGTCGCGCCATGCGTCGCGAGACGGAGCTGTTCTTCGACCACCTGGTGCGTGAGGACAAGAACGTCCTCGACCTCTATCGCGCCGACTACACGTTCGTGAACGAGCGGCTGGCGCAGCACTACGGCATCCCCAACATCGCCGGCGAGCAGTTCCGCCGGGTGCAATACACCGACACGCTGCGGCGCGGGCTCCTCTCGCACGCCAGCATCCTCACCCTCACCTCGCACGCCACGCGCACCTCGGCGGTCGAGCGCGGGAAGTGGGTGATGGAAGTCCTGCTCAACTCGCCGCCGCCGCCGCCTCCGCCCGGCGTCCCCGATCTCGAGGCGACCCCCGGCAACCAGGGGGCGCGCATCCTCACCGTGCGCGAACGCATGGAAGAGCACCGCAAGAATCCGGCGTGCAGCTCCTGCCACAAGATGATGGACCCGATTGGCCTCGCCATGGAGCACTTCGACGCCACCGGCCGCGTGCGCTTCCGTGACAACGGCATGCCGATCGATTCGCGCGGTGAGCTGTGGGACGGCACCAAGGCCCAGAACCTCACGCACTTGCAGGCGGCGCTCCTGCGACGGCAGGAATCGCTGCTGCGCACCTTCACGCGCAACCTGATGGCCTATGCCGTCGGTCGCCGCGTGGAGTCGTATGACATGCCGACCGTGCGCCAGATCGTGCGCGACGCGGCGGCCCAGGACAACAGGATGTCGGCCTACATCCTCGGCGTCGTGCGGAGCCCCGCGTTCCGCATGCAGCGCATCGAGGACTCGGCCACCAAGGCTACCGACGCGCTGCAGGGCGCGCCCTCCCCGTCCCGCTGAGGACTCATTCGATGGCGAACCTCATTCGTCAGCCGCTGCCGCGCCGCACCTTCCTGAAGGGGATGGGGGCGATGGTCGCGCTCCCCTATCTCGACGCGATGGCCCCGCTGCGGAGCGTGGGCGCCCGGGCGGCGGCGGCGGCCGACCCAACGCGACTCCTCTGCCTCGAGATGGTGCACGGCGCCGCCGGCTGTTCGCCGTTTGGCCTCACCGAGCACCTCTGGGCCCCGCCCACCACCGGAAGCGCCTTCGACCTCAGTGCCACGTCGCTCTCGCCGCTCGAGCCCTGGCGCAAGTACCTCACCATCGTCAGCAACACCGACGTACGCATGGCCGAGGCCTACAAGTCCGAAGAGATCGGCGGCGATCACTTCCGGTCGAGCGCGGTCTTCCTCACCCAGTCGCACCCCACGCAGACGGAAGGGTCGGACATCTATGTAGGGACGTCGCTCGACCAGATGTACGCGCAGCGCTTTGGCCAGGCGACGCCGATCCCGTCCATGCAGCTCTGTATCGAGCCGCTCGACCGCGCCGGAGGCTGCGCGTACGGCTACTCGTGCATGTACACCGACTCGATCTCCTGGGCGTCACCCACCGAGCCGCTCCCGATGATCCGCGACCCGCGCGTCGCCTTCGAGCAGCTGTTCGGGACCGGCGGCACGCCGGCCGAACGCGCCGCCCGCACCCGCAGCACCGGCTCGGTGCTCGACTGGATCACCGGGCGCGTGGCACAGCTCAAGCGCGAGCTCGGCGCCGGCGATCGGGCACGCATGGACCAGTACCTCGACAACATCCGCGAGATCGAGCGGCGCATCCAGCACGTCGAGAAGCGCAACTCCAGCGGCGAAGAGCGCGAACTCGCGGGGGCACCGGCGGGGGTCCCCGACTCGTTCGGCGAACACGTGAAGATCATGTTCGACCTGCAGGTGCTGGCGCTGCAGGCCGACATGACGCGCGTCTTCTCCTTCAAGATGGGACGGGATGCCTCGGCCCGCGTCTATCCCGACAGCGGGATCATGACCGGTTTCCACCCCGCGTCGCACCACGGCAACAACCCGGCGCGCGTGAAGGAGTTCGCCGAGATCAATCGCTATCACGTGAGCCTGCTCCCCTACCTGCTGGAAAAGCTCCAGACGACGATGGACGGCGACAAGCCGCTGCTCGACAAGACGACGATCGTCTACGGCTCGCCGATGTCCGACAGCAACACGCACAACCATCGGCGTTGCCCGCTCATCCTCCTAGGGGGCGGCAACGGCAAGATCGCGGGGAACGTGCACCTCAAGGCTCCCGACGGCACACCGATGGCCAACGCCATGCTCTCGCTCATGCACCGGATGGGGATGGACGACCTGCAGAGCTTTGGCGACAGCACCGGCGAATTCACGTTCTGACCTGCTGACCGACTGCGTCTCATGACATCACACCGTTCGGCACATCGGCTGCGCATTGTTGGCCTGATGGCGTTCGCCCTTCCGGTCGGGACGGCGAGCGCCCTCCCCCTGCATCCGTTGCACCTCCCGGCCACCGAGCGCGCGCCGTGGCTTCCTGCAGCCCCTCTCGCCCCCGTGGCCGATGCGGCGATGCGCGGCGACGTGGCGGCGGTGCGCGCCCTCCTGGCCAAGGGAGGTGACGTAAACGCGGCGCAAGGCGATGGGATGACCGCGCTGCACTGGGCCGCCAACCGCGGCGACGCGGCGCTCGTGGCAGTCCTGCTTCGTGCCAAGGCGAGTGTGAAGGCCACCACGCGCATCGGGGCCTACACGCCGCTGCACATCGCCAGCCAGGGAGGGAACGCGTCCGTGGTGAAGACGCTGCTCGGTGCTGGCGCCGACGCTCGCGCGGTCACCACCGAAGGGGCAACCACGTTGCATCTGGCGGCGATGGGCGGCGACTCGGTGGTGATCACCGCCCTCGCCGCTGCGGGGGCCGACGTGAACGCCGCCGAGCCGACCTGGGGGCAGACGCCGCTCATGGTCGCGGCGGCACGCGGCCGCGCCGCAGGCGTGCGCGCCCTGCTCGCCCGTGGCGCCAAGCCGGGACTCGTCGCCCGCACGGTCGACCCCATGGCCAGCAGCGCGCAGGACCGGCAAGCCCGCAACAAGCGCAACGCCGTCCTCGCGCAACTGCGCGAGGCGCAGGGCAAGGCGAAGGATCCCAACTGGCAACCCGACGCCCGTCAGGTACAAGCGGCGGTGCACGCCGCACTCGCGACCGAGCGTGAATCGGCCAACGCGGCGGCGCTCGCCAGTGCCGCCGCCGCGACGGCCGCCGAGGAGGCACGGCTGGCGGCGCAGGGCGGACCGGGGCTCGACGACGATTCGCCCGGCTACACCGAACTGCTCGGCCCCCAGGGGGGACACACCGCGTTGCTGCTGGCGGTGCGCGAAGGGCACCGGGACGTGATCGCCGCCTTGCTGGATGGCGGCGCCGACATCAACCAGGTGAGCGCGGGCGATCACACCTCGCCGCTCCTCATGGCCGCCATCAACGGGCAGTACGACGCCGCGCTGGCGCTCCTCTCCCGCGGGGCCGATCCCAACCTCGCCAGCGACGCCGGCGCCGCCCCGCTCTACGCGATCCTCAACAAGGAGTGGGCCCCGTCCACGCGTACCCCGCAGCCTGCGTACCAGTTGCAGCAGCGGGCCACCTACCTCGACGTGGTGGAGGCGCTGCTCAAGGCTAAGGCCGACCCCAACGCGCGCCTCAAGCGCTCGCTCTGGTACACCACGTATAACCGCGACAACCTCCGCGTCGACTTCGCCGGCGCGACGCCGTTCTTCCGCGCGGCCTACGCCACCGACGTTGCCGCCATGAAGTTGCTCCTGGCGGCTGGGGCCGACCCCAGGATCGGGACCATCAAGCCGGCGGCGCGCGCGCGTCGCGCGTCCAGCGGCCCGCCGCGCGAAGATCCGTCGGGGCTCGCGCCGATCCCCGATGGCGGGCTCGGCGTCCTGGCGATTCACGCGGCGTCGGGCGTCGGCTACGGACAGGGCTTCGCGGCCAACGATCACCGCCATGTCCCTGACGGGTGGCTTCCGGCCGTGAAGTTCCTGGTGGAAGAGCTGGGGGCCGACGTGAACGCCCGCGACTTCAATGGCTACACCCCGCTGCATCACGCGGCCGCGCGCGGCGACAACGAGTTGATCAAGTACCTCGTGTCAAAGGGGGGCGACGTCACGGCCATTGCGCGCACCGGGCAGACCACCGCCGACATGGCCAACGGTCCGGTGCAGCGCATCTCGCCGTATCTCGAGACGGTGAAGCTGCTGGAGAGCCTGGGCTCGAAGAACAACCACAAGTGCGTCTCCTGCTGACCGACTGCACGCGGTACACATGTGACGAGGGGCCGGCGAACGATCGCCGGCCCCTCGCGTTAGGTGCTGTGCGCGGCGCTACGGCGCCGACTTCAGCGCCTTGTACTGCGCCACCGCGGCGTCGACCTTGAGGTCGATCGCCACCTTCCCGATGGCTGCCGTCGCCTTGGTCGGGTCACCATTCACGCCAGAGTCCTTGCTCCCGCCCCCCGGTGCCAGGCGATCGGTGCGAATTCCCTCCGGATGCACGTAGAGGAGTTGCGACGTGTCGGTGGTCCCGGCATGCGTCCCCACCGTCTGCGCGTCCCAGCCAAAGGTCTTGAGCAGGTAGTCGCGCAGTTGCACGCGCCCCTTCTGGTAGTAGTCGACGAGCGCGTACACCTTCACCCCCGTTCCGCTCCACTCCTTGTTGAGCGCATCGGCCACCGCCACGAGCCCCTGCTGGTTGCCACCACTGTCGCCGATGAGGAGGATGTCGGTGAAGCCGTGCACCTTGAGCGAACGCACCGCCGCATCGAGCAGGCGTTCGTACGCCGGCGAGGGAAGGGTGATCACCCCGGGCTTCTCGCCGAAGTCGGGCTTGGACCAGTCACCCTCGGGGACGTACTGCACCGTGGGCGCCACCAGGGCGTTCCCCAGCCGAGCGGCGAGTTGTCCCGCCGCGAAGGTCACGATGTAGTTGTGCTTCCCCAGCACCATGTGCGGTCCGTTCTGCTCCGTGCCTCCGGTGGGGATGATGACCGCCTTCGTTCCGCCGGCAATCGCGTCGCGGATCTCGGTCCACGTCATCGCCTCGAGATAGGGCGGGCCCTGCACCAGGAACTTGCGTGTCTGGGCGCCTAACGGCGCGGCCGCTACCAGGAGCGCGAGGGCGGGCACCATCGCTCGTGTGCGCATCACTTGGTCCCTCCCGCGGCCAGCAGCGCGCGAATCTGCGCCAGCGCGTTGTCGACCTTGATCTGCGTCAGCTTCTTCCCCAGCTCGGGGGTCGCCTTGGTGGGATCGCCGCTCACGCCGCTGTCGCGCGAGCCTCCGCCAGGTGCAAGCTTGTCGCGCCGCACGAATGACGGATTCACGTACATCATCTCCGACGTGTCGACCATCCCCGCGTGGCTCCCCACCACGTCCAACGGAAAGCCGAGGGTGCCGAGGTAGGTGCGGATGTCGGCAGCCGACTTGGTGTAGTAGTCACCGACGAACAGCGCCCGTGCTCCGGTTCCCGCCCAGGCGGCGTTGAGCTGTTCCACCGCCGCCTTCATCCCCGCTTGGTTGCCCCCCGAGTCGCCGATGTAGATCACGGTGGTGAAGCCACCCGCCTTGAGACTCTGTCCGGCGTGCACCAGCAGTTCGACAAACCGATCCTCGGGGAGCGTGATCGATCCCGCCTTGGCCATGTGACCGCGCAGCGGTGCCTCCCAGCTCCCTTCAGGGACGTAGGTGATGATCGGCGCCACGAGCGCATTGCCCAAGACGCGCGCGATCTCCTCCGATGCGTGCTCGAGCACGAAGTGATGCTCGCCGGTGACCATGTGCGGTCCCTTCTGCTCCTGCCCCGCCGTGCCGATGAGGATCGTCGTCTTCCCGGCGCGCTGCAGGTCGCGCACTTCGGTCCAGGTCAGCTCCTCGAGAAAGACCGTGTCGGGCGGGCGCTGCGCCGTGAGGCGCGACGCGGGAACTGTGAGCAGCACGCTCAGGGCGAGCGCGAATGCGGCGCGATGCATCTGCCGGTTCTCCGGGGGTCGGGGTGCGAGAAGTTGTGCCCGAAACATCGAGGCGGCTAGCGCCACGCGTCGGCTTGCGTCGCCATTCGCATGCGTCGTCATTCGCGCGCGTCCCCATGGGCACAGGCCACACGCCCCACGCGAAGCTGCTGGACACCGCTCGCGAAACCCCACAGCGTTTCGCCAGTAGTGTCAGGCGCGCGCGCGACCCATGGGCGTGCCGCAGTGCCCCTCTCCCCCTCGTCATGTCCTGGCTCCTTTCGCTCGCCATCGCTGTGATCACCGGCCTCGTTGGCATGGTGCTCGGCGGTTTGGTCGCCAATCTCGCGGTCTCGTGGCATCGCATTTCGTCGTTTGAAGGAGGGTCCGGCTACTTCGTGATCGGCATGGCGCTGCTCGGCCTCATTGGGGGCGCCATCGTTGGCCTCATCACTGCCCGCATGATGGCGCCGGCTTCCCCCACCTTCATGAAGGTGCTGGGGACCGCGGTGGGAATCGTGGTGGTCCTCATCGGTGGCATCGGCGGCGTGAGTCGAGCCGTGGCCGATGTCGAGCCGACGATTGACGGTGCGGGGCTCTATCTGGCCATCGAGCTGCGCTGGCCGGCCAAGGAGACGCGTGCGCCCCACGACTTTCCCGGCGAGGGATTCGCGCGACTCGATGCCGGCTCGTCAGGCAGCGTCAGGAGCGGGCGCGGCGACGGGATCCTCTTCGTCGAGGACGCCCACCAGGTCGACGGTCGCTGGGTGGTCCCGGGCGTCGCCAACATCTGGACCGCTCGAGGCCAGCGCGTGCTGTCGGTGGGGATTGGCGACTCGACGCTTGCCGGGTTTCTCGTGCCGCTTCCCTCGCACCCGGGCCCTAAAGAAGAAGAGTGGAGCGACTGGCTCCCGCACCCGCGTCCCGGGGCGCCGCCACTCCCCGACCAGTTCACCTACCGCTTCAAGGTGGCCAAGGTGGGGTCACCCCTGCGCACGCAGCAGGTGGGCGCCTTCCAAGTCGCCACGAAGATCCATGCCTTCTTCCATACCGCCGACGTGGAGCGGCTCGCCGTCACCTCGTCATTCGCGGTCTCGTATCGTGGCGCTCCCATCGCCACACTCGATTCGATTGGTGCGGCCGCCGAGCTCCCCGGCGCGCCGCCCGCGTTGCTCGTGCGCAGCGGCCAATTGAATGACAACGGCCCCTGCCTCATCGTTCGCGACGACGGCAGCAAGCCGGTGCTGACCAGTGCCGGGGATTGCGGCCCGTCCATCGACGCGTCGCTGCTCACGGCCGATTCGGCGGCGTGGCACGCGGCCTACGATCGCAAGCGCGCGCCCGGGTGGTTTGACCAGACGACGTTCAGGACGCCGGGGCTGTACCTCATGCCGAACGGAGTGCTCGACACGCGTACGCTGTCGTTCATGACGATTCCAGCGCGCGTCGTCCCTCCGCTGCGCGACAGCGAGCAGGGCGAGGTGTATGCTATCAACGGCTTGCCGCCGCTCGCGCTGTCGCCGGACGAATCGAGTTACGTGTGGTATGCACACGCGGGAGGCGAGGAGCATCCCGTGCTCGTGGTGACGCGGTGGTCGACGGGGGCGTCGTACCTGCTCGACATCGACCGTCCGCGCATGCGCTTCAACGACTACCATCGCATCGATCCGGCGTGGGTGACGCATCATTTCGAGTGGCGGCGCGACGGTGGTGACGGGTTGCGGCTGGCGGAACGCCCCGGCTTCACTCCCATCCCGTACACGGGCGATCGCGAGATCGACGCGAAGGGGGCCATGTCGAGCTACTACCTGCGCCCTGGCGGCACCGAGCTGCGCAACGCCATGGTCGATGCCATGGTGCAGGAGCTTGGCGCCGAGCGGCTCCCGGACGAACTGAACGGATACCATCGCGTCGTGCGGCTCGACGGTCGCGTGCTCAAGGCAGCCAACGTCGACGGAGGCGGCTTCATCTCGATCGGGATGGACTACGGCTCGGTCGACTCCGACTTCATGAAGTCGCTCGCCGATCGCCTCGATCGCCTGGTGGCCACGGGCAAGTTCGACGCACTCTTCCACCTCGATCCCAAGCCGGTGCCCCAGTGAACGCACGTCAGCGCACCATCCTCACCGCACTCGCGTTTCCTGCGCTCGCGCTTGCCCTCCAGGGCTCGGCGCCGGTGGAGGCGCGTTCGTCGCAGCGCCTTCCCGCCGACGTGGCGCGTGAGCTGCTCACCGCCGACCGCGCCTTCTCCTCGGCAGCTGCAACGGACGACCTCGTCGGCGCGCTGGGCCGCACCTTCGCGCGTGACGTGGTGCTCCCGGATCGCGTGACGAGCGGTTTTGCCCACGGCCGCGATGCCGCGATCGCCGTGCTGCGACGCGACACGCTGGCCGCGAGATCCCGCTTGCAGTGGACGCCCATCCGTGCCGGCGTGTCGGCGGATGGGACGCACGGCTTCACCTACGGATACACCACCCTCACGCGCCCCGACGGCACGCTCGTCCCCGGGAAGTATGTCGCCTACTGGGTGCGCGAGGATGGGGCGTGGCGCGTGGCCGTCTATCGCCGCGTCGGCCGACCGGCTGGCGATGTCTCGCTCGACGAACGGGCGCCCGCCCTCCCGCCTCGGCTCGTCGCGCCGACGTCGGACGCCAAGGCACACCGTCGTTTGGTGGAAGAGTTGGCGCAGGCCGAGCGTGACTTTTCCCGCGATGCCACCGGAGGTCCGACGATCGGGGCGGCCTTCGCGCGCTACGGTGATGCGACGGCGGCCAACGTGGGGAACGGGGCGTCGTTCACCTTTGGCCCGGATGCCATCAGTCGTGACGTGCAGGCCGGGGTCGACAGTACCACCCGCATCACGTGGGGGCCCGACGAAACGCGCGTCGCGTCGAGCGGCGATGTGGGAGTGACGATCGGGATCATCACCATCGAACGCACCGCCAAGGCGGGCGCGGCCCCGACACCGCCGCTTCGCCTTCCCTACTTCACCATCTGGCGGCGCGATGACGTGAAGCAGCCGTGGCGCTACGTGGCCGAATAGGCCGTCCGCAGCGCCACGGGTGGGACGGGACGCCCGCGCGGGCGTCCCGTCACAGGCACCTCGTCACTGCCTAACGCACCCGCACCGTGATGGTGTTGGACGTCGCGGTGGCGCCGCGCGCGTCGGTGACCGTCATCTTCACCGAGAACGTCCCGGTGCGCGTGAACGCCTTGCTCGACGTCACCGCCCCCGGAGCGGCGAGGCTCCCCGTGCTCTGCCCGTTCCCGCTCCCCCAGGTGATGGTCCATGGCCACGGCCCGTCGCCCACGTCGGGATCGGTGACCACGCCGCGCACGGTCACGCTCTGGCCGCGACGGATGGAGGTGGAGGTGGTGGCCGCGAGCGTCACCGTGGGCGCGGTGTTGACTGTGCCGCCTCCGACCGGGGTGACGGTCCACGAGACGGCGTGCACCCCCTGACCCGACTCGAAGTACGACTCGCCCACCACGACGCCGGCGTTGTTGATGCCGCGCGCCACCGAGTTGTTCACCGCCGCGTTAGGCCAGGGCGCCAGCGGGATGTACTCGCCGTCGCGCCACAGGACGCCGGTGTTGGCCACCGTCGCGACCACGTCGCCGACATCGTTGATCTCATAGACCCGGTTGGCGTAGGCGACCGGCAGCGGCAATGCCTTCACGGCGCCGTTCGCCCAGACCACCGGATAGCCGCCGTTGCTCTGTCCGGCCACGTCGCCGCGCGCATTGATGGAGACACCCACCGACTGCAGGAACGATCCGGGGAGATCGGGGAGGATCGTGTATGTCCCGTTCTGCCAGATCCACGCGTACTCGCGTGCCCCCGTTCCGCCAGCGGTCCCCTTGCCCGTCACCTGCCCGACGTCGTTGATGTCGTTCGCCATCGCGAAGGTCCCGCCGGGCAAGGTGCCGATGTCGCGGTACAGGAGCCCATTTCGCCAGATCCCTGCGTGGCGGTAGAGCGGTTCGGTGGTCCCGCCTCCGGTCCCGCCGCCGGCCACGTCGCCGAATGCGTTGAGACCGTTGGCCGCGGCGCCCGACGCCGACGTCCCCGGGAACGGCTGGAGCTTCAGCGCGACCCCGCCACTCCAGAAGACGCCGTAGCCGATTCCGCCGCCCCCCTGGTTGGCGAACCCGACAAACTGGCCGTTCTCGTTCATCTGCCACGCCGTGGTCACGGCCGAGCCAGGCTGTGGGAGCGTGTCGATGACGGCTCCGTTGTGCCAGACGACGCGCCGGTTCATGCCGGAGGCGTCGCTGGCGATGCCAACGACCTGCCCCAGGTTGTTGATGTCATACGCACTCGAGTACGTCCCGCCAGGAAGGAGCCCGAGATCGGTGATCGTTACCTGCCACTTGCCCACTGTCCGCGTCACCGAACCGCGCGACGTGACCGGGATGGGTGACGACAGCGCGGCGAGCGGCTCGTCGAGCGGGCGCGGGACACGGGATTGCAGCGAGGCCGTCGGATCGGCGGAACACGCACTCAGCAGTGCGAGTCCGCCAGCCGCCAGCGCCGGCCAGGTCCATCGGCGCATGGGAATTCTCCTTCGTTAGGTGTGCGCGAGCGTGCACGATGCATCGCCGCACGGCGGGGAAGTGCACGCCCCATGCCGCGCGCATGCCTAACGTATGCCCAGCGAGTGGTGCTGTCAGTCGGGGAAGCGCGTGTGCCACAGCGATGCAGATGCAACGCAGTGATACACCGAAGGTCGGCGCATGATTGGTGCGAGACTAACGAGCAACTGACGATCGGCTAACGAGCGACTGCCAGCCCGCCGCTACCCGGACGCGTCGCGCGCCCGCCGCCAGCGCGCATACGCCAGCGCGCCGCGGACGACGAAGAAGAACCCGAAGGCGAGGTCGAGCCACAGCGCCCCGGTGAGCGGCGGCGCCCCCGTGGCCAGCACGCGCAGCGCGATGTACACGCCGAGCGCGACCATGATCGCTCCGATCGCCAACCCCACCCGCGCCCCGGCCGGCGGCGTCATGCGGCCCCCTCGGTGCCCAGCGAGTCGCCCGCGCGACGCGCGCCCCCAGACGACGGTCCCCGACCTTGCAGCCGACGAAGCGTGGCCACCGTCGCGCGATCGTCGGTTCGCCCCGCCGCTTCCTTCGAGCGGATCACATCCGAGAGCGAGGCCAGCATCACCGTCGTCTCGCCAACGCGCACCGACTCTGCCTGCTGCCGCAGGTCCTCGTAGCCCGACGTCCCCGTTGGCTCGAACAGCAGGTCGAACGGACCGAAGCGCGTGTGCAGGCGATGCACCGATCCGCGCGCGAGCCCGGTCGCTGACAGGTCGGGGGTCCACGCCCGCGGATCACCCCCCCCGCGCGTCATCGCCCCCAACTCGGCCAGCACGGCGGCCAGTCGCTCCAGGTTCTGCGCGCCGCGCTCCGGGGCGATGTCGACGTCGGTGGTCAGGATCGGCGAGCCGTGCAGCGTCGCGGCGAGACCACCCAGCAGGACGTACTTCACGCCGTGCCGCTCGAGCGCGGCCAGGAGCGAGAGCGGGTCGAAGACGTCATCCTCGTATGCGGCCCCCGTCGCGTCGGTCGCCGCTTCCCCCTCCGCGTACGGCATCGCGGCCAGCAGCCGCTGCAGCCGCTCGCTCGCCGACAGCACCCGCAACTGGTCGAGCACCCGCTCCTCGGCCTCGCGGCGCGGCATCAGCGAGAACGCCAGCTCAAGACCGCAGCACTCCACCAGCTCCTTGAGCTTCTCGAGCGACGGGAGCGAGCGCCCGGCCTCCCAACGCGCCACCGCCGACTGCGTGGTCCCGGCGCGCATTGCCAGCTCGGCCTGCGTCAACCGCCCGCGGCGTCGCGCCTCCCGGATGAGATGATGACTCAGCATGCCACTACATAGCGAATGAGTTATCCCGATGTAAAGCACGGAATCGCCTTCGGTTGGCGCGACCTGCGATCGCGGCTCGACGAGGCCGACGCCCCGCGGAGGGGCAGGTCGCCTTTTCGCCCCGTCCCGCTGTCAGATGAAGGGCCGCGCTTCCCCTGAGGGCCAACTCGAGCGCGCCGAAACCTTTCGTCTCCCCTCGCGTATCTAGGAGAGCGTCGTTACTGTCCTAGAAATTCTAGGGGAAAGACTGTGCAACCCGAAACGCTCGAACTCCTCCGCGGCACGCTCGACCTCCTGATCCTGCGCGCCCTCAAGGTCGATCCCACGCACGGCTACGGCGTCCTGCGTTGGATCGAACGCGCCACGGGAGACGAACTCAAGATCGAGGAAGGCTCGCTCTATCCCGCGCTGTACCGGCTGCAAAAGCGCGGCTGGATCACTTCGGAGTGGGGGCTGTCCGAAAACAACCGGCGTGCCCGCTTTTACGCCCTCACCCCGCTCGGCCGCACCCAGCTCGACGCCGAAGTGGACGAGTTCACCCGATTCGCGCGCGCGATCTTCCGTGCGCTCGACCTGAATCCGACGCTGGCCTAGGGAGTTCGCATGCTGCCTGATCGCACCCGTCGCTACCTGCGATTCTTCGGGGCGCGCCCCGAGGCCGACGTCGAGGACGAGATCGCCTTCCACCTCGAGATGCGCGAACGCGAACTGGTGGCGCGCGGGATGGACCCCGTGCACGCCAAGGAGGAAGCGCGTCGTCGCTTTGGCGACCGCGCCCGCGTGCAGGCGCAGATGCAACGCCTCGAACGCGAACGGTCGCGCGCCGACACGCGGCGCGCCGGGTGGCAGACGCTTTGGGGCGACGCGGCCTTCGTGGTGCGCACGCTCGTCAGGCAGCCGCTCTTCTCCCTCTCGGTCATCATCACCCTCGGCCTGTCGATCGGCGCCAACGCCTCGATCTTTTCCGCGGTCAACGCCTTCCTGCTCAAGCCGCTGGCAGTGCGCGACGCCGATCGCCTCACCGTGGTGGCCGCCGGTGAGAAGAAGAGCGACATGGTGGGGAGCGTCTCCTATCCCATGTATCGCGAGGTGAAGCAGCTCACCGGTGTCTTCGAGGATGCCGTGGCCTGGATGGGATGGGAGATGGCGACGCGCACGGGCGACGAGTCGGTGCGCTCCTTCATCCTAGCCGGGAGCGACAACTACTTCACCGCGCTCGGCGTGCGCCCTGCGCTCGGTCGGCTCTACACGCCGCAGGACGCCGCCACGCGTGCGCAGGTCGTCGTGCTCAACGACTCGTATTGGGATCGTGCCTTCAATCGCGATCCGGCGGTGATCGGCAAGGTCATTCACCTCAACGAACTGCCGTTCACGATCATCGGCGTGCTCCCGCGCACCTTCCGCGGAACGCAGCCGCTCATCGAGCCCGACGCGATCATCCCGGTAGAGACGACGATCTCGGTCGATCCGGCGATGCGGCAGAACATGGAGTCGATGGGATGGGGATCGTTCCGCATCCTCGCCTATACCAAGCCGGGCGTCACGCTCGCCCAGGCGCGCAGCGCGCTCACGCGCCTGTCCGATGAATTGACCGCGAAGTACCCGCTCGAGTTTGCCGACCAGCGCCTCATCATGGAGCGCGAGCTGCGAACGCGCCCCGAGTATGCGGTGTCGCGCCTGACGCCGTGGGTGGCAGGCGTGTTCTACGGGATGGTCGGGTTGGCGCTCCTGGTGGCGTGCGCCAACGTGGCCAACCTGCTCCTCGTGCGCGCCACCGTGCGGCGCGGCGAGATCGCCATCCGGTCGGCGTTAGGCGCGTCGCCCGGACGAGTGGTGCGCCTGCTCCTCACCGAGAGCGTCCTGCTGGGCGTGGCGAGCCTCGTGCTGGCCTTCTTCGTGGCGCGCTTCTGCATCGGATGGCTCAACACGCTGCAGATTGCCGTGGACTTTCCCATCACTTTCGGCCTCGAGCTCGACTGGCGCGTGTTTGGCTACACCGCCCTCATCTCGTTGCTTGCCGGGGTGATTTCCGGGCTGGCGCCAGCGTTGATGGGGGCGCGCTCGCAGGTGAGCGAAGTGCTGCGCGACGGTGGGCGCACCGGGAGCGTGGGGCGTGCGCGCACGCGCCTGCGCTCGGCGCTGGTGGTCACGCAGGTGGCCGTCTCGTTCGTGCTGCTGGTCTGCGGTGGCTTGTTCATACGCTCCGCACGCAGCGCGGCCAACCTCGACCTCGGCTTCTCGCGCGACCGCCTGCTGCTGGCCCAGACCGATTTGCAGCTCCACCGACTCGACGCGGCGCAGTCCCGCCAGACGCAAGATCGACTGCTGGAGTCGATCAAGGCGCTGCCGGGGGTCGAGACCGCGGCCATCAGCACGCACATCCCGATGTCGGGAAACTACAGCACGCAATCGGTGGTGACCGACGAACGCACGCCGCAGGCACCCGACGGCATGTACAGCGCCGCGATCGTGCAGGTGTCGCCGGGCTACGTCGGCGCGATCAAGCTGCGCATGCAGGGGGGGCGCGACTTCACGGCCCAGGATGACACCACGTCGCCGCGCGTGATGATCGTCAATCGCACGCTGGCCGATGCGCTGTGGCCGGGGAAGGATCCCATCGGGCGTCAGTTGCGCTTCACGAAGGACGGCCCGCCCATCGAGGTCATCGGCGTTGTCGGTACGGCGAAGATGGTCCTGCTCGGGGAATCGCCGCGCCCCATCCTGTACGTCCCGATCCGGCAGGTGCCGTCGCAGCAGTCGTATCTCATCATCAAGAGCCGAGGGGACGATCCTTCGGCGCTGGTGCCATCAGTGCGCAACGCCGTCGCGGCGGTCAACCCGAACATTCTGCTGTACGGCGTGCGCACAATGGCCACGCACCTCGACCAGGGGATCGCCCTCTTCTTCGTGAACATGGGGGCGACGCTGGCCACGGCGATCGGGATGCTGGGGCTCCTGCAGACCATCGTTGGGCTCTATGGCGTGCTG
Organism: uncultured Gemmatimonadaceae bacterium; assembly: GCA_964560345.1. Lineage (GTDB taxonomy): Bacteria > Gemmatimonadota > Gemmatimonadetes > Gemmatimonadales > Gemmatimonadaceae > SCN-70-22. Next base: position 51,315 of record CAZLLP010000008.1, read on the forward strand.
TCGTACTCGGTGGCCCAGCGATCCAAGGAGTTCGGGATCAAGATGGCGCTGGGAGCGCGTTCGGGGATGATGATCCGCGAGGTGCTGCGACAGAGCGCGGCCCTGGTGGCGGTGGGGATCGTCGTGGGGGGGGCGCTGGCGCTCGGGCTCACGCGCATGATGGGGAGCGTACTGGTGGGCGTGTCGCCCACCGATGCCCTGGCCTATGGCGGGGCGCTGCTGCTCGTGAGTGCGCTGGCGATGGCGTCGTCGTATATCCCGGCGTGGCGCGCGTCGCGCGTGGCGCCGGCCGTCGTGGTGCGGAGCGACTAGTCGCGCGCGCGCCGGGCGTCTCGCAACGCTGGCGCGATCACTGGCCGCCGGTGCGCGCGCATGCCACGATTCGGGATCGACGTGCGTAGCAGGGACGAAGGTCCCTGCTTGCCTGCTGATCGCATGGGGCGCGTATCCAACTGCGCGCCTTCGACTCGATTCCCGGAGTGCTCCACGTGAGACGCGTTCATCGCGCCGTTTGGTCCATCGTCATCGCTGCCGTCGCCAACACGCTGCCGGGCGGCAGCCATGTGCTCGAGGCGCAAGGCAGTGCACGCGCCGCCACCACGGGCGTTCCTGAGCTGCAGTTGTCCGGGATGCGCCTTCGCCTGTCGGCGGTCGACGGACATGTCGAATCGATCGTTGATGGCGCCGGGCGCGCGGTGGCCGGTGCCCCGACCGACTCCGTGGGGCTCTGGAGCATCGACTTCTCGCCCGGCAGCGCGCCGGCGCGACTGCATGCCGCGGAGGCCGGACGATTTGCCTGGCGCCGCCTGACGAGTGGTGCGCTGCAACTCACCTGGGATCGCTTCCCGGGGGCGGCCTCGCCCATGCGCGTGGTGGCGACCGTGCGCGCCCGGCGCGACACGACGACCGCGTGGCACATCGCGCTCGAGGGGATCGAGACGCTGGCGGTGGAGACGCTGCGCTATCCGCGCCTGACGGGGATTGCCCCGTTAGGCACGTCGGAGGAGCTGGCGGTACCGCAGTGGATGGGCGAGCGGTCGCGCGATCCGCGGCGCTTGCTGGCGGGGCCTGAGGGGACGGGACGCCGGCTGGAGTGGACGTATCCCGGGCAGCTCTCGCTGCAGGCCATCTCGCTCACCTCGCCCGGGCGCGGGGGGCTCTACCTTGCGGCTGACGACACGCTCGCCTATCGCAAGCTCTTTGCGCTGTGGGGCGCGCGCGACGGCTCGGCCGGCTACGAGATCGTGCACGCGCTGTCGAACCCCGGCAAGAACGCGCGCTACACGCCGAGTTATGCCGCGATTGTCGGCGTGATCGACGGCGACTGGTTCAGTGCGGTGGAGCGCTATCGCGCCTGGGGGACGCGCCAGTACTGGGCGCGGACCAGCCGGCTCGCGACGGGGAAGTCGCCGGCATGGATTCGCAACACGGGGATATGGGTGTGGAATCGTGGGCGATCGAACGTGGTGCTCGAACCGGCCGCGCAGCTGCAAGCCGATGCCAGGCTCCCGGTGAGTGTCTTTTGGCACTGGTGGCACGGCGGGCCGTACGACACCTCGTTCCCTGACTATCTCCCGCCGCGCGAAGGAGCCGAGGCGTTCACGCGCGCGGTGGCCACGGCGCACGACGCCGGGCTGCACGCCATCGTCTACATGAACCAGCGGCTGTGGTGCACCGACACGCCGAGTTGGAAGCGCGAGAACGCGGAGCGATGGGCGGTGCGGGAGCGCGATGGCAAGGTGCGCCAGGAGACGTACAACGTCTTCGAACCGTTGCCCTGCGCGCCGATGGACGTCTCGACGAAGTTCTGGCGCGAAAAGTATGCGGGGATCGCCGATACGGTGATCCACCAGTACAAGCTCGACGGGATCTACATGGATCAGGCGGTGCTGAGCCTCGCCTGCTGGAGCGCTGACCACGGGCACCCCGTTGGTGGTGGCCACTACTGGATGGATGGCTTCCGCGAACTCGCCAAGGACCTGCGCCGACGCGCCGGCTCGACGCCGAGCGCGTATGCAGGGGAGGGCGGGGGCGAAAGCTGGCTCCCCGATCTCGATGCGTTCCTGACGCTGCAAGTGAGCCAGGAGCGCTACATGGACCCCGCCAGCGGGTGGGAGCCGCTCCCGATCTTCCAGGCGGCGTACCATCCGTATGCGGTGACCTATGGAACGTACGGCTCGCTCACCTGGCCGCCGTACGACGACTTGTGGCCGGTGGCGACGCGTCCCGCGAACGCGATGACGCTGCTCGACCTCAAGTACCGGCAGCAGTACCTGCTGGAGCAGGCGCGCATGTTCGTGTGGGGGATGCAGCCGACGATCGCCAACTTCCTCCCCGAGCAGCTGACGGCGCGTCGCAACGAGATCGACTATCTCGAGCGGTTGGCGCGCCTGCGGTATGGCTTCCGTCACTGGTTCCTGGACGGAACGATGCTGCGGGCGCCCGCGCTCCGCGTGGATTCGGCCAACGTGCTCATGTCGCGCGTGTCGATTTACGCGGCGCGGCGCGGTGGGGCGACCGAGGCGGTGACGCGCGCGCCGCTGGTGCTCAGCGGGGCGTGGCGCGCACGGGACGGGCGCGTGGCGCTGGCGCTCGCGAGCATCTCCGACCAGGTGCAAGACGTCGAACTCCGGCTCGATCCGCGCGCGTATGCGCTGCGCGCCGGAGCCACGCTGGTGCGATACGGCGATGATGGCGCGCGCGCGGTGATCGGCACGGTGGGGCGCGACGCGATGACCGTTCGGCTCTCGGTGCCGGCATTGCGCGGGTTGGTGCTGCGCGTGGAGTAGCGACCGACCCGCCAAGCGTCCCGGCGAGGAATCCCGCTTCGCCGGGGCGTCTTGCGTGTGGAACCTACGCCGGTTGCAGCTGCGTGTTCTGCGTGGAGATGATCGTCCACGTACCGTTGACCTTGGCCAGGACGTGCACCATGCGCGTCTTGAGGACACCGGGCTGCGTTTCGCGCGCGCCCGGCGGGAGGGCCAGATAGCCCGTCAGGCTCTGGTTGCATTCCACCACCGCCGCGAGGGGACCGACGAACTTGAGGCGCGACACGGTGCTGGCCAGCCGGCTCCCCCTGAATGGCCCGCCGAACAGGAACGCATGCCGTTCCCGGATGGCCGTGTTGCCATCCATCGTTTGTCCGAGGATGTTGACGAACTGCGCGTCGGACGAGAACTCGCGGCTCCATGCGGCGGCGTCCATGGCGCCCCAGGCGGCGTCAAGGCGCGACACCACGCCGAGGATCGCGATGGAGTCCGAGACGACGGTGGCAGCGGCCGGGCGATCGAGCACGGCGGCGGCGACCGGCGCGGTGGGGGAGTCGTCGTCGTTCGAACACGCGCCCAGCGCCACGACGGCGCCAAGGGCGAGCGAAATGGAGACGAGACGCGAGCGACGGAAGGGGATGGGCGAGCGGAGCATGGCGAGCCTCGGCGGAGATGATAGAATTCGAAGTCCTCATCCCACCGTACCCGAATCTGCCGAACGACCGATCATGGAGGACGCGCTGTCCCGCGAGGGCGATCCCTCGCCCGCCCCCAACGCCGAACAGGTGACAGGCTGGCTGGAAGCGGCCGGACGCGGGGATCGCGACGCGTTCGACGCCGCGTTTGCCGGCGTCTACGCCGAGCTCCGGCGGCTGGCCGGACGCGTGCGTCAGGGGCGGGCGAGCGATACCATGAGCGCGACGGCGCTGGTGCACGAGGCGTACTTCAAGCTCGCGCGATCGGTGGGAGCCGGAGAAGCGCCGCAGTGGATCGGGCGGCAGGCGTTCTTTCGCGTCGCCGCGCGTGCCATGCGGCAGGTGCTCGCCAACGCGGCCCGTGATCGCCTCAGCGACAAGCGTGGCGGCGGGGCACTGCCCGTCACGCTCGACGACCAGCTCGGGATTCCGGCGGTGAGCGCGGAGCAGGTGGTGGCGGTCGACGACCTGCTCCAGCGACTGGAATCGCTCGACGAACGGCAGGCACGGGTGGTCGAGTGCCGTTTCTTTGCCGGGTTGTCGGTGGAAGAGACCGCCGAGGCGTTAGGCATCTCGACTCCCACGGTGCAACGCGACTGGCGCAGTGCGCGAGCGTGGCTGGCCAGGGCGCTTGACGAGGGGACGCCTGATGATGGGAGCGCCGCGCGCGCGCGACCGGGTGGGACGCAGCATGGGTGAGCGTTCGCGCGACGATGACGTCGCGCGGTGGCGCCGCGTGCGGGCGCTGTTCGACGAAGCGGTCGCGCTTCCCGAGGCGTCGCGCGATGCATTCCTCGACGCGCAGTGTCCCGGCGAGCCCGACGTGCGCGCCGAAGTCGCGGCATTGCTTGCGATCGATGCGAAGGCGCATCGGGTGATGGACGCGACGCCTGACCAACTGGCGGAGGCGGCGCGGGGAGCGTCGGCGAGGGAAGGCGACACTCGGGGCGACTCCTGGCACGTCCCGACGCCGGGGGAGCGCTTTGGCAGCTACGAAGTCGAGCGCGAACTGGCGCGCGGCGGGATGGCGACCGTGTATGTCGCCCACGACCGCAAGCACCAGCGACGCGTGGCGCTCAAGGTGCTGCCCGGCCAGGCGAGGCGTTCGCTGGCAAGCGCCGAACGGTTCATGCGCGAGATCCGGATGGCGGCCCGGTTGCAGCATCCGCACATCTGCGTGGTCCTCGATTCGGGCGAGTCGGCCGGGCATCTGTGGTATGCGATGCCGTTGGTCGATGGTGAGACGTTGCGCGCGCGACTGGTGCGCCACGGGCGACTCGACGTGGCGGAGGCCCGCCGCATCCTCGTGGAGGCGGGGCAGGCGTTGCACGCCGCGCACGGCGAAGGAATCGTCCATCGCGACATAAAGCCGGAAAACCTCCTGCTCACCCGCGACGGCGCCACGCTGGTCGCCGATTTCGGCATCGCGCGCGCGTTGCAGGTGGCGGAGGTCCCCGAGTCGGCGCCTGGCGACGCGGGGCTCACGGCCACCGGGATGCTGATCGGCACGCCGGCCTACATGAGCCCGGAGCAACTCGACGGTGCGCCAGACGTCGGGGCGGCGAGCGACCAGTACGCCCTCGCACTGGTGGGCTACGAAATGCTGGCGGGGCGGCATCCCTTCGCGAACGCCGATGGCACCGTGCCACGCCGTCGATCGCGGCGCGAGCCGGTCCCGCGCCCCTTGCACGAGGTGCGCATCGACGTGCCGCGCGCGCTCTCGGACGCGATCGCGCGCGCCCTGTGCGAGTCGCCGCGCGATCGCTTTGCCACGCTGGCCGACTTCGTCGCCGCGGTGGAGCGAAGCGCGACAACCGGCGCCGTCTCCGCGGCATCGTCGACGCCCCCGTCCCTGCGGCTCACGCTCGGTGTGGCCGCCGTCGCCATCCTCGTCGTGGCAGGGGTGGCGTTCCTGCGCACGCGCGACGCTCAGCCGGTTCCGCCAGATGCAATGCCTGCCGCCGCGACCGGCGCCGCGACTGGCGCCGCGACGCGCGCCGCGGCGAACGCCCCGGTGCGCCTCGTCGTCCTCCCGTTCGAAAACGTGGGGGAACCTGGTGATGCGTACTTCGCAGAGGGGGTGAGTGATGCCATTCGCAGTTCGCTCGCCAGCAGCAACGGACTGGAGGTTGTCGCGCGCGCGACGTCGATGAGCCTCCGGCCGGGCATCACGACCGATGTCACCTCGGCGCGCGAGGTGGGGGCGCGCTACCTCCTCACCGGGACGGTGCGATGGGCGCGAGGGGAAGACCGGGTCGTGATCAATCCGTCGCTGGTGGAGATCGTGGGGGAGACCGCGGTCACACGGTGGGAGGAGTCGCTGACCACCGCGCTGGCCGACGTGTTCGACGTCCAGGCACAGATCGCGGCCCGCGTCGCCGCCGCAACGCATGTCGCCCTCGGTCTCCGCGGCAGCGGAGGGCTCGCCGATCGCCCGACGCGTGACCTGCAGGCGTACGACGACTATCTCGCGGGGGAGGCGGCGAGTCAGGGCGGGAGCGTGATCGACGTGCCGTCGCTCCAGCGCGCCGAGTCGAAGTACGCGAGTGCGGTGGCGCGCGACTCGACGTTCGGGGCGGCGTGGGCGCGCCTGGCCTTCGTGCGGGGTTTCCTGCTGTCGCGCATGCCGCTGACGCCGACGGCGATCATCGACGCGCGACGCGCCCTGGCCATGGCGACACGACTTGCACCTGGCGACGTCTCGACGCCGTTTGCGGAGAGCCTCATCGCGCGCTTTCTCGACGGATCGCCGGCCGGGGCGCTGGCGGCGGTGCGCCGCGGGCTGCGTGACCATCCCACCGACGCGATGCTGCTCTCACAGGGGGCGATGCTGGAACTGGTGACCGGGCGCCCCGACTCGGCGCTGGCGCACTTGCAGCTGGCGCAGCGCATGGATCCGCGATCGCCCGGGGTGTGGTGGCGACTGGCGCATGTGCACACGTGGCTGCGGCAATGGGACGCGGCCGACCTCGCGGCGGCGCGCGGGCTGGCGCTGGCGCCGGGGAACATGCAGCTCCTGCACTGGCGCGTGATGGCCAGGTTGGGGCGTGGCGACCTGGCAGGGGCGCGCGCGATGATCGATTCCGGGCTCGCCTCGCCGGCGATGCAGCCGTCGCTCCTGCTCCCCTATCTCGCCGAGACGTTCGAGCTGTGGTGGGCGCTGTCTCCCGCGCAGCAGCATACGCTGCTCGCACTCGGCGACTCCGTGTTTGATTCGCCCGCGTCGCGATTGTTCGTGCGTGCACAGGTGCTCGCGGCGCGCGGCGATTCGGTGGCCGCGCGTGCCGAGGCGGCGCGGGCCGTCCCGCTGCTACGGGGCGACGCGCGACGGTCGCCCGAGGTCGGAGCGCAGCTGGCGGCCGCGCTGGCCTTTGTGGGCGATCGCGACGGAGCGGCGCGCGTGGCCGATGCGACGCTGCAAGGGATTCGCGAGGCTGGCGATCGGCAGTTCGGCCCGTCGGAGCAGTATCTGGCTGCAATCGCCCTCGCGTGGGCCGGGCGTGACGATCGGGCGATTGATGAATTGGTCGCCGTGCTGGCGCAGCCCGTGTACGTGAGTCGCGAGTGGCTGCGCATCGATCCGCGTCTGGCCATCCTCCGCGACCGTCCGAGATTCCGCGCGCTCATCGGGCCCGCTGGCTGACCGGCGCGTCGACGATCGGCGTCGTGGCATTCGCACGCGACATGACGGGCAGACGGCACGCCGGCACGCGTCGCCCTTCCCCCGTCCCCCCCTTTCTGCCCACTTTGCGACATCCGCCTGCCGACCGTCGCGCGCCACGCCGTGCCTGACGCCGCACCCGCCGGCTCGCTCCCCGAACACGTCGCATGTACGTGAGCACTCAGTACCTCCGCAAATGGACGTCCCGCCGCCGGACCCCGCCCGGGTCGCTGGAGGTCATTCCGGACGTCTATTCGCCGGAGCTGAACAACCGGCGCGACATCAGCGTCTATCTCCCGCGCAGCTATCACCGCACCGAACATCCGTACCCCGTCATCTACATGCACGACGGGCAGAACCTGTTCGACCCGGCGACGTCGTTTGCTGGGGAGTGGGGGGTGGATCAGGCGATGGCGCGCGCCGGGCACCGGGGGCGACGGGCGATCGTCGTGGCGATTCCCAACATGGGGGTCGACCGCCTGCGCGAGTATTCGCCCTTTGTCGATGCGCGCGCGGGGGGTGGTGGTGGCGACGCCTATGTCGACTTCGTCGTGCGCACGGTCAAACCGATGATCGACGCGCAGTACCGCACCTACGCCGGGCGTGAGGGGACGGGGATCGTGGGGTCGTCGATGGGAGGACTGATCTCGCTGTACGCCTTCTTTCGTCACCCGCACGCGTTCGGCTTTGCAGGGATCATGTCGCCGGCACTCTGGTTCGCGGAGCGCGCCATCTTCCCGTATGTTCGCTCGGCCCCGCATGTGGGCGGGCGTCTGTACCTCGATGTGGGAACGCGCGAGGGGCACGGGACGCTCATGAATGCGCGGGAGATGCGCGACATTCTGGCGGAGAAGGGCTATTCGATGGGGGAGACGCTGTCGTGGGTGGAAGACGAGCACGGGATGCACAACGAGGAATCGTGGGGACGGCGCATCCGGCACGCGCTCCCCTTCATGCTGCACGATGCGTCGCATGCCGCCGGGCATCCGCAGCACGGGCACGACGAGCACGATCACTGGCCCGAGGAGCACGAGGCATCGGCATGAACGGACGCGCGCACCCGACGCCATGAGCACGCGCGTCCACGGCCATCATCACGTCTGGTATTCCCCCGCGGTCGGACGCCACATGCACGTGCGCTGGTTCGGGCACGGCGGGGCGCGCATCCTGGCCTTCCCCACCACGATGGGGGACCATAACGAGTGGCCTAACCGCTACATGCCGGATGTGCTGTACGAGGCCATCCGGCGCGGCTGGTTCCAGCTCTGGTGCCTCGACAGCAACCACAACGCGAGCTGGTACAACAAGTCGATTCACCCGGGAGAGCGGGCGTGGCGCCACCTGGCGTACGATCGCTACCTCACCGACGAACTGCTCCCGTTCACGCAGCACGTGAACAACCATGGCTACGTGATTGCGACGGGGGCGTCGTTCGGCGCCTTCCTCGCCATGTCGTTCGGGCTGCGCCATCCCACGCGCGTGCATCGCATCCTGGGGATGAGCGGGGTCTACGACATTCGCGGGATGACGCGGGAGTACTCGGACGGGAACGTCTACGCCTGCAACCCGTTCGAGTTCATCCCGAACGAGTGGGAGCCCTGGCGCCTGGATGCGCTGCGCCGGCAGGACATCATCCTCGGCATCGGCAAGGGCGACCCGCACTATCAGCAGAACCAGGAATTTTCCGGCATCCTGTGGCGCAAGGGGATCGGCAATGCCCTGCGCGAGTGGGACGGCTTTGCCCACGACTGGCCGGTGTGGGAGCGGATGATCCAGATGTATGTGGGGGGGCATGACTAGGGACGGGAGTCGGGAGACGGGAGACGGGAGTGCCGACGCGCGTAGCGCGTCGGCCATCGCTGGCCGCCGCTTACTCCCTGCACTCATCTCACCTCGCACAAGCACGGCGCGCGGCGCCGCCGCGCGCACTCCCGGCTCCCGTCTCCCGTCTTCCGTCCAATAGCCATTCAACTACAGCTCGGAGTCCCCCCAAATGCAGAAGCGTGTCGGGTTGGTAGTGGGAAGAGAGTGGTCCTGGCCTCCTGCCTTCATCGAGGAAGTCAACAAGCGCGATGCCGGTGTGGTCGCCGAGTTCGCCAAGCTGGGCGGGGATCATCATGATGGTCCCATCCCCTACGACGTGCTCATCGATCGCATCTCGCACGAGGTGCCGATGTACCGCTCCTACCTCAAGAAGGCCGTACTCGAGGGGAAGACGGTCATCAACAACCCGTTCATGTGGTCGGCGGACGACAAGTTCTTCGGTGCGGCGCTGGCCACCAAGCTTGGCGTGGCATCGCCCAAGACGGTCCTGCTGCCGAACAAGGACTATGTCCCCGGCATCGTCCCCAGCGAGTCGCTGCGCAACCTCAAGTTCCCGCTCGATTGGGACGCGCTGGCCCGCTACATCGGGATGCCCTGCATCCTCAAGGACGCGCACGGCGGCGGGTGGAAGGAAGTGTACGTCTGCCACACCGTGCAGGAGCTGATCGAGAACTACAACTCGTCGGGGCTCCTCACGATGATCGTGCAGGAGTTCATCCAGTGGGACCAGTTCGTGCGCTGCCTGTGCCTGGGGCAGGAAGAAGTGCTCCCCATGCACTATGACCCCAAGGCGCGCAAGTACATCGTCGACGACGACTACCTCGCGCCGGCCATGCGCGAGCGGATCATCAAGGACTCGCGCACGCTGTGCGGCGCGTTAGGCTACGACATGAATTCGCTGGAGTATGCCGTGAAGGACGGCGTCCCCTACGCCATCGACTTCATGAACTGCGCCCCCGACATGGACGTCTACTCGCTCACACCGACGTATTTCGAGTGGGTGGTGAAGGGGATGGCGGACCTCGCGATCAAACTGGCGAAAGAGCCGCGGCGCACCTCGGTGGAGGCGAAGTGGTCGTCGTTGTTCACGGCATCACGGTAGCGCGGCGAAGACGAGAAGACGAGAAGACGAGAAGACGAGTGACTGCAAACGGCCGAGGGCATCATTCCTAACGACCTGATCAACCGCTACCACGAACTCCTCACCCCCGACATCGCCGAGGAGACGCATGCCCACATCGAGGCGGCGCTCACGCGGCGCGGGCTGATCTTCGGGGGGCGGCCGTTGTGCACGGTGCTGCGGCCGCGGCTCACGACGCCGCGCGAGGTGGCGTCGCTGCAGGGGCGCATTCGCCCGCTCATGCGCGCGATGAAGCGGGCGTACGCGCGGGCGATCGCCGATCGCCCGTTTCGTGACCAGTTCGGGTTGCTCGACTGGGAGGAGACGCTGCTCGCCGACGCGCCGGGCTACGACTGGCCGTCGCCCACCTCTCGCCTGGACTTCTTCTACGTCTCCGGCACCGGACAGCTAGGTCTCACCGAGTACAACGCCGAGACGCCGGCCGGCGCCGCGTACGACGATGCGCTGGCCGAAGTGTTCATGGATGCCCCGGCGGTGCGCGAATTCTCGCGGCACTACGACATCATGACCATGCCGGCGGTGCCTGGCGTGGTAGGGGCGATCCTCGCGGCGTGGTACGAGTTTGCCGGGACGCGCCGCCGCCCGCGCGTGGCCATCCTCGACTGGGACGACGTCCCGACCCGCACCGAGTTCGAGCTCTATCGCCAGCACTTCGCCACGTTAGGCATCGAGGCGGTCATCGACGACCCGCGTCGCTGCGAGTACCGCGACGGACAGCTCTGGGTGGCCGGGAAGCCGGCGGATCTGATCTACAAGCGCGTCCTCATCCGCCAGTTGATCGAAACCGTCGGCCTGGCCCACGAAGTCGTCCCCGCCGTGCCCCAGCGTGCGCGCCCCCAGGTCGACGGCTTCCGCTGCAAGATCCTGCACAAGAAGGCCTCGCTGGCGGTCCTGTCGGACGAAGCCAACGCCGAGCTGTTCTCGCCGGACGAGTTGGAGGCGATCCACGACTGCATCCCGTGGACGCGCGTGGTGCGCGAGCGTCGGACGACGCACCGCGGCGACGTGATCGACCTCGTCCCGTGGATGCAGGACAACCGGGAGCACCTGGTCCTCAAGCCCAACGACGAATACGGCGGTAAGGGGATCACCCTGGGATGGACCGTGAACGCGACCGAGTGGGAGGCGGCGATCCAGGATGCGCTCTCGCAGCCCTTCATCGTCCAGGAGAAGGTCGCGATTCCCAGCGAGCCCTATCCGAGCTGGGTCGACGGTCGCGTGCACGTCCTCGACCGCATGCTCGACACGGCCCCCTTCATCTCGCACGGCGATCACATGGAAGGGATGCTGACGCGCCTCTCGACGGCGGCGCTCCTCAACGTCACCGCCGGCGGCGGGAGCACGGTACCGACGCTGGTCGTGCAGCCGCGCTAAGGGCGGCAAGCAGGACGTCCGCTGGCGCGCCCGCCCGGGCGCCCGCGGGGCCAGCGGGGCGGCGCATGACCTAAGCGAAGAGAACAGGGTGGCGGGACTGGCTCGAGCGCGTTAGCGTCTACGCACGCTTCCTGAGCTGGTCGGCACTCGACCCCTTTCGTGGAGGAACTGCGTATGCCTCGTGGAGCGATGCTGGTGCGTGGGATCTCGTCCGGGCTCCTGTTGGTGCTCACCGCCTGTAGTGGGGGAGCGGGTGGCGCCGCCGGCGGTGGCGGCGAGTCGGCGGCGGCGGCCGCCATGCCGGCTCCCCCCGATCCTGCGGCGGTGCGCCAGGCGATCGAAGCGGCGAACACCAAAGCCGTCGAAGCCTGGAGGAGCAACAACGACATCGGACCGATGCTGTCGAACTCCGAAGACGGTGCCATCATCATGATGCCGGGCGCACCCGCGTGGCGAGGCAAGGCAGCCGCGGGAGACGCCATGAGGGCGATGCTGGCGCAGGTCGACATGAAGGACATGTCATTCCGGACCGATGATGTGATCGTGTCCGGTGACTTGGCCGTCGAGACGGGGGCCTACAAGTGGATGATCGGCCCCAAAGGGGGAAAGCTGGCGGCGGATAGCGGCAAGTACCTCACCATCTGGCGCAGACAGGGCGACGGAAGCTGGAAGATCATCCGCGACATCAACAACTCCGACATCGCTCCGCCGCAGTAGGCGACAGCACGCGGCGCATCGGGCACGCACGCGGCGGTGCAGGGGAGCGACTCCCCTCCACCGCCGCACCGTCATCCGGCATCACCTGCCACGACTCAGGGCCGGATGGGCTTCACGCGCAGCACGGTCCCCGGGGTGAAGTCGCTGAGCACGATCCCCTTCGCCTTCCCCTTGAGATCGACCAGTCGCGGGAGCCAGGTCCCGCTCACGGTCGCCTGCACCAGCGTCCCCGCGGGAATCCCCTGGAAGTCGATGCGCGTCCGTCCCTCCGTCGACGCCTTCAATGTGTAACGCAGCACTTCCATCCCCGGCTCGGGAGCGTACGCGACGCGCATGATGTCGGGATAGCCCACGAAATCGGCGGGAACGATGAGCTCCACGCTCGCCTCGGCTTCGCCGAGCAGCGGCGCCACCTGCCCGTACTCGAAGAAGTCGGCGCCGAGGACGACGGAGACGAAGTCGGCGTCATAGAGCGTGGTGAAGGTGTTCCTCGAGCGCACGTGCGCGGTGATGCGCCGGCGCCCGTCGGCCAGCGGATGCTCGGCGAGCGTCCCCGTGTATTCATACGTCGGCGAAACGGCGGGGAAGTGCCGCGGGTACCAGCGCGCGTTGACCCCCCAGGCGTCGACCGTCATCCAGGGCTGACCGGGCGACTCCCATAGTCCGATGACATAGCCGATGTCGCCAAAGATCGGATCGCAGGGGAGGTTGCCGCTGTCGCAGTAGGTCCCTTGCGCCTGCACGAAGGCGTCGAAGCTCTTGGCGGTGGGTTGTGCCGCCGGCTGCGTGGCTGAAAAGGGACCGAACCACCCACCGGTAAGGGAAGGGACGGGCGCGAGGGACTCTTCGAAGCAGGCGGCGGTGAACACAAGGCACGCCGCGGCGAGCATGCGGACCAGGCGTGGCGCGGCAGAGCGGGGGAGGGGGGAGTGCATCGACGTCTCCTCGACGAGGGTCATCAGGGCGCCCGCACCTCGTGTACGGCGCGCGGGTTGAGGATCGGGGGGGCGGCGATATCGGACCATCGTACAACTGACGTAGCACACCATGCCGGGCGACGTAGCCGCCCCCTAAAGCATCGCCGCGACGGCCACGTCTGTCTGCTGCTGCCCTTGTCCCCTACATTCCTCGCCGGGGTTCGGCGCGCGCGCGCCGATGTGCGCCTGCCCCGCTTACACGTCTTCCCGTCCTCTCGTTTTCCCAAGGAAAGATGAAGCCGCCAAGCCTAACGATCGGTGTCGAGGAAGAGTACCAGATCATCGACCCCAAGACCCGGGCGCTGCAGTCCTACATCACGCAGATCCTCGAATCCGACCACCTGGTGCTGGGGCAGGTGAAGCCTGAGCTGCACCAGTCGATCGTCGAGGTCGGTACGACGGTGTGCAAGACGCCGCAGGAGGTGAAGGCGCAGTTGATCCAACTGCGTGGCGGCGTGATGGAGCTGGCGGCGCGGCGCGGGCTCAAGATCGCGGCCGCCGGCACCCACCCGTTTTCGCACTGGGCGGAGCAGGAGATCACGCAGCTCGACCGGTACATCGGGACCAAGGAAGCGATGCAGCAGCTCGCGCAGCAGCTGCTCATCTTCGGGACGCACGTGCACGTCGGGATCGAGGATCGCGACTTCCTGATCGAAGCGTGCAACGTCTCGCGCTACTTCCTCCCGCACCTGCTCTGCCTGTCGACGTCGTCGCCCTTCTGGATCGGGCGCAAGACGGGGCTCAAGTCGTATCGCAGCGCCATCTTCCGGGCGTTTCCGCGCACGGGGATCCCGCGCTACATCCCGTCGTGGGCCGACTACGAGAGCTACCTCAAGACGTTGGTGGCGACCAACTGCATCCCCAACGGATCGAAGATCTGGTGGGACGTGCGCCCCCATCACACGTTCCCGACGCTCGAGTTCCGCATCTGCGACGTGTGCACGCGCGTGGATGAGGCCGTGTGCATCGCGGCCATCCTGCAGGCGCTGGTCTTCAAGCTCTACAAGATGCGCCGCGACAACACGACCTGGCGCCTGTACTCGTCCGAGCTGATCGACGAGAACAAGTGGCGCGCGGTGCGCTACGGGCTCGAGGGGAACCTGATCGACTTCGGGAAGAACGTCGAACTACCGGCCGGGGTCCTGATCCGGGAAATGATCGAGTGGTTTCTGGACGATGTCCTGGACGAGTTGGGAAGCCGGAAGGAGGTCGAGTACGCCTTCACGATCCTCGAGAATGGGTCCAGCGCCGACCGGCAGATTCGTACCTTCGAGGAGACGGGGGGGAATCTGCAGGCCGTGGTGGATCAGCTCATTCGGGAGACCGAAGAGGGGGTCGTGCCGGCGTAGGCTCGGAACGCGGGAAGACGGGAAGACGAGAAGACGAGGTTGGTGACGAAGCCCAAGTCTCGCTGAGTCATAGTATTAGCGGCTTCTCGTCAAGTCGGGGTGGGATGGGGCATTCGGGGCGCCGACACTCTCTACTGAGAGTGAGCTGGCGACTGCACTGGAAAGGGCAACCCCGACCGCTAGCTTGGGCACGTGACCTGCACGTGATTTCCGCGTGACGTTCGCCGGATGGGGTTGGGCGCGCGTTGCGGGATGCAGATGGATCAATGGCAAGGCGCCCGATCATCGGCGTGACTATGCAGCACACGCAGTTGTCGAGTTGGCACGGACAGCAGGACCACCACGGACAGCCGGAGAAGAGCATGCCGTCGCAGCGCCCGATCATCGGCGTCACCACGCAGACCCTGCACTCCATCGACGGGATCCCGGCCGGGCTCCCGCAGTCGGTGGTCATTAACCAGCGCTACTAAGTGGCGATCACGGCGATTGGCGGGATGGCGGAGCGCGCGGTCGCGGATGCCGGCGCGGTCGCGCCGATCCCGGAGTCGATGGACTTCGACGTCGCGGCTGGATTCGGCCTCGTGTACGGGACGTCGTACCATGCACTCGTGCAGCGGGGGCGATTGCAGGCCGGCGACACGTTTCTGGTGCTGGGGGCGGCCGGGGGGGTGGGACTGGCGCCAGTCGAGATCGGGAGGGGGCCGG
>CAZLLP010000008.1:66535-100235 GCA_964560345.1 uncultured Gemmatimonadaceae bacterium
AGTACTTCGGCGAACAGCCGCACGCCAAGCTCGGGCGTATCGATCCGTCGCGTGACCGTACCGAAATGCAGCTCGCCCGCTGGGCCGTCGAGGATCACAAGCCGATCCTGGGCCTCTGCCGCGGCCTGCAGGTGCTCAACGTCGCGCTCGGCGGGTCGCTGTACCAGGATCTCGAGGAGCAGTACCCCGACTCCATCAAGCACGACTACTTCCCCAACTACGGCTACGAGCGCGACCACCTCGCGCACGAAGTCACGCTGGCCAAGGGGAGCCGTCTGCGCCACCTGATGGAGCTCGATCGCATCCAGGTGAACTCGATGCACCACCAGGGGATCAAGACGCTGGCCCCGGCCCTCACCGCGTCGGCGATTGCGCCTGACGGCCTGATCGAGGCCGCCGAGGTCGCGGGCGATCACTTCTGCGTCGGTGTGCAGTGGCACCCCGAGGTCTTCGAACTCACCGATCCCCACACGCGGCACGTCTTCCGCGAGTTTGTCCAGGCGTCGGCGCGGTTTGGGGGGAAAGCGTAAGAACTCTGAGCTGAGACGGGAGACGGGAGACGGGAGTGCGGGGGGCGCCGATGGCGCCCCCCGCGGTGCGTTTCGGGGCTGCCTTGGGTGGGGGGCGCCTAGAAAAGCATGACACGGAGGTTCACGGGGGTAACACGGAGGTTCACGGAGGAAAACCGCGCCGACTCCCGCGCCCGAGGGTCTCCTCCGTGTCCTCCGTGATACCTCCGTGATACCTCCGTGAACCTCCGTGTCCCGCTCTTGAAGTGTGCCTCGTCTTCTCGTCTTCTCGTCCTCCCGACTCCGCTCTACCCCTCGCGCGCAAACACTCGCACGTAATCCACGAGCATAGTGGCCGGAAAGACGGCGTCCGACGCGGGATCGCCGTCGAAGCCGCCGCCGACGGCGAGGTTCAGGATGCTGGAAAAGGGGTGGTCGAAGGCTTCGAGACCGAGGCCGGCGGTCGCGCTTCGGTTCACGACGTAGTGCAACGCGTCGTCGACATAGAAGCGCACCTGCCCGGGTTCCCACTCCGTGGCGAAGCGGTGAAAGTCGTCCGACAGGGCGACACCCTCGCGCCCCGCACGATGCACGAAGGGCGTCCGGTCGCTGCTGTAACCGGGGCCGTGCAAGGCCGAGCTCATTTCCCAGGGGCGGCTTCCGCGAAATTCCATGATGTCGATCTCGCCGCTGGCGGGCCACGGCGTGGACGGAAAGGCGTGGCCGAGCATCCAGAAGGCGGGCCAGAGCCCCTGGCCGCGTGGCAGTTTGATGCGTGCCTCTACACGGCCATAGCCGGGCTCGTACTTCCCCTTGGTGGTGAGCTTGGCCGAGGTGTAGCGGCAGGGGCCGTAGTAACACGGCATGCCAGCAGGGGCAACGCGCGCGGTGATGGCCAATGCCCCGTTGCCGGTGAGCGCGGCGTTGGCCGCATCGCTGCTGTACCACTCCTTCTCGTTGTTTCCCCATCCGCAATTGCCCACGCCACACCCATCGCCAAGCTCGTATCGCCACCGTGTGGAGTCCGGTCGAGCGCCGGCCGCGCCGTCGAATTCATCACGCCAGACCAGCGTCCACGCGGTCGCCATCGCGCGGCGTGGAGGCGAGACGTGGGACGCTGATGGAACGGGGCGCGCGCCGAGTACCGTCGCGGCGACGAGGACGACCGGGACGAACGACGCGACGCGATGCGCGAGGCAGCGGATGGACACGCGAGCGAGGAATCGAGTGAGAGCACGGAAGGCGAGTGGCGAATGTCCCGCGCCATGTGACCGGCGTCAACACGGCGCAAGGTCGGGTTCGCCACAGCGGTCGACGCCGCGCGATTTCCCTAAAGCGGGCGGACCGGACGAGTTCAACCCGCGATTTCCCTTTCGCGGCGTCAGGGATTTGCTCCTGTCTGCAATTGGCGGTTGGACCGACCGTGTGGCATGGCGCAGGCGATCGATCGCGAGCACTTCACCGACGAGGAATTCGGACGCTTCCAGTCGCGCCTGCGCGAGAACCTGGACGCGCTCCGCCTCGTGTTGGCGCGCCCCGGCTTCGGTGAGGGCCCGGTCACGCTGGGCGCCGAGCTGGAGTTGTGCATCGTCGATGCGACCGGGCGCGCCAAGGGGATCAACCGCGACATCCTGCGGCAGCACGTCGATCCGCGCCTCGCGCTCGAGCTCGACAAGTTCAACCTCGAGTACAACCTCACGCCGGTCGAGGCCATAGGTTCGCCCTTCACGGCGATCGAGCAGGAACTCGACGCGGCGCTGCGCTCCCTCAACGAGACCGCCGATGCGTTCAAGGCGCGCGTGATCCCGATCGGGATCCTCCCGACGCTCACCCCAGACGACGTCGCCAGAACGGCCCTCACCGATTTCCCGCGCTATCGCGCCCTCTCCAACGGCTTGCGGCGCGCACGCTCGGCCCCGTTCACCATCCGCATCGGAGGCGCCGACCCGCTGCAGATGTCGGGCGATGACATCACGCTCGAAGGGGCCAACACCTCGTTCCAGGTGCACCTGCGCGTAGCGCCGCAGGATTTCGCCGCCACGTACAACGCCGCGCAGCTCGCCACCGCCATCGCACTCTCCGTCAGCGGCAATTCGCCGGTGTTCTGCGGCCACCGCCTGTGGGAGGAAACGCGCGTCGCGCTCTTCAAGCAGGCGCTGGACGTGCGTGACCTGGTGGAGCAGGTCTGGCGCCCCCCCGCCCGGGTGAGCTTTGGCCACGGATGGGTGCGCAGCGGCGCCTACGAGCTGTTTGCCGAATCGGTCTCGCTCTTCCCGCCGATCCTCCCCCTGATCAGTGACGACGATCCGGTCGCGGTGGCCCGGAGCGGCGAGAGTCCGCGCCTCGACGAACTCCGGCTGCAACAGGGGACGGTGTGGCGCTGGAACCGGGCGATCTACGATCCCTCGGACGGCGGTCATCTGCGCATCGAGATGCGGGCGCTCCCGGCGGGGCCGACGCCGCTCGACATGGCGGCCAACGCCGCTTTCCTGGTGGGGCTCACGCTGGCGTTGCGTCGTGAGGTAGACGAGATCCTCCCGGCGTTCCCGTTCGACTACGCCGAGTGGAACTTCTACCGCGCGGCGCAGCGCGGGCTCGACGCACGATTGCTCTGGCCATCGACGGTCGCGCCATCGCCGATGCCGGTGAGTGCGCGGGCGATGGTCTACCGCTTTCTCCCCGACGCGGCCCAGGCGCTGGAGACGTTAGGCGTGGACGCCGGCGAGGTCCGTCGCCTCATGACGGTCATCCGCGAGCGCGTCGATTCGGGGCAGACGGGGGCACGTTGGCAGCGCACCACGCTCGATCGATGCCTGCTCGACCTCGAGCGCAGCGACGCGCTGGCGTGCATGATGGAGGGGTATATCGCCAACGCGCTCACCGGGCGCCCGGTCCACGAGTGGAGCGCCTGAACCGCGCTCCACGAGTGGAGCGCCTGAACCGCGCGCGGAGCGCGTGATCGGCGTGCGCCGCGCACCATCGTCGCCACCTTCCATTCCGCTGCGCCGCGTCGTTTCGTAGGAGACCGCCGCCGTCGGGCGCCTTCCCCTCCTCACGCGACCGCCCGTGACATCCACCGACCTTCCCTCCGACCCGAGCCAGCCGCTCGAGGTCGAGGCGATCCTGTTCGACCTGCTCACCGCGCTCCTCGATTCGTGGACGCTGTGGAACCGCGCCGCCGGCAGCGCCGCCGAGGGACGGAGGTGGCGACAGCGCTACCTCGAGATCACCTACGCGGCCGGTCACTATCGTCCATACGACGCGCTGGTGCACGAATCGGCGCAGTCGGCCGGCCTGCCGTCGTCGGTGGCCGATACGTTGCTCGCCACGTGGGACGCGCTCGCCCCATGGCCCGAGGTACCGGCGGTGCTCTCGGCGCTGCGCCCTCGCGTGCGACTTGGCGTGGTGACGAACTGCTCCACCGCACTCGCGGCGCGCGCGGTGGCGCGACTGGGTGCGCCGGTTGACGTGGTCGTCGCGGCGGAGCGAGCCGGCGCATACAAGCCTGACCGGCGACCGTACGAGTTGGCGCTGGCCGAGCTGGGGCTGCCACCGGCGCGCGTGCTCTTTGTCGCGGGGTCGCCGTATGACATTCCCGGTGCCGGGGGGGTGGGGATGCCGGTGCTGTGGCACAATCGTTTGCAGCTGACGCGCCCCGACGGCGTGGGGCGCCCGTGGGCCGAGATCGCCACGCTCGACGCACTCCCCGGGCTCGTGGCTCCCGCACTGGGATGAGCGCGCGCCTCACGGCCGCTGGCGAGGGGAACGCCGTGCGCCGCCTCACGCTGCGCGACGCACGCCGCCTCGCCATCGCCGCGCAGGGGCTCGACACGCCGCGTCCCAGCGGACCGATCACCACGCGCGAGGTGCGGCGCGTGATTCACCGCCTTGGACTGCTGCAGATCGACTCGGTGAGCATCATCGCACCGGCGCACTACCAGGTGCTGTATTCGCGCCTGGGGCCCTACGATCGTGCGCTGCTGGACACGCTGGTCTACCGGCGTCGCGAGTTCACCGAGCACTGGGCACACGAGGCGTCGATCCTTCCGTCGGCGCACTGGGCGCTGTTGCGCCACCGCATGGAGCCTAACGAACGCAAGACCAGGGCACTCGGCGCCTTTCTCGCCGAGCATCCGACCTACGCTGCCGAGGTGCTCGAACTGGTGCGCACGCGCGGGGCCGTGGCAGCGGGCGACGTCCCCGAGCCGGACGGCCGGATGGGGACGGGCGACGGCTGGTGGGGATGGACGATGGCCAAGTGCGTGCTGGAGGGGTTGCTCGCGCACGGGACGCTGGCCGTGGCCGATCGGCGCAGCGCCGGTTTTGCCCGAATGTACGACCTCACCGAGCGCGTGATTCCGTCGGCGCATCGGTCGCAGGCGCACACGCGCGCCGAGGCGCAGCGCGAACTGGTGCGACTCTCGGTACGCGCACTGGGGGTCGGGACGGCGCGCGACATCGCCGACTACTATCGCCTCCCGCCGCGCGACGCGCGGGCCAGCATCGCATCGTTGGAGCAGGACGGGACGCTGCAGCGCGTGGCGGTCGAGGGGTGGCGCGAACCGGCGTGGATGATCCCGAAGACGCGCATCCCCCGCCAGGTGCACGGCGCGGCGCTCCTCTCGCCGTTCGATCCGCTCATCTGGTTTCGTCCGCGCGCCGAGCGCTTGTTCGACTTCGAGCACCGGCTCGAGATCTACACGCCCGCGCCCAAGCGACGTTGGGGGTACTACGTCCTCCCGTTCCTGCTGGGGGAGCGCATCGTGGCCCGCGTGGACCTCAAGGCCGACCGGCGCGCCGGCG
Source organism: uncultured Gemmatimonadaceae bacterium (assembly GCA_964560345.1). Classification (GTDB taxonomy): domain Bacteria; phylum Gemmatimonadota; class Gemmatimonadetes; order Gemmatimonadales; family Gemmatimonadaceae; genus SCN-70-22. Next base: position 71,848 of record CAZLLP010000008.1, read on the forward strand.
TATTGCAGGTGCTCGCGTCGCACGTCGAAGCGCATGCCGAGCCGCAGGCGGTGTGCGAGGCCCTGGGTGACGAACTGCGCACGCTGGCGCGGTGGTTGGCGTTAGGCGAGGTCCGCGTGGCGCGAAAGGGAGCGCTGGCGCGCCCGCTGGCGTCGGCTATGCGCGGCGGGCGAGCGCCAACGCGTTGACCAGCGCCTCCTCGGTCACCGGCTTGGCGATGTGATCGTCCATGCCGGCGTCGAGGCAGGCGACGCGATCATCGGCCATCGCGTTCGCGGTGAGCGCGACGATCGGGATGTGCTGCGGGGTGCTCTCGGCGGCGCGAATGTGACGGGTGGCTTCGAGGCCGTCCATCTCCGGCATCTGGCAGTCCATGAAGATCAGGTCGTACGCCCCCTCGCTCCAGCGCCGCACCGCCTCGCGCCCATCGCAGGCCACATCGACGGTGCATCCGAGATGGGCGAGCAGCGAGACCGCGACCACCTGGTTGATCATGTTGTCTTCGGCCACCAGCACGCGCACGCTGCGCGCCTCGGTGCCGTCGCGCGCGGCGATGCGGCGCACGGTGCCGTCGGCATCGCCGTTCGCCGAGGCGAGCGTCGAACCGTTGGGGTTATGGCGCGCGATGGCTGCGGGGAGCGGAAGGCTCAGTGTGAAACACGATCCTTCGCCGGCGGTGCTGGTGACGGTGAGTATCCCACCCATCATCCCGGCCAGGCGCTGCGAAATGGCCAGCCCGAGTCCGGCGCCGCCATGCCGGCGCGTCGAGGTGCCATCGGCTTGCGTAAACGGCGCGAAGAGCTTGGCGATGGTTTCCGGCGACATCCCGATCCCCGTGTCCTCAACGGAGAGATGGATGGTCGGATCCTGCGAGTTGCCCGAGCCGCGCGCCGAGATCGTGACGCGCCCGCGGTCGGTGTACTTGATGGCGTTGCCGACGAGGTTGAAGAGAACCTGCCGCACGCGTCCGGCATCGCCCATGACGTAGCGCACGCACGACGGATAGACCTGCACTGACAGCGACAGCCCGACCACGTCGGCGGCCGTGGCGAGCGTTTCGCGCACGTCCTCGAGGAGGGTGATGACGTCGAACGGCTGCGATTCGATCGACAGCTTTCCCGCCTCGATCTTGGAGAAGTCGAGGACGTCGTTGATGATCCGGAGGAGCGCCTCGCCCGACTTGTGGAGCATGTGGACGCGCGCCGTCTGCTCGTCATTCAACGAGGTGTGCAAGAGGAGCTGGGCCATGCCGAGCACGCCGTTCATCGGCGTCCGCAGCTCGTGGCTCATCGTGGCGAGAAATTCGCTCTTGGCGCGCGCCCCTTGTTCGGCACGGTCGCGGGCGACGGAGAGTTGCTCGGCCTGCGCCTCCAGCGCGTTGCGCGTGTCTTCCAGTTCGCGCACGTGCTCATGCAGGCGGCGCTCCCCCTCCACGCGCTCGGTGATGTCGCGAATGACCACGCTGTAGATCACGCGCTCGTCGAGGGACACCTCGGAGAGCGCGACTTCGATGGGAAAGTCCTCGCCGTTGGCCCGCCGCGCCGACAGCTCGCGCCGCGCGCCTAACGTCAACGTCCAATCGCGGTCCAGTCCGAGGCGGGCCACCTCGCCCTGCCCGAAGCCGGGGATGATCGAGTGCAGGGGGCGCGCGACCAGCGCATCGGCGCCAACGCCGAACATGCGTTCGGCCGCAACGTTGGCCGATTCGATCGTTCCGGAGCCGTCAAAGGTCACCACACCGTCGGCCATCGCCTGCAGGACCGCCTGAAAGCGCGCCTCACGCCCCGACAGCGCGAGCGTCATCACCCTCAGGCGGCGATCGACGAGCGTTCCGATGAGCGTGGTCCCGACCAGGAAGGCGACCGCGGTCGACACGAGAATGGCGAGCGTCGAATTGGGGAGGACGCCGGTGGGGGGAGCGTGGGTGCCACCGGGGAAGACCCGCGCCGACGCCATGGCCGTGTAATGCATCGCCGTCACCGCCGCCCCCAGGATCCCGGCGCGCACCCAGCGTTGCCAGGCGGGCAGCGCGCCCTCGCGTTGCAGCGACGCGCGCATCGAGAGCGCCGCCGTCGACAGGACGAACGCGACCAGCAGCGACAGCAGGAGTATTCCCGGCTCGTAGTACATCGCCCCGTTGAGGCGCATCGCCGCCATCCCCGTGAAGTGCATGGCGGCAATCCCCGAGGCCATCAGCAGCCCACCCATCGCCGTGCCGACGTGCCGCATCCGCGGCGCACTCAAGACGTACAGCGCCACGCCGCTCGCCAGGACCGCGGGGGCGATCGACAGGAGCGTGGTGACCGCCGAGAAGGCGAAGGGGACGGGGAGATGCCAGGAGAGCATTCCCACAAAGTGCATCGCCCAGATCCCGGTCCCCATCGAGAGTGCGCCAATGGCGAGCCAGGTCGCGCGGGCGCGCCCGCTTCGGGTGGAGCGAATCCGGTCAACCACGGCCAGCGCGGCCACGGAGGCGAGCACCGCGATGAGCCAGGCGACGACCACCAACGCCGGATGGTGCCGACCATGCATCGGCACCTGCGATTCCAGGCTGTCAGGGAGTAATCGCCACACGGCGGGATCGGGTCGAGTCGGGGGAGGGGAGCGGGGCGACGCCCCCTTCGCTCGGAGGGGGGTGCCCCCTGTCAGTATCGACCCCGATGCCCGCGCACCAAACCCTGCGCAGCCCCCAATCTCATTGGGGCGATCCAACACTCGGCAGCGCGGCGCAGCGGCGCGGGGAGCGATCCACGCCGTCGCGACCCTCTTCGGCGGACGACGCTAGTTGGCCGGGCCGAGCAGGTCGACGAGCGAGAGGGCGATGACCTGGGTGGCGCGCACCAGTTCCTCGATGTCGCACCACTCATCGGGTTGGTGCGAAAGCTCGAGTCGCCCGGGGCCGTAGGCGACGCAGTGATCGATCCCGCCGATGCGCGTGACGTGCTTGTGGTCGTATGTCCCCGGCGACGCGACGATCGCGGCCTCGCGCCCCACCACGTCGGCCACCCCGCGCTGCAGCGATGCCACGAGCGGCGAACCGTCGGGGGTGCGCACCGGGTGCACGATCATCAGGTCGCGCACGCTGAAGCGCGCCTCGGGCACTCGCAGCTGCAATTCGGCCAGGAGATCGCGCATTTCCCCCTGCACGCGCTCGAACGGTTCTTCCGGGAGGAACCGCCGGTCGAAGATCGTGCGGCAGGTGTCAGCCACGCACGGCGACTGCACCTCGTGCCCCCACTGGCCGCCAGTGATGCTGTTGATGTTGAGGGTGGCGTGTCGCGCCTCGGCCGGCACGACCGGCATCGCCGTGACGCGAGCTCCAATGCTCGGCTGCAGGCGCGCGCGAATGTCGTGCAACAACTCGCCCATGTGCTCGATGGCGTTGGCCCCCAGGAAGGGCATGCTCCCGTGGGCGATGCGGCCGTGCGCCGTGACCTCGAACCAGTACACGCCGCGATGGCCGATGCAGATGCGGTCGTACTCGAGCGGTTCGGGAATGATGACGTGATCGACCGACGCCGACGTCAGGCGTCCGACCTGCGCCAGGTGCGCGGCGCCAGCCCAGCCTCCGCTCTCCTCGTCGACCGTCCCGCTGATTTCCACCGTGCCCAGCAGGTCAACGCCGGCACGTCGCACGCACTCGGCGGCGAACACCGCGGCAGCCAGTCCCGCCTTCATGTCCGAGGCGCCGCGCCCGTAGATGCGTCCGTCGCGCACCACGCCTTCAAACGGATCGAGCGTCCACCCTTCGCCCACTGGAACGACGTCGATGTGGCCGTTGAGGTGCACGCAGGGGCGGTCGAGTTGCCCGCGCTTGCGCCCCACCACGTTCACGCGCGGATAGGCCTCGGTGTGCTCCGGGCGACTGGTGGCGGTGTAGTAGTCGATGGCGAACCCCAGGCGCCGCATCGTGTCGCCCAGCAACTGCGCACACGGTTCATACGCGTCGCCGGGTGGGTTGATCGTGGGGATGCGAATGAGTGCCTGCGTGAGGGCGACGATCTCGTCGCGCGTCTCCTCCACGGCTCGCAGCACCGAGTCCCGCGCGGTAGGTTTGCCCATCTCGCTCGATTTCCGTGGAGTGACCGTTCAGGAGTGCGCTGGAGAGATGATGCGCAGAATAATGCCGCAGGCACAACTCACGCACGGGCGCCTGGCCGCGCGTGCGATGCGCGTCGCGGCGGTCGCGCTGCTGTCGCTGAGCCAGGCGTTGTGCGCACAGTCCAACGGCGCGCCGCCGGTTGCCGAGCGTTCGGCGACGGGGGCGGGGCTCACGGCGATTGTCGGACTCAAGGTTGGCCACTTCACGCTGGCCGAGCGCCCCACGGGGTGCACGGTGATCCTGGCGGAGAAGGGGGCGGTGGCCGGCGTCGACGTGCGCGGCTCGGCGCCCGGGACACGCGAGACCGACCTGCTCGACCCCGTCAACATGGTCCCCACGGTGCACGGGATCCTGCTCACCGGCGGGAGTGCGTTCGGGCTCGATGCAGCTGGCGGCGTCATGCGCTACCTCGAGGAGCACGGGGTCGGGTTCGACACGCGCGTGGCGCGCGTCCCGATCGTCCCGGCGGCGGTGATCTTCGACCTTGGCGTGGGCGACGCGAAGATCCGGCCTAACGCCGATTGTGGCTATCGCGCGGCGAGCGCGGCGACGCCAGGTGCCATTGCCGAAGGGAACGTGGGGGCCGGTGCCGGGGCGACGGTGGGGAAGCTCTTTGGCGGCGCGCGCGCCATGAAAGGAGGCGTCGGAACGGCAGCCATCACCCTCAAGGACGGGCTCACCGTCGCGGCGATCGTGGTAGTGAATGCAGTGGGCGACGTGATCGACCCGGCGACCGGCGCGGTGGTGGCCGGTGTGCGCACCACCGACGGCAAGGCACTGGCCGACGCGCGCAAGCTCATGCGCGCCGGGGCCACGCGCCCCGGTGTGCGCGCGGGGGAAAACACGACCATCGGCGTGGTGGCGACCAACGCCACGCTCACCAAGGCGCAGGCCAAGAAGGTCGCGCAGATGGCGCAGGACGGCATGGCGCGCGCGATCTCGCCCGCGCACACCATGGGCGACGGCGACACGATCTTCGCGCTGGCCACCGGCGAGCGCGCGGAGGCGGCGGATGTGACGACCATCGGCGCGCTGGCCGCCGAGGTGTTGGCCGAGGCGATCGTGCGCGCGGTGCGCGAGGCCAAGGGGATCGCCGGCTATCCGTCGGTGCGGGACCTGGGCTTCAAGCGTTAGGCATCGGCGACGCGCCGGCGTGAACACCCAACTCATCCTCCTCATCGGCTACTCGGCGCTGATGATCGCGCTGGGGGCGTACATCGGGCGTCGCGTCCGCAGCACCGAAGGGTTCTTCGTGGCTGGGCGCGGCCTGGGGCCGGGATTGCTCTTTGCGACGTTGCTGGCCGCCAACATCGGCGCCGGTTCGACGGTGGGGGCGGCGGGGCTGGGCTATCGCGACGGGTTGGCGGCCTGGTGGTGGGTGGGGGCGGCCGGCATCGGCTCGTTGGTGCAGGCGTTCCTCGTGGGACCGTGGATGCGCCGCGAGGCCGAGAAACGCGGCTTGCAGACGGTCGGCGACTACCTCGAGCAGCGCTACTCGACCACGGTGCGCGTGCTGGTGGCCGCGCTCCTGTGGGTGGGGACGCTGGCGATCCTGTCGGGACAACTGATCGCGATGTCGACGCTGCTCACGGCGGTCGCCGGCGTTCCCAAGTGGGTCGGCTGCGTGCTCGGCGGGATCGTGGTGACGGCGTACTTCACTGCCGGCGGGCTGTTGTCGAGCGCGTGGGTCAATGTGCTGCAGCTGACGGTGAAGATGATCGGCTTCGGCATTGCGCTGCCGGTGGCACTGGCGCATGCCGGGGGGTGGGGGGCCGTGGTGGAGGCGGTGAACGCCGGGTCGCCGGCCGCCCCCGGGCCTGGCCCCGGCTACTGGAGTCTCTGGCAGAATGGCGGGTCGGGGTGGCAGTACCTCGCGCTGCTCGGCCCGGCGTTCGTGATCTCGCCCGGGCTCCTGCAAAAGATCTTTGGGGCGCGCAACGACCGCGCGGTGCGACTCGGCGTGGGGGCCAACGCCATCGCGCTCCTCCTCTTCGCCGCCGTCCCGCCCATCATGGGGATCATCACGCGGGCCACGCACCCCGGGTTGTCGTCCGAGCAGCTCGCCCTTCCCACCCTCTTGGTGTACGACGTGCCCGTCGCCATCGGGACGTTGGGGCTGGCGGCACTATTCTCGGCCGAAGTCAGCACCGCCGACGCCATCCTCTTCATGCTGTCCACGTCGCTGTCGCAGGATCTGTATCGGCGCTTCTTGCGCCCGGCGGCCACCGACCAGCAGGTCCTCCGCGTGGCGAGAGGCGCGGCGGTCGCCGGTGGGGTGCTGGGAGTGGGGTTGGCGCTGCTGGCGCAGACCATCATCGGGACGCTGTCGTTTTTCTACAGCGTGCTGGGGGTGTGCCTCTTTGTCCCGGTGCTGGCGGGGTTGTTCGTGCGGCGGTTTCGCGCCCCCGAGGCGCTGGCGGCCATCGGCGGCGGGATGCTGGTGATGCTCTCCCTGCAGCTGACGGTCGGCGCAAGTGGCGTTCGTGGGATCACGCCGTCGCTGGCCGGCGTGGTGACGTCGGTGGTGGTGGCGCTGGTCGCGCACCTGGCGCTGCGCCGCGCGACGTAGGGAGTGCTGGCAGGACGTACGCGCGCCTCGGCGACCCTGGGCGAGGCCTCGCGACGCGTGGGTGCAGGCGATGCGGAAGGTCGACGCGATGGTGTTCCACACAACCCATGGGTGAACGCATGAACGACAAATTCGGGCTGGCAGGACGCGTGGTGGCGGTCATCGGCGCCGGGTCGGGGATTGGCGAAGCGGTGGCCCGCGCCTGTGCACAGCAGGGGGCCAGCGTCGCCTGCCTCGACATCAACGGGGGCGCGGCAACGCGCGTCGCGGATTCCATCCGCGAAGCGCATCGCGAAGCGTCTGCCGACACGCTGGACATCGTCGACGGCGCGGCGACGCACGCGGCACTCGACGAGGTGCGGGCGCGACTGGGGCGGCTGGACGCCGTGGTGTGCACGCCGAGCATCAACGTGCGCAAGCCGATTCTTTCGTACACCGAGGAGGAACTCGACCGCGTGGTGCGCGTGAACGTGAAGGGGAACTTCAACGTGTTGCAGGCGGCGGGGCGCATCCTGACCGCCCAGGGGCACGGGAGCATCGTCCTCTTCTCGTCGATTCGCTCGCAGGTGGTGGAGCCTGGGCAGGCGGTCTACGCGGCGACCAAGGCGGCGATCGTGCAGATGGTGCGCACCGCGGCGGCCGAGTTCGCCCCCAAGGGCGTGCGGGTGAATGCCGTGGGCCCGGGTGTGGTCGAGACGCCGCTCACCGCCCCCATCAAGGCCAACGCCGACTGGTACGGCGCCTACGCCGCCAAGAGTGCCTTGCAGCGCTGGGCAACGCCTGACGAGATGGCGTGGCCCACGGTCTTCCTGCTGTCGGACGCGGCCAGCTACATCACCGGCACGGTCCTGTTTGTCGACGGCGGGTGGCTGGCGGTCGACGGGCGGTTTGCCCCGCCGGGGATGGCGGGGTAGGGCGCAGACAGTGTCGGCGGGTGCAGGCGCGCGCTCCCCTCGTGGGGTCGCGCGCCTAACGTTTCTGCGGAAGTGCGATCGCCACGCCGCGCGCCCGCAGCGCGGTGACCAGCGCCTGGAACTGCGCATCGTCGTGCCACGCGCTCCACGCGGGCTGTTCGAGCAGCGCCTGCACGGTGGAGCCGTTTGCGGCGGCGCGCTGCGGGTCGCCCCCCTTGTCCAGCATCCGCAGCGCCACGCCCCACGCGTGATTGTCGACCGCCGAGTAGAGCGGCGTGCGCCCGAGTCGATCGACAGTGTCGAGCGCCGCGCCGCCCTCGACCAGCAGCATAGCATGCTCGCGCTTGTTGCGCTCCAGCGCCTGCTGCAATGCCGGCTGCCCCGGTCGCAACTCGGCGTTAGGGTTGGCGCCGTTGGCCAGCAGTTGTCGCAGCACCATCGGTTCGTCGTCGAGCGATGAGAGCACCGGGTGCATCCCGTGCGGTGGCGTGAGGTTGGGATCAGCTCCAAGCTCGATCAACGTGCCGACGCTCCCCGGAAAGCGCTGCGCACCAAAGGTGAGGACGGTGCGCGAGCTGTCGGTGCTGATGGCGTTCAGCACGTCGCGCTGGCCACGAAACGGCTCCAGTGCCGCGGGGTCGGGCGACGCGAGGGCGGTGAGCAAGGCAGTCACGCGCGGGTTGCCGAACCAGTCGTCGCTCTCGGCCGCGATGGTCTGCGCCTGGTCCCGCGAACTGGCACCGCGCCCGCCGAACCAGAGCGCGGCGTACATCACGGGGAGCACCAGCGACAGTCCGCCGGCCACGCGCCAGAAGCCGGCGGCGTAGGCGATCGCGGCGAGGAGCACGGGGGCGGCGAACGCCAGCAGATAGGCGGTCGCGAGTCCGCGCCCGGCCGCGTCGGTCCCTTCGCTGCGCGAGGCGACGAGCATCGCTGCGAGGGCCAGCGCCTCGAGCACGGTGACCGCGAGAATGATGCGCTTCACGTGAATGGTCGGCGCTCCAATGGCCAGCGAGAAGTTGAGCGTGCGTCAGGCATGCGTTACTCGGCGCCATCAGAGACGCGGTGCCCTGCAATCTGTAGTGTCGAAGCGACGGCGACGAGCGGTGTGAGGATCAGCATCGATGTCAGCCTCGCACGCGCGCACGGTGGGTGTGGAGGAGCGAGCGAACGAATGGGGCTCGCGGACGGACGAACGCTGCTTATTCCCGATGAACACCCCCCTGCGGGTGACGAGGTGCTCGTCGTGCGCGAGTGGACGTCGCCATCGAGACCTGAGAGGACAACCGCGCGTGACGAGGAGCCGCGCGCCGGGAACGAACGGCTTGCAGTCGCTGCACGGCGGGCCCCCGCACGTGACGATGCGACGCCCGCGACAGGAGAGGCACTCCCCGCGGGCGAGCAAACGTCGCGAGCGAATGCGGAACCGATGCGGGCCAGCGATGACTCGCCTCGGACGCGTGTCGAGCCGTCAGCCGCCGTTGCGCAATCGCCTCCAGCGCGTGCCGAAGCCTAACACGCGCGTGCTGAAGGGGCGCGCGCACGCGTTGGTCGCTTCGTGGCGCGTGCACGACGTGCGCCATCCGGCGATGAACGAGTCCGGACGGGACGACGACGCACGCGCGCACGCGACGGGGAGTCGCCCGAGGGTGCGAACGACATCGAGGCGCCTAACAACACGCGTCAGCCGATGCGGAGATCTCGGCCGCGAGTGCGAAGGGGCCACCCGCGAATGCGCAACGCTCACCCGCGAGCGCACAACGTTTTCCCGCGAGCGCACAACGCTTTCCCGCGAGCGCACAATGCTCATCCGCGAGTGCGCAACGCTCACCCGCGAGTGCGCAACGCTCACCCGCGAGTGCGCAACCCTCACCCGTGAGTGCGAAGGCGCCAGCCGCGGGTTCGAAGGCGCCAGCCGCGCGTGCGCAGGCCGCAACCGCAGTCCACGACCGCTTGACATGCACTCCACACCCCTGCGTCATTGCGTGAGCGCGACGTTGCGAGATAACCCCGCGTTTCCCGGACAGACATGACGACGACGGTCGACCGCTGCGAGCTGGCCCCCGGCTTCACCATTGCCCGCGCCCTCACCGGGCTGTGGCAGATCGCCGATATGGAGCGCGATGGACGCTCGATCGATCTCGCCGCCACCGCGCGGGCCATGGCGCCGTACGTCGACGCCGGCTTCACGACCTTCGACATGGCCGACCACTATGGCTCGGCCGAAGTCGTCTCGGGGATCTATCGAGCACAAGTGGCCCCCGATGCCGACGTGCAGCTCTTCACCAAGTGGGTCCCCAAGCCCGGTCCGGTCTCGCGCGACGACGTGCGCGCCGCGGTGGAGCTGGCGTGCTCGCGGCTGCAAGGGCGCACGATCGACCTGATGCAGTTCCACGCCTGGACCTTCGCCGATCCGCGCTGGCTCGACGCCCTGTTCTACCTGGACGAGCTGCGACGCGAAGGACTCATCAAGCACCTCGGCCTCACCAACTTCGACACCGCGCACCTGCGCATCGCGGTGGCGAGCGGGATCCCGATCGTGTCGAACCAGGTGAGCTACTCCCTCATCGACCGGCGCGCCGGCGGTCGGATGGCGGCGTTCTGCCAGCAGGCAGGGGTGAAGATCCTCGCCTACGGGACGGTGCAAGGCGGCTTTCTCTCCGATCGCTGGTTAGGCAAGCCGGAACCCGACTGGAATCACCTCGAGACCTGGTCGCAGATGAAGTACGGGCGCTTCATTCGCGCCGCCGGCGGGTGGGCACCGTTTCAGCGACTGCTGGGCGCGATGCACGACGTGGCCACGCGCCACGGCGTCTCGATTGCCAACGTCGCCAGCCGCACGATCCTCGAGCAGCCGGCGGTGGGCGGCGTGATCATTGGCGCACGGCTCGGCGCGAGCGCGCACGTGGACGACAACCTGCGCCTCTTCTCGTTCACACTCACCGCGCAGGACAAGGCGGAGATCGCCACCGCCACCAGCGCGATGACGATGATCCCCGGCGATTGCGGCGACGAGTACCGCAAGCCGCCGTATCTCACTGCCTCGGGCGACCTCTCGCATCATCTCGAGGACTTTCCGTCGCCCTACCTCGTGAAGGACGGGAGCGACGGCCGTCAGACGTGCCTGAGCGGGACGTCGTGGGAGACGATGTTCGGCTACTCGCGCGCCGTTAGGCGCGGCAATCGGATCCTCGTGTCTGGGACGACGGCGACGCACGGCGACCGACAGGTGGGGGGCAACGACCCGGCGGCGCAGGCGCACTTTGTCATCGACAAGATCGAAGGGGCGCTCCGCTCGCTCGGCGCCCGCCTCGAGGACGTCGTACGCACCCGCGTCTTTGTCTCGCGCATGGAGCACTGGGAAGCGGTCGCACGCGCCCACGGCGAGCGCTTCGGGACCATCCTCCCGGCCAACACGCTCGTGCGGGCCGAGCTGGTCGGCGACGAATACCTGGTCGAGATGGAAGCCGAGGCGCTGCTCGGTCTCGGCGAGGCTTGAGACAAGTCATTGGTGGGGAACGAGTTGCCGGCGAGCTGTCCGGGGGGAGACCGCCCTCGACGACGAGGCAATCCGAACGGGCGCGGCTGACGTAACTGGTGGGAGCGCCGACGCTCGCCCGGCACGGACGGGCGGCACGCGCGGTTTCCCGATCAGTTCGTCGTTGGACACTCCGTCCGTTCGCCCGCATGATGTCCGCATGAGCAGGGCTCACGCTCACCTCTCTGACGGCTCCGATGCCGCCCTCGTGGCGCGCCTCGTGGCGGGAGACGCGCGCGCCCTGGGGACGCTGTACGACCGCCACGGCGCCGTCGCGTACGGGCTGGCGTTCGCCATCACGTCCCATGAAGGGACCGCCGAGCAGGTGGTCGCCGACGCCTTCGCGCAGCTCTGGCGCGAGGCCCAATCGTATGATGCAGGTCGCATGACCTTTCTTGCCTGGATGACCCCGATCGTGCGACAGCATGCGCTGGCCGAGCGGCGTGCGTTGCAGCGGACGGGAGTCGCGATGCCCCCCTCGCGTGGCGATTCGCGGGTGCTCGACTCCCTCGCCCCGGAGCAGCGACGCGTCGTGGAGCTGGCCTTCTTCGACGGGTACTCGCGCGGCGAGATCGCCGTGACATTGCAGCTCACGGAGCGTGCGGTCGGCGAGTTGCTGCGCAGCGCCGCCGACATGCTCACGTCGCACCTTCCCTCTTCGGCGGCCGTGCCGGGCGCTACATCGCCCGCCCGCCCCGGAGCCGCCTCCCTCGCGGCCGCGCGCGCATGAGCCCCGCAGACTACCGCGACGACGCGGCGGCCTATGCGCTGGGGGCACTCGACGCCGAGGCGGCGCGCGCGCTCGAGACGGCGATGGCGAGCGACGCGACGATTCGTGACGACGTCGATGCCTATCGAGAAGTGGCGGCGCTGCTCGCGCTCGCGCTCCCGGCGGCACAACCGCGCAACGCGCAGGGGCTGCGCGAGCGCATCGTCGCCGAAGCGGCGCAGGTAAGGCCGATGCGGTCGGAGCGCGCGGCGGCTTCGCCGGTGTCGACACCGCCGTCGGCGCGTGCGCCGCAGACCGGACGCCTCGCCTGGTACGCAGCGGCCGCCTCGCTGGTCATCGCCCTTGGCAGCGGTGCCGCCTATCGCGCGCAGCGCAGCGACAATGAACGCCTGACGACAGCGCTGGCCAGCGCGCGTCGCGATGCCGACGCCTCGCGCGCGGTGCTCGCCTCGCGCGACTCGGTGCTCGAGGCGTTCCTCGGCCCCATGGTGCACGTCGTCTCGCTCGCACCGGGCGATGATCCCAAGCCGAGCGCCCGCGTCTTCTGGAATCACACCAGGAGCGTCTTCATCGTGACGGCGTTCAACATTCCGCAAGCGCCCAAGGGGAAGACGTACCAGTTGTGGGCAATACGAAAGGGACAGGCGCCGCTCTCGATGGGGACGTTTAACACCGATCCGTCCGGGCGCGCGCTGGCCGTTGTCCCGGTGGGGAGCGTGGGCGATGCGGGCTTCATCGACAACTGCGGGCTCACGCTCGAACCCGAAGGGGGCTCGCCGCAGCCCACCGAGACGCCGCGATTGATCGGCAGCTGGCGACACGTCGACTAGCGACGCCGCTGTCCGCGCGCGCGCGGGCGCTCGGCGCGGTCGTGACGAAGGGCGACGGGGGCCTCTGCGGGCTCCCGTTCGTCTTTCGCCGAGGCGTCCGGGTGGGTAAGGTGCGGCATGTCGCGCCGCAGCTCGATCATCGCCGTGGTCTTCACGGGTGTCACAGCGTTCGCCGCGCACGCAGCGCCAGCGTGCGCGCAGGTGACCGCGTCGAAGGCCGCGATGGACACGGACGCGCGCACCAAGACGCTCGACGTGGCGCGCGACATCATCAAGGCGGCGCGCTTCGCCGCCCTCATCACGCAGGTGCCGTCGACCGGCGCCTCGGCGCGCACCATCGATCCCGCGCCCCCCGATTCGGCGATGGTGATCCGATTCGTGACCAACCCGAGGTCGCGAAAGGTGCGTGAACTGGCGCGCGACCCGCGGGTCACGCTCTACTACTTTGACGCCAAGGCATTGCGGTACGTGACGATTGCCGGGCGTGCACGCCTGGTGCGCGACGCGGCTGAGAAGGCGCGCCTGTGGTATGCGGAGTGGACGCCGTTCTATCCCGGGCGCGAGCGCGCGGCGGCGCTGTTCGAAGTGACGCCGCTTCGCGTGGAGGTGGTGAGCGAGGCGGATCGCGTGGTCGGCGATTCGGTGACCTGGGCGCCACCGGTGGTTCGCTTTCCGGCGCCGCGCCGCAAGGGGTGACGCAGGATGGCGCGCGGTGAACCTGACGTGCGCCGCGATCGTTCGCAGGGCAACGGTGGTGCTTCACCTTTTACAGACGACGAACTGACATGGCAACGCAGCAGAAGCTGGAGTGGGCGTACCTGCGCCCTGGTTGAAACACCTGCATCGAAACCCAGGAGTTCCTGGGACGGAAGCAGGTGGCGTTAGGCGCGACGGAAGACGCGAAGAAGAAGCGCTATGACGCCGAGGCGGTGAAGGCGGTCCTCAAGGGCGTCGAGGTGATCGTATCGATGAAGGGGAAGAAGCTCGTTCGCCTCAACCTCAAGAAGGACAAGCCGTCGCCGGCAGAGATTCACGCGGCGATCCTTGGGCCGTTCGGGACGCTGCGCGCTCCCGCGTTGCGCAAGGGGAAGACGTTGATCGTCGGCTTCAACCCCGAGACGTACGAGGAGTTGTTCAAGTAGGCGTCTCGACCTTCGTGCCATCCGGGCACGTTTCGGCGGCACATCCCTCACCCGTCCTTCCATGTACTCGCGTGACGTCGTGGCGCTGCTCGCCATGTCGGGACTGACCGTTGCGGCATGGATGGCGCCGCCGCACTTCACGCCGGTGCAGCCGGAGCTCTTTGCGGCTGGCGGCACCTTCACCAATGCGTGGGGGGACTACGATGGCGATGGCGACGCCGACCTGTTTGTGGGATTCAACGGCGTCGCCAACCGCCTGTATCGCAACGACGCAGGGACCTTTACCGATGTGGCGGGGGCGGCGGGCGTGGCCGATGCGCGACCGACGCGCGCCGCCGCATGGGGCGACATCGATGCCGACGGCGATCCTGACCTGCTGGTGGGCTTCACCCCCGGTGCCGGCGGCGTGCTGCGATTGTACCGCAACGATGGCGGTCGCTTCGCCGATGTCACGCGCGCGTCTGGCGTGACGATGGACTCGGGGGCGGTGCGCCAGCCCGCCTTTGTCGACGTGGATGGCGATGGCGATCTCGATCTGTATGTCGCCTTCCGTGACAAGCCGAACGTCCTCTTTCGCAACGAAGGGGGGCGCTTTGCCGACGTCGCATCGTCGTTAGGGTTGGCCGACCCCCGCAAGAGCGTCGGCGGCACCTGGTTCGACATGGATAGCGACGGCGACCTGGATCTGTACCAGGGGAACATGGACGGCGACGCCAACGCGCTGTGGCGCAACGACGGCGCGCGCTTCACCGATATCGCCGTCGAGGCGGGGGTGCAGTGGGGCGGGCGTCCGCCAAACGACAAGACCAAGGGGACAGTGCGCACCTGCGCGGCCGACGTGAACGGCGATGGGCGCCTTGATCTCGTGACGGCCAACTACGGGACGAACGGCCTCTTCCTCAATCGCGGCAACGGACGTTTCGAGGACGCGAGCGCGGCGTGGGGGGTCAACATCGACTCGCACTTTGACACCTGCGCCCTCGCCGACTTCGACAACGACGGGCGCATCGATCTCTACGTGAACGGCACCGTCACCGGTGGGAAGAGCTACCGTGACTACCTGCTGCGCAACACCGGGACGCGATTCGAGGATGTGACCCCCGATTCGATCGCGGCGCTCGAGTCGGACCATGGCGCGCAGTGGCACGACTTCGATGGCGACGGCGACGCGGATCTCGCCCTCACTGGCGTGCAGCCGACGGGGATGCACCTGCTGCTGCGGAACGACCTCGCCGCGAGCGATCGGCGGCGCGCGCTGCGCGTGCGGGTGCTCGATGCGCGCGGGCATGCCACGCGCGCTGGCGCCACGGTGCGCGTCAGCCGCGACGGAAAGTCACTCGGCGCCTGGTTGGTCGACGGCGGGTCGGGTTACGATGCACAGAACGATGTTCCGCTCCTCATCACCCTCCCGTCGCTGGCTCCGGTGGACCTGGAAGTGACTGCCCCCGGGGCACAGGGCATCGCGCGCCGCCGCCTGCGGCGCGTGGTCCCGACCCAGTGGACGGGCCGCACCCTCGAGATCCGCCTGCCATGAGACCTGTGGTCATCACCGTCGGAGCGCTGCGCTTCACCGCTCGCTTCGAGCACGAGAAGGCGCCGGTCACCTGCGCCGCCTTTGCCGCCCGGCTCCCCTTTGAAGGAGACCTGATCCAGGCGCGCTGGAGCGGCGAGTCGGCCTGGTCGCCGTTAGGCGACCTGCAGCTCGGCATCCCGGTCGAGAACGCGACCTCGCATCCGTCGCGCGGCGACATTCTCTTCTACCAGGCGGCGGCAAGCGAGACGGAAATCCTCTTTCCGTACGGCAGCACCTGCTTCGCCAGCAAGGTGGGGCAGCTGGCGGGGAATCACATGCTGACGCTCACCTCGGGACACGAACTCCTCCCCGAGCTGGGGCGACTGGTGCTGTGGGAAGGGGCGCAGCGCATTCGCTTCGCCTTCGACGAGGGCGCTCCGTCCACGTTCGGCGGCGGCGCCTGACCCCCTAAGGGTCACGAGCAGGACCACGAGCAGGGCAACGACACGCGTCATACGGCCGAGCCTGCGTCGCGGTCATCGCGCCGCCAACCATCTCCGCCGTCGCGGTGTCCAACCGCGAGTCTGCGCCCCTCCCCCTCCGGGTAGGGGAACCGATTTCGTAATCCAGAAGTAATCCACGATCTCTGGCCAACTGCGAGGGGTCTTTCGCATTGTGCCATCCCCCAACCGACCGAGTGCCGGCCGATGTCGCGTCTTCGTAGTCGCGGGTTCCTGATTGTGGCGGTGGTGGTGGCGCTGGGTGTGCCGGGCGCGTGGCTCCTGGCACGGGACAACGGCGGCGACGATCCCGCCGTCGTGGCGACGGTCAAGCGTGGCCCCTTCCGGGTCGTCGTGACCACGTCGGGCGAACTGCGCGCACGCAAGTTCGTGCAGATCCAGGGACCGCCTAACATGCAACAGGCGGAGACCTACCAGACCAAGATCGCCTCGATCGTTGCCGAGGGAACGGTGGTGAAGGAAGGCGACGTGGTGGCGGAACTCGACCGCTCCGGCATCGCTGCCAAGATGTCCGAGGTGACGCTCGCCCTGCAAAAGGCGCAGGCGCAATACGAGCAGGCCATGCTCGACTCGACGCTCAACCTCTCCAAGGCGCGCGAAGAGATGCGCACCATGGATCTCGCGCTCGAGGAAAAGAAGCTCGCCAAGGAGCAGGCGATCTACGAAGCGCCGACCGTCAAGCGTCAGGCGGAGATCGACTACGAAAAGGCGACGCGTGCGCTGGCGCAGGCCAAGGTCGACTACAAGACCAAGACCGAACAGGCGCAGGCCAAGATGCGCGAGGTGGGCGCCGACCTCGAGCGGCAGCGCAACCGACTGAACCTGATGCAGACGGTGCAGCAGGGCTTCAGCATCCGCGCCCCCGCGCAGGGGATGGTCATCTACGTGAAGGAGTGGAACGGGAAGAAGAAGGTGGCCGGCTCTCAGATCAACGCCTGGGATCCGACCGTGGCCACACTCCCCGACCTCTCGCAGATGGAGTCGATCACGTACGTCAACGAGATCGACGTGCGGAAGATTGCCGCGGGGCAGCCGGTCCTGCTGTCGCTAGACTCCGATCCCAGCAAGAAGCTCCCCGGCAAGGTGGTCGGCGTGGCCAACGTCGGTGAGCAGCGTCCCAACGCCGACGCGAAGGTCTTCGAGGTCAGGGTCGCCGTTGAACAGGCCGACACCACGCTGCGTCCTGGGATGACCACCTCCAACGCGGTCGAGACGATGGTGGTGAAGGATGCGCTCTACGTCCCGCTCGAATCGGTGGTGAACGAAGGGGGCGTCTCCTACGTCTACAAGCGCAATGGCGCCAGCGTCGCGCGCCACCAGGTGGAGACCGGGGCGATGAACGACGACGAGGTCGTCATCAAGCGCGGGCTCGCCGAGGGTGACCGCGTCCTGCTCTCGCCACCGGCCAACGCGTCCGAGCTGGAGACGGTGAAGCTCCCCGGCAGTGGCAATGTCCCGCCAGTCAAGACGGGCGACAGCGCCGAGCCCGCCCGGGCCGTGCCGGTGCGTCCCGATTCGTCGGCGGCGAGTAACGCTCCCAAGGGCGCGATGCCTAACGGCGCCGCGCTCCAGCGCCCCGCGCCGCCGGCGGCCAAGAAGGGATAGCGGCCGTGCCACTGGGCTTTGCCACCTGGCGCGACGCGCGCCAGCAACTCTCGGCGCACGCCGCCTTCAGCATGCGCACCGCCATCGAGGCGGTGGGGCACAACAAGCTGCGTGCGGGGCTCACCTCGCTCGGCATCCTGTTCGGCGTCGCCTCGGTGATTGCCATGTTGGCGATCGGGAAGGGGGCCGAACAGGAGATCCTCGAGCAGATGCGCCTGCTGGGATCGAACAACATCGTCATCACCCCGATCGTCAAGCAGAAGGAGGAGGAGGCGAAGGATCAGGGGGTCAAGGAGCCCAAGCGCTACACCCCCGGCCTCACGGTGCACGACGCCGAAGCCATCGCCCGCGTCCTCCCTGATGTCGAGACGGCGAGCGCCGAGGTCGTGCTCAACACCCTCATCACGCGCGAGGGGCGCCGGCGCTCGGGAAAGGTGGTGGGGGTCGACACGGCCTACTTTCGCCTGACCAACCTCCAACTCGCCGCCGGCGCGTGGTTTGTTCCGGTTCAGGTGCAACGCGGACGCCCGGTGGCGATCATCGGCCACGGCGTCCGCACACGCTTCTTCACCACCGAGGACCCGATCGGCAAGCCGATCAAGGTGGGCGACAACTGGCTCACCGTCGTCGGTGTCCTCGCCGATCGCAAGGTGAACGAGCAGAACTCGCAGCGCCTGGGGATTCGCGACGCCAACATGGACGTCTACGTCCCGCTGCACACGATGCTCCTCCGGTACCGCGACCGCGCCCAGCTCACGCAAGCCGAGATGGAGCGGGCGTCGCGCGAGTTCGATGGGCCGCCAGGCGAGCAGGTCGAGGAAGATCCCGAAGCACGTGCCGAACGCACCAACTATCACCAGCTCGACAAGATCGTGGTGCGCGTGCGCGAAGCCACGATGGTACCGTCCGTCGCCGAGGTGGTGCGCCGCATGCTCACGCGACGGCATAACGCGGTGGTCGACTTCGAGATCACCATCCCCGAACTCCTGCTCAAGCAGGAGCAACGCACCAAGACGATCTTCAACATCGTGCTTGGCGCGATTGCCTCGATCTCGCTCATCGTCGGCGGGATCGGGATCATGAACATCATGCTCGCCTCGGTGCTCGAGCGCATTCGCGAGATCGGCGTGCGGCGCGCGATGGGGGCTACGCAGAAGGACATCCTCGCCCAGTTCCTCAGCGAGGCGATCCTCATCTCGGTGGCGGGCGGGGTGGCGGGCATCCTCGTGGGCGGCGGGATTTCGGTCGGCATCGAACAGTTTGCCGGGATTCGCACCATCGTCTCCACCCTCTCGGTCATTGTCGCCTTCGGCGTGTCGTTCACGGTGGGGATCATCTTCGGCATCGTCCCCGCACACCGCGCGGCACAGCAGGATCCGGTCGTCTGCCTGAGGTACGAATGATGAAGCGCCGTCGCCTGTCTTTCGTCGTCGCGCGCTGTGCGACACTTGCGGCGCTGCACGTCGCGTTGACGGCGCCGCTGCAGGCGCAGCGCCCGCTCAACCTCACCCAGGCCATCGACCTCGCGCAGCGCCAGGGATTGCAGGCGCGCGCCGCCGAGGCGTCGCGCGATGCGGCCCGCCGGCGCGATCGCGCCTTCACCGCCCGGCGCCTCCCGCAGTTGTCGCTGACGGGCGATGTCCCGGTGTACAACCGGTCGATCATCGAGGTGGTGCAGCCCGACGGCAGCTCCGAGTTCCGACCGCAGCAGCAGACCAACACGTCGCTCAACCTGCAGATGGCGCAGCGCCTCCCGATTACCGGCGGGAGCCTGTTTGTCTCGTCGGCGCTGGCGCGCCTCGACGTGAGCGGGACGCGCGACGTGCGCAACTGGTCGTCCACGCCGCTGTCGGTGGGCATTCGCCAGGACATCCTTCGCCCCAACGCCTTCAAGTGGGACGGGCGCGAGCAGGAGCTGCGCGCCGACGCTGCCGAGCGGCAATACCTCGAGGCGCGCGAGGATGTGGCCCTCGCCGTCACGCAGTCGTTCTTCGACCTGTACACCGCGCGGCTCGACCTCGACAACGCGACGCGCAACGCCGCCACCAACGACACGCTGTACACGCTCAACAAGGGGCGTTTCGAAGTCGGCAAGATCGGCGAGAACGACCTGCTGCAGAGCGAACTCGCCCTCCTGCGCGCGCGCAACGCCGTCGATGGCGCACGCCTCACCTACGATCGCGCACTGGCCTCCTTTCGCCTGGCGGTCAACGCTCCGGCCGGCGCGCCCGTCGACATCATCGTCACCGACGACATCCCCAACGTCGCCGCCGATACGGCGATGGCGGTGCAGCAGGCGCTGCGCAATCGTGCGCAGGCGCTCGAGCTCGAGCTGCAGGACGTGCAGGCGCGCCGCCGCATCAACGAGGCACGTCTCAACAACGGGATCGGCGCCACGTTGCTGGCGGCGGTGGGGCTCAACCAGACGGCGGGTGACATGAATGCCGCCTACCGCGACCTGCTCAACCAGCAGCGCTTCTCGCTCGCGCTGCAGATGCCGATCGTGCAGTGGGGGGCGCGCAGCAACGACATCCAGGCGGCGCGCGCCGAGCAGGATCGCGTGGCTGCCACCGGGCGTGCCGCGCGCGAGCAGCTCATCCAGGACGCGCACTTCGCTGCGTTGCAGCTGGAGCAGTCGCGCCGACAGCTCGCCCTCTCGGCCAAGGCCGACACCGTGGCCGCCAAGCGATTCGAGGTGGCGTACAACCGCTACGTCATCGGGCGCATCGACATGGACAACCTGTACCTCGCCCAGAACGAGAAGAACCAGGCGCTGGCGCAGTACCTCCAGTCGTTGCGCGGTTACTGGTTGGCGTACTACCGGTTGCGGCGCGTGACGCTGTACGACTTCGCCACGGGGACGGTCATTCGTTAGGACTTGGAGCGGCGCCGAGACGCACGTCCACGCGCCGGATCTCGCGGGCACGAATCGTGAGCGTTGACGTCGAGGAACGCGGCGCCTGTCCCACGGCAAGCGTCAGCGTCCGATCGGCCGGAACCGCGCAGAAGGTGAGGAAGCCGGCGGCATCACTTCGCGCCTCCGCACGGACCGCGACCGAATCGCCGGCAGCCGCAACGCTGGTCCAGCGCAGCGTCGCGTCGACGTTCGCGCGCGGCGCCCCGCCCACCGAGTCGCGTACGACGACGCGGACGGTCCCGCGGCCAAACGGCGCCGCCTCGCCCTTGCACAGGCGCATCGTGGTCGCGCGCGCGTCGCGCGCGCTCAGCGTCACGCGGCGATCGGCGCCCTCCCCGAGTTCCATCGACAGCTCGGCGGCCGGAACTCCTAACGAGTCGTACCCTTCGCTCCACAGCACCAGCGTCACGGGCCCCGGCGTGAGCGCGTCCAGGGTAAAGCGGCCGTCACCGTCGGGGCTGACGCTGCGGGTGCTGCCGCCGAGCCTGACGAGTGCTCGAGGCAGCGGGCCCTTGCCGGTGCTGTCACGCACCACGCCGGTCACGGTCGCCGCCCTCACCGGGGCGCGCAGCTCGTCGGTGGTCACGATCGCCCCTTCCTCGCCGAGGCTCGTCGCGGCGGGGCGCACCAGCACCCACGGCGCACTTCCTTCGGTGGCGACCGGCTGCGCTGGACGGCCGGAGACCGGGGACCGCAGGAACCACCGGCGCACGATCCACGCCCCGTTGGCCAGCGGGGCAAAGTGCACCTCCCCACCCACCAGCGACGAGTCGATCCCCTCCGGGAGTCGCACGTAGGAGAACTCGACCAGTCGCAGCTCGAAGCTCTTCGCATCGAGCCAGAACGTGCCGCGCACGTCAGCCACGTTGCGGCTGGCGGATGGGGCAAAGGCCAACCCGGTCAGTCCCTGCCGCGTCCCGCGACCGGTGACCGGGCGAAAGCAGTGATTCGCCTGAAAGCCGTCGCTGAGCAAGGCGGCCGGGTCCGGGACGTAATACAGCGCCGTCCCGCGTGCGGTGGTGCGCCAATAGCCGCCAATCGACAGCGATTCGGGCGGCAGTGTGGTGATGGGCGAGCCGACCAGTCCACGCACGTCGCTGCGGCTCTCCTGCAGCACGCGCAGCGTTCGGGGTTCCAGCTCGCGTGCGTACCGCGTGACCTGCGCCGTGAACAACCGATCGCGCAGCGAGATGTCGGCGGCATCGAGCGCGGTGCGCGCTTCTTCCCACAACGACGCCACGCGTGCGCGTTCGTCGGGATCGATGGCGCAGAGCGGATAGGCGCTGACCACGATCTCGGGGAGGCGATACTCCAGCGGTTCGAGCTGGATCGGGAACGCCCGCGTCTCGCCGCTGGCCAGCGTGAACGGGTCGCTGAGGTAGCGGCGCACGCCGATGCGTTTGGCGCCCAGCCGGTAGCGACCGGGCGCGGGGGCGCGCAACGTGAACGCGCCCTCGGCGTCGCTCAGCGTCGAAGCGACGCGCACGTCTGACCCCAACGCGCTGTCGGCCGCCAGCAACTCCACCAGGGCACCGGCGATCGGGACACCAGAGGCGGACTGGCGCACCGTCCCTCGCGCAATCTGTGCCGAAAGCGGAGCCGCCAGCAGCAACGTGGCCGCGATCGCGCGGCGCGCCCATCGCATCGCAACCATCACGGGACGCGCAGCTGCACCACGATGAATCCGTGCTCCGGCGTTCGGAACTCGTATCGCCGCGGAAGCGCCGCGTTGGTGAAGCGCTCCTCGATGGTGATGCGCTTCTCGCGCGGCAGTGCGCACGCCGTGATCCCGCCAGCCGCGTCCACCGGGAGGTCGAGTGCCAGCGTGGTCGTCTTCACGATGCCACCCGGAATGGTCGGCGTCAGCAGCCTGGGGTTGTCCCATGACAAATGCACCACGCGCCCATCACCCGTGTCCGCAGGCGGAGGCGGCGGAATCAGCACGCGTACGGCGGTCACCGAATCGGGTACCTCGTCGTACCCGCAGAGCTGTCGAAGGATCTGTGGCGTTCCCAGCGCCTGCACCAGCGTTGCCGAATCGCGCCCCTCCTCCACCGTCAGCACCTGCTCGCCGGCAAAGATCCCGAGCCGCGCATAGTCGGGGTGCTCCACCAACAGCGTGTAGCTGCCGGATGGGACGTCGTTGATGCGGAACGACCCGTCGCGCTGGACGTCGGCGGAGCGATCGAGCCCGGCGATCGTGACGCGCGCATCGAGGAGCGGCGCGCGCCCCGTGCTGTCAACCACCCGTCCCGACAGGAACGCCACGCGCGCCGTGCCGCGCGCCTCGTCAGGAATGACGTGCCCGCCGTCCTCGGTGAAGCCGACGATCACCGGACGATCGGCGATGATGCGTCCGGTGCGAGCCGTCCCCGTGATGTCGCGCTGCATCTCGACCTGCGGGACGCGCATGTACCAGCGCGACACCATCCACACGCCGCGCTCCAGCCGGGTAAACTGCACCTCGCCTCCCACGCGCGGGTCGCGTACCGGCAGCGGAAAGTTGGTGTAGCGAAAGGTGACGCGCCGGAGTTCGTACGAACGCCCGTCGAGCCAGATCGTCCCCTCGATGTCGCTCGCGCGGCGGCCGCGCGTGGGGGTGAAGGTGATCCCCACCTCGCCGTTGGTGCCATCGGTCGCGAGGGCAAAGCAGTGATCGCGCACGAAGGCATCCGACAGCAGCACGCGCTCATCGGGCGCGAAGTACTCGATCTCCCCATCGGGGAGGACGCGGGCGTAGCCCTGCATGGCCAGCGACTCCGCCGGAAAGCTGGTGAAGGCGCGTTCGGTGACGCTGCGCTTCACGTCGCGCGTTTCCCCGCGCACGGTCAGCGATCGTGGTTCGAGCGATCGCTGATAGCGCGTGATCGTCGCGCGAAAGAGGCGTTCGCGCAGCGAGAGCTCGCTGGCGGTGAGAGCGGTGCGCGCCTCTTCCCACAGCGACGCCACGCGGGCGCGATCTTTCGAGCGCGTGTTGCATGGTGTGGCCCCCGAGACGGTGACGATGGGGAGTTCGAAGCGCACCCCCTCGAGTGCGACATCCAGCACGTGCGTCGCCCCCCGCGCCAACACAAAGGGCGCCGACTCGAACCGTCGCACGCCAATGCGCTTGGCCGTGACCACAAAGCGTCCGGTGTCGTTGGGGGTGAGGGCGTACGTCCCATTGGAAGCGGTCAGCGCGGCGGCCAGTCGGTTCTGGTCACTTGCCGGAGCACCGGAGCGATGCACCGAGACGATCACCCCGGCCAGCGGAGCGCCGCTGGCCGCGTCGCGCACGGTGCCGCGCACCAGTTGCGCCTGCAGCGCAACCGGGAGCGTGACCGCCAGCAGCAACGCTGCGCCGGCTAACGATCGCCTCATGCGCAGTTCATCGAGTCGTAATCTCGTGCTCACCACGTCCTCATCCAGCAGGCCGACGTTAGGGGTAGGACAACGCGTCCCCGTCAACTCCCTCTCGGTGGAGGACCCCATGCGCTTCACCCTACCCGAATCGTCGCACCGCCGCCAGCGCTCCCTGGGCGGCACCGTCTTCAGCGCCGCGCTGCACGCGGCGGTCATCGGTGGCACGCTGGTGGCCACCGGGATGTCGGCCGAGCGTCCGGCGCGCGCGACACCACGGCACGAGGATCTCGTCTACCTCCAACCGCGCGATCGACACGCCCCCGTCACACCGCCAGTGCGAGCGCCGCGGGTCGTCGCGCCCGTGCAACCCACCGTGACGCCGCCGCCGCTCCCTTCGACCAACGTGGTGCTCGACCCGAGCGTTGTCCCCACCTCGCTTCCCGCGATCGATCAGCCGCTCGGCGCCCCCTTCGATTCGACCGCGCGGGCGACGGATGACGTCGCGACAGGGTCCGACGCCGGTTCGCCCCATGGGACGGGCGACAGCGGGGCACCGCTGTCGGCGCTGGCGGTCGATCGCGAAGTCGTCGTGCTGCGCGGCGTGGCGCCGCGCTACCCCAGCCTGCTGGCCAACGCCGGCGTCGAGGGGACGATCGTCCTGCAGTTCGTCGTCGACACGCTCGGGCGCGTCGAGCCGGCCAGCGTGGAGGTGGTTCGCGCCGACCAACGCCTCTTCGTCGAGAGTGTGCGCGACGCGCTCGGTCGCACACGGTTCGTCCCTGCCGAGGCGGCGGGGCGCAAGGTGCGGCAGCTGGTAGAGCAGTCGTTTACCTTCGCGCTCTCGTCGCGACGGTAGCGCGGGGGGCGTTCATCGGTCGCACGGCCGGACGTGCGCCGCGCCGCCTAACGGTGGCGCGGCGCGAATCCGCTAGCGGCGCCGCGTCGACCGCGAGGTGGTCTTCTTCCCGCCCAGGAGCGCGCCCAACACGCCGCGCACCAGCGTCCCGGTCACGGCCACCGCGGCGGTGCGGATCACGCTCTTCCCCACCGACGAATTGAGTACCTGCCCCAGGATCCCGGTGTCGACCGGTGCCGCAGCGGCACGCCCGCGCGCCGGCGGCGCCGCCGGCGCCTCAGCCTCGGCGGCCGCTGCTTCTGCCTGCTCGGCCTCGAAGCGCGCCTTCAGCATCTCGTGCGCACTCTCGCGGTCGACGGCCGTCGCGTACTTCTTCACCTGCGGGGTTTGCAGCCGGCGGGCCATCTCCGGCTCGGTGAGCGGTCCCATGCGAGACTGCGGCGGGATCATGCGCGAGACAAATGGCGCCGTCGGCGTTCCCTTCGGGGAGAGCGTGACCACCATCGCCTCGCCAATCCCCATGGACGTCAGCGTCTGCTGCACGTCGTAGAAGGCGGTCTTGGGGAAGGTGCGGGCCGCAGCACGCAGCGCCTTCTCGTCGTCGGGGGTAAAGGCGCGCAGCGCGTGCTGCACGCGATTGCCCAACTGCGCCAGCACCGTCTCGGGGATGTCCTTCGGGCTCTGGGTGATGAAGAAGACGCCGACGCCCTTGGAGCGGATCAGTCGCACGACCTGCTCGATCTGGTCCAACAACGCCTTGCTGGCATTGTCGAAGAGAAGGTGCGCCTCGTCGAAGAAGAAGACCAGCTTGGGGCGGTCGACGTCGCCCACTTCGGGCAGTTCGTTGTACAGCGTGGCCAGCATCCACAGCATGAAGGTGGAGAAGAGCGCCGGCTTCTGCTGCACGTCGCTCAGTTCCAGCACGCTCACCAGCCCGCGCCCGTCGCGCTCCAGCTGCAACAGGTCGTCGAGGTCGAACATCGGCTCGCCGAAGAACTTGTCGGCCCCCTGCTGTTCCAGTTCCACCATCTCGCGCAGGAGCACCCCCACCGTCTGCTTCGACATCCCGCCATATGCCTTGAGCTCCTCGGCGCCATCGCCGGAGAGGAACTGCAGCACGCTTCGCAGGTCGCTCAGGTCGAGCAGGAGGAGCCCCTTGTCGTCGCAGTACTTGAAGACGAGGGAGAGGACGCTCGTCTGCGTCTCGTTGAGGTCGAGCACCTTGGCCAGGAGCTGCGGCCCGAACGACGACACCGTCGCCCGCAACTGTGCCCCCTTGGCGCCGGTGAGGCTCAGGAACTCCACCGGGAAGGCGCTGGGGGCCCACGTGTAGCCGGTATCGGCGGCGCGCGCCGTCACCTTCTCGTTCGATTCACCCGCGGCCCCCACCCCCGACAGGTCGCCCTTGATATCGGCCATGAAGACCGGCACCCCGGCGTTGGAGAGCTGCTCGGCGATCAGCTGCAACGTCTTGGTCTTCCCCGTCCCGGTGGCCCCGGCGATGAGACCGTGGCGGTTCATCATCGTCAGCGGGATGCGGACGATGGGCTCGGGATGACACGATCCCTCATGCACCACGGCGCCAAGGGTGATGGCGTCGCCGGCGGCGGCGAAGGATTCGCGGGCGGACTCGAAGGCAGCTGGCATTTCGGGGAAGACGAGAAGACGGGGAGACGAGATGAGGGGCGCGGGACGATCAGACCGTGGCGGCGGTGGTCGCGGCGGCCTGGCGCTGGTGTTCCGATTCCATCACGACCGACGCTTGCGAGGCACCACCGAGGTCGGTGGCCAAGGTCACGAGGCTGGTGCCGAGTCCCTTGAGTTCGTCCTTCCAGAGGACGTTCCCGTTGCTCGGGTCGATGGCGAAGACCTCGCCGGCGCACGTGGCGAACAAGCCCTCCGCGTCCTTCAGCACGTTCACGAAGCTCGCCGACGACTTGTACTTGGCGGGAAGCTGCGTGCGCCACATCTCGGCGCCGTTCTTTCGGTTGAAGGCGATGACGTGTCCCTTGATGCCGACGTACACGTGCGAAGCGCGACTGCGAGCCATGGCGGAGGTCCGGGAGAGGGGTGCGTCGAAGGAGCAGCGCGCGGCGCGCCGCGGGGAGAATGGTATGTCCTGCGCGGGAATGCCAGCAGGCGAGCACGCGGCACAGCGGGAATACCCTCGACACAACGCTGTGCTCGCCGCGGGACGGCTGGACGCCTCGCGCGACATCGTCGTAGGTTGCCCAGCCTCCCCATTCGGTTCCGCGGTTCACGGAGCGCACCATGTGCGAACACGACCATCCCGATCCTGACGGCTCGCTCACCCGCCGGTCGTTGATCGAACGCGGCGTTGCGGCCGCGGCGTTCCTCGCCCTCCCCACGGCGTGGCGCCCGTCCCCTCGCGACGCCACTCGCATCTCGGACGGCTCCTACGTCGGGAGCGCGCTCAACGCGGAGCGATGGATCGCCCGAGCGGCGATTCGCGATGACCGAGGACTCACCTGGCCCGCCGATCCTGCCGATCCCCGGAGCGTGCAGGGGAACCTGTATAGCGGGAGCCCGGGGGTGGTGCTCTTCTACCTCGAACTCTTCCATGCCACCGGCGAGCGGCGCTGGCTCGACGTTGCACGTGACGGGGCGCTGTCCCTGGCCCAATCGCTGCCGGCCGACGCGTCGGCGTTAGGCGAAGAGGGGGCCGGCCTGTACACGGGCCTCGCCGGTACGGCCTACGTCCTCGAGGTGGCGCAGCGGGCCACAGGCGACGCGCGCCTGCGCGACGGGCGCACGCGCGCCGTGGCGCTGCTGCGCGAGTCGCTCGCGCCGCTTGGTGCCGGTGCCGGGTGGAACCCGTCGACCGACATCATCTCGGGGAGTTCGGGGATCCTGCTGACACTGGCCTGGCTCGACCGGAACGGCGGCGCGTGGGACACCTGGACGCGCGACGCTGTGCGCGTTGGCGACCGGCTGCTTGAAGTGGGCGTGGCCGAGAAGGGCGGACTGAAGTGGTCCATCACCAACGAGATGCCGCGTCGCTATCCCAACTTTTCGCACGGCACGGCGGGGGTCTCGTACGTCCTGGCCACGTTGTCGAAGGTGACGGGCGAGCGGCGCTTCCTCGACGCCGCGCTCTCCGGTGAGCGCTACCTGCAGGCCATCGCCACGCGTACGCCTAACGACGGCGTCAAGATCCTCCACTCCGAGCCGGGAGGGGAGCAGCTCTTTTACCTGAGCTGGTGCCACGGCCCGGCGGGGACCGCACGCCTGTATCATCGCCTGGCCGACGTGACCGGCGACGCGAAATGGCGCACGATGATTCCGCGCCTGGCCCAGGGTATCGTCGACAGCGGCGTCCCGGAGCAGCACCCCGATCGTTCGGGTTACTGGAACAACATCTCGCAGTGCTGCGGCAGCAGCGGGATCGTCGAGTTCTTCATCGCCATGCACGCCATGACCGGCGAGGCGCGCCACCTCGCCTTCGCGCGGCGCGTCATGGACGACACGGTGAATCGTGCGACCGCCGACGGCGATGGCCTCAAGTGGATCCAGAACGAACACCGCGTCCGCCCGGAGCTGCTCGTCGCGCAGACCGGACTGATGCAGGGCGCCGCCGGCGTCGGGCTGGCGTTGTTGCATCTGGACGGGGCCATGAAGCGGCGTGCGCCGCTGGTCGTGCTGCCGGATGCGCCGCAGTGGGTATGAGCCGAGAAGACGGGAAGACGGGAAGACGAGAGAGTTCAACAGCAAAAAAGCGGAACACGGAGGTTCACGGAGGATTCACGGGGGTTCACGGAGGACGTCAGCGATACGCCGCTCTCCTCCGT
>CAZLLP010000009.1:0-2780 GCA_964560345.1 uncultured Gemmatimonadaceae bacterium
GTCGAAGTCCCCCCCGGACTTCGTTGTCGGATCGCCCACCGGTTTGTACCCTTGGAGGCCGGCCCTCCCCGACCCCCACCACTTCGGTCCGCCGAAGCCCCCATGCGACGCGGCCCGCGACGGTCCTGCCCCTGCGCAGCCGATGCGACGAGCGTCAGCATCAGCACGGCCATCAGCACTCCCTTCATCGATCCCTCTGCAATCGTGCGCGCGATCGTCGTCGCGTTCATCGCTCGTGTCGCCTGCCCCCGTTCACGCATCGTCGCTCCGTTGTGACCCCTCTTCGCGCGAGGGTAAGTTACCCCGGCACATCGAACGTGGCGCATCATCCCCTGCGCGACCGTCCGAGTCTCTCGGCTCACCCAACACATCCCCCACGTGCCTCCTCGAGCGCTCGACCCGCGCATCACCGAACACCGCAACCCGCGCTCGGCCAACATCGACCTGGCCTCGCCGCTCGAGATCGTCGATATCATGACCGCGGAGGACCGGGGTGTCCCTGACGCGGTCGCCACGCAACGCGAACAAATCGCCGCCGCCATTTCGTCCATCGAGCAGGCCTTTCGCACCGGCGGGCGCCTCTTCTACGTCGGCGCCGGCACCTCGGGACGACTCGGGATCCTCGACGCCAGCGAATGCCCCCCGACCTTCGGCAGCGATCCCGAACTGGTGCAGGGGATCATCGCCGGCGGCACCGAAGCGGTCTTCCGCGCGCAGGAAGGGGCCGAGGACAGCCCGGAGCAGGGAGCGGTCACCGTGGATGAGTACGGGATCAAGTCCGGCGACGTGCTGATCGGCATCGCCGCCTCGGGGACCACCCCGTTCGTGCGCGGCGCCCTCACGCGGGCCAAGGCGTTAGGCGCCACCGTCGGCCTCATCGCCTGCACGCCAATCGACGAGTCGTTCGCCGCCACGCTGCATCACCTCATCGTCCCCGTCACCGGCCCGGAGATCGTCACCGGCTCCACCCGCCTCAAGGCCGGCACGGCGACCAAGCTCGTGCTCAACATGCTCACCACCGGTGCGATGATCCGCATCGGCAAGACCTTCGGCAACCTGATGGTCGACCTGCGCGCGACGAACCTCAAGCTCGTCGATCGCAGCCAGCGCATCATCATGGAGGTCTGCAACGTGACGCGTGACGAAGCGCGCGAACTGATCATGCGCGCCGACGGCCGCGTGAAGCTCGCGATCGTGATGCACCTGCTTGGCGTCGATCGCGACGGGGCCGAGGACGCGCTGGCCAAGGGGAATGGCGTCATCCGCCGCGTCGTGGGCGGCGACCCTCCACCGGTACACTGAGATGACGGTCGTCGTCGGATTGATGTCGGGGACCTCGCTCGACGGGATCTCCGCCGCCGTCGTGCGCTTTGCACGTGACGGCTCCCGCATCGTAGCCGAGATGCTCGCGCATGATGTCCTCGATTACGACGAGGCCCAGCGCGACCGCCTCGCTCGCGCCCTGCGCGAAGGGACACCGGAGGAGTACTGCCGCGTGAACTTCGACCTGGGTGAACTGCTCGCCCGCGCCGCCGCGCGCGTGATCGCCGAGTCGGGGGTGCCGCGCCGCGAGATCGCCGCCGTCGCCACGCACGGGCAGACCGTCTGGCACGTCCCCGGGCACTCCACCTGGCAGATCGGCGAATCGTCGGTGATCGCCGAACGGTTAGGCCTGAACGTCATCTCCGACTTCCGCGTGCGCGACATGGCCGCGGGAGGGCAGGGGGCTCCACTCGTCCCGATGGCCGACGCCGTCCTCTTCAGCGCCCCGCACTGGCGCGCGCTGCAGAACATCGGAGGGATCGGCAACGTGACCGTCGTCCCGCCTAACGGCGGCGTGGCCGGCGTCCGCGCCTTCGACACCGGCCCCGGCGTCGTCGTCATCGACGGCGTCACCCGCGCGCTCGTCCCCGGGCAGCGCTACGACAAGGATGGCGTCCTCGCCCGACAGGGCGTCCCCATCGAGGAAGTCGTCGTCGCCGCCATGCGCGACCCCTACTTCAGCGCCCCGCCCCCCAAGAGCACCGGGCGCGAGCTCTTCACGCCGGACTACATCGCCTCGTTCATCACCCAGTGCCGCGCCGTGCGCCCCGAGGCGACGCCCAGCGACATCATCGCCACCGCCGTCGCCTTCACCGCGCGCTCCATCGGTGACGCCTACGAGCGCTTCCTCCCCGAGCCGGTACAGGACGTGATCGTCTCCGGCGGCGGCGCCAAGAACCCCGCCCTGGTCGACGCCATCGCCGCCGAGCTCCCGGGGCGCACGGTGCTGCGCTTCGACGACGTCTTCTTCGACGGCGAGGCCAAGGAGGCCGTTGCCTTCGCCTTGTTAGGCTACCTGCACCTCGAAGGCGCCCCCGGCAACATCCCCGCCGCGACCGGCGCCGCCGGCCCCCGCATCCTCGGGAAGCTCACCCCTGCCTAACGCCGACAAGCAAGAAGCATGACACAGAGGTTCACAGAGGGATCACAGAGGTTCACAGAGGTGGTCGAGCGTGGTGAGAGTGTGCGCACCGCATTGCTTTTCACCCAAGATTTCCTCTGTGAACCTCTGTGTTACCTCTGTGAACCTCTGTGTCAAGCTTCAAAGGGCGACCATCGCCTCGCCTTCGAGAGCACCGCCTAACGCCACCTACCGAAACTCATACCGCACCCCCACCCCACACACCCGCCACTGCACATGCTCCGCCTCCGGCCGCGTCCACGCGCCCTCTCCGCGCACCGGTACCCTCA
Organism: uncultured Gemmatimonadaceae bacterium; assembly: GCA_964560345.1. GTDB lineage: Bacteria > Gemmatimonadota > Gemmatimonadetes > Gemmatimonadales > Gemmatimonadaceae > SCN-70-22. Next base: position 2,734 of record CAZLLP010000009.1, read on the forward strand.
TCCCCCTCACTCCCATCCACTCGGCCCGCACCCCCCCCCCCCCGGGC
>CAZLLP010000009.1:2790-34223 GCA_964560345.1 uncultured Gemmatimonadaceae bacterium
CGCGGGGACCCATCGCCCGCCCGCCTGCCGTGAACCGCCTCCCCCCCCCCCACCACCTTCCCCCGCCAGTACACATGCTCCCCCTCCGGGAGCTTCCACGCGACTTCTCCGCGCACCGGGATCTTCATCCCGCTCACTGTCATCAGCTCGCGCGAGAACCGCCCCTCCCAGGGCGTCAGCACCGACGTCCCGTTCACGTCGCGTTCCCGCATCGCCGTCACCCGCGAGAGCTCGCCGTCAGCCCCAAAGTGCACCGTCATCGTCACGGTGACCCCCGCGTCGGTGATCGTCGCATTCGCCGTCGAGTCATCTAGCGCACTCCACCGCACCCCCTCGCTCGGCAACAGCGCCGTCGGTAGCCACGCCGCCTCGGCGAAGAAGCGCAGCAGCGCCCCAGCCGCCAGCCCCGGCGTCCCCTCCTGGTCGACGATCTTCACGACCCCCGCGACCGAGCCAAGCATGCTCCCCGTGCCGGCTGCATAACGATCGAGTACCCGCATCGGCGCCAGCGGGATCTTCCGGATCGTCGCGTCCCACACAAAGCCGCGCGGCGACGTGCTGTAGAGCTGCCGCGACGTGAACGGCATCCACTCGTTTGGCTTGAGTGCGAAGTCCCCGGTGTGATCGATGAAGGCCAGGCGAATCATCCGCTGGCTCGGGATCAGCACGCGATCGAAGAAGCGCTTGACCGGGGGTGGGAGCGAGTCGAGTTCGTCGCGGGCGAAGGTGGTCCTGGCGTTTCCCTTGGGCGCCGCGTCGGCCAGCGACTTGAGGCTCGAGAACTCCGCCTCGGAGGAACGGCGCCACGTCCTCGTGCCGTACGCCACCGCAACGGACGCCGCCACGAGCACGGCCACGACGACGATCAGCACACCTGCGAGTATTCGGCTCATGGTTTCCCGTTGCGCCTCCTCAGCATCACGATGTACAGCGGGAACGGCGGCGATCATCGGGGGGCTGCCTGACGTTTTGCCCGAATTGCCCCAATTACCCACGTCCGCACGCGGTTCCCCCTCTCGCCGCCACCGCGTTCACGCGTAGCATTCGTCTGCGCCGATCGGATGAGGTCGGACCAATGCTGACCCGCAGGCCATGAGCGACCTCGCACAACTCCTTCTCCCCGCCGTTCGCTGGGACACTGACCGCGGCTTTGCACACGCGACCGCCGACATCGAGCGCGCCCTCGCGCTCGGCGTGGGGGGCTTCATCATCTTTGGCGGAACGCGCGACGCCGTCGCCGCGCTCACCGCGCAACTGCGCGCCGGCGCGCGCCATCCGCTCCTCATCGCCGCCGATCTCGAACGCGGCGCCGGCCAGCAGTTCGCCGGCTGCACCCCGCTCCCCCCGCTCGCCGCACTCGGCTCGTTAGGCGAGCCAATGGCGCTGCGTGTCGCCGGCCGCCTCACCGCCCGCGAGGCGCTGGCGATCGGCGTCAACTGGACCTACGCCCCCGTCGCCGATCTCGACCTCGAGCCCGACAATCCTATCGTCGGGACCCGCTCGTTAGGCTCCGACCCCGCCGCCGTGAGCGCGATGGTCGCCGAGTGCATCGATGCCATCCAGGGGGAAGGGATGCTCGCCTGCGCCAAGCACTTTCCGGGGCACGGCCGCACCACCACCGACTCGCACGCCGTCCTCCCGGTGGTGACCGCGAGCCGCGAGCAGCTGCAAGTCGATCTCACGCCCTTCGTCGCCGCCATCGACGCCGGCGTCGCGTCGATCATGACCGCCCACGTCGCCTATCCCGCCCTCGACCCCACCGGCGCCCCCGCCACCTGCTCGCGCGCCATCGTGCACGGGCTCCTGCGCGAAGAACTCGGCTTCGACGGCCTCGTGATCACCGACGCGCTCATCATGGGAGGGGTGCAGGACGAGGGCGGGGAAGGGCACGCCGCCGCCCGCGCCATCATCGCCGGCTGCGACCTGCTCCTGTATCCCAACGACCCCGCTACCGCCCTGCGCGGCATCGAGAACATCGCCGGCCGCTCCGTCAGCCGCACCCAGCTCGACGCATCCCTCGCCCGCCGCGACCACTGGGCCCGCTGGGCCGTCACGCCAGATCGCGTCCGCCCCACCAGCGACGCCGACCGCACCGAAGGCCTCGCCCTCGCCGACCGCGCCACCCACCTCCTCCGCGGCACCATCCCTCCACTCGGCCCCAGAATCGGCATCGCCATCGTCGACGACGACTTGGGCGGCCCGTATCCCCCGCCCAGCCGCCAGCCCCTGCTGGACGCGTTAGGCGCCGCCGGCATCGAGGTCGAAGTCGAGACCCACCTGGGCGGCGGCACCCGTCCGTTGGTCATCGCCCTCTTCGGCGACATCCGCGCCTGGAAAGGAAGACCCGGCTACTCCGCCCCCGCCCTCGACCGCGTCCGCCAGCTCGTCGCCACCGCCAAGTCCGCAAGACGCGACGTCTTCATCGCCCAGTTCTCGCACCCCCGACTCGCGTCCGCGCTCCCCCCGGATGTCCCGATCCTCTGTGCCTGGGGTGGTGAACGTCCCATGCAACAAGCCGCCGCGCGCAGGCTGGCCGCTCGTTAGGTTCGCGCGCGGTCCGTTCGGCGTGCGCGTTGCCCGGCGGTGGCGTGGGAAAGCATGACACAGAGGTTCACAGAGGTAACACAGAGGTTCACGGAGGAGAGCGAGAGCGATTCACCGCTCGCCGTTCGAGGCGAGGGAAGTGCCCCACCGACATCCGAGTAACTAGGGTTTAGAACCCTGGGGTCCCAACCGTCCGTGTGCAGGGCGAGCCCCGTCTCCTCCGCAAGCGCCTCTCGCGTAGCAAGAGACCGCGCGAAGCGCGGGCTCGCAGCGTGAAGCGCGAGGAGCGCTGGAGGAGGAGATGGGGCTCGCCCCCCCCGCGCGGGCTCGCAGCGTTAAGCGCGAGAGGCGCTGGAGTGGGAGTAGCGGCTCGCCCCCCCCGCACGCCCAAGCCGCGCCGTGCACCAAAGAACCCGCGCGCTACCGCCCCGTGAAATACTGGAGTATCTGCCAAAGCAGATACCCGCCCAGCACCACAGCCGAAGCCGCAAGCACGCCACGCACAACGAGGGACTTCTCCTGCCGCGCCGCCCGCATCGCCGCCGGCAACTCGAGCGGCGTCTTCTGGAACACGGCCTCCATCTGCTCCGTCTTGGCCCGCATCAGGTCGTCCACCGAGTCCCCCGGCACCACCTCACGCCCGGGAATCGCAAAGATCCGGTGCCCCACATGATCGTCGTCGTTAGGCGCCGCCAGCCCGATGCCATCAAACCGCGCCGCCACCACTGTGATGTTGTCCGGCCCGCCGAGCGCGTTCGCCATCGCAATCAGCCGCCGGCACGCCAGCTGCAAGTCGGGCTCCTCGGCCATCGCGCGCCCGATCTCCTCCGCGCGCACCAGCCCCGAGAGCCCGTCCGAGCACAGGACCAGGACGTCGCCGCGACGCACCCGCTGGTACGTGAGGTCGATCCGGATGATCGCCTCCGGCCCCAGCGCCTGCAGGATGATGTTGCGGCGCTCGCTGATCTCGGCCTCTTCCTCCGTGATCTCGCCCGCTTCCACCAGCTTCTGCATCAGCGACTGGTCCTTCGTGATCTGCCGCGCCTGGCCGTCGCGCACCAGGTAGGCGCGGGAGTCCCCCACCTGCGCCAGGTACAGCGTGTCCCCAATCAGCCCGGCGATCGTCGCCGTCGTCCCCATCCCGCGCAGCTCCGGGTGCTCCACCGCGTGGCGGTAGATCGACGTGTTGGCCACGTCCGTCGCGCTCTCCAGCGCCTGCGCGAAGTTGGCGCCGTCTGAGGAGCGCCGAGGGGACCACTGTTCCTTGAGGTAGCGCAGGACGACGTCGACCGCGGTCTCGCTCGCCAGTTCGCCGGCCGCCGCGCCCCCCATCCCGTCGGCCACCATGAACAGGTGCCCCACCGGACAGGCCGGCTGCCGTATCACCTTCTCGAAGCTCAGCGGCGCCCCGTTCGACAGGTCGGCGACCACGAACGCGTCCTCGTTGTGGTCGCGCGTGCGCCCCACGTCCGAGATCGCGAAGACCTCGACCATGATCGGCGCGTCGGTCCCCTTGGGTGGCGTCGGCATGCGCGCGGCGCGCGTCTCGATCGGTGTCTTCATGAAAGGAGCACGCGTGCCCGGTCCTGGTCGTCGCTTCGTTGCGCTCGAGACGTCACACCAAGAGGTCCGGGCTTTCGCGGGTAAGGTCACATCGGACGGATCGGCGAAGATGCCATGTGGGGCCATACGGGGCAACCACAGCCGTGGATTCGCCCCCTTCCGGGATGCGGATTAGCTTCGCCAGATGCGTCGTCCCCTCGAATGTTTGGCCCTCGGGTTGGCGCTGTGCGCCCCCGCAGCCTGTGCAACATCAGCGCGCGCCCCCGCCGCCTCGCCAGCCGCCCTCGCGGTCGACAGCGCCGCCGCGCCGACCTTCCCCCCAATAGCGCGCGTCACTGGGAAGCTCGACCTCCGCGTCGTCTATCCCCCTGACGGCGCCACCATCGTCGCCCGCGACTCCACGTTCATCTTTGGCTCCACCGGTACCGGCGACGCGCGCCTGACCATCAACGGCATCGACGTCCCAGTCCTTCCCAACGGCGCCTGGCTGGGATGGCTCCCCCTCCCGCCGCGCGATCGGCCGCAGTGGAACCTCGTCGCCTCGCGCGGGAGCGACACCGTACGCGTGACCCGTCGCCTCTCCCTCCCGGCGCCGCGCCCCGCGATGAGCGAGACCGGCCCCCTCATCGTCGACTCGGCGTCGCTTCGCCCCGGCGCGCGTGAGGCCCGCCTCTCCACCGACTTCGTTCGCATCGCCCTCCGCGCCCCCCGCGCCTCGACCGTTCAATGGTTTGCAGCAGACGGCACCCGCCGCCAGCTGCGTCCCCCCGCCAACCCCGTCGCCGACTCCTCCTTCTGGGGGACCGACGTCGAGGCCCGCCTCCTTGCGGCCCCCGGCCGCCTCGAGGTCGTGCGCGGCGCCGACACCGTCTCGTTAGTCACCCCGCGCATCGCGCTCGTTGACTCGCTCGGCCCCCGCTACGCCGTGCTCGGCGACCGCCCGGCGACGATCGCTCCCACCGCCCCCGACTCCGACCGCGTCATCATCGGCCGCCCCGTGTCGAGCGGCGGGACCTACAAGTGGTTCTTCCTCCCCGGCACCGTCGTCGAGATCACCGGGCGTTCGGGTGACATGGTGCGCGCTCGCGTCGATCGCGACCTCTCCGTCTGGTTTGACGGCGGCGACGTGCGCGAGCTGCCGGCCGGCACCGCCGCTCCCGTGCGTGTGGCGGGCAACGCCCGCGTCGTCAGCCGCAACGCCGAGTGGAGTGATTTGGTGATTCCGATGGCCGAGCGTCCGCCGGTGGCGGTGATGGAGACGACCGACGCGCTGGTGATGGAGCTGTACGGCACGACCGCCAACACCGACATCCTCAACTTCGATTCCAAGGACTCGATCGTCCGACGCGTGACGTGGGAGCAGGTGGGGGAGGGGAGGGCGCGTTATGTCGTGGCGCTCAACGCCGCTCCCTTTGGGTATCTGGTGCGCTGGGAACGTGGAGCCCTCGTGCTGCGCATCCGCCGCGCCCCGGTCGTGAACCCTAGCCGTCCGTTGCAGGGGATCACCATCGCCGTCGATGCCGGCCACCCCCCGGGCGGGAGCACCGGCCCGACGGGGCTGTACGAAGCCGTCGCCACCCTCGCCATCTCGCAGCGCCTCAAGACGATGCTCGAGGCACGCGGCGCCACCGTCTTCATGACGCGCACCGCCCCCGGCGCCTTCGGCCTCGCCGATCGCCCCGAGGTTGCGCGTCGCGCCGGCGCGCACGCCTTCGTGAGCATCCATCTCAACGCCCTCCCCGATGGCGTGAATCCGTTCACTGCCCACGGCACCGGGACATACTGGTTCACCCCCCGCTCCGAACCGTTAGCGCGCGCCGTGCAGCGCGGTATGGTGCGCCGCATGGGGCTCCGCGACCTCGGCACCAACTACGACAACCTCGCCGTGTTGCGCCCCACCTGGATGCCGGCCATTCTCTGCGAGGGGGCCTTCGTGATGTTCCCCGAGCAGGAGGCGTTGCTGCGCACGCCGGAGTTCCAGGAGGCCTACGCGTTAGGCGTCGCCGAGGGGGTTGAGGGGTATTTCAGGGGGCTCAGGCGATAACGGGAGGTTGGCGCGCTCTCATCTGCGCCGCGTCCCGGATTTCGACCGTTAGGCGTTAGGGCGGGCTCCCACGCGAGTGCAGGCAAGTGGGAGTGAGACTTTGGGCTCAGTCAAGGGTTAGCAGGGCACGAATTGCGGTGGTGCATCCGTTTGCCAAACGAGGTCCGGCAGCCAGCCGTCGCGTAAGCCACGCCTCTGCAACGGGTTGGGCGGCTGACCTGACGGACTGTCCCAACCGAGATCGTTTTTGGTCCGAAAGTCCAATGGCCCAGTCCGCCGGAAAGTGGACAATCCAAGCCCGTGACGGATTCGTGATGTTGATAAGGTAAGTCGTTGTCCTCAGGCCACTTGCAAAGGCACTGGCGCGCTCTCACGAGCCCAAGTAAACTGCCCGCCCGCGCTAAACCGGCCCTGGTTTCGTCAGGACGCCACGTCGCCGCCGCGCGGGTCGAGCGAGTCTGAACAAGTCAGCCTGCTTCAACTGCATCAATACATCCTGGGAGGTTCCCCCAACATGCCGCTCCCCACCAAGCCGCCCGCTGGTCCCGTCAAGCTGACGAAGAACGCGATCACCGTTCTCGAGAAGCGCTATCTCATCAAGGACGCGACTGGCAAGCCGACCGAGACCGCCGAAGCGCTCTTCTGGCGCGTCGCCACGGTCGTCGCCGAGGCGGACCGTCGCTATGGCGCGACCGAGGGAGCCGTGAACGAAGTGGCCGATGCGTTTTATCGGTTGATGACCGAGTCGCGCTTCGAGCCTAACTCTCCGACGCTGATGAACGCCGGCCGCCCGTTAGGCCAGCTCTCGGCGTGCTTCGTGTTGCCGGTTGAAGATGCGCTCAGCAACGGCAGCAACGGCATCTACGACACGCTGCGTTCGATGGCGTTGATCCATCAGAGCGGCGGCGGCACCGGCTTCTCCTTCTCGCGCCTGCGCGGCAAGGGGTCGATGGTGCGCTCCACCACCGGTGTGGCGTCGGGCCCCATCTCGTTCATGAAGCTCTATGACGCGTCCACCGACGCCGTCAAGCAGGGCGGAACGCGTCGTGGCGCCAACATGGGGATTTTGCGCGTCGATCACCCCGACGTGATGGAGTTCGTGACCTGCAAGGAAGACCTCACGCAGATCACCAACTTCAACATCTCTGTCGGCGTCACCACCAAGTTCATGGAGGCGCTCAAGGCCGGCGCGTCGTATGACCTCATCGATCCGAGCACCGGCCAGGTCGCCGGCCAGCTCGACGCCTGCATGGTGTGGGACAAGATGATCGAAGGGGCGTGGCGCACGGGCGAGCCTGGCGTCTTCTTCATCGACGAAGCCAACCGCTACAACCCCGTCCCCCACCTCGGCGCCTACGAGGCCACCAACCCGTGCGGTGAGCAGCCGCTGCTCGCCTACGACGTCTGCAACCTCGGCTCGATCAACGTCGGCTGGTACGTGAACGACGGGAAGATGGATTGGGACGCGTTCAAGCGTGACATCCACCTGTCGACGCACTTCCTCGACAACATCATCGACGTCAACAAGTACCCGCTGCCGGAGATCGACGCGCTCTCGAAGCGCATCCGCCGCATCGGCCTTGGCGTCATGGGCTTTGCTGATGCTCTCGTCCGTTTGGGTATCCCGTACGACACGCCGGAAGGCGTCGAGTTCGGCCGCAAGGTGATGGAGTTCGTCGACGTCGAGTCAAAGAAGGAAAGCGAGCGCCTGGCCAACGAGCGCGGCGCCTTCCCCGAGTGGGCGCGTTCCATCTGGGGTCCCGACGCGACGTGCGCGCGCGACGCCAACGGCGAGCGCATTCGTCCCATGCAGCTGCTCCGCAACTGCAACGTCACCACCGTCGCCCCCACCGGCACGATTTCCATCATCGCCGGCTGCTCGTCAGGCCTCGAGCCGTTGTTTGCCGTTGCCTTCATGCGCAACCAGGCCGGCGTGATGATGCCCGACGTCAACGAGGACTTCGTGAAGGTGGCGAAGGCTGAGGGGTGGTATACCGACGAGTTGATGGAGCGCATCGCCAAGTCGGGGAGCGTCAAGCAGCCCGAGGTGCCGGCGCACTGGCAGCGTGTCTTCGTGACGGCGAATGAGATCGCCCCCGAGATGCACGTGCGCATGCAGGCTGCCTTCCAGAAGCACACCGACTCGGCCATCTCCAAGACCACCAACTTCTCGCACGCCGCCACCCAGGACGACGTCCGCGCCATCTATGAGTTGGCGTACGACATGAAGTGCAAGGGTGTCACCGTGTACCGCGACGGTTCGCGCGACAACCAGGTGCTGAGCACCGGCGCCACCGACACCGCCAAGGCCGCGCGCGAAGGGAAGGAGACGCCGGCCGACAAGCGCCAGATTGGTGAGCTGCAGGGGACCATCGCCGAGCTCAACGCCGAGATGGAGCGGTTGAAGAAGGCGTTGTTCGAGGTGGAGAGCGAGAACCTGGCCCGCCGCCAGAAGCGCGCGCGCCCCGACAAGCTGCGCGGCACGACCATCCGCAAGGAGACCCCGCTCGGCACGATGTTCGTGAACATCACCGAGGACGATCGTGGTCAGCCGTTCGAGGTGTTCGTGACGTTAGGCAAGGCGGGTGGATCCGCCATGGCCGACGCGGAAGCCATGGGTCGTTTGATCTCGCTGGCGCTGCGCTCCGGCATCCCGCTCATGGAAGTGCACCGTCAGTTGCGCGGGATTTCGTCGGATCGCGCGGTGGGGCTGGGGCCGAACAAGATTCTCTCCGTCCCCGACGCGATTGGGATTGCGTTGCACGACTGGTTCCAGGATAAGCAGGGGGTGCAGCAGGAGCTCATCAAGCAGACTCCGGTGGGGTCGGCGCCGGCGATTGAGCAGGTGTCGGTGGTGCAGGTGGCGCCTTCAGTTACTGGGGAGCAGCTCGCCTTCACGTCGATCAATGAGCAGATTGCGCAATCCTTCATTGGGACTTGTCCGGATTGTGGGTCGCAGCTTGAGTTTGCGGAGGGGTGTGTGAAGTGTCATGTGTGTGGGTTTAGTGAGTGCGGGTGAGGACCTTCTGAGGGAGCTGGGAGGAGTGGTGTGTTTGGGGGGACCGGGGGCAGTGCGGACGTAGGAGCAGATGTACGAGAAGAGCCCCCGGTGAAGCACTGGGGGCTCTATTGCTTAGAGCTGAACGAAGGGAGAGTGGGAGCAACTACACGCGCGCTCGCGCTCGACTGGAAATCGCGACTATCCCGCTCGACAGACGGGAGAACTCGATGGCGCAGGATAATGGGTGCCGCATGTCGGCATGAGCATTGGCTATCGCCGCTGTTCAATGCGCGTTGTGGGCCCCGCGCTAGCCGAAATGGAGAATGCCGGCATGCTACTCTAGGTGGAGAATTTGAGACCAGGTAGTACGCGTTAGGCGGCGAACGATATCATGTAGCAAGGCACTATTTCGCTCACGACAATAAGCAGCGTCCCCCACGCAGCGAGAAATGGTGTCGCGAGCGTCGCTGAGCTTGGTAGCACGCGCCATCTCCTTCGTCGCACCGTTCGCACCGTCACATTCGACCTCGACTGGCGAGTACTCGGTAGTGCGGGTGGCATCGCTGCGCTGCGTGAGCATGAGTTGCCGACACCGCCATTTCCGGTGGCGCAAGCACTCTTTGATGCCGTAGTGTCGCAGCAGTCTCTGCGGCTATCGTCGGACAGGGAAGCATAGACCTGCGCCAATGAGGCGTTAACCTTCGTTCAGGACCGTGAGGAACTACCGAAGACCGGCGACTCATGACCCGACTCGGACAGGGGAAGGAATGCCGTCAACAAACGTTGGAGAAGACGCGGGCACGGTTGATTCGTGCGCCCGCGCCGCTCGAGTGAACGTCTAGCCCGACGCACGTTGAGCCGGGATTCGCCTACGCATCTCTTCTCGCGCCGACTCGCGCAGCGTTCTTCTACGCTAACCTCCGGCAGCGCTGCTGCCCGCCCTCTCGTTGGAGTAACCCCATCGTGCCGAACGTCTGCTTCTTCAGCTTCTCCGAGACTGATCGTACTGAGGTGCTACTGATCAAGGGAAGAGCCGTCAACTCAAACTACAGCGGGCTCAACTTCCGCGTTAAAGATCTACTGACGCGTTGGAACACAGAAGATCCTGCGGTCATCCGACAGGCAATCAGTAAGGCCATGTACGGTACATCCCGGACAATCGTCTTCGTCGGCTCGGATACATGGCTCAGCCGATGGGTACCTGAAGAGGTAGAAATGACGATCGGATACGGCAAGCCGATTTATGCTATCCGCGTGCCGAACACATTCGGATCTGTTCCGCGGTTTCTCCGCGATCGTAGTATCACGTTGTGGAACTGGAGCGAAGCGAACCTTCAAGCGCTAGCGACAGAGTAGAGTACCGGTGCCCATCGTTCACCACGATCTCCCGCCGCTTTACTGCGATTTCGATGAGTCATCATCGTCCGCGCAGCGAGCGTACCTCCGCGTCATCGTTGCCGATCTGGCCGTTCTCGTGTTAGCGGCTGCCGTGTCCTCCTTCGCGTCCAAAGACACGACTGTTCAGAGATGGCTGTACGGTGCGGGAGCCGTCTTGCTCACTGGAGGCATGCTACTGACACTCACTCTTAGCAAGTATGCCTTCGAGAAGACGTGGTATGGTGGACGGGCCGCGGCGGAGACAGTGAAGTCTCTTGCCTGGAAGTACATGAGTGGGGCCGCGCCATTTGAACATGACTCAACTTCGGCTGTAGCCGATGCGGCGTTCGTGGATGCTCTCTGGTCCATCCTCAGAGATCGGAAGGATCTTGCGCTCAGTCGAGCAAGCGTGTCGCGTGCGGGTGAACCGATCACTCGGAAGATGCGTGAGGTGCGTGCGCTAAACTTTCAGGAACGCCTAGACGTATACTTGGCTGAGCGAGTGCGGGATCAGGTTCGCTGGTATAGTACTACCGCGAGGTACAATGAGCGGATGCATAGCGTATGGTTGATCGGCGTTTTGGCGGTACAGGCCGTGGCTACAGTCGCTGCTGTCGTGCAGGTTGCGAAGCCTGAGATAGCATACAACGGAGCGAGTGCGCTTGCGGCACTTTCAACAGCGCTGCTGGCATGGTCGCAGCTCAAGCGACACCGCGAGCTGGCCCAGTCTTACGGCATCGCTGCTCACGAGCTCGGGTTGGCGGCCGCGCGCGCCATCCATCTCAACTCTGCAGCTGAGCTGTCGCAGTTTGTCAATGACACAGAAACCGCAATCTCGCGCGAGCACACGATGTGGGTCGCTCGAAGGGAGGCTGTGTCCTGAGTTGTGGATGTGAGTGATGGCTCACAAGGTGCTTAGGGTGAAGCAGCGACTCGGCACTCGTCGTTTTTTCGACGCCAACTTGGACCGTCTTGCAGACCAGCGTGGGCGTTAGGCGACGTGACCAGCGCCCCTTCTCAGGGTCACTACGAAGTTGAGACCGCGGGCTGGGTTGACCGGGTGAAGCTGCGGGCGTATTGGGTCGGGGTCAATTGCTGCCGGGCGCTGTGCGGACGTGCGGTGTTGGAGTCGTTATGCCAGGCCGAGATGATAGCGCGGGCGTCGTGCAGATCCGTGAACCAGTGCCTGTCGAGGCTTTCCGCGCGGGTCGTGTCGTGAAAGCTTTCCACGTTCGCGTTCTCGACGGCCTTCCCCGGGGCGGATGAAGGCGAGTTGCACCTGACGGTCGTACGTCCACGCGTCGAAGGGCCGCGCCACGAACTCGGGGCCGTTGTCCACCGTGATCGCCCGGGGAACGCCGCGGAGGCTTGTCACCTCGTCGAGGACGCGTACGACTCGCGCGGCCGGGAGCGACGAGTCCACCTCGAGCGCCAGGCACTCGCGCGTGCCGGTGTCGATGACACTGAGGACGCGAAGCCGGCGACCGGTTGCGCACGGAACGCTGATGAAATCCATCATCCACACCTGATTCGGCGGCGTAACGAAGGGACGCGGCACCCGGGCGAGCGAGGCGTGCTTGCGCTCGGCCGCCGGATCTGGAATCCGGCCGCTGGGGAAACGTGCCGCACGCGCTGGTGATTAACCCCCCCAGCCCTCGCGGGCGAGCAGGACATACAGCCCACGCGCGGCCCCTCCGCGGCCTTCTCTCACAAAGCACCGCCGGAGCGCCATCCCCGGCGCGCGTGCGCTGGTGATACCAGCGCGCGCGCGCCAAGTGCACGACTTCGCAGGCGCGACGGGTGCTCACCGGATTCGTGACGCGCAGATGGGTGACGGCCGTGCGTCGCTGCGCGGGCGTCACCACTTTCGTCCCCCCGCGTCTTTGAGCATCGCGTGGTCGAGGCTGAGATCAGCGACCAGGCGCTTGAGGCGGGCGCTCTCTTCCTCGGGGGCCTTGAGCCGGTTCACCTCCGGCAATCCCATTCCAGCGCCAGAAGGTGGTCTCCGATGCCGTGGTTGCAATGACCAGGCGGGCGTTGTCACATCCGGCCGGCCCCTTCAGGATCGCGACAATCTGTTCTCCGGTGAAGCGCGTCCGCTTCGTCTGGGCCTCCTCAGGCAGCCCGCCGGGCTCGTGCCCTTAAGCTACCTCGGTCCCGTTTCCGGGGCGCGAGTCACCGGCACGGCAGGAACTGCTTCCCTTGTGTGCTACGCCGTGGAGAGCTGCATCGCCTCAGGGTGGCGACTATTGCGACTACGCCCCTCGGCTGGAGATTGCTGTACTCGCGAGTTACCGCCTAGGCGCCGATCGTGCGCGCGAGGATGCGCTGGCGCAGCTGACCGAGGCGTGGCGCGCGGGACCGCCGAGCGCAACTTGCGCCTGATTCGCGAGGCGCGCGAACGGCGTGGCGAAGACGTGGCGTGGATACGGGATCTCGAGAGCGAACTACAGCGATCGCGAAGCACGACGAAGGGCGTAGCCGCCAACCTGCGCCAAGCGAGGGGTCGAGAGAGCCGGATGCGAGGACACACATTGAGGAACGGAGCGGGACCGCAGATCTTCATCAGCTATCGCCGGAGCGATTCGGCCGGCCATGCGCGCGCGCTTTACGGAGAGCTCAAGCGACGACTCGGCGGCGAGATCCTCTTCTTCGATCGCGAGACGATCGAGTCGGGTGACGACTTTCCCGAGAGACTGCGAGCAGCCGCTGTGTCGTGCGCGGTCTGCCTCGTTCTGATCGGGCCGGAGTGGTTGGACGCGCGCACTGAGCTTGGAGAGAGACGACTTGATCGGGCAAACGACTACGTGCGACAGGAGATCGCCAGCGCATTGCAGGCCGGCAGGTTCCTTGTTCCGGTCTTGTTCGACGATGTGACGGCGCCAAGTGCGGAGCAGCTGCCCGAGATCCTGCGCCCTCTCGGTTCACGCGACGCGCTGACGCTCGCTGGCAAGCAGTACGAGTATGACGCGCAGGTAGAAAAACTGGTGCAGCGCGTGGTATCGGCGCTCCCGAATCCTCCCTCCCTGACGGCGAGCCCGACCAAGTACCTCATGTGGCTTCGCGACCAGCACTCGTTTGTCGAGATTCGCGGAATGGGCGCCATGGTCGCGCAGAGAATGGAACTGACGCAGGTGTATACGCGCCTCAGCGTGTCGGGAGGCGGCGCGGTACCGCGCCGCGCCGGTGACAACAGAAATCCACGGGATCGCACGGCCACGATGGAAGAATGGGATAGGGTGCTGCAAGACGGCGACGCGGCGCGCGCCGAGTTACACAATGTCCTGCAGGCAAATCCGCACGCTGCCATCATCGGCGATCCGGGCTCGGGCAAGACCACCTTCCTTCGATACACCGCTCAGCTGCTCGCGAGCGCGCAGCTCGGCGACGGCATCGCGCTAGCGGGGCTTGGTCTCTTCGGCGATGCGCCCTTTCCGATCTTCGTGCGACTCGCCGATCTTTCGACGTTTCTCGCAGCCAGTCCCCGAGCTGATCTGGCAGACGACGCCGAGGAGCACCTGTGCCGCTATCTGAATTATCTTCTCGCTGGACAACCGCACGGCCTGCCGAGTGGCTACCTTCGCGACCGCGTGCACGATGGTGGATGCATGCTCCTGCTCGACGGCCTCGATGAGGTTCCAGGGGAAGCTAGCCGTGAGCGCATGGTGCGTCTGCTCGAGCATGTAGTCGCCTTCGGCAAGCAAGTGGGTAACCGGCACCTCATCACGTGCCGAACGCGGGCATACGAAGGGCGTGTGCAGCTGGCGGGAGATGTCGCGAGCCTGCGTCTCCTCCCATTTGGTCCTGACGAGGTACGCGAATTCACGGAATCGTGGGCACGGGCACTATTTCACGTGACGCGCGGCGCGCCCGATGATGCGCCTGGGTTGCGAGAAGCGATTGAGTATCGCGATCAGCTCCGCGCCGCAATCGCTGAGAACCCCAGCGGAACCATGTTCGCCGAGAGCCCGCTCATGCTCACGGTACTGGCGGTGGTGCACTGGAGCGACAGGCAGCTGCCGGAGGAACGTGCAGAGCTGTACGATCGCGCCGTCAAGTACCTCCTCGACACTCGCAAGGGACAGTCGATGTTCCAGTCGCGATTGCGTCAAGAGTGCTTGCAGGCAATCGCGCTCGCGATGTTCGAGCACCCCAAGGGCGTGCAGCGGTCGATCTCACGCTTACGGGCGACGGAGGCTGTGGCCCGGCAGGCCTGCTGTTCGACGGAGGACGCCGCACGATTCGTAGAGGAGGAGGAGCTGCACAGCGGGCTCCTTGTGGCACGCCCTGAAGGGCTCGAGTTCTGGCACCTCACGTTCCAGGAGTACTTGACGGCGCTCGCGTTCTCTCCGCTCAAGGACGAGAAGTGGAAACGGCTGCGGCTGCACCTGGACGACGATCGATGGAACGAGGTGTTCTTACTGCTTGCTGGATGCGAACGTCGCAACGGGTTGGAAGAGACGAGAGATCTTGTCGCGCGGGTTCTTTCGACGGGAACCAATCCGGTCTCCAACGCTAGGGCAGTGGCCTTGGTCAGCCGCATGTTGAGGGACGTTGCACCGTCCGGAGGGGACGCGTCGCACGAGACTGACTACGCGGAGCGTCTGCAGCGGACGCTGGGCATTCTTGACTTTGGGGGCGAGACCGTTGAGGAGCGCGTGCGCATTGAAGTCGGAGTCGCGCTCGGACGAGTCGGCGATCCTCGGCTGCGCGATGGGGAGGCGAATAAGGTCACAATCTTGGGCGGGACGTTTTGGATGGGGGCACAGCCGATCGAGCGGCGCGGACTCAACTACGACGATGCGGCGCACGACAACGAATCTCCGGTACATCAAGTCACAGTTTCGGCCTTCAGGATCGGTCGCTATCCAGTGACCGTTGGAGAGTTCATGGAATTCCTGGAAGCTGGGGCACAAGGCTATCTGGCGCGGGCGAACTGGACGGAGGAAGGATGGCAGTGGCGCAAGGAGACTTCGCGGAGCAACACTCGTTACTGGTCCAACCGGACGCGCGTGCCCAACAGGCCGGTCACCGAGGTGTCCTGGTACGAGGCGGCGGCGTTTGCAACGTGGGTCGGCGGACGACTCCCGACGGAGGCGGAGTGGGAGTGGGTAGCGCGCGGCGCAAGTGGTCGGAAGCACCCCTGGGGAAGCGAGCCGCCCACGGATCGGCACTTCAACTTCGCATTGCGTGACGGCGAACCGTCGCCCGTCGGCGTGTATCCGGAAAACGCAGACCAGAACGGCGTACGCGACCTCTGTAGCAACGTCTGGGAGTGGTGCAGAGACCGGTGGAGCGCATACGAGGACGGTCACGTGATCGATCCAACTGGACCGAGATTTGGATTGTGGCGAGTGTTGCGCGGGGGCGACGTTCGTGGTGCGAGCCGAATCTACAAATCCCCAGCGAGCGTAACCACATTTGTCGGTTTTCGCGTGGCGTGGGCGCCGTCGCGAGCACGGGCATGATGTCGGGCTTTTAGCACCGCGCTGGGCGCGGCCCGACAAGTCCCGCCCGCGTCAGCTAAGCCCACGAAGCCAAGACCCATCGCAGGAGTCTAGAGGGGATTTTCGAGTCTCTAGCGGACGATGCTTGCGTCGCGCGCGCTGTGGAGTGATGCTGAGGGTGCCCCGCCATTGCCTCCAATGGAAGATTGACAGTCGGGCCTCCCACCGCCGTTCATCATGAGCGGCCAGGAGCCCTGATGAAGACCTCGCGATTCACCACCGAACAGATCGTCGCCATCCTGGAGGAGCACGTCGCCGGCGCCTCGCCGGCGGACCTGATCCGGCGCCACGGCATCTCGCGCCCGACCTTCTACCACTGGAAGAAGCGCTATGGAGATCTCCAGGTGAAAGGAAGCCAAACGCCTGAAGGCGCTCGAGGAGGAGAATCGCCGCATCAAGCGGCTCGTCGGCGACCAAGCGCTCAATCTCCAGATCCTGAAGGACGTCCTGGGAAACGGGCGATGACCACGGTGGCGCGCCGCGCCGTGGTCCAGCGGTTGCAAGGGCGCTATTCCGTCGGTGAGCGCGTGGTCTGTTGCCGCCAATTGAATACTGGACACTCCGGCGATTGAAAATGGGACACGTCACCGCCGGCCACGTCTAGCGGCCGGGGCCCGTTTGTCGACCTTCGGGCTTTCGACCACTGACAGCCGCGACATGAATGGAGCGTCCACGCGTATGCACTTGTCGCGACTGCTGGCCGAGGCAGGAGGCGATTGCCTCGAAGCGGCCCGGTGGGCCGGAGTGGGGAAGTGCACGCGATGTACCGCTGGCTCAAACAGGGGCTCCAGGAGGAGCTGCTGGCGGTCATCTAGGCGCGTTAGCGACCGCGGCCCCGGATCGTTCCGAATCTCGCGGCCTTCACGGCGCTCATGCAGGACCGGCTCGCGGAATATCCCGACCTGAGTGGGACGCGGCTCTTCGCCGAGTGCCGCGCCGCTGACTACACCGGCCGAATCTCGCGGCTTCGGGTGTTTGTCGCGGGGCTCCGGCCGCCCCCAACGCCACCCGTGCGCTTCGAGACCGTGCCGGGGCACCGGGCGCAGGTCGACTTCGCGCACTGTCGTTTGCCATGGGGCGTGCGCTACGCGCTCGTCGTCGTGCTCGGGCACTCGCGCCTGCTCTGAATGCAGTTCTATCCGCGCCAGGATCTCCGGGCGCTGGAGCACGGCTTGGCCGCGTGCTGCGCCACTTGGGGCGGCTTGCCGCGTGAGTTGTTGTTCGACCAGATACGGAGCGTGCTGACGCGCGAGGATCGCCTAACGGGCGGCGGCCTCGTGACGAATCTCGAGCTCGCGCGCTTCGCGCGACATTACGGCGCCCACGTGAAGGTCTGTCGTCCGTACCGGGCCCAGACCAAGGGCAAAGTCGAGCGGCCGATCCGCCACCTGCGCGAGAGCTTTCTCAACGGCCGCACGTTTCACGTTCCAGCCGTCCGTCGAACGTGAACAACTCGAGAGCCTGCACACGTTAGGCTTCCTCGAGCGCAAGGAGAACGTCGTCTTCCTCGGGCCGCCCGGCGTCGGGAAGATGCCTCTCGCCTTGTCGCTCGCCGTGCGGGCCGCCGAGCAGGGGCGCCGGGTCTTCTTCACGACGCTCGCCGATCTCTCGCACGCCCTGATGGACGCGCAGGCCGCGGGGCGCTTGCCGCAGCGCCTGCGCACGCTCGTCTTCCCAAGTCTGATGGTGATCGACGAGATCGGCTACCTACCGATCACCCGCACCGGGGCGATGCTCCTCTTCCAACTCCTGGCCCGCCGTTACGAGCGGGCCTCCACCATCCTCACCAGCAACAAGGGCTTCGAGGAATGGGGCGAGATCCTAGGGGACGAGGTCATGGCCGCGACACTCATCGACCGACTCGTGCACCACTGCCACATCGCGAACATCCGCGGGAACAGCTACCGATTGCGGCAACACGTCGAACTCGGTCGGCGACTGCACGCGCCGCCCGCTTCCCCCCCCGAGCGACGAGAACGTCGCACCGAGACCACCGCTGACCTGCCGGGCTAGCCCCCCAACCGCGTGTCCCATTTTCAATCGCCGTTGACACGGATTGGCGATCAACGATCTCACGTGCGGTTGCGCCGCGACAGATGTCCGGCGAAGACAAAGCGCGTGCGACGGATGTATCGCCGGGAAGTTCTGCAACTGCGGCAACCACGGCGTCGACCGACGCACATGGCCCTGCACCGCGGGGCGCCGCCGCCACCGACCGATCAGGCGCAGCACCGGAGCATGGACTTCGTGCATGATCAGCTGCTCAACGGGAGGCCGTTTCGCGTACTGACCCTGATCGATCGCTCGAATCGCGAGAGTCTGATACTGGAGCCCGCGTTTGGCTTCCAAGACGTGCCCGTCCCGCGCGCTCGAAGCGTGGGCCTGCGTGCGGGGCGTCCAGCTCGACTTCATCCGAAACGGCAAACCCACGGATAACTTACACGTCGGGTCCTTCAACGGCCGACCGCGGGGAGAATGCTTGAACGTGCAGCGATGCCTGATCCCGCGCGAAACCCAAAGCTTGGAAGCTGGACTGCAACGAACACCGGTCGCACAGCGCCTTGGGACACCTGACCTCCAGGGAGTTCGCACTGACGCGTCAGGACATTGAGGAGCGTTTGCTCACGGCTACTCCAGATCATACCTGTCTCCAAACGGGACCTACGTCAACTCTACCTAGCGATTGTTAGCGTTCACGCCTGGGACGTGCTGCGACAAAGTCTACCTAACAACTATCCGCTGTCCTGTGCGAGACCATGCTCGAGGTTATTCCTGTGACGGTCGGTCCCCAATGCGAACAACGTCACAACAGGACCTGCTGTCGGGGAATGGCGCTGCTCTGAGGGGCATTGCCAGTAGAGGATTCACTCGTATCCGACGGCGTTTGCGGACACGTATCCGTTCGCAACGAGGCGTCACTCCGCCTGCCATGTCCAGTCCAAGCGCCGTTCGAGACGACACACCGCATGAGGTATCCAGACTAGATGAAAGCGATTGCATGGTCGCGTTGATTCTCCTCGTACCATTGCAACTGCTCTCGCGTCCCGGAACTGCCACCACTCCAAAGGGCGACTAGAAAGTCCGCTCGAACGAGAAAGAGGAGATCACGGGCACTCGGTGGCTTAAGTCCCGTGGGCAGTTGTTCCTTTTCCGCGTTAACCAGTGGAAGATGATGACGCGCGAGTAATGTTCGTACTCGTGAAGACACATCTGATTCGTGCGACGCCACGACCGTCGGGATACGTCCATGTTCGATCAGGTATTGAATCGAAAGCTCATCGGCCTGACCGAAAGAACCGGTAAGCCATTCTATCGGCTGAGCCAAAAAGGGTGCCAAGACAGTGTGCACACGTCTGCGAAACTTGTAGGGATCTACCCTAGTGGAACCCGTTATCGCTACCGTTCGTAGCCGCGCGACATCGTGCTGACGCCGGCCGATGGCATGCGGCGCCGGCAGGCGAAGAGTTTCCACGAGCGCCTCGGCGAGGCTCTTGTGGAGAGAGTCGTCGAGGAAGGGGCGCTCGTACCGAATGGTGCGAACGTCTCGAATATCGAAAGGGAGATCTCCGCTGTCCTGGGTGATTGCAATGAGTGGCTTTCCTAACGCGGTTGCGTAACCGACTTCCCACAGAACATTTGGTCGGTTTCCCGTGAGATCCCCGATACAGACAGTAGCAGTCTGTAGCTCAGAGATGAGGTCGTCTCCAATGCGACCGGCGCGCTTGAGGTCGTCGAGTCGAACGCAGGCCGCGCGCCCTTCAGGAAAGGCGGTATCGACGGCGTTGCGGATCGCCACATAAACATCGTCGAACTGTCTATCGAAAGGCATCAAGACAAGAAACTTCATGCGGTGATCCTCGAGTTTCCGGACACGGTAGACCCCTGAGCGCGCAAGGCTACTCCGCGGAATTCGTCAGCTCAGTTCGAGCGTCACAAGGTTCTGAAGCGGCTCTCTCGCGGCGAGTCGCTCCAAGTTCCGCTGACATGCGCGGATACCCAATACATTCTCCAGGTTCACCATGTGAGTCAGTATCTCCTCCAGTCCGCACCTCACAGCATCGTCGTCCATCCGCGAGATGCATGTGTCTATGACCGCGAGGTTGAGAGCGGTGATGCGCTCGTTCCAACGGTCGTTGATCTCCTCCATCGCCATGCGCGCTCGGCTGCAGAGCTCCTTCGCGTCGTCGATGCGGTCGAGTCGAAGGAGAAGGCGCGCGCCGTCCGCGTCGATTCGGGCATGCTCAAGGACGCGTCGTTCGGATGCGCAGTCGTCCGCCGTTCTACGAGCGTCTGCGAAGGATTGCTCGGCATCGGCCAAATTGCCCAAATGCAACAGCGAGTTTCCAAGCCCTCGTTGCACTTTGCACTCCATTTCCAAGTCGTGAACCTCGCGCGCGTAGCTTAGCGCCCGACCGTAAGCGCTCAGTGATTCGGTCGACCGATGGCTGTGCCGAAGACAGTAGCCTGTGAGCGCTTCAAAGCGGGCCTCAAGCGAGTAGCCGTGCTCAACCTGTAGGATGCGCGGCAACCGCGAGCACTTTCCCAATCCGCTTGCAAGAACGTGCAGGGCGTCCGCAAACTCAGCTGCGTCGGCAAGCGCTAGCGCTAATCCTCGTTGCGCATTGATCTGATCGACGAGTTCCAATCCTGTCGAGTATAAGAACCTAAGGTAGAACGCCTTCCGGAAGGATGCCGGAACGAAGCGATTGAGGTACTTGAGAACGTCGTCGTTGTCTTCATGTCGACCCTTAAGAATGCTAACAGCGGCGGGACCGTTGTCCGTGGCAAGCAGGATCTCCGCAGCGCGTATGTAGCGAGTGATCTTCTCCTCTCGCGAAGCCTTCCACAGCCACCTGCCTTGATCGAATACTGCACCAGAAATGAGCGGCTCGCATTGTGGTCCTTGTGAGCCAGCGTCGCTTAAGAGCTCGCGGAGAAGTGCGTCTCGAACACGATCGCGTTCGGTGAATGTCCACGAAGGATCTCTGAAAAGGGAAGCCTGTACTAAGTCCAATACGCGCATCCATTTTGCGCTGTCAGTCGAGGACACTTCCACCAAGCAGAGGCTACTGAGTCTCGCGATCTCGCTTCGGATATTCGAGTTCGTCCTAAAGGCCCCTTGTAGCGACTCAGCTACCGTTTCCAGCAGTTCAACGGAGATGCGACAAGGAGCCATTGCCAAGATGCGGAGGACTAGCCTCTCACTGTCACTTAAGCCACCTACGATCGCCAGCAACTTCGCAATGGGTTCAGAGTTTCCCAGCGAACCGATAGGAGGAGCTCCTGTACTCCTCCAGAAACGGTAAGCAACCGAAAGTAGAAATGGGTGCGCCGCCGCCCAGTCAAAGATTGCTTGTCGTTCTACTAGCGGAGGCAACCGCGAATCAGGCGTGTCTGCCTCCGATTCTAGTAGCTCACTGAGATCCGCCGATGTCCATCTTGGATAGTCAAAGTGAACAAGAGGAATCCCTCGAACCATTACTCTACGAACATGAGAAGTGAGAATGATGCGACCGCGGTGGAGCTCCTTGTCTGCGCGCGCTAACAGAGTGGCCAACTCGTCCTTATAAGGCGACCCATCGGCGTTCTGTTGGTTCTCGAACTGGTCTAGGACCAACCACGCATCGCACTCATTGAGCAGCCATATCAGAGCTTCCGTTGGGTGGTCCGTTGCGTTGGCCGGCGGTGGTCCGATGACGTCGAATACCTTCGCCGCAAGCCAAGAAAGGTCTACCGTCCTCTCGGCGGAACACGTGCACCAAATGACGACTCGTGGTAGTTCTGCATCAGCTAATGGGTACTCCTTCATTCGAAGCAGCGCCTGCTGAAGCAGCGTCGATTTCCCGATCGCTGGAGGGCCTACTAGGACAAGAACATGATTGTTCTGGATTGCAGCGAGGAGTTCTCTTTCCTGCCGACGCGCGACGTATCGGTTGCGATCAGTTACTGTGCCCTGCAATTCCTGTGGTTGGTACTCAATGGAGCGAAAAGGCTTTCGAGCTGCCAGAGGCGAAGTCGTTCCCTTTGCATCTCCCACGATA
Organism: uncultured Gemmatimonadaceae bacterium; assembly: GCA_964560345.1. Classification (GTDB taxonomy): domain Bacteria; phylum Gemmatimonadota; class Gemmatimonadetes; order Gemmatimonadales; family Gemmatimonadaceae; genus SCN-70-22. The sequence continues at coordinate 24,868 of CAZLLP010000009.1, forward strand.
CGTTCCGCCATCTTCATCAGGTCACTCTTCGAGACGCGGCTCAGTGGGCTCTTGCATTCGATGGATACGTAGTCGCGAAGCGCACTTAAGCGCACGTCCTTCGCGCGAATGGCGAAGACCATCGGCCCTTGCTTCCGCGAAGCAGCATACTTCAGCTCCCTAAGGCACGCACCGCTCTTGGCGTATCCATCGCTCACGATTGCCACAAACGCGTCTGCCACATCGATAGCGCCAGTGACTGCCTGCCACCACGGTACTCCTGCCCTGAGGTTCCCACGGACAAGCGAGGTAATGGTTGCGCCGAAAAGCGCAAGCTCTTGGCCAAGAGCGGACGCAAAGTGAGAGTCGTCGTATTCGCTCGAGTGGCTGAGAAATATTCTTGAAGCGAGGTTCACCCGAGCGACCCTTCCCAAAGGACGATATCAATCCCGCGCATGCGCAGTACGGCGCCGTGTTCAAGCGGGCGCCGATGGACGTCGGTGATTGAGAGGGGAAGCCACGCAGATCCGTGCCCGAGAGAGCAGCAAACATTTATCCACGCGCGCTCGGAGAGACTGAAGATGGCTCCCCACCCACTCTGCGTACGAGCGCAAGAATAGATGAGTCTCCACGCAGGCAGCAGTTGGCCTGTTGGCGATGAAGCGCGAACGAGTCTCGGCACCAAGTGCGGATCCGCGACGCGCCTCTCTGTCGACCAGACATTGAGTCGAGAAAGCAAATCTGTGAAGGTTGGTAAGAAATGAGAACGAAGCAGCTCATCTGCGGATATCCCTCGGAAGCTGCGCGTTGTGTCGCGAGAGAAGAGTGACAACTCTGCTTCTTCGTATCGCTCAGTGCAGGGACTTCCGAACTCCGCGTTCGATAGGTCGGAAAGGAAGCGCTCCTGTCCGGAAAAGATCAACGGCACCGCTCCCGGTAGCGCGTGGGCCAACACTGTCACCAACGCAGCAATGCGTGGCGAGGCCGGAACCGTGTCGTGCGTGCCGGCGCCAGCAAGGTATCTGCTGTGCTGTCCCCGTATGATGACGCGCTCTAGGAATCCGAGTAGGTCGCGCCGGAGGCTCTTCATGTCATGGTGCCGTGGAGCGACTGTATAGAGGAACTCGCCGACTGACAAACTACGACGAGATCCTGTGCCTGACGGCGCAGCCACGTCTTCGGTAATAGTTGTTGCCCGTGCAAAATGAGGTGTGCGTATGCTCGCGGAGTCTATGACTTTGTCTGGCAGGCACCTAGCCATGTCGAACCAGAATACGCTTTCTCCATAAGTAGCAACGCGTCTCGGGATTACGCCCGCCATGATCAGTTCCGCTTTGGTGGGTCGACCCGAGTATCCGCGCCAATGAAGCCTCAGAGGATGAGGCGCGAGATCAGCCGAGTAGTTCAGCAATGCAACATCGCGCCAGGCGTACTTCATCGGCGCGTCGGGAACGACGTCAGGAATGGCATTGGCCACGCAGACGCGTCGCATTCGTCCGCGGTACAACGACTGGCCGACGTAGTAGAGTCCGTCGGCGTGGCGAACTCGCTCGATTGAGGAGCGATGAGGTGGCTCCACGAAGCGTGCGGTATACTCGAACGGCAACGTGGGCCCTGCCTTGTCGCCATGCATTCCACAACTCGATCGCAAAGCCGGATCGCGCCAATCGGGCACATAGGGGGCGTAAAGCACTTCGTCGGGCTCCGCCGCCCACCAGAACGTGGTCTCGGGGACTTCTGCGAAGAGATCGCTGTCGAGGGCCGCCGTCGCCAGAGGTTGTACGGACCCGACTCTGACACCGCACAGCGCTGCAGCTTCGACGACTGCGCGATACTGAGTGGCGACGTCAACGGACGTCAAAACGGGAAACGCGTGCATCCCGTCGAGTCCTCCGTGATCTGTTACCGCGAACAAGGAGCCGTCGCGTCCTTTTCGTCGTGTCACACCGTGCGTCGCGAGTGGTAGGAAGACGACGCATTCTACATCCAGCGTGGAAATGAGATACGGAAGCCAAGCCAAGAACTCGATGAACGATCCAGTGTGGTCTCCAAGCGTGCAGCCGGAGCGGAGGTCGCAGAGATACACTCGACCGGGTTGTCTGCGCGGGGTACGTGCGCTTTGCGCAAGAGTCAAGATGCGCGTTATTGAGTCAAGCAGGAAAGAGACGCGGTCCGGATGCGTTAGCCTAACACACGAGTAGTGTTGGTAGTCGGTGAGATAGTCGGGGACATCGCATGCGATGCGAGGCATGTGCTTCTGCGCCCATGAAAGCGCAGTTATCACGTTCGACAGCGCCGCCGCGGAAGAGGGCGCGCTATACCTCGGCATATTTGCACGTACGACAGATGAGTTCCGACGTCGCCGGGGCACGTCCGGTGATCATCGCGACCACCGCGCGTCTTTTCTCAGATGCGGCGATGTCCTCGAGCGAACGTTCGAATACGTTCCCAAAGACGTAGTCCTCGTGAAAGTCCTGGCAGCAGAGTATCCAATTGCCGTTAGCGCTGATGTGAATCCAGTCGAGGTGCCGATTGCGCAGGGAACAACCGCGAACTGTTTCGTTACGGTGGTTCTGGGCGTAGGGCGCGGGTATGGCTCCAGCGCGATCGTGTACCAAGTCGAAATTGACTACGAAGCGTGTATCGTAGAAGAACGCGCTAACTTCTTCGTAGTTGCGATGATGGGCGTCGTCTCCTGTGCCCATTACCATGAGGCGCACATCAGCGCGCGCAAACTCTTCATCACGGCCGAGCGCAAGCAATCGGTCTAGCAGCTCAGGACGAAGCGTTATGCCGTGTAGCCGGTGGTACTCGCTGGGGTCCACCGCAGAGAGATGGAGATCGAAGGTGATTCTGGGGTGAGCAGAAATGAGCGCCCTCGCGCGCTCAGTCGTCAGGCCGAATCCGTTGCTAAGGAGAATCAATCGCGCTGGAAGCGCTGCGAGCCGTTCGGCCTGTGCAACAATGTCGGGTACAAGTGAGGGTTCGTTGTACCCATTGAGGTAGACCTCCTCCAGCGATGGAAGCAGCGTGAGGGAGTCTGCAACTCGGTAGAAGCGGTCGAGTGACATTCGCGCAACATCACGTGTGAAGTGCGCGATTTGACAGTAGGGGCACTTGTAGTTGCAATACGTAGCGGTTTCGACCTGCGCGAACCTGATTCGCTGTAGCGTCAGATCATCGGGCATGCAAAGATCCATGGTGAACGAAAACTGCTGGGAGTGTCGCACCTTTCAATGCTCGCCGGAGGCATGTTCGTGCTAAGCTGAGGTGATGCTAAAGAGGGGAGATGCGGTGGAGTGTATCCTTACCCGCACGCCACGTCTTCATTAACCTGACCTATCCCCCAAGTGAGACGCGACGGAGAGCTACTCTAAAGATTCGGGAGCAGCAGTCAAGGGAATGCGCGATAGCAGCGGGAGAGCACCGCGTGCTACGATTCGAAGGCACTCCTACGTTTCGGGCCCGTCTCCCCAATCCGCATTGCAGGCTGGGCGTCGAAGTCATTCCGAGTCTGACTGCTGGCTAGGGGATCGCCTTCCGCCGCAGCGGTATGACCTGTACCAAACTCGTATCGGTCCTAGGGAGGATATCCGCCCTATCCGCCCCTCCGGAGCCCAATCCACTTAACTCCTCACGTCGCGCTAACCCTCGTCAGCTCCGCTGCCGCTCTTCACCCTGCGGCCGCCCCTTCGCTCGCCCCCTCATCCCCCCGCCCCACCTCCCTCACCCACCTCGCCAACGACGGACTCCTCGTCTCGAGCGCTAACCACAAGTTCCTCATCGACGCCCTCTTCCCCGAATACGGCCCCAGCTTCGCCCGCCCCGCCGACTCCACACAGCGGCAACTGTAGCAAGCCCGCCCCCCATTCGACTCGGTCTACCACGTCCCTGTGCCCCACCGCCACAGCGACCACTTCGGCGCCCGGGAAATGACCTTGCACCTGCAGACCAACCCCACCGCCACGCTCGTAGCCCCTACCCAGCTCACCGACTCGCTGCGACAGTACGCCCCCCGCGCGCCAACTCCCGCCGCCCCGGCTGCAAGGGAGGACCCTGGCCCCCGGCACGCGACGCCGAGAAACCATCAACGGCGTCACCATCGAATTGCTCGGCATCCCCCACCGTGGCGGAACACTACGCCCCCGGCCGGAGCACCTCGCCTACCTCGGCGGCCGCCGCTTCCTGCACCTTGGCGACTCCGGCACCGACGAGGACGCGTTCGCCGCGCTGCGCCTCGACACCGCGCACATCGACATCGCGCTGCTCCCCGAATGGATGGTCGACGGAGCTGAGGGAAAGCGACTTATCGCCAGGTGGATCAAGCCGCGCCAGATCGTCGCAATCCACCTCGCGCGCGGCGCCACGCCGCGCACCGACGCCGGTACGGTGAACGGCGCGCCCGTCCGCCGCTTTGCCCGCTCTCTGAAACGATTGGAGTGGTAGCACACCAGTGGTGTATGTGACTGCACGATAGATTCTCCGCCCCATCGATCCCTCTATCCTCCACACCTGCTCACGTGCTTCGCCCGATCGGACCCCTCTCGCGACCGGCGCTCGCCGCCCTGGCGCTCGCCACCGCCTTCGCCCCCACCCGTACCGTCGCCCAGGACGCCACGTCACCATCGCCAGCTGCACGCGCCGCCGGCAACCGCGTGCTGGCCATGGAAGTGCAAGCCACCGACGCGCGCCGCTTCGCCGCCGTCTTCCAGTCGTCCGGCGGCAAGCCGTCGGCCGCCCAGCTGCAAGCCGGCTACCTCGACGGCGCCGGAGCAGGGGTCGTCGCCTTCACCCCGGGGCGTATTGAAAACGCCGCCAACCTCGCCGCCCAGGTGGCACGCGAGCCCGAACGGTACGCGCACGCGATCGACACCTGCCTCCCCCTCGTGGACGGGCTGCGTGACGAGATGCGGGCGGTCTACCTCGCCTATGCCGGACTGCTCCCGGGGCGACAGGTGCCGCAGGTGCACGTGGTCCTTGGTGCCCGCAACTCCGGCGGAACGGCGACCCCCGAGGTGCAGGTGCTGGGCCTCGAGGTGATGTGCGGCCCGGGGACGACGCCTGAGGAATTCCGCGAAGCGATGCGGCGTATCTTCGCGCACGAGACGGTCCACAGCTTCCAGGATCCGTCTCCATCGTCCGCCGTTTACGGCGCAGACCCGCTGCTGTTCATGGCCCTGATGGAAGGGACGCCGGATTTCATCGCCATGCTCACGACGGGGATGCAGCCTAACGCGGAGCGCGCCGCGTGGGCCACCCCGCGCGAAGCGGAGCTCTGGCGCGAGTTTACGGCCGATCGCAAACGCGCGATTGCCGGGCGCGCCGGCGAGTGGAACCTCAACGCCGACGGACAGGCGGCGATGAAGCGCTGGTTCGGCAACTACCGCTCCGCGCCCCCCGGGTGGCCGGAGGAACTGGGGTACTGGGTGGGGATGCGCATCGCAGAGGCGTATGTGGCGCGCGCGAGCGACAAGGCGGCGGCGCTGGAGGCGCTGATCACGATGGCTGATCCGGCGGCGATCCTCGCAGCGAGCGGCTACGGCGCGAGGTGGTGAGACGTCACCCCGTTACCACCCGGCGCGCTGCCAAGTCTCGCGTGCAGAGACTCGCTTGAGCGCTTCGTACCCATGCATGGATGTCGCGCATTCGAGACGCAAACCTGAAGATCGACGACGCCGAACACGTCTTCATTGATTTCGAACGGGACCGCCCCAACGAGGAGGGCAGGACCCACATCGGCCTCTTCCTCGGCTGGGCGATCCGGCGCGGACTGGCGAATCCGGCGCAGCGGCGAGGGCTACCAGCAAATCGTGCGCATCATGGCGTTTGACCAAACGTCATAGGGCGTTCACCGCGCGGGCATCGGCGTGACGCTGTGCGTGCACCTGAAGTCGCTCGGCCGGGTCATCTACGACGAGCGCAGCATCGATCTTCCGCGATTGACCTCCGCCGCCACGCCCACGGCCCGAATCCCCCTGAAGGCGCTGGCGTCTGGCTGGCACGGTCCGCTGTGCGAGCTTAGGCACTTCGAAGGATTCGAGGTGCGACGATTGGCCGACCTGGACCCCCTGCTGGATAACGTGCTGGCCGAGATCGAACGCAACCTGCCGCCCTCCCCGGATCCCTCGAGGCCTGCGATGACGGCACTGATCGGCCGCATACGCGCACGGGAAACGGTGCGGCGGGCCGATGCGGCAAAGCAGGGACAGGGGTTCTGGCGCCGGCTGTTCCCGCGCGGCTGACCGTGGAGGTCAGACCGTCCGGCGCTGTACTCCCCTCCAGTTTCCTGTCCATCACCCAACTCCCGTAGTCGGGGTGGGGAATTGCACCCGATCACTGGATGTGAAATGTCAGACGATCGCTGACACTCGCACCGCCCCCATCCGCTACAACTTGGAGGCGCGAGACACGACGGCGGCATCACCTGCAGAACGCCCACGAGCTCGACATGAGCGACCAGACGCGTGCAGCCAGCGACGGTCATCCCCTGGGAAGTGGTGGCGCGCCGGCCGCCGTCTCCCGTCTGCTCGGGCTCCTCGTCGACGCACATCGCGCGATGATGCGCGCGACGGATGAGGCGGCGCTGCTCGACGAGGTCTGCCGGCTGCTGGTGGCTTCTGGCGACTATCGCTCGGCGCGCATCGAGATGCGCGACACACCCCTCGACGGGGCACACCAGCAGTTGGCACCCGCCGGTGCTCTCGTCGAGTCGGTCGACGGTTCGGAGGCCGCGACGATCGTCCTGCCGCTGCGCAGCGACGGCACGATCACGGGGACGCTCCAGCTGCAAGCGGCCCCCCCGAACGATATCACGCCTGCCACGCAGGAGCTGCTGAACGAGCTGGCCGACGACGTCGCCTTCGGCGTCGAGACGATCCGCGCGCGCGAGGCGGCGCGACGCGATGCCGATGCACTGCGCGAGCGCCAGTGGCAGCTCGAGGCGTCGCAGCGGTTGGGGCATCTGGGCTCGTGGCACCGCGACTTCGAGGCCAATACGATCCGCATGACGGCGGAGGCGTACCGCATCTTCGGGATCCCTCCGGTGGAAGGGGCGTGGTCCCTCGAGGACTGGCATCCGCAGTGGGCGCGCCTCATGCATCCCGACGACCGGGCCCGCGTGGCCCACGTGCTCGCCGAGGCGCTGGCAGATCGCGCGCCCTACGACGTGGAGTATCGCGTCGTGCGGCCCACCGGCGAGATCCGGCAGGTGCACAGCCTGGCCGAGGTGGAGCGTGACGCCACGGGGCGCCCGCTCCGCATGATGGGGACGATGCACGACGTGACGGAGCGCAAGCGCGCGGAGGAAACGGCCCGCGCCGCCGAGCGGCAACTCGTCACGCTGATGGAGCACTATCCTGACGGCGTGAGCCGATACGACGCCGACGGCCGCATTCAATACGCGAGCCCCGCCATTGCTCGCGCGATGAACCGTCGCACGGAAGAACTGCTTGGCCGTACGGTGCGCGACGTCGCCATGGGCGAGTCGCCACGCGACGACGAGGCGCTGATGGTCAGCATCGCGCGCGTGTCCGCGACGGGGAAGGGCGAACGACTCGAAGTGCGCCTGCGTACCGCCGACGGCGCCCGGGACTTCGAGGTCCGTCACGTGGCGGAGTTCGATGAGTGCGGGGCGATCGCGAGCGTGCTGGGCATCGCGTCGGACGTGACCGAGCGCAAGGCGGCGGCACGCCAGCTCTACATCCTCAACTACGCCCTCGACCACGTCAGCGAGTCGATCTTCCTCGTGGAGGGCGACGCGCCACGGTTCACGTATGCCAACCAGAGCGCAGCCGATCGCCTGGGCTACCGCCGCGAAGAGTTGTCGGGCGGGATGGGCGTGCCCGACATCGATCCGGAGTGGCCGATGGAGCAATGGAACACGCTGCTCCCGACGCTGCGCACGGCGCGGCACCTCACGCTCGACACCACGCACCGCACGCGCGACGGGCGCGACATCCCCATCGAGGTCACAAGCAACGCCTTCGAGTTCGAGGGACAGCACTACCTCATGGCCATTGCCCGCGACATCTCGGAGCGGCGCGCGGCAGAGGCGGCACTGCGCACGCGCGAACTGCAGCTGCGGACGCTCGTGGACAACACCCCCGACATCATCCTGCGCCTCGACCTGGACGGTCGCTACCTGTTCGCGAATGCGATGATGGAGCGCGTGACGGGTGTACCGGTCAAAGATCTGATCGGACAACCGATTGCGTGCATGTCCGGGCTGGCGGAGTCCGCGCATTTCGGTGCGTTGTTGGAGGCCATGGACGTACTGCGGCGCACGGGGCGCCCGGCCGAACTGGAGATGACGGTCCCGCTCGCGTCGGGGGCGCACGAGTTCAACCTCCGGCTCGTCCCTGAGGAGGACGCCGACGGGGCGCTCCGCACGATGATGGTCGTGGCGCGCGACATCACCGCCCAGAAGCGAGCGGAGGCCAACCTCCGGGCCAGCGAGCAGCGCTTCCGGCAGGTCACGGAGGCGATCGACGAGGTCTTCTGGCTCGTCGACGCCGAGACAAACACGGGCGTGTATGTGAGCCCGGCGTATCCCCGCGTCTTCGGGCGCTCCTGCGAGTCGTTCTACGCCGTTCCTGGCGCCTGGCAGACCACCATCCATCCGGACGACGTCGAGCGCTTCACGGCCGCAAGGTCGTCGCAGGGGGATGGCACGCTCGACCTCGAGTATCGCATCCTGCGCGGTGGCGACGTCGCGTGGATCCGCGACCGGGCGTTCCCCATCCGCGACGCCGACGGCCGCACCTATCTCATTGCCGGGGTGGCTGAAGACATCACGGTGCGCCGTGGCCTGGAGGACCGGCTGCGGCAGGCACAGAAGATGGAGGCGATCGGGCAGCTGGCGGGCGGGATCGCCCACGACTTCAACAACATGCTGGCCATCATCCAGCTGCAATCCCACCTGCTGCTGGAGGAGAACCCTGCGACGGAGGAGTCGCGCGAAGGGCTGCGGGAGATTCTCACCGTGACACAACGGGCCGCCAACCTCACCCGCCAGCTCCTCACGTTCAGCCGCCAGCAGGTGAGCCAGCTCGCTCCGCTCGATCTGGGAGAAGTGCTCGGCAGCACCACCAAGCTGCTGCGCCGCATCCTGGGCGAGGACGTGAGCCTCACGACGCGCTTCGCCTCGGAGTTGCCGCTGGTCAACGCCGATGCCGGGATGATGGAACAGGTGCTGATGAACCTCGCGATCAACGCGCGGGACGCGATGCCACACGGCGGCCACCTGACCGTCGACGTGGCGCCCCTGATCGTGAGCGCCGAGCAGGCCGCGCTGCGTCCCGACCATCCCCCCGGCGCGTACGTCTGTCTCTCCGTCAGTGATACGGGCGAAGGGATCGCGGCCGAGCTATTGCCGCGCA
>CAZLLP010000009.1:34233-98111 GCA_964560345.1 uncultured Gemmatimonadaceae bacterium
ACCACCAAGGACGTGGGGAAGGGGACCGGGCTCGGGCTGGCCACTGTCTTCGGCATCATGCAGCAGCACGGTGGGTGGATCGACGTGGAGAGCACGCGCGGCGTCGGGACGACCTTTCGTGCCTGCCTGCCGGCCCTTCCCGAGAACGCTGCCGTCTCCGGCGAGCCGCAGACGGCGGATGCGGTGCGCGGGGGGCGCGAGACGATTCTCCTCGTGGAGGACGAGGCGATGCTGCGCTCGGTGACGCGCGAGATGCTCGAGCGACTCGGCTATCGGGTCCTCACCGCCGACAATGCGGTACAGGCGGTGGCAACCTGGAATGCGTCGCAGGGGCGCATCGACCTCCTGATGACCGACCTCGTGATGCCGGGGGGACGCACCGGGCGCCAGCTCGCCGAGGAACTGCTCGCCAGGGCCCCCACGCTTCGCGTGCTGTTCACCACCGGATACAGCCCCGACGTGGGGGGCGCGCCGCTCGACCTTCGGGCGGGGCGCGGGCTGCTGCAGAAGCCGTACACGGCCGCGGGGTTGGCGCGCGCAGTGCGGCGAGTGCTGGACGACGGGGTGGGGTGACGCGAGCGCTGGATCGGCTGCGTTCGCCCTCGCGCCCCGTCGAACTGAGCGCGACCCCTACAGCTCAAGAGCAGCTGAGGTCGGGATTGAACGGCGTGAACACACCGTTCGGGTTGTCCATGTGCACCCACGCATGGAGGCTGTAGTGCGGCACGGGCACCGGGGTGCCGCCGATGTCGAACGGGTGGCCGTCGAACGAGGGACGCGGCTGCCCGACGTCGATCACAATGTATTCCACTGCGACGAGCTTCCCGTTGGTGTCGTACAGGACGGCTTCGGGATTCACCGGATCGAACACGGGGTCGACGAGCGCGTTGTTCACCCAGTGAAAGCCCATGCCGCCGAGGCCGGGGACGGCGACGCAGGGCGACGATACCACGTAGCCCGCCTTGGTCGCCTGGACCTGACTGTGAAAGCGCGCGGTCGCCGACGCGACGCGCTTCGCGAGCCCAGCCGCAGCGGCATTCGCGGCCGCAGCAGGGACGGTAGCGCCGGAGTGCATGCCGGAGTGCATGCTGGCGTGATCGACAGGGGCGCTGGATTCCGTCCCGCAGGCGGCGACCAGCATGAGGACGGGGGCGACGACGGCGCGCAGGACAGGCGTGAGGGGGCGCATGGGAGCTCGTGGCGAGGGGGGGGACGATCGGGCGCACGGCAGTGTGAGACCCGACGCGCCCAAGAGTGCAGCTCCACTCTGGGCCAGTCATGAGTCAATCGACCCATCGGAGACCGGTGGGATAGGCGCCGTGACCCTCCACCCCGAGCGGGCACCTCCTCGCCACCAAGTGCGAGACGATACAGGTTAAGGGACGCGTGACGCACTAGCGCGGTGATGCAGCGCGAGGAACAACTACCATAGCCGGAAGATGAAGAGGAGCCAGTGCGACACCACGCCCTCGGCATCGCTCGCCGACCTCCAACTCGCGGAAGCCGGCCCGTTCGTCCTCCTCGCCGGTGCCGGCCTCTCGATGTGGCATCCCTAGACCGGAGCGAGCAACGTGATGTCGCCAAACAGCTCGCAAGCGAACGTGGCGCGCTCCATCGCGACGCCCGCCTCGAAGTCCCTGGCGCGGAAAAGGGGCGTGCACGCAGGTGGGAGCAGTGGCGGATCTACCGTGCGGCGGTGCGATGTGGCGCGGTTCGGTAGGCCGCCGAGAGACGGCGCGGTGTATGGGGGGGTATGGGGACGGTCCACTGTCCGATCACGATCCGACTTCTTCACTTCGATGATCCTTCACCTTCGGCGACCGCCTCAGCTGCGGCTCCTGCGACTCCTGCCGCTCATCGCGCTCTCGGCGTGTAGGGGCGACACGCCACCACCCGGCGCCAGCGGCGATGCCGCGCCGCCGCCGTCAGCCGCGGCGTCCGTCGCGCCACCCTTCGTGCCACCGAGCGTGACGCTCGTCCCCGTCGACACCGTGCGGGTGACGAGCCCCGTGGGGAGCGACTGCAACCGACCGTCCTGGTGGGTCGGCGATTCGCTGTTCCAGATGGTGTCCAACCAGCACCCATGGCTGAGCCGCGGCGGGCGCGATGCGGCGAGTGCGATGCCGTTCGCGCCGGCGCGCTTCGTCGACGACGACAAGCGCTTTCGCTGGGACGATGGGCGGCAGTGGTACGTGCACGACATCAACACGAGCGACGCCCCCACGCCCACGTACATGCGCTGGATGGAGTCCGTATATCGCGCCCCGACGACGGGGGTGCTCTATGGGCTCTACCACACCGAGGAAGGGCCGTACGTGCGCTGCCCGGCGCCTAACGAGCGCCCCTATCTCTCCGTCCCGCACATCGGGCTTGGACGGTCACGCGACAACGGGCACACGTGGGAGAACCTGGGGATCATCGTGAGCGACGGGAGTTTCACCATCACGTGCGATAGTCCGGTGCGCTTCTTTGCCGGCGGCGTGGGCGATCCGAGCATGGCGGTGGGGCCCGACAGCCTGCATGCCTATATCGCCTTCACCGACTACTCCGGCGACGACCCCACGCGGCAGGGGATCCAGCTGGCGCGCATTGCCCTGGCCGACCTGGACCACCCGATTGCGGCGGACGGGACGAGCAAGGCGTGGCGCTGGTACGACGGCGGGTGGCGCGGCCCGGGGCTGCAGGGGGCGCCGGGACCGCGCGTGGGGCAGCGCTGGTCGCCCACGCCGCTGGGGCAGGCGACGCCGCTCTTGGCGCCGACCAACTCCTGGCAGCGGGCTGACGGCGGCGGCTACTGGGGGCCGTCGCTGTCATGGAACACGCACGTGGGCGCGTTCATGCTCCTGCTCAACAAGGTGTCGGGGGCCAAGGCCTTCGATGCCGACGGCAACTACCTGACGTTCGTGCCGTCGATGGCGCGCCCGGCCGCGGTGCCGGCCGCGCCCATCCGGCTCGACACGCTCCCGAACGGCCCCAAGCCGGCGTGGTACGTCCAGGCGTTAGGCGACCCGTCGATGCGCGGGACGAGTGCGTGGACGGGGCAGGATGCGCGGTTGTTTCTGGGCGAGCACTCGGGGGTGGTGCTGCGGTTTGGCGTGGGGACGGGACGGTAGGAGGTGCGGGGCGATTGGGGACGGTTCTCAGGGACGGTACCGAAGCGCGCCGGTTGGGTGTCCGTCCCTGAGGACGGGAGAGGAATGTGAATCGCGGTTGTGCAAGCATGGCGCGACACGTCACGCCGCGTCACCAGCCCGAGTGCGGTCCAGATGGGGCTCCCGCCAGTCTCTCGCCCGCCTGCCCGCGTGGCGCGTCGTCCGGTCAGCCCCCGTGCGCCCCGCGGCGGGTCGTCGTTGCCCGACGGGGGACGGGGGCTCGATTCCGGACGAGCGCGCGCACCGAGCGGCCCCAACCGGTGAAGCCGGAGGAATCGACGCACGTGGGCGAAGGCCGCACTGCGAAACGTGGCGCCGATCGCCCCCGGTCAACGCCCCCCGGTACATTCGCGCCAGTGGCCCGCGGTGCACGACGTCGATTCACATCATCAGCGTGGAACTCGAGTCGTCGAGCGCGCGGCTGACCCTCGCCGAGCAGGACCTCGAACGGTATCCTCTGCCCGACACGCCACCCACGGACCCCGTTCATGCGCTCCCTTCTTGCCATCACCGTCCTCGCCGTCGCGGCCCTTGCCGCCGCACCGTCGTCTGCCGTCGCGCAGCAGCGAGAGCGCGCACGCGAACTCGGCATCCCGCTCGACGGCACTCCCGGCCCTAACAACGCCATCACCGACGTCGCCGGCGTGGAGGTGGGCTACACGACACTCATTCGCGGCGAGGGGAAGCGTGTGGTGGGGCAGGGGCCCGTGCGCACTGGGGTCACCGCGATCCTGCCGCGTGGCCGCGCGACGCTGGAGCCGGTCTTCGCCGCGTTCTATGCGGGGAACGGCAACGGCGACATGACCGGCACTCACTGGATCGAGGAGACCGGGGTGCTCGAGACGCCGATCATGATCACCAACACACTGAGTGTCGGGATCGTGCGCGATGCGGTGGTGGACTGGATGGTGAAGCGGAACGCTCCCGGCCCGTTCTGGTATCCCGTGGTCGCCGAGACCGCGGATGGCGGACTCAATGACATGAAGGGGCTGCACGTGAAGGCGGAGCATGCATTCCAGGCGCTCGATGCCGCGCGTCCCGGGGCGGTGGCCGAGGGGAACGTGGGGGGCGGGACCGGGATGAACTGCAACGGATTCAAGGGCGGCACCGGGACGTCGTCGCGGGTGTTGTCGGCGATGGAGGGTGGCTTCACCGTCGGTGTGCTGGTGCAGTGCAACTACGGTACGCGCTCGCAGCTCCGCATCGCCGGGATCCCGGTGGGGCGAGAGGTGACGGGGCTCGATCCCTGCGTGGCGCAGCGCCTCGACCCACCGCTCACCGCCTTCGATGGCCGCCCGCTGCCGGTGTGTGGGGCGCCGCCGGGGGGCGCCGATGCGCCGGCGGAGGATCCCGAGCAGGGGTCGATCATCATCGTGGTGGCCACCGATGCCCCGCTGTCGCCCGACCAGCTGAAGCGCGTGGTGCGCCGCGTCGCGTTAGGCATGGGGCGCATGGGGTCGATCAACGGCAACGGTTCTGGTGACATCTTCATCGCCTTCTCGACCGCGAACCGCGGGGTGGACTGGGGGAACAGCGGCCGCTCGACGCTGCCGGCGCCGACGATGCAGCGGCTGGGCTCCGGGCTCGTGGATCCCCTCTTCACGGCCACGGTGGAGGCGACGGAGGAGGCGATCATCAACGCGATGCTGGCGGCCGAGACGATGACCGGGGCGGACTATCGCCGGTCGTGGGCACTCCCGCACGACCAGGTAAAGGCGATCCTCGCGAAGTACAACCGTTTGCAGCGGCGGTGACCCGCTGGGTCAGGCGCCGCGGGTGGTGGTTCGGCGGGAGCTTTCCGGCATATCGCTCGCTTCTGAGGCAAGACCCGGCCGCCATCGGACAATTCGGCGGGCCTTTGCTCGCCGTCTATGGCGGAAAGGACACTCAGGTGCCGGGGGTCGCGAATGCGACCGCATTTCGTGAGATCGCCGGCGGCCGCCGGCGCGCTGCTGTCATCCTATTCCCGGACCACAACCACCTGTTCCAGCCAGCCGGTACGGGTTCGATCTCGGAGTACGAGGCGTTGCCGCCGGGGCCGGATCGCGTGGTGCTGCGGGCGGTTGCAGACTGGTTGTCCACAGCCGAAGGAGGCGATGCAGCCGACGGCAGGGTATGAGTCGTGGTACCCGCAGTGGTTGGCGGGTGCCCGGCGCGTTCCTTCAGGATCGCAACGATCTGTTCTTCCGTGATGCGCTTCCGCTTGGTCTGCGCCTCCGCCCGCGCCTCACCCTTCGATCTGGACAAACGACCGCTCACAACGCGATCGTGATCGCCGCACACGATCGCCGATCTGCTCCCAAAACACCCGAGGCCTGACAGCATGCACCTCCCCCTTCCCGCGCTCCTGAGCCTCGGCGTATCCGCCCTCGTCGCCGCCATCGCTCCAAGCCCCAGCAGCGCGGCAATCGACGCCGACGTCTGGGCCCCCATCGCGGCCTCCGTCGTGAACGACGACATCGCCGCCATGGGGCGCACCTACCACCCGAATGCCGTACTCGTCTCCAACGACGGCACGCGATCGATCGCCTCGGCGTTGGCAGGGTGGGGAAAGGACATGGTCGCCAACAAGGCCAAGGGAACTCGCGCCACCGTCGAGTTCCGTTTCACCAAACGCCAGGACGACACCGAGACGGCCTTCGAGACCGGCGTCTTCAAGTACACCGTCATCGACAAGGCCGGGGTGAGCACGCCGAGCGATCGGCGACTCGAGGCGCTGCTGGTCAAGCGCCGGGGGAAGTGGCGGATCGTGATGGAGCGACAGCTTGAGGCGGTGACGGAGGCGAGCTGGAACGCGATGCCTCGTTAGGGCCGGCGCCATCGACCGGTGTGCGCGATTCACGAGGTGCCGAAGAGATCCTTCGCCTCGATGCAATCGGCGAGTCGAGACGAGCTGACAGAACCGTGGGGCCGTGGGAGGGAGACATGGTGTGGGCATTGATCATCGCGGCGGCCATCTGGGGCTTTCATCGCGGCATCAAGTCCGCCGGTGCGACGCGCGGCCGCGTCGTGCTCCTGGCGGGAATCGCCAGCGCAGCCGTCGCGACGGTGCTGGTCACCTTCTCGGCGGGGAGCATCGGGGTAGAACTGGGAGGGGTACTGCTGGCAGCGTTGGGGTATTGGGCGATTGCGTATGCCTCCGTGGTGGGGGCAGTGGTGGCGTTGATGGGGTTGGTGGCGCGGGGGATGGGGTGGTGGATTAATGGGGAGCCGTGAGGGGGAAGCGCGAGGGGGAGCGTTCAAGGGGACCGATTCCTTGTACGGACTTTCAAGAACTCTGACCCCTTGAAAGAAGAGCGGGGGGCTCGGTGTCGGCCCGAGGGACTGCGCCGACCGCTTGCTGCAGCATACAGAGCGAAGGTCTGTCTCTGCAGCGCACGCATCGCCGCTTTGAAGCCAATCCGACGCTGCACGGCGAACGACCACGCGTGGCTGGGAACGTCTCCCCGCATGCGGCTCTTGCCCCTATCTCTCAAGGACTGAGCGCGTACCTTCTGCAGTTCACGGTGAGCATCGTGGAGGCGCTTGTAGCTGTCGAGGGCTCGCTGCGACTTCTGTATTGGCTTCAGGGCGAGCAAAACGTCTAGTAGGCACTGTCCTGGGTTGGATGAGCCTGCGGTCGGCCGTCTGACCTCGCAACAAGGGTTCTTGAACTCACGAGGTGCTCACTATGGCGAAGGTATTCGTAAGCCATGCCACCGCTGATCGAGATTTCGTTCGGAAGGAGATACTCGGACTTCTCCGGGCGATTGGTCTGAGCCCTTGGTACTCGGAAGACGATATCACAACCGCCTCTCACTGGGAGCGGGCAATTCTGCACGGCCTTGAGAAGTCGGACTGGTTTGTAATCGTGCTATCATCGCGGTCAGCGCAGTCGGAATGGGTAAAGGACGAGCTCAACTGGGCGATCGACCACAGACCCGGCAGAATTGTACCGATCCTGATAGAAGAGTGCGATCTGAACGCATTTCATCTGCGGCTGTCGCGGATCCAGCATATCGATTTTCGCCGAGACGAGCGTGCCGGACGCGAAGGTCTCATCAAGGTGCTGGTGGATGCCGAGTACGAGCCGCACTTCCGGAAGGCAACGACGGATTCGCCGCTCGTGCGGAGGGCGAGAGCATTCTGGTCGGCGTTCTCGGACGCTCCGTGCCAGATAGTGATGGGACGGCATCGCGCCTTTGAACATTTCGAGTACTCCGGCTTGCTCGGTGTAGGCTGTGCTATTGCGATGACGGAGCTGAAGAGTCATCTCGACGCCATCGGATTACGAAATGTGCAGATCGCGTTCGCGGACCGAATGAGCGGCGACGCGTTGAATACTCACCTCGTGGTTCTGGGCGGGCCGGACGGAAATAGCGTCGCGCGTGAGGTGGTCCGAAGACTCGATACGAGCATCCGGTTTGGCAATGCGGATCGCCACGAGATTGCGTTTCACGATAGTCAGACCGGCGCGACGTATGTGCCGCGCGGGACCGGTACGAGCTCGATAGAGGACGACTATGGCCTCATTGTCCTCGGCGCCAATCCTTTTGCGCCCGACCGGAGGTTGCTACTGATCGCAGGGAGTTTCGGCTACGGAACGTGGGCTGCTAGCCGGTTCCTCATGTCCGAACCGTTCCTGAGCCAGTCGACGGCTATCGCGCGGGAACCGCTTGAGTGCCTGGTTCACGCCGAATTGTTTCGCGAAACGCCGCAGCAAGCGACGATGATCGCAATGCGGGGTCTGGCGCGTTAGCTGCAAGAAGGAGAGAGGCCGCGGCTCGTTGGTTAACGAGCGGCAGAAGAGGGTCGGCACGAGAGAGGCCCAGGAAACCCGACTCTCAACCGTCACCTGGAGGGAGTCGTCGGGCGCCCCTCACTCACGCAGCAACCTGCCGTCGCCTCACCGGATGACGTGAGGACGTCACTAGTCCTTGGACGATCCGGCTAGCGCCGGCATCATCTCGTTTGGGGCAGGTGCTGTTGACAGCGCCGTCCCGGCGCCGTACGTTCGCGGTGACGTTGGGCAGCAGCTGGAGTGCGACTCCCTCCACGATCCCGGCGATGCGTACGACATGCGCGACGTGGCTCTGCGTGCTCACACTGGCGGCATCGAGCACCGCACGTACACAGGGCGCCCTCACCGTGGGCACCCTCGACTCGGTACGGTCCCTACCCACGGAGTGCTTCGAGAAGGGAACCTCCGGTGCTCGTGGGACCATAAGCCGCCACGCCGGTCTCCGTGCCGACGACATGTGGCCGCTGAGTGACATCCGAGCCGACGAGCGGGTCGTCGTACGCTCCCCTGCCATCGGCCACGTGCGCGCTGCTCTCCGGCCAGGGCTCATCACGCTGGCCGCGCATGTGCGACAGTGCACCGACCTCCGCGCTGCCTTGGTTGCCCAGGGTGTCAACGTGAACGGCGGAGCACCCGCCGTCTTTCATTTCAGTCGTCCGACGACGCAACCGACCGCTGAACGGCTGGAACTCACGGTGACGCAGGGCGTCGCAGTGGCGCAGGGATTTCGAAGGGGGCAACTGATCGTTTGGGCACTGGACCAACCTCTGGTGCCAAACGGGACAACCTTTGCGGTGATTGTTGACTCCGCGGCGCAGCGGGCCGCGTTGGCTGTCCTCGATGGAAGCGTCACGATCAATCCGCCGGGTGGAAGGGTCGTGAACGCCGGTGAGGCGGTCACCTTCGGCGTGGCGGGGGCTCCAGTGCTTCCAGTGAACGCGCCGGCACCGTTGCTTCGCGAGGCGCGTATCCACAGCGAGTCCGTCTGGCAGGTATCCAAGAAGAGAGCCTGGTGGAAGAACCCGTGGTTCATCGCCGGCGCGACCGCCACAGCCGTATATGCACTGTGGCCCGACTCCCCCGGACCACCAAGTCCGCCGAAGTCGGGGACCATTCGCATCGGGTGGCCGCTATGACCCGCTCACGGCCCGTCGTGGTTGCATTGCTGTCGCTCGTTGGGGCGTGCATGGATCTCACTGACGCGAGCCCGCGCGGCGCTCTCGCGGGCTCCCTGGTGATCGTGAGCGCGGCGGCGACCACGCAACTGCCTCCGGGACCGTTCGTCTCCGTCCTCGACTCGCTGGACGTACGCGCCACGGTCAACGGAAAGACGGTGCAACGGGGCAAGCGGCTGCAGCGCTACGATACGTCGGCGGTCATTCCCATCGAGTTGGATGCCGGAAGCGCCTCCGTCGCGATCGCGATCCTCAGCAACAACGGCACGACGGTCTTTTCGGGGTCAGGTACCGGCGTCGTGACGACGGACGGGTTTCAGATTCCGGTGAGGTTGAGCGCAACGCAGCCCATCATGGTCGGTCTTCCCGATACGCTTCGTACCTCGGGGCCGAGTGCCGGACAGTTCACCGTGTGGAACAGTGGCCCCTCGGGCCTCACGTGGAGTGTCTTGACAGTGGACACGGCCATCACGCGATGCAACGTCGCTTGCACGATGACGCCGTACCCCGCAGTGACGAGCGGTTCGACCTTTTCCGTGCAACTCCCGCCGTCGTTCCCCTCACGCACCTTCAACTTCGTCCTCCGCTCCAACCAGGGGACCATCCGCTTGGTGTGGCAGTATACCGCCCCAGTCGTCACCAGCGTCACCACGTCTCCCGCCAACATGCTGCTCTCCGTTGGCACGCAGCTGCAAGCCTCCGCATCGGTCGTCTCCACCGGGAGCACCGCAGTCGGATGGCTCAGCGTGAATCCCGCCATCGCGAGTGTCTCCACTACCGGCCTCGTGACCGGTGTGTCCCCTGGCACGACGATCGTGCGGGCCACTTCGATCGTGGATGGCACCAAGAGCGGCGCCACCAACGTGCAGGTAATTGGAGGCCCGGCCGCCAACTGGGCGGTGACGGCGCCCGCTGCGTTCGATACCCTCACCCGCGACGGCGTCGGGAAGGTGTCCGCCACGCTCACCGCGCGTGCCACCGGGCCCACCGCGACGTTCCAGAATCCCTACACCACGGTGCAGTTCTGGGTGCGAAGCATTACACCGTCGAGCGGCCCTCCCACCTGGCGCTTTGTCGGTGTTGCTGGTGCGCCCACGCTCGTCGATAACGGGATCAACCGCTTCTACAGCTACAGCATGGTGTGGAATCCGGACGCGACGAGCGCACCGTTCCCCAACCCGTCTCTCACCCGCTTGGAGGTGATCGCCATCGGTATCACCTCGTCGGGAACTCTTGCACCGGCGCCGACCAACAACTTGCTCTGGGTGCGCGTGCCCTGAACGCCGGTGCGCCGGTCACGCCCGGCAGGCGTGCTGCGCGTACCTATGGAACGAGCGTGGGAGCACACGCACCACCGGTCAACATCTGAGAGTCGCGCTTCGCTCTCCACACGCTTGGCATCAGGATCAGAGCTGTTCCGTTGGTTGAATCAGAGAGCGCGCGGCGAATCATGTCTCGCGAGGAGTCCCGCTCGGCGACGCGGGCACCCGCGAATCCGTTGACGAGGTTCCAGTCCGTGACGCTCCAGACGTTGGCTCCGGAGAGTGAGGCCCACGAGAGCTGAGCTCCTCGCATCGATGCATCGCTGACGTCGGCATTCCCGAGGAAGCTGCAACGCAGGTCGGCTCCGGCGAATTGCGCATCCGGAATGGTATCACTGCTGAGGTCAGCTCCCACCAGCCTTGCACCAAAGAACAACGGGCGGTGCCCCTTCATGCGCTGCGCCATGACTCCGTGCATCAGGGCGTCCGAGAAGTCTGTTGAGTCAATCGTGGCGTCCGTCAGGTGCGCATCTGTGAGATTCGCCTTGACGAAAAGCGCGTGCGTGAGATCTGCCCTTTCGAATCGCGCGCGCGTGAGGATCGCTCCTCGGAAGTCCGCCCCGACCAGACACGCCTTGTTGAGTGAGGCCTCATCCAGCCTAAGGCCGGTAAAATTCGCGCCACCCAGCTCAGTGCTGTCGAGGACCACGCGGCGAACCTTGCGCGGCTCCGACGCCAGCGTCGATGAGGTCTCCAGTATCCAGGCGGTAGCACGCCTTAGCACACCGCGTGGTGGTTGCTGCAGCCGGCGGATGGCATCGAGGAGTTCGTTGGACTGCCGGATAGATGTGCGCCGTCGCACTGCAGCGCTATCGAGACACCGATCGGAGCGCAGGTTTGTCGTCGAGAGGTAGTGTGCAAGCTCCCCAATCGCGTACCGCTTGCTGCTGCCGTAGGACCACGGCTTGCCTCCGAGCGTGGCCAGGCTGCTTCCCCGCAGAGACTCCTTGGTAAGAATGTCTGTGAGGAGGCGGTCGATTTCGTTGGCCTCTCGAGTCGAGACGCCCCTCAGCGTCGCTGACGCCAAGATGACGATTACCGCTGCTCCAAGCCCGGCCAGAAGTGCAACGGTGCGGTGCGGACGAGTTCGCGCGAACAGATCGCCGTCGTGACGAGAGAAGAGCACGGGCACCGCCCACTCGTCCCCAATGTCGCGCCGTCCATCTGACACCGATTCCTCGAGCGAGCGTCCGTGCGCAAGTCCCGCGTACAGACGGTCCGCGAACGTCACCGCGCCCTGGTCGGTGATTGGCACCTGCATCGCCACCACCGCCGGCACCCCTCGCGCCACCAGCGCCGGTGCTACCCCTGCGTACGCATCGCGCACTTCGCGACGTGCCACCTCCGCTGTGCGGCAGGCGTTCAGCACGACCAGCCGCAGCTCCCGCCCCTCCAACACCTGCCCGAGTGCCGTTCCGCTCACGCGCCCAGTATCCCGGGCACCGGGCTCGAACACCAGGACCCCGTCGGAACCGTCAAAGTCGCCGTGTCCCATGAAGTGCAACACGTGAACGGGCTCCTTCGAGAGCTGATCCTTGAGCGCTTCGAACGTCGCCCCCTCCAATACCGTGAGCCGCAAGCGACCACGCGCGCCGCGAATACTCCGCTCGATCCGGTCGCGCTCGGCCGTCAGGTTGAGGTCCCGGTGAGGATTCGCGAGTACCAGAAGCACATGGATCTTTCCGGCGACCGGCTTCCAGTCGGTAGGTCGCGGAATACCGAGGTACCGCGTCAGCGTCGTAGTCTCGCTGCGCGCCACCCGCATGCGCTTCTCGAAATGATGGAGGAGTTCCCACGGCAGGTGTGCCAAAGGCGCCATGAGGGGATTGTCCAGGTCGAGCTGTAGCTGGACGCGCAATCGCACGCGATCCCGCGCCCGCCCTAGGCACTCGTCATACCGGCTCCGGATCGATCCCGTCAACAACGCATCGAACAGGGCGCGTCCCACATCCTCGGTCTGCTCGATCGTATCGCCCTCAGCGGGCACCGGTTCCGCTTTCCGGTGCGCAGCATGATCGTGAGTGTCGGGCCGAGCGGAGCGCAGCAGGCGGCTCGTCGCCAGCCCACCTCCTTCCGGCTCACGTAGCGTCGTCGGGATCGCAAACGACCCCTCTGCCGGTCCCGCAGGCGACCGCACCAGCACCGGATACACCGCGTCGCGGGGAGAGCCGAATGTGATCGTGAAGTTCTCGAATGTGGTCATGGCCGGCGTGATCGTCGCTCCGTCCTGTGATCGAATAAGGATGTCGCGGCGTGAGGAACGCGCGGGTCTTTGGCATCGACTCCGTCACCAGCACTCACTGGCTCGCCGAACCGACTCACGTACGAGCGCGGTCCCCACGGGCACATCTGCGCCTCCAGACGTCGTCGGACACCTAATGTTGCGGCGTCATCGCGATTCCGGCCAGAGTGGCCCCACGAACACTGAACCGCCCCGAATGCGTTCAAGATTGACTTAGTTAGGTACCCCGGACTCGAGGGCAGGTGTGTGAAGTGCGTCCCGTTTGGACACAGTACGCACGCGAGGAGTCCCGGGTCTTTAGGGCGACACTCCCTTGCGCTGGGCGAGCAATGACCGGGGAGCGCGTGTCCATGCGCGCTCGGGACTCTCGTGGCACGACGGATCGGCGACCGCGAGCAATCGAGCCCGCCGTCCATAGTACCTCAGATGCTGCACGAAGTATGTCCTCAAGTACCATCCGAGCGACGAGGGCAGCGGCTGCGGGGCCAGTGTTACGCATACTGTTTCACTGAGAGCGGTGGATCTACGGTGCGTGCAAGACAGGAGCGAATGCTGGGAGAGCCAGTTTGACAGATCGGCTCGCACAGCGAGTGCTTCGGCACGTTTGGCACTCTGTGCGTCACACGGCGAGTGCAGTGCCCCCTACCTCTAGTGTATCAACTCTTCGGTACGCGTCGTCTGCGGGCTACGTCGCCGGAGCGATCGCGAATAGAGCAGTGAGAACTCCGCTCAGTGAACTCCCTGCGAGCCGGCACTGCCAGCCACGGGCGAGTACGCCGGACATGGGCGGACTTCAGCAGCCACCGTTCAAGGAATACTCTCGGAGCTACGTATGCCCACTCACCGCGCCGCGCTACCCCGCGAGCTCGCCGCCGCCGCCCTCCTCCTCGTCGCCGCCCCTCCACACCCCCCACGCCCACCGCAACTGCTCCCTCACGCTTCCATCACCTTCCTCGCCAACGAAGGCGTCCTCCTAGCCGGCGGCGGCCGCAAGGTCCTCATCGACGCCCTCTTCGGCGACTACGGCCCCGCCTTCGCGCGCCCCGCGGACTCCACACAGCGACAGCTGGAGCAGGCACGCTCGCCATTCGACTCGGTCAACGTCATCCTCGTGACCCACCGCCACGGCGACCACTTCGGCGCGCGGGAGATGGCGTTGCACCTGCAGGCCAGTCCTACCACAACACTGGTGGCACCGAGCCAGGTCATCGACTCGCTGCAGCAGTACGCCCCCGCGCGCCAGCTCGCGCCGGCCCGGCTGCAAGGCAAATCGGTGCAGGCGGGCACGCGACGGCGTGAGACGATCAACGGCGTGACCATCGAGCTGCTCGGCATCCCCCACGGCGGTGGGGTACTTCGGCGCCAGCCGGAGCACCTCGGCTACGTCGTCGACATCGGCGGGCGTCGCATCCTCCACGTGGGCGACACGGGGACCGAGGAGGAGGCGTTCGCGGCGCTGCGTCTCGACACCGCGCGCATCGACGTCGCACTGCTCCCCATCGGGATGATCGAAGGAGCAGAGGGGAGGCGCATTGTCAGCACGTGGATCAAGCCGCGCCAGATCGTGGAGATTCACCTCGGGCGAGGTGCCACGCCCAGCGCCAACGCCGGCACGATGAATGGCACGCCCGTGCGCCGCTTTGCCCGTTCGCTCGAACGATTGGAGTGGTAACACGGCGCTCGGGCCGCGCAGTGGGACGAAGCTGGTCGCCCTCGACTGACCCTTCTATCTAGACAAGAGACCGACCACGGCGCATTCCTGATCAGCCCGCACGACGGTCGATCTGTCTCCCAAACACCCGAGGCCTCACCTCATGCATCTCTCCCTCACCGCGCTCCTGGGCCTCGGCGTGTCGGCCCTCCTCGCCGCCGTCGCTCCGAGCCCGACCAGCGCCGCAATCGACGCCGACGTCTGGACCCCCATCGCCGCCTCCGTCGTGAACGACGACATCGCCGCCATGGCCCGCACCTACCACCCCGATGCCGTACTCGTCTCAACCAACGGCACTCGCTCGATCGCTACCGCATTGGCAGGGTGGGGAAAGGACATGGTCGCCAACAAGGCCAAGGGAACTCGCGCCACCGTCGAGTTCCGTTTCACCAAACGCCAGGACGACACCGAGACGGCCTTCGAGACCGGCGTCTTCAAGTACACCGTCATCGACAAGGCCGGGGTGAGCAAGCCGAGCTATCGGCGACTCGAGGCGCTGCTGGTCAAGCGCCAGGGGAAGTGGCGGATCGTGATGGAACGCCAGCTCGACGCCGTGACCGAAGCGACCTGGAACGCCATCCCTCACTAGGGCGGAGGCGACGAGCGGGGCGAGCTGTGCTCGCGTAGCTTGCGGGGAGCTCGTTCCCCTCGCCCCGCTTGATTGTGTCATCTCAGCGTCACGCACGACCCGCCCCGACCGCCTTCTCGATCGTGTTGCTGCTGGCGGCAGTCGCCTGCGGCAAGGACTCCGCTCCCACCACCGTCCCCAACGCCCCAGCCGGGCGCCCGACGCTCTCCCAGCAGTACCGCCCGAGCGGCCACGCCGCCGCCGGCGACGTCTTCGTGCACCTGTTCGACTGGCGCTGGACCGACATTGCCGCCGAGTGCGAGTCGGTCCTGGGCCCGGCCGGCTATCGCGCCGTGCAGGTCTCGCCGCCGCAGGAGCACAGCATCACCCCAAACTTCGACTGGAGCGAGCGGTACCAACCCGTCAGCTACAAGCTGGACCGCAGCCGTTCGGGGACGCGCGACGAGTTCGTGGCGATGGTCAGCCGCTGCAAGGGGGCAGGGGTCGACATCTACGTCGACGCGGTCATCAACCACATGACCAATTTCCCCAGCCCCGGCGTGGGGAGCGCGGGGACCGCCTACTCGAAGTACAGCTACCCGGGGCTCTACGCCCAGTCCGACTTCCACACGCCGTGCGTGGTCAACAACTACCAGGACGCGGCCAACGTGCAGGACTGCGAGCTGCTCTCGCTCCCCGACCTCAACACCGGCCTGCCGTCCGTTCGGCAGAAAATCGCCGACTACCTCATCGCACTCGTCAGGCTCGGCGTCGCCGGCTTCCGCATCGACGCGGCCAAGCACATGCAGCAGGTGGAACTCGACCAGATCATCACGCTGGTCAACAGCGCCGCAGCGAGTGAGGGGCGCGCGCTCCCGTACGTCTTCCTCGAGGTGATTGGCGGTGGCGGCGAGGCGATCAAGACCACCGACTACTTCGGCGCTGGCTACTCGTCGGGCGGTGTCGCCGACATCACCGAGTTCACTTTCGTCGGCGTGGGGAACAAGTTCCGCAACGTGAACGGGGAGCGCCTATCGCAGCTCAACCCCAACGGGAGCGCCGGCAACCAGTTCTCTGCCGCCGCGTGGGGGATGATGCCCTCCGACAAGGCGGTGGTCTTCCTCCAGAACCACGACACGCAGCACGACTGCGGCATCGGCTACCGCAACACGCAGGTCTTTCGCCTGGCCAACGTCTGGATGCTGGCGCAGCCGTACGGCTACCCCTCCGTGCTTTCGAGCTTCGCCTTCACCTGTCCCGCCGGCAACTCCGCCGGGCCGCCGTCCGACGCCGCCGGGTGGACGCTCCCGGTGCGCTGCGCCGCGTCGTTCGAGGCGGTCGTCCTTGGCGACTGGGTGTGCGAGCATCGCGATCCGTACATCCGCAACATGATCCGCTTCCGCCGCACCGTCGCCGGCACCGACGTGACGCGCTGGTGGGACAACGCGGGGAATGCGATCGCCTTCTCGCGCGGCGACAAGGGGTGGGTCGCGATCAACCGCGAGGGGGGCCCTGTCCTCGTCTCGACCGTCACGGGGCTGGCGGCGGGGACCTACTGCGACGTGTTAGGCGGCGGAAAGGTCGGGGCGGGGTGCGCGGGGGCGAGCGTGGTGGTGGGGACGAGCGGAGGGGTGGCGTTGTCGCTGGCGGGGAATAGTGCGTTGGTGATTGACGTGACGACGAAGATGTAGGGGCGAGGCTGCAGGTGCCCAGCGGCTTCCCCTTGTGGCGGTCCTCGCATTTGCCGTCGTGCGCGGGGACACGTACGTTCTCCCGGGCGATGCACCGAGTACCTCCTTCACTTGTTGAGGTTGCCATGCGCCTGCCAGCACTCGCCGCCGTGACGTTCGCGCTCGCTTGCGGTACCGCGGAAAAGGCCCCTGATGCCACGCCGGAGGCCACCACACCCGCTCCTGCTCCCGGTTTCGCCCTCGCCGAAGCGGCGGGAACGTGGAACTACGTCGCGAAGTCCACGACGGGCGACACGGTGCTGGTGAGCGCCGAGTTGACGGCCACCGCCGATCCCGCGGGCTGGACGATCACGCTTCCGGGAAGACCGGCCCAGCCGGTGAGTGTGACGATCAGCGGCGATAGCGTCATCACGTCGGTCGGCCCGTACGAGAGCGTACTTCGCAAGGGCGTCCAGGTGACAACCAACGGAGTGCTGCGCATGATTGACGGCAAGCTGGTCGGCACGTCGACGGCGCACTACACCGTGAAGTCCGCCGATTCCGTGCGATACCTGCTCGTCGAAGCGACGCGCAAGCAGTAGCGCGCTGGCGAGGCCATCGTGGCGGGACGGCGTTGTGGCCGTCCCGCTCGCACGCCATGTTCCGCCTCATCTCTAGGCCCCCTAACGCCGGAACGGATCCCCGAACCGGGGGTCGGTCGCCAACGCCGCGTCGGTCAGCGTCTGCAGGAAGGCGACGAGGGCTGCCTGATTAGCTGCCGAAAGTTGGAGTCGCTGCGGCAGGCCGTTGGGACCCCGCAGGCGCCGGTCGAGCGCCGGGCCATCCTGCACCCCACGCACGTAGTGCTGGACCACCTGGGCGAGCGTCGCGAAGCGACCGTCGTGCATGTACGAACCGGCAGCCGCAACGTTCTTGAGCGACGGGGCCTTGAAGATCTTTGTCTCGGCCGCATCGAGCCCGTTGCTCAGCGAGTTGCCGGCCAGGGCGAGGGTCGGCGCTTCGTGGCACCCGCCGCACCCCGCGCCGCCCTGCGGCGGCGGCAGGAAAAAGAGCTGCTTGCCACGGTTCTCCTGCGCCGTGTAGTTGGCAAACGGGGTGGTCACCCCGCGATCGGGAAGCTGCGCATTGAAGACCGCCGCAAAGCCCTGGTCGAAGCGCGAACTCACGGAGACGAGGCTGCGAACGTACTGCGCAATCGCCCGTTGCATGCGCGCTTCGGTGATGCTGCTGTCGCCGAAGGTGAAGGCGAAGAGCACGGGATAGTAGGGGAGCGTGCGCATGCGGTCGAGGAGGGCGTCGATGCCCCCGTGCGCACTGTCGAACCCCATCTCCACCGCGTGCTTGATCGGCTCCGTCGCCTGCGCCTCGAGCGATGGCGCGCGACGGTCCCAGAAGGCCGACCCCGGTGCGTAGAACCGCGCGTTGGCCAACCGCATCGAATGGGTCGCGGTCGTTCCTCCGCTGAAGCCCACGCTCAGCTTCGCGCTGTCGGTGAACCCTTCTCCCTGCTTGTGGCAGCTGGCGCAGCTCACCGTGCCATTGATGCTCAGCTTTCGATCGTGAAACAATACGCGCCCGAGCGTGGCGCCACGGTCCGTCACCGGATTGGTCGCCGCCGAATTGTCCTGCCCCCGAATCAGCGCATCGTAGTGCGCCGGCCACGTCGGCGACGCATAGTTGGGGAGTTGGCCCAGGTCGAGCTGTAGCACCTGGGTCACGGCGGCGTACTGGTCGCTCGGCGCGGTGGTCGGCGTGGTTGCATGCTCGCCCTCGGATGACGTGCAGGCGGAAGCAACGACGACGAGGGCGGCAACGACGCAGCGTTTCGTGGCAGGCACAACGGGCTCCGAGAAGGGGTCGGGGCGTTGGACAACCGCATCACGGCGCTCATTCCATCCCGCGGCCAATCCGCAGTGCAAACGACAATTTTGATCGAAGATGGAATGAAAGAGGCGAGCGCGTTGTCCAAGCCGGGTGCTCCATTCCACTCCCCTTGAACACTCCCCCCACCGACGCATCGCTCCTCGCTCTGGCGCGGCGGGGCGACCACGGCGCATTTCGCACCCTCGTGGAACGCTACCAGGACGCGGTGGCCACGGTCGTCATCGGGATGCTGGGGCGCGGGGACGATGCCGACGATGTCGGGCAGGAAACCTTCATCCGTTTCCACGACTCGCTCGATCAGTTCCGCGGCGACGCCGCGTTGGGGACATACCTGCGACGTATCGCGATGAACCTGTCGCTCAACGCCTTGAAGCGGCGTCAGCGCCTGCAGTCGCGTTTCGTGAGCCGCGACGCATCGACCACCACGTTAGGCGAGCCACCGGTCGCGCCGTATGACGCGGAGCGTACAGAACGGCACGAGACGGTGCGTCGCGCCGTGTCGCAGTTGACGGAGGCGCACCGCGCGGTGGTGGTCCTGCGCATCCTCGATGGACGCTCGACCAACGAGACCGCCGAGGTGCTGCGAGTGCCACCAGGGACGGTGATGAGCCGACTGGCGCGAGGTTTGGCCGAACTGGAACGATTGCTGGCGCCCTACGCCAGGGGAGGATCGGATGACTGACGACGTGCACCACGACGCGCCGGACGAGCCCGCGCTCGAGCGGGAGGTGGCGCGCTACCGGGCGATGGCGGGCGCCGGGGCCGCGCAAGACGCCGCACCGTTGACCGGCAGCTTCAACGCCGGCTTCGCTGACCGGGTCATGGCGCGGCTGGAACGTGAGGAGTCGCTCGGGCGCGGATTGCAGCTGGTGTTCACGCGGCTCGCACCGATGGCCGCGGCCGCCGCCATCGTCATCGCCGTGCTCAACCTGCGGGGGACGCCGGCGTCGGGACAGTCGTTGGTCTCGCGGGCGATCGGGCTCCCGGCGGTGACGCTCGCCTCGGCCTATTCCCTGGACAATGAACTCCTCTCGTGGGGGGATGGCTCTCAATGAAAGCAGAGACCAAGTCAGCGGCGATCCTCGTCGCCACGCTGGCGCTCGGCGTCGTGCTCGGCATGGTGACCCAGGGGCTGCTCATGCGGCAGCTTGGCGAGCGGGCGGGGGGGCTGCGTCGCCCCGGCGGTTTCGTCTCCCACCTGGAGGGGGTCATCGAGCCGACCACCGCACAACGCGACACCGTGCATGCCCTGCTCGAGCGCACGGCGGCACGGAACCAGACGATCATCGAAGGGGCGCGAGGCGAACTGCGTGCGCTGCTCGACACCCTGCAGCTGCAACTGTCGCCGATTCTCGATCAGGGGCAGCGCGACCGACTGGCCCGGATGAGCAGGCTCCCGGATCCCTTTAGGCCGCCACCGAGGGATGGGCGTCCTCCGCGTGAGGGGCCGCCGCCGGATGGCGGCCCGCCCCCGGATGGCGGCCCGCCCCCGCGCGACCCTCCGCGTCCGGGCGATGGCCGGGGCGAATCAGGCGGACCACCGCCTCCCCCTCGCTGATGCGGTCGTAGGGGACACCGGGGGAGCGACCCCGCCGAGAAGCGTACGGCGGCCCCAGAGGCACAGCGACGTTAGGCGCGAACAAGGCAGCGCTCACGCGACCGACTGGGCGCCGATCGTGACGACCACGCTCCCGCGCTTGCGCCCGGTCTCCACACGCCGGTGTGCATCCACGATCTGCTCGAACGCAAAGGTCTGGTCGATGACGGGCGTGAACGCCCCCGACGACGCGATCGCGGCGAGCTGGCGCAGATCCTCCACGCGCGCTCGCGATGGACCGGCGATCACTCGGCGAGTGCCGGTCATCCCCACCAGCGGTGCGAGCAGCAGGTCTGCAAACCCTCCCAGCACGACCAGGAGTCGCCCGCGCTCTGCCAGTGACTGCTTGACCCGCGTGAACGGCGCGTTGCCGACGGTGTCCACGATGACATCGTAGGTCTCGCCGTTCGACGAGAAGTCGTCACTGGTGTAGTCGATCACGTGATGCGCCCCGATCGAGCGGACGAGATCGACGTTCGCGCGTCCGCAGACACCGGTCACCTCCGCGCCCAAGTGCCGCGCGAGCTGGACCGCCGCCGAGCCCACGCTTCCCGAGGCGCCGTTCACGAGCACGCGCTCGCCGCTGGCAAGGGCGCCGCGCCGGAAGAAGCTCAGCATCGTCATCCCACCAAAGGACAGCGCCGCCGCCTGCTCGAACGAGAGGGTCTTCGGTTTCTGCACCACGAGGCCGTTCGCGGCGATGCACCGGAACTCGGCGTGACCCCCCATCCCAACGTCGCCGAATGCGATCACCTCATCGCCGACCTTGAACGAGCTGACATCCTTGCCGACCGCCTCGATGACCCCCGAGAGCTCCGTACCGAGGATCGGCTGCCGCGGCCGCGAAATGCCGAACACGAGACGGCCAAACGGTCCGAAGCCGGGCGGCATGTCGAGCGTCCGTGCGCGCCAGTCGCCGCTGGACACCGTGGTGGCCCTTGTCCGGATCAGGACCTCGCCATCCTTGGGGGTCGGTGTCGGGACGTCGCGGATCGCGACGACGTCGGGAGGACCATAGCGCTCGTAGACCGCTGCTCTCATACCGCCTCCATGAGGTAGCCCTTCTCGGCACGCGGCCGCTGGATCCTGCACGGTCTTGGTGCACGGAGCATACAACTCCCCCTCTGGAGCAGCTTGAACACAGCGGCTGAAGCTCCAGCCCCCGCTCGCGCCGCCGATGTCAGCCCCCTCGTTCAATCGGTAGGCACCCCCGCGGCGCGATCATCCCTCCGTCACCCTTGGTTCACGGAGGCTTCCATGAAGGTCCATCGACACGGTAACCACTCGGCGGCACACGACTCGTCGGGCGCAACAACGACGGCTGACGACGCATACACGCACGCGTTGGAGTCCGCGCAGCCTGACGAGGGAAGGGCGGTGGTGCGCGTCGACCTCGAGGCCCGGGAGGTGGACTGGGAGTTCGTGCCGGGGCAGCGGACGCGGGCCTGGGCGTTCGGTGGCCAGGTGCCTGGCCCGACCATCGAGGCGCAAGTCGGTGACGTGCTGGAGATCCGCCTCATCAACAACCTGCCCGAGCCGACGGTCGTGCACTGGCACGGGCTCCGGATTCCGGCCGCGATGGACGGGACGGCGAGGGTGCAACGCCCGGTCGCTCCTGGCGAGACCTTCACCTACCGCTTTCGCGTTCCGGACGCGGGCACCTTCTGGTACCACTCGCACTACAACGAGACGGTGCAGCTGGAGCGCGGGCTCTACGGCGCACTGATCGTACGTGCGAACGATGAGCCGGTGTTCGATGCCGAGCGGACATTCGTGCTGGACGATGTCGAGCTGGAGAAGGACGGCCAGATCAAGCCGCCCGGCTGGTGGATCGAATCCCATGACGGCCGCGAGGGGAGCACGCGCCTGGTGAACGGCAGGCAGGAGCCCGAGATCCGGATGGCAGCGGGACACATCGAACGCTGGCGCATCGTGAACGCCGCAAGCGCGCGGTATGTGCGGCTCTCGGTGGGAGGGCGGCCATTTCGGATCATCGGCACCGGCGGCGGTTTGATCCCCTCGCCGGTCACCGCGACCGAAGTGCTGCTCACGCCCGCGGATCGCACCGAGATCGCCATCGGCCCGTTCGCCGAGGGTGATATGCTTCGCATCGAGACCCTGCCGTTCAATCGCGGATCATTCAAGGCGCACAAGAAGCCCGAGCGCTTCGCCACGGTGACGGTGGGAGCCGCCGCGCCCTCCAGCACGCGGCTCCCGGAACGGCTGCGGGAGATCGAGCCGCTGGTGACGGGGCCCGTCACCCCGAATCGCGAGGTGCGGCTCGGGTTCAGTCTCGGGATGACGCACGGCGTCGAGTTCAACATCAACCGCCAACAGCATCACGACGCCGAACCGGTCCGGGTCGGAACGTTGCAGGTCTGGGACGTGCTCAACCGCTCGCCGGTTCATCATCCCTTCCACCTGCACGGCTTCTTCTTCCAGGTGCTGGAGGTCAACGGCACCGCGCCCGACCATTTGTCGTGGGAAGACACCGTGAACGTGCCGGCGTTCGGCAGTGTGCGCATCGCCTGGCTCCCCGACGACAGCCCCGGCGAGTGGATGTACCACTGCCACATCCTCGAGCACCACGCCGCTGGCATGATGGCGCACTTCGAGGTCATTCGGTGAGACTGCTGCGTGGCGCGGAGGGGAATGCTCGAACGACGCACGGTCCCCCGCACCCGCACACCGCTCACAACGCCCCCTTCCGCTGCTCCCAGTCTCGCTTGACCTTCGCCATGAACGCAACAAACCGCGGGTCGCCTCGCAGCGCGTCGAGATGCCGGTCGCTCGCGAAGTGGGGATAACACGGGAAGCCGTTGTCCGCCGCGTCCTCCAACCACCGGAGCGCCTCGTCAAGCTCGCCCAGCATCGCGTATGCAGACGCGATGTTGTATGCGGAGTGATGGAAGTGACCGAAGTTGCGCCCCACCGCGATCGACGTCGCGATCGCCTCCTCCGCTTCGCGACGTCGTCCCGCCTTGGCCGCCATCATCGCGCGAACGCTGTGTCCTACGCCGCCTTCGTCCTTCGGGTAGTCGCGCAGGTACCGGTCGAGCAACTCCGTAGCCTCGCGCTCACGCCCCAGCCGGAAGAGCGCGGTGGCCGTCTGGAACCCCCACAGCGTCGGGTTCCGCTCCAGTGGCGTGCTCTTGAAGATCTCGTACGCGCGTTCGTACTCGCCACGGTACATGTCGATGACGCCGAGTCGGTATCGCGCCAGCGTGTTGCCTGGGTTGATCGCGAGTGCCTTTTCGATCTCCGCTTGCCCCTGGTCCAGCAGTCCCACGTGGAAGTAGACGATCGCTAGCTGGTGGTGCGCTTCGTCCAGCTTGGGGTCGAGGGAGAGCGCCTGGCGATAGGCGCGTGCCGCCAGGTCATGCGGGAATCGCCTGGCCGGCGTCCAGAGCATGAGCCCCCGGGCAAAGTGCGCTTCCGCGAGGTTGGGATCGAGCGAGAGTGCCTTCTCCACGGCCAGCTCGGCGTCCTCGTTGAGGCGCTTCTTCTCCGAGTCGGGGGCGAAGTAGAAGGCCTTGATGGTGTAGGCGCGCGAGAGTTCCGCGTATGCCGGAGCGAGCGCCGTGTCGGCGGTGATCGCCTGCCGAAGCGCGCTGATCGCGGCCTCGTTGTCCTGTGGGTTCTCGCTGCTCACGCGGACCTTCCCGCGTAGGTAGGAGTCGTAGCCCGCCGAGCCTAACGATGCGCGCGCTGCCGTGAGGGTGAGGGGCGCTGGTGCGCGACGGGCGAGGTAGGCCATGGTGGCAGCGGCCGCGCCGATCGTGACCACAAGGGTCGCCCCGATGGCGAGCGCGCGCGGACGCCTGAAGGGCGCGGGCGCTGGGCGCGCTTGCACGGGCACCTTGTCCGCGCTCCCGGAGTCTCCGCGTTCCCCGGTGACCGCCGTGGCGAGCGTGTCGATGATCTCCCGAGCGCCTGTCGGACGGTCGCCCGGCTGCTTCTCGAGACAGCGCATCACGAGCCGCGCGAGCGCCGGTGACACAGCTGGGGCAACGTCGCCCAGCGGACGCGGTCGGTCTACCAGGTGCGCGGTGACCAGCGCCTGCACCGTCTGTCGGTCAGCGAAGGGGTGCACGCCGGCAAGGAGCTCGTAGGCGAGCACGCCCCACGCGTACACGTCGGATCGGCCGTCCACCGCCGGATCGCCGGCCGCTTGTTCCGGCGACATGTACGCCGGCGTGCCCAGCGCCATTCCACCCTGCGTGAGGGTGGTGCCTGACGGTGACGCCCCCTGCGTGCGCGCGGCGGCCAGCGCCTTGGCGACGCCGAAGTCGGCCACCACCGCCGCGTCAAAGCCGAGCAGCACGTTCTCCGGCTTGATGTCGCGATGGACCACGCCCAGGCCGTGCGCGTATGCGAGCGCGCGGGCGACGTCTCGCAACACCTCGATGGCCTCCGTGCGCGGCAGGCGGTCTCCGGCCGGAAGGCGCGCCAGCCGCGCCCGCAACGACTCGCCCTCGACAAACGGCATCGTGTAGTACGGCACATCCGCGGCAGCGCCGGCGGTGAGCACCGGGACGATGTTGGGATGTTGCAGCCGAGCCGACAGCCGGATCTCGCGCGCGAACCGCTCGACCGACAGCTCGTGCGAGAGTTCGGGAGACAACACCTTCACGACCACCCGACGACCCAGCGCACGCTCCTCGGCGAGGAAGACGCGCGCCATCCCACCGCCGCCGAGTTCGCGCTCGATGCGGTAGGCCGCGCCCAGCGAACGGTCCAGCAGCTCGCGGAGGGTGTCGGTCGCTCCGACGGGGTCCGATTCGGGCATGCGTGGAGCTATGACGGGGATGGCGAGCGGTGGGGCACGACGCGGGCGTGGTGCTCGTCGGCGGCCCGAGGCGATGGTGCGGGCGACAGGGGGGCGCAGGTGAGGTTGGTCAGCGCGATGCGTTCATCGGCCGTCCGCGCCCTAGAGTACCGCGAGCAACCGTCGACCGCCAGCGGTCATGGCCTCGGCGTCAGCCAGGCGCGCACGGGGAGGCGACGAGGTGCCAGAGCGGCGCCAGAGCGGCGCCGTGCCTTGGACCGTGAGCCTAACGACCAAGGGTGTTCTGCGGGAGACGAGGGGATTCAAGGGGTCAGAGATCTTGAACGGTTCAAGGTCTCTGACCCCTTGAAATCACCCCTTGAAGTCACTTTCAAGGACTCTGACCCCTTGAAATGTGACCCCTTGAAATCAGGGAGAGCGAATCAACCTGGGACGTCAGTGGCGGGGAGCCTCGGCTCTCCGCCACTGACGTCGGTCGATAGTGGAGACAGCTCTGGTCTGGAGCAGGCGCGCAGGTCGGTCGAACGCGCAACCCTCACTAATTGTGAATCCCCTGCTTCGCCTTCTTGAGCGTCGTCAGCCCCAATCCCTGCGCCATGAGTGAGTAAATCGCCTCGAGGATCTTCTCCGGAATCCGGTGCGCGTTAGGCTGGGCGATCGCCCCTGACGGAAAGGCCGTCGACACCCGCCCCACGCCGTTCGCCGAAAAGGCGAACGCCATGCGCAGGTGGTACGGCGCCGCGATGTTGAAGAAACCCGCGTTGCTGTTCAGCACCTTGGGGCGCACCTCGGCGGCATTCAGGAGCGCCGACTCGATGTCCGCGGCGATCGCCAAATCGTCGTGGCCGATGTCGTAGAACGTCTGCACGCCGTTGTAGGCCCGATTGAGGTTGTCGACCTCCTCGTCGTCGAGCACGTAGTGCGTGAAGGTGTGCCCCGACAGGATGTGCTGGATGCGGTTCTGGAACAGCTTGATGTTGCGCGATCCGCCGGCGCCGTTCGGCGTGTTGATGGTCTTGTCGGCGTTGTACTTCATGTCGGCCAGCTCCGCCTTTCCCTTGTGGTAGAAGGCGAAGTAGTACATCCAGAGCGCGATCTTGGGGTACGACGCATCCCCCACGCCGATCGACCCGCCCGCGTCGTCGAGCAGCTTCCGCAGCTGCGTCGCCGCCCAGTTGCGGCGCGCAACCGCCAGGAACAATCGCCCCTTGTCCGCGTCCGACATCCCCTTGCCGGCGAAGGCCTGCTTCATCTCGGCCATCCACTCCTTGATCCCGGTCACGTCCTTCGCGATCAGGTTGGTCGCCTTGCTGCGTCGGCGCTCGACGATGTAGGTCGCGATCGTCGCCAGGCTCCCTCGCGCCGGGTTCGCCGCGGTCACGTACCCCTGCAGTTCGGTGAAGACGTCGGCCAGCTGGTAGCAGAAGTCGAGCGCGTGCTGCTTGACGCCGGCATCGGTCTGCTTGCGGATCGCGACGGCCACCTCGTTGTAGACGTTGGCGCTGAGCACCCCCTTGAGGTTGTCCATCGTCACGCACTGGACCACGGCGCGCGGGCGCGCCGAGACGCGTACGCGCTTCCCGGCCGCGAGCCGCGGGCCTAGCGTGCGCGCCTCCTGCTCGGCTTCATCGTCAGCTGCACTACGTGTCGTTGTCGCCAGCACGTCATGTCGTGCGGCGCGGCGGTTCTGCAGGACGTGAACCACCTCGTGGGCCATGACCTCGCGATAGGCGGAGGGCGGTGCGGCCATGGCGAAGCGCGGATCGACGAGGATCTCCTCGCCGATCGTGATGGCCACCGCGCCAAACGCGCGGCAGAGGCGACCGGCGCGTGCGTCAACGTGCACCCGCACGTGGCCTAGCGCTTCGCCGGCATCCCGGCTGAAGTTGCGCAGCAACGCGGCGTGAGACGGCGCGCCGTCGATCGGGAGGGTCGTCATCGGTACGAGTGTAAGGGGGAAGTCATGTCGTGTCGTCGACGCTCGGCGCCGCCCCTGCTGCCGCCGTGCGGTCAGGGACGAGAACCTACGGTCGGGACGACGATCGGCAATCGCAGAGGCCAGAAACCTGGTGTCGGTCTGGGGCAATGGACTGCAAAAGATCTACCCGGTCAGGAGGTGGTGGGGAACCAGAGCGACCTGGTGCAGAATCCACTGGGGCAATGTGGCGCGCGCAAGGCCGGCGATCTCGACCCCGCGTTGGCCTTGCGTTGACGGGACGCTCGGCCGGCGCCGCCTAACGCATCCCCAGCATCGCGATCCGTTCCGCTGCCCGCGCGCGTCGTGCGTGAAAGGCGGGGTCCGCACGACGCCACGCCCGCACCACGGCTTGGTAGTGCACCGCTGCGCTGTCCCGACGCCCGGCGCGATCGAACGCCTCCGCCAGCAGCTCGTGCAGCTCGGTGCGCGTGATGTAGAGATTGGAGGCATCCATCTCGCCTCGAAGCGCCGGCTGCAACGCGCCGATGGCGTCGGCGGGACGATCGAGTCGCAGCAGCGCACGTCCCAGCTCGTAATTCACGCGCGTGAATCCGAGCGACGGTGAGTGGATCGCCTCCCTGAACTCGCGTACCGCCTCTTCGTCTCGCTTCGCGGCAACGTGCACGAGTCCTCGAAGGTAGTGATGCAGGCGCCGGTCGCGGCCGTACAGGCTGCGACGCCCCCACCACTCCACGCTGTCCGCCAGCGCACGCACACGCAACGTGTCGCCCGCTGTGGCCCACGCCATCCCCGCGAGCGTTCGGAACCAGGCGTAGTGGCGCGCGACGTGACCCACCGCCCACACCGCCGAATCGGGAGGCGACATCCCTTCGAAGGTTCGCGCGGCCGCACGACCGTCCCCGCGGGCCATCGCCAGTATCGCGGTGTTGAAGGCGTCGGGCGCCTCGCCAACCTCGAGGGGGCGCGGACCGTCGATGCGCCCGGTGAGATGCAACCGCTCCGCCTCGCGAATCCGTCCCTGATTCCGCAGCGCGATGAGCGAGTACCACCGCGCCTGCGCGGCATCGAGTGACGTGGATGTCCACATGAGCTGCGGAAGACCGCGCTCGAACGCCTCGTACGCCTCGAGGCGCAGCTCCAGATTCAACTTCCACGCACGATCGGTGAGGTTGCGTGCCACGAGCCGCCGCAACCACCGAAATGCTTCGGCGCTGTCGCCCCGCCGAGCGTTCGCGACTGCAAGGTGAAATTGGGGGGCGGCACCGTCAGGGCGCAGCGCGAGGTGCCGATGCGCCGTTCGCACCGATGCATCCAGCGAATCGAACCACAGGTATGTCTCGGCGAGCAGGTTGAGGTGCGAGCAGACGCGGCATGTACCCTGCGACGGCTCACCAGCCGCGGAATCAATCGCGATCGCGCGCTCGATCGCCTTGACCGCCGAGGCCCAGTCTCCAGTGCTGTGCAGCGCGCGCCCACGTGTCAGGTGCGACGCGGGGTCGTCAGGATACCGTGCCACGAGGGACTCGGCCACCGCTGCCGCCGCTGGATCGACATCGTCTATGAGGACGTTGGCCGTGATGATCAGCCGTTCCCGATCCGGTGCACGCTGTGCCAGTCGTCGAGCACGACGCCTGGCCATGGACGCGGGGCGGCCATCCGGCGTCAGGTCGTCGTAGCCCTGCGCCAGTTGGGCCTCGTAATACGCCGCCATCGCAAACACGGAATCTTCGGCGAGGGCCGCGTGCATCAGTCGACGAGCCGACGCATGGTCCTCCTGGTAGTACGCCCGCAATCCCTCCTCATAGAAGCGGTAGGCAACCGGCGAGCGTGTCGTCGCCGTGACCACCGACGATTCCGGCGCAGGCAGCCGGAATCGCCTGGCCACCGCGGCCGTCATGGAGTCCACAAGCCGAAAGCGATCGAGCGCGGTAACGCTGAAGGCGTCGCGCACCATGCCGGTCTGGAGTTCCACGCGTCGCAACTCCAGCACGAGTCCTTCAGGGCGGGCCAGCAGCTCTCCCTCGAGCAGGTCGGTCGCACCTGCGCGTCGCGCGGCGTCGGCGTACCCGGCCCCGGAGTCGGCGCTGGCTGCCGCGAGCTGCAGCAGTCGCGAGTTTGCCAGGACGCGAAGGCCATCGATGCGCGCCAGGTTGGTGGCCAGCATGTCCGTCAACTCGCGACCCGCTCGCGCCGAGTCCGGGATTCCCACCTCCTGCATCAGTCCAACCGCGAATACCGGCAGTCCCTCAGCGCGTACCGTCCAGTCGCGCTGTCGTATCGCCAGTGCCATCACCAACAGCACCAGCGCCACCACCATCCCCTGGAGCCCCCGTCGACTCAGGAATCGATCGGTCGGCGGCGGAATCGGCGCGACCGGTTCCGCTCCAGCGACGACGAGCGCGCTCCTCTCCGACACGGGATCGCGGCCTCCCGCGGGTGGCGCCGCCGGAAGACTCGCCGTCGGCGGAGCCGACATCGAGCGAAGCTCCGCCTCGAGTCGACGCACATCGGGGTCGGGATCTACTTCAAACTCGCGCCGGAGGAGTGTGGCGTGCTTGCGCGCGAATGCCAACGCGGCCGCCCGGTCTCCGCGCGCCGCCAGCGCCTGGAGGTATCCAACCGCGTGGCGGCCATTGAGGGGTTCCATTTCCGTCAGTTGGCGCCACCACTCGATGGCCTGGTCCGTCTGGCCACGTGCGGTCGCCTCACTCGCCAGGCCTATCAGCGCCGCCGTTCGTAGCACGGCAAGGCGGTCCCGCTCTTCATCGGCCCACCGCTGAAACGTCGGAACGCCGGCCAGTGAGAACCCCTCGAGGAATTCTGCGCCACTCAGTGCGACGGCACGTGCCCGGTCGCGAGCGGCGATCGCTCCCTTAAAGTCGGCAACATCCGACGTGATCGCCACCGGATCCAGCGACAGCAGCATCCCCGACGCGCGCACCACCTCGCGGCCGAGCTCCTGGCGCAGGCTGTACAGCGCTTGGCGCGCCGACTGCCGCGCATGATCCTCACTCGACTCGGGCCAGAAGATGGCGACAAACCGATCGCGCAGAATTCCCCGCTCGCCGGCAGCGGCGACGACCGCGAGCATGGCAAGCCAGGACCGCCGCAGGTGCGGAACGGCCGTGTCTCCGTCGGATTCGATGCGGAGTCCGCCGAACGTCACGAGGTGAAACACCTCGTTGACGTTGGCACCCCGCTCTCACGCTGTCAAATACGTGAAGTATGGAGCCGACGGTGTCCAGCGTCGTTGACGGCGTGTTGACGGCCGATTGCGCGCCGCGTTGACATCG
Source organism: uncultured Gemmatimonadaceae bacterium (assembly GCA_964560345.1). GTDB lineage: Bacteria > Gemmatimonadota > Gemmatimonadetes > Gemmatimonadales > Gemmatimonadaceae > SCN-70-22. The sequence goes on from CAZLLP010000009.1 coordinate 64,377, forward strand.
GGAACCGACCATGGTGTCCTCGACCTGCATCGGGCCAGCAGCCAAGGAGTCACTACACCATGCGTGCATCGCGAGTGTCCCGCATTGCCCTCGCCCTCGGACTGGGACTGAGCCTGCTGGGGGCACCGGCTGCTGCCCAGGCACCGGCAGCCAAAAGCGACCCGAAGATCTGGGAGAACTACGACTTCGTCCCCGGGAGCAAGGTCCTCTTCTACACCGACTTCAGCGAGGACCGCGTCGGTAACTTTGCGCGCGGACTTCGCTACGTCGGCGGCCCGATCGAAGTGGTGGAACGTGACGGCGTGAGGGTCCTGCGCAGCACCGGGCGCGCGACGATGCTCATTCCCGTGAGTCGCAAGCTCCCGGAGCGGTTCACGCTGGAGATCGACATCCTTCCATCGGGGATGCGGATCATCGATCAACTGGTCGTGGAGGGAGGGCGAGAGTTGACACGCAGCGATCGGTCGGCCGAAGTCACGTGGAACCCGAACGGCACGTTCATCCTCGGCGGCGGCCAGAACCAGGCGACGAGCCCGGTCGCCATCCCCGAAGCGGCCCGCTCGCAACTGGTAGGGCAAGTGGTGCACGTGCGCATGCTGTTGGACAGCGGCTATTTCAAGATGTACACCAACGAGCGGCGCATGTACAACAACCCCGATCTCCCGTTCATGCGTGACAGCATGATTCGCGTAATGGTGACCGGGACCGAGGAGGAACCGACCTTCCTGACGTCCATCCGGCTGGCGGAAAGCGAGACCGACGTCATGTACGATGCGCTCAATGCGAAGGGGCGCTGGGCGACGCATGGGATCCTCTTCGCCACCGGCAAGGCCGACCTGCAGCCCGAGTCGCGCCCGGTGCTCAAGGAGATCGCGGCGACACTCAAGCAGCACGGGGACCTCAAGGTGCTCATCGAGGGGCACACCGACAACGTCGGCGCGGCCGCGGCGAATCTGTCGTTGAGCGAGGCACGAGCGGCGGCGGTCAAGGCGGCGCTGGTGTCGAACTTCGGCATTGATGGAGCGCGGATCACGACGAAGGGGTTGGGTGACACGAAGCCGGCCGTGCCTAACGCAACGGCCACTGGTCGGGCGCAGAACCGCCGGGTGGAGGTGGTGAAACAATGAGGGGGATGCGCGCCGCCGTCGTCGTGTGGGCGTGCAGCTGGTCCGCCGCGGCCGGCGCCCAGGGGCAGCCGACCCGGGTCGAGTATGACGTGGAGTTCAGCGTGCAAGGGTCGCTACTGGACGCCAATTGCGCTGCCAGCGGCACCGACGTACTGGCTGGAACGCTCACGGGCTACGAGCCCGCGTCAGGCGCGCAGCCTAACGTCTATGTGGGCAAGCTGGTGCGCACCACCCGGATCAACATCTGTGGGGTGCGGAGGAATCCGACGACCGGCACCGACGTCGTGTGCAGCATGAACATCACCGGTGACGACACCCCGGAGGTGATGCTCACCATCGAACCCGGTCAGCGAGACGGATATCTGCAATACATCAGCAACCGCGCGCACTATGCCGCGCTCCTGGCCACCCTGCCGCGACAACTCGGGGTCTATCTCACCGCGGTTACCGGTACGTGTGAGCCGGCCGAGATGGCGCAGCTCCAGGCAGAGTTCGACAAAGGACAAACGGCCGGCAGCCCCCGCGGTCAACCGATCGAGGTCCCCTCACTCCCACCACTGCGATACCCCCACACCTTCGCGCCCAATCCACCGGTCAGCATCTGGACGCTGAAGGTGCTTCGACGGAGACCGTGAGCAGCGCGAGCGGGGATGGCGATGCGCTTGTAGCCCCTGCCGCTGGGCCCACGTCCTACAGCGCCCGCTCCCGCTGCTCCCAAGGCCTTGATGGGGTAGGTGCGCGATAGCTCCGCGTATGCTGGAACGCGCGCCGGTGACACATCTGGAGCAACGTCGCCCAGCGGATGCGGGCAACTCAAGGGATTCAAGGGGTCATGGAATTCAAGGGGTCAGAGATCTTGAACGGTTCAAGGTCTCTGACCCCTTGAACGCTTGAACTGACTCCCTGAACACGGAAAGTGCATGGAGGAGGCCCTCTAACGGAGAGGAGCCGGAACGAAGTCCTCAGCGTCAGTGCCCGGGCGTACGCTTGGCCCGTCCGATGGCGTCCTCATCTGTCACCACGCCGTCTGACGGAGCGCAGACGGCGCCGCATTAGACGATGGCAGTCGCTCCCGCTGCGCCCGCGTAGGGCGAGAGGTGACCGACGCACGCGATGCATGGGGCTGCGCGACAACGGGTGGCCTCGTCGCCGTGTCCACGAAACAAGACAAGCGGAGGATGGGATGATGCGGAACAAGCGCTTCGTTGGATGGTGGTCGGTACTGCTGGTCGTTGCCTGCTCGGAGCCACAAGCGCCCAACGACCTCAAGCCGATCGAACCGCAGATGAGCGTCGCGGCAGCATCGGCTCCGATCGGTGGGGTTCCGGGATTTCGTTTCGACTCGCCGATCGCTCCGACCCCTGGCTCAGATGGGACGGCGTCGTTTGATGGTACGCTTGCCGACCTGCTCTCCGTCCAGATCTGCGAGTGGAGTGGTGCAGGGTGTGTTGGCACTCCGATTCGAACGATCACCCACACCGACCCGTCGCCGGCCACGTTGCGCGTCGTGACGGGAACCAAACTCTATCAGGCCATCTGGAATACGGCGCTGGATCCGCTCGATCCTTCCAAGGACTATCGACTGCGCGTCATGTCGGGGCCGACGGAGCTTGGCTATGCCGAGCTTGATGTGGTGTCGCCGAGCGAGACTGGGCCCACGAGTGCGCCGGGACGTGTGCGCGTCGTGCGCAACTCCACCCTTCCCGTTCGGTTCCGCATCGAACAGGGAGTCGGCGTTCGCGTGGGGCCCGCGGGATCGAAGGTCACGCTGGCGGGTGGCAACGTGACGCTCGACGTGCCGGCCGGCGCCGTGCCGGGCGACGTCCTCTTCACCGCGGTACCGGCAACCAACCTGCCGAGCGGCGGCCCGGCCACCGTGCCCGGGTCGGAGTGGGAATTCGGCCCGAACGGCATCGTCTTCGCGAAGCCCGTGACCCTCACGATCAAGTACGATCCGGCGCGCATACCGCCGGGCGTGACGGAAGCCGAGTTGCGCATCCACAAGCTCGTGAATGGCAGCTACGTGCAGCAGAACGCCGGCTCGATCGACATGGCGGCGCACACCGTGTCGGCGCAGGTCGGCGGCTTCAGCGTGTTTGTGCTGCTGCAGCGCCTCTTTCCCGGGAGCCAGCCCGACGTCCAGGGCCCGACGATGGTGTCGGTCGAGTTCTACGACCCGGCGACCAACACCTACGCCCCATCGCTGAACATCAACACGAGCGGTAGTGACGTCACCGTGCAATCGCGGGTGACGATCACGGACGACATCAGTGGCGCCGATTATATCGATGTGCGCCTTCGCAGCCCGTCGGGGCGGCAGATGCGCTTCACCTGCTATCCGTATCCGTTCCGTGCTCCAACGACCGGCAGCGACACCAACGGCCAGTGGGACTGCACGTCGACCTGGGCACAGTTCTCCGAGACCGGTACGTGGACGGTGCAGTGGATTCCGCTGCGCGACAAGGTCGGCAATTGGCGCTACTACAGTCCCTCGGCGAGCGGCGTGTGCGAGTATGTCGGAGGACAGCAGACGGGATGCCTGGCCGCCGCCCCGCAGGTCACCGTAACGAGCACGCCGACTGATGTGACGCCGGCGCACGTGAGTGCGTTCGAGGTGAGCCTCAACACGCAGCCGCGAGCCTACGCGTCGTCGGTGAGCGTGGACGCCAGCACCGCCTTCCGCCCGTTGGTGTTCAGGGTGCATGTGACCGACGCCTTGTCGGGAGCGGGCGCCCCGGCCAACGACTTCTATTATCTCATGCTCACCGGACCGGGGAACCAACAGCTCGGCGCGGGTTGCTCGCTCGCGCAGGGGACACCGGCCGACGGTGACTGGGAGTGTGTCCTGTCGATCCCGCAGGGCGCGCAGGCAGGGACGTGGCGCGTGACCTACGCGATCTTCACCGATCGGGTGGGGAACAACGGGTACTACACGGGAGGGGGCTTCACCAATCGCGGGTCGAGCACACAGTTGTGCGATGCCGATGGCCAGTGCATCACGCCGCCCACTGTGATTGTCACGAGCACCGGCGATGGGCAGGCGCCGCTGCTGCAATCGGTGTCGATTGCCGCGACCAACAACGACGTCGCGACGACACTCGGCATCACGGACGACATCATGGGCGTGAGCAGCGTGACGATCCGCTACATCAGTCAGGTCGCGCCCAGCCAGTACCAGGACTGTTACGCGCCTCGCACGGCGGGAACGGCCACGAACGGGTCGTTCTCGTGCACGATCACCTTCTCCCAGTTCGCGGCGCGCGGACTCTGGAGTATCGCAGTGTACGTGTGGGACGCGGCCGGCAACTTCCGGTACTACTACCGGCGGCAGTCGGATGGATATCTCTGCTACAACCCCACGGGTGGTGGCGCCGCGGTGTGCCAGGACTTCGGGACGACCGATCTGCGGCTGCAGTAGGGAGCGCGAATGAACGTTGGACGTCAGTGGCGGGGGGATCGGTCCTCCGCCACTGACGTCGGTCGATAGTCGAGACAGTGCTGGTCGAGAGAAGGGGCGCAGGTCGGTCTTACGAGTACCCCTCACGAGTTGTGAATCCACTGCTTCGTCTGCTTGAGCGTCGTCAGCCCCAACCCCTGCGCCATCAGCGAGTAAATCGCCTCGAGGATCTTCTCCGGAATCCGATGCGCGTTAGGCTGGGCGATGGCCCCTGACGGAATTGCCGTCGACACTCGCCCCACGCCGTTCGCCGAAAAGGCGAACGCCAAGCGCAGGTGGTACGGCGCCGCGATGTTGAAGAAGCTCGCGTTGCTGTTGAGCACCTTGGGGCGCACCTCGGCGGCATTCAGGAGCGCCGACTCGATGTCCGCGGCGATCGCCAGGTCGTCGTGGCCGATGTCGTACCGCCTGGCCAGCGTCTGGATGCTGGCGCAGCCGTACGGCTCCCCACCGTGCGCTCGAGCGTGGCCTTCACCTGTCCCGCCGGCAACTCCGCCGGGCCGCCGTCAGACTCCGCCGGGTGGACGCTCCCGGCGCATCGTCGCCGGAACCGATCAACGCTTACCCTCGATCGCCTGCCTTCCCATCCCGCCCACCCGGTCAAGGAATTGTCCCCAATCCACCGACCGGTCCATCCCCCGTGTCACCTGCAACTCCCCAACGAGCAGCTGCGTCCGGAACGCATTCCCGAACACGAAGAGCCGAGTCTCTCCGGACACCCGGAATGATGCGCGCGTGATTGCCGCGACGCGCCCATTGATCGCAGCGGCGCAGCGCCCATCGGGAAGCCACTGCAGCACCACGTCGTACCACGCGCCGCTCCGGAGCGCGCGGTCGGCTGCAATGCGAATCGCCTGACCCGTCACGTCGAGCTGCAACGAATCGGCGTAGTGATCTCCCTCGGGACCACCCGCGTACATCAGGCGACACTGTGGCGCATTCGCTTCGAGTCGTCCCGCCGACCACAGGTATCCGTCGCGGTGGTCCCATGCCGCCATACGGGCGGAATCGATGCCGGAGTACAGTGCGATCGTGAGGTCCTGCCACTGCGGGCGGTTGATGCGTGTGGAGAGCCGCGCTCGCACCGAGATCCCCTCATCACGGGAGTACGACGCGAGTGCGTACACGCCCGAGTGAAAGCGCCCCTCGCCCTCGATCGAGAGCGCGGGATCGCTCGTGGCAGGTGCAATGACTCGTGGCGCCGGCGTGCCGAAGGGGCGCCAGCGCTCCATCCAGTCGGGATCCCACCGTTCGCGCAGGCTGGTGACTCCCGAGTTCGAACGCACCACGAAGTCGCGTCGAGTCTCTCGCCACCCGCCAGCCGACGCCGTGATCGTCACGCGTCCGGCACGGCGCGGGCGCAGCACTCCGGTGGAGTCGATGACGGCGACGGAGGTGTCTGACGACCGGAAGACCACTTCGCGAGGCGTCATCAACCCACCCGTGGCCTGCGACGCCACGATCGAGACGCTGAACGGCACGCCGACGATGGCGGTCGCGGCATCGTTCCCGAACGCGATCGCGTTGAGGTATTCGCCGCCGCTCGCGCGAGCGGGCCAGTACACCGGGCCATTCAGGGGCGTGCTACCCCCGATCGACGCAATGACCTGCGCCCGGCCGTCGTCTCGCAACGGGGCGAGCGAATAGCGTTGCATGTCCAACTGCTCGCCTGCGGGCAGGCAGAAGACATGCGCCGCATCACGCGAGATCACCAGCGGGCGACACGGAATGGACCGATCGATGTGTTCGCCCGACTCCACGGAAAGGACCGTGACCCGTGGAAGGGAGTCCGATTGCTGGTGCAGCACGAGAGAGTCGGCGCCGAGCCAGGCGGACAGTGTCCATCGGGCGAGGCGCGGCAGGCTCCAGCATCGGCGATTCGTCCCATCGACGCGGATGGTGCACGCCTGCTGACTGGCGCGTTGTGGCGCGTCGGCGAGGAATGCAATGCGCGTCCCGTCGGGACTCCACAGAGGCTGATGTTCTCCTTCGGTGGTGTGCGTGACGCGACGAATCTCGTCGCGTTCCACGTCCATCACGACGAGATCGGGCTGCGCGAGCGAATCCCAGCGCGCTGAGGCGAAGACGAGCGAGCGGCCGTCCGGCGACCAATCCGGGTTGACGTCGTCGCCCGGGGATGCGGTCAGTCGTCGTTCGCGCCCCCCCGCGTCGACGGCGAAGAGGTCAGTCACGCCACTGTCTTCCACCGCGCGCACGATGATGAACGGAAGGGAATCGTGCGGTGGCGGGAGCACGTCATGCAGTTCGCCCAGGGACGACTTCGGGAGCGGGAGTGGACGCGCATGGAGCGTGTAGGAATTCACGCCGGACGCGTCGTGCTCAAACGTCACCTTGGCCAATTGGCGCCCGCCGTCTGCGCCGTAGCCGCTCGCCACGAAGAATGGCGCGGCCACGCGCGTACTCGTGCGCGCAAAGACCATCGCCGCCGTGCCGGCGCCAGCCACCGTCAGCAGCAAACTCGCGGCGACATACCACAGCGTCCGCGACGAGAGGCCAAGACGCAACGTCAGCGGAACCGATCGCACCAGGGCCGTCACCAACGCATCACTTGCCTCACCTGCCTCGCTGCCGAGCCACTCCGCCGCGATGGCGGTGAGGCTGCGACGGTCGCCCACGAAGCGCCGCTGCTCGAGATAGCGCGCAAACAACGTGCGGTCTCCCGCGATGTCCCCCGCCTGGCGCAAGTGGTGCCCCGCGCTCAGCAACGATCGCCCGGCGGACGTGTGGGCGGCCATGAATCGCCCAACAGCGCGATGCAGGCGCATCCCTTCCTCCTCCGGGAGCTGCGCCAGCGCCTCCTCGGCGAACGTGTCATGCGCCAGTCGCCACGCCCCGTCGTCACGCTGGGCAATGCCTCCCTGTTCGAGCGATTGCAGTACGGAGGCCAGCTCGCCCTCGCGGAAATCGAACGCGCGTGACAGGTCGTGCAATGTCGTCGGCCCGCCCACCACGGCCAGCATGGCCAGGACCGATCGCTCTCCGGCGTTCAGTGCAGAGACGCGCTGTCGCAGCGGCGTCCCGGCATCGAGTGTGGCCAGGAGTGCGTCCGGATCGTCGGTGGACCAACTCCCGTCGATGATCGACAACAACCCTGCGTCCCGCGCCAGTTGCAGCGACTGCAGCACCGCCAGCGGTGAACCGTCGGTCGCGCGGTGAAGGCGGGAGGGGAGCGTGTCTGCCCATGGCTGCGCGGGGAGCGTCGCCACGCTCACCAGCAACTCCACCACCGCCGCCAGCGGGAGCTTTGCCAGCGGAACGTGCCGCGCGTGTGGCAGCAGCAACGTACTCGATTCGGATGGCCGCTCGGCAACGACCAGCAGCACGCGTTCATTCTCCAACGAGCCGAATGCCCCCGAGACCACGTGACGCGAGTCGGCATCGCACCAGTGCATGTCGTCCACCAGCACGGCCAGCGGGCGGTCTTCGGCCACCGCCTGCACGAGTTCGCGCACGGCGATCATGCGCTGCCGCAACTCGTCAGGCGCGTTCGCATCCGCTGTCGCGGTGTAGAGACTCGAGAGCGATGGATTGAGGCGCACCAGAGTCCGTGCCACTTCGACGCTCACGCCGCGCGCCCCCGGCAAGCGCGCCAGTGCCGCGGCCAGGTCGCTGGCCAGCGCATCTGGAATGTGGGTGGCGCCGGGGTTGGCTCGCACGCGCACCACGCGCGCGCGTGATGACACGAGACGGATCGCCAGGTCGTGCAGCAGTCGAGATTTCCCCAGTCCGGCGGGCGCGGTGATGTGGACGCACGATGCGTGACCCACCATCGCCTCACCCCACGCCGAGAGCAGCGTCGCAAACTCGCGTTCGCGTCCGACCAACGCTGTGGTGAATCCGGTTGTCGTATCGGCGTGGACCGAAGCGGCTGACACCCCTTTGCGAACGAGCGCGAGCAGAGAAGCAGTCGCGGGCTCCGGCTCGACGTCGTCGGCCGCCAACCGTCGCTCGAGCGACTCGGCTTCGATGGTCGCGCCGATCAAGTCACCCGATGACACCAGCACGTCGAGCAGGAGGCGCCACGTCTGCTGGTGATCGGGCGCGACATCTCGCACGCGCCGAGCGACCTGACTTGCCTCACGCGTGCGTCCTTCAGCGACGAGTTGGTGCACACGCGCGTCGCCGCACCGCACAAACGTCGATCGCAGGCGGGCGCGCTCGAGCTCGAGCCAACGCTCGAACTCCTCGGCGCCAGGTGCCGCAAATCCGGCCAGCAGTTCTCCCGTGTAGCGATCGGTTACCGCCTGGTGGTCGCCCGCTTCCGCGGCGGCGAGCAGGTCGTCCCGATCGAACGAAAGCGGCGACCGCAGCACGAGGATCTCGCGACCGTCGATCGTGAGTCGGTCCTCGAATCGTCGTCGCAGCTGCCACAAGTGCTGCCGTAACGAGTGCCGGCCGGCCTCGACATCGAGGTCCGACCAAAACATGTCGATGAGGTGGTCGCGTGAGGCCCGGCGTCCGGGGAGCGACGCGAGGTAGGTCACGAGCGCCAAACCCTTTGACAGTTCGAGCGTTCGCGGCGCGGCGTCGCCGACGCCTTCTGCGACGAGTGACGATTCCCCGAGTGCTCGGAGTCGCACCAACCCGGCGCTGCTGTTCTCAGCCGTCATCGCCTCACGCGTCTCCGGTCTCGCACCTCCTCCACCCCTCACGCCGGGACATTCGTCGCGGTGCGTCTCCTCATCGTCTCTTCTTCGTCTCGTGCCTCGCCTCTCCACACGGCGACACGACGAGGAGACGCTGGGGAGACTCCACCGCTCGAACATGTCGCCGCCACCGCCACCACTCAAGAGACGGAGTGACGATGCCCTGCCCCAATTGCGCACGCGAAGTCTCACCCGACGCGTTCTTCTGCTCGTGGTGCAATGTCCTCCTGGCGTCTCCCGCCCGGGGAACGAGGGCCGGCCTGTTTTCCCGATGGATCGCCCTGATCATCGATCCGCTGATCGCGATCGTGCTGTACGTGGTGGTCGGGGGAGCCGCGCTCTCACTCTCCGAGTCGTTCGGAACGCTCGTCGCGATCGGCTTTCCGATCCTCTACTTCGTCTGGTTCCTGATCCTCCTGCGCGAGGGGCTCACGCCGGGGAAGCGCATGCTTGGCTTGCGCGTCGTGCGTCCCGATAGCGGAGAGATTCCGGGGTTCGGGGCCATGTTCGTCCGGGAGATCGTCGGTCGGTTCGTGAGCGGCCTGTTCCTGGGGATCGGCTACTTCTGGGCGATCATCGATCGGAATGGGCAGGCGTGGCACGACAAGATTGCTAGGACGGTGGTGGTACGCTCCGCATAGCGCGAGGTGCGCGCCGCGCTTCGGTCCAACGAATTGCTCTCACATCCAGCAAGGAGTGCCTGTCATGATGTTCCGTGTGTCATCGCGTCGCGCGACTGCAGTTGCGACGCTGTGCGTGCTCCCGACTCTGAATTCGTGCGCAGCTGCCATGCTCGCCGGAGCCAACGAACAGATTCGCGCGCCGCAGGCGTTCGTGTCACCGAACATGGACTTCACCAAGATCGCGAAGGTCGGCGTGTTCCCGATGTTCCCGGGGTCCAACCCCGCCTCTCCGTATGCATCCATCAGCGACGAAGCGTTCAGCGAAGCGCTCGCGAGCGCACTCTCCTCCGAGCTGCAGACTCGACAGACGCAGTGGGGCATTGTCGACTACAAGTCACTGGTGGGCATCGTGAGCCGCGCGAATCTCGGCACCGGCTACAAGAACCTGCAGGCAGACCTCAACACGTCCTACGCGATGATGCAGGGAGGGCTCGTACTCTCGCCCTCGACCAAGAAGTTCATGGCCGACATACAGCGCGCCGCCGGCGTCGATGCGTTCCTGATCGGGACGTACGGCCTCACGCGCGAGCCGAGGATGGTCGGAGGGGTCGTGGCCATGACGCGCGAGGTCGACGTCGCGAACGTTCGACTCGTGCTGTTTGCGGCACGGGAGAGCGAGGCGTGGTGGACGGCGAGTGTCGGGCGCTATGGAAGCCGCGAGTCGGTGGTCAAGGAGATTGCGCAGAGTTTGGCGGCGAACCTCGGGAAGGGGACGTTGCGGCAGATGTGAGAGTTGTGACGCCGGATGCACTGCTGTGCACTCGTCCGCAACGGAATGATCTCGCCTGAGGAGCGGCCGGAGATATTGCTCGAGACGCTCGCGTGGCAGCCGGAGGGCGCGGACGAGGCGCTGGTAATCGATGTGCCGCGACTGTTCCAGGACGCGCTGAACTAGCGATCCCTGCGACGCAGCATCGCTCGACGCACTACGGGGGCGCCGGCCTCCGCCAACGCCCCCGTCCATCTACCGCCTCGGGCGACCTCGTCCCTCACGCCCCCTCCGCTCCTACTTCCTCAAATTCGGGTTGGTGTCGTACTCCAGCTGCCCGATCTGGAAGCACTGGTCGCGCGGTTGCGGCGTGAAGACCAGGTTGAAGCGGCGCCAGTCAACCAGCGACTGCGCCTGCAGCCACAACTCGGCCTGACGTTCGTAGATCAGCTGGGCGCGCACGGCCGGCACCGTGACAGCGCCCCCGTAGTTGACCAGCCCGGCCGACGTGCGCACCTGGTTGATCAGCGTCACCGCGGCCGCCGGATTCCCGAGCTGCAATTCCGCTTCGGCCTCGATCAGGCGTGCCTCCTGCCAGGTGAACACCGGAATCGGGGTGTCGCGCGCCGGATACTTGAGTTGCTCCACGAACTTCCGGATCGGATCGGGGCCCTTGGCCGTGTCGCCCTTGTCACGGAATGCAGTACGCGGGTCGGTCTTGAAGGTCGCGTCGTTGTAGAAGCGTGGATGCACTCCCGCTTCGCGCCGGATGAGCGTGGTGGTGTTGGTGGCCACCGCGTTGTTCTCGCGCGTGTTGTTGCCATACAGCGCCATCAGCCGGAATCCCTGCGGCACCTGACGAGCGTCGTCACGCGCACCGGCGTAGTCGCCCAGCATGAGCTTCGCCCGCGCGCGCCCGCCATACGCCCCACGCAACACGTCCGTGCGCGCCGCCGCCGTCGCCACCTTCACGGCGTCGTCAAAGACCCCCTTCGCGCGTTCGTATCCCGCCTTGGGCGTCACCGCCGGCCCGCCATGAAACGTCAGCTCGCAGAAGTTGTCGGCGAGCATGAAGTGCGCGAACCCGCCCCACATCAGGACAGTCGCCACCTCGTAACGCTTCTCGCCATCGGGGAGGAACTTCCGCATGCGGACCGCCGCGGTGTCGGACACCCAGATGGCGCGCGATACGTTCTGGTACACCTGGTCCCCGGTTCCGCTCGGCCTCGTGCCGATCCCCGTCTCGACTTCGCGCCATGTGGGGAACGATCCGGTGTGTTGCAGCTCCTGCCCAAAGAGGCCGATGATGTCGATCGCGTTGGCATAGGCCAGGGCAAAGTCACCGATCACGCCATTCATGATCGGGAGCACGGCATCGGGGTTGTCGAGGTTCTTGTCGAGAATGTCCTGCTCGTTGCTCACCTCGAGGACACCCTTGCACCCGCCGGCGAGCAGGGCGAGGGTGGCGGCCAGCGCGGTGAGACGGCGCACGCGATGGTTTGGCACAGGCGCGCTGATGGTCAGGGTTGAGTTGGAGTGTCTCGGCATTATCGCGTCCCCCTGATCGTGAAGAGGAATACGCGAGGAATCGGCGGCGAATCGAAGTCGGAACTCCCACCGACCGCGACGTTGCCGCGCCAGTTGAGTCGTGGATCGACGCCGGGGAACTTGGTCCAGAGGTACAGGTTGCGCCCCGACACGCGCATCGAGGTGCGTCGGAAGCCAAGGCGGCGCGAGAGGCCGTCCGGCACGTTGTAGTTGAGCGCCAATTCGCTGAGCGCGATGAAGTCGGCCTTCTCGATGAAGACGGTGCTGCCGATGGTGTTGACGTAGTCCACCAGCGAGTCGGCGGCCGGTGTCGTCGCCCCATTGGGCTTCTGCACGAGCGAGAGGTAGTGGTCCCCCGACCGCACGCGCGTGTCCCAGTAGTGGGAGAAGTCCATCTTGGTGTTCCCTCCCTGGTAATCCGCCATCCCATTGATGGAGAAACGGCCAAAGCGATAGTCGGCCGAGATGGAGCCATACCACTTGGGATCGATCTGCCCGGCGAAGACGCGGTTGATCGCCGCCGTATGACGCCGCGTCGTGGGATTCCAGCCGGCCAGCGGAATGCGCCAGATGGAGTTGACCGGGTATCCCTTCACGATGCGCGCATCGTTCACGAAGAAGGGGGCTACGCCACCAAGGTCGGTGATTTCGCTCTTGAAGGTGGCGAAGTTCACCCGGGCATTGAGCTCCTGGCGGGCGCGCGACATGATGTTGGCATTCACCGCCAGCTCAACGCCGCTGCTCTTCGTTTGTCCGATGTTGGTCAACTGCGCGTTCAGGAATCCGCTCGACGGCGGTTCGTTCTTGCGGATCAGCGCGTCGTTGGTGGTCTGGTCGAAATAGGTGAACTCGATGCCCAGCCGATCGCGCAGCAGCCCGGCGTCGAAGCCGACTTCGATTTCGCGCGACGTCTCGGGCCCGAGGTTCGGGTCGCCGAGGTTGTTAGGCGTCACCGCCGGCTGCCCGTTCTGCGCCGAGACCGGGGTAAAGGTGCGATCGGCCGCGAACTGCGACGGCGCCTGTCCCGAGGTGCCGTAGGCCACGCGCAGCTTCATCGTCGGAATCAGTCCCTTGGGCCAGAAGTCCTCCTGCCCCAGGGAGTAGGCCACCGATGCCTTGGGATACCACTGATAGTTGAAGTCGTTGCCGAACGCGGAATTGCCGTCCACGCGAACACCGGCGGCAATGAAGATCTTGTCGGCCACGCCAAACGTCTCCTGCACGAAGAGGCCGGCGTTGGTGGTCTCCACGCGATCTTCGGCGGCGGTGCGGGTGGCGGCGGCCGACACGGTGCGCACCCCCGGGGCAGGGAAGTCGGTCCCCGAACCGGTCACGCGATTCTGCGTGAAGAAGATCCCCTGCACGCCGTACGAGAACTCGGAGGTGAGCGCCGACGTCAGCTTGTTCGAGAGCGATCCCTTGTAGTCGAACGTCACCTCGCGCACCGAGCGCGTGATGTTGTTCTTGGACCCCAGCTTGTTCCCCGATCCCTGGTAGGCGTAGGGGAAGTACTTCTGGAACTCGTCGCCAAACCAGTCGATCCCCATCGTCAGGTTCTGCGCAAAGTTCTCACGCATGCGATAGTCGACGGTGAAACCCGTCGTGTTGCGCAGCACGTTCTGGATGTTCTCGACCGTCTGGTTCGCGTAGAAGTTGCCGAAGCGCTCCCCCCACTTCCGCTCCGGGGTGGCGCTGTACGGGAGTCCGGCCACCACCTGCGAGTACAGCCCGTGGAGCGCGTTGTCGGTGTCGTTGATGCGCAGCTTGTTGAACGTGAATCCACCCCGCGCAGAAATCGACAGCTTGGGACTGAGGACAGCGGTGATGTTGGTGCGCGTGGTGGTGGCGTGGTTCCAGTTGGCGTTAGGCGCGATGGACGCATTCTGTCCCTGGAACGCCAGCGAGGTGAAGTAGGTCACCGACTCGCTCCCCCCCGACACCTGCGCCATGTAGCGCTCGTAGCGCCCGTTGTCGACAATCTCCTTCGGGTCGTGCGCGCGATAGCCGGTCGGGCCGGTGAACTGCGTCCACAGCCGACCCGGGAAGCGGTTGGTCGGCATGCGCTCGTATCCCCCCTCACCCTCGAACAGCCACTCCGGCGCGCCGGTGCGTCCGCGCTTGGTGAAGATCTGGATGACGCCGTTGGACCCCTGCGTCCCGTAGAGCGTCGCCGCGGCCGCGCCGCGCACGATCTCCACGCGGTCGATCTCGGCCGGATTGATGTCGGCCAGTCGGTTGATCCCCTGTCCGCCGATGAAGATCGGGCGGTCATCGGAGTTGTTGATCTTCACCCCGTCGATGTAGATGACCGGATCGCTCGGGAGAGAAACAGACTTGGTCCCGCGGATCTTGATCTGTCCCGGCGTGCCAACGGTCGACTGCCCGATGTTCATGATCACCCCCGGCGTACGCCCCTTGACCAGCTGGTCGACGCTGAGGATCGGCGCCTTCTCCGAGAGTTCGGCGACGTTGAGGCTGGCGACCGAGTTGCCAATCTTGCGGACCTCGGTGGCCGTCGCGGTGCCGGTCACGACGACCTCACTGAGCGAGATGGCCTTGGCACCGAGCGCGAAGTCGAGCGTCGCGCGCTGGCCGGCGACGACGGTCACCTGCTGCTCCTGCGCGGCGAAGCCGAGTTGTCGGACGCCGACGGTCTTTGCCCCGGGGGCGACGTTGGGGATGATGTACCGCCCCGATTCGCCGGTCGTCGTCCCGATGTTGGTCCCCTTGATGAAGACCTGCGCCCCGGACACGGGGCGCCCGGACGCGGCGTCGGTGACCATGCCGCCGATGCTCCCGCCCTGCGCGAGCAACGGTCGCGCGGCGAGCGCGAACAGGATGGCGGCGCCCATGCTCGTCCAAACGGCGAAATGCCTGTGTCGCATGCTCCCTCCCGTGGATGGATGTTGCAGGCTCGGCGGGTGTTGCCTAACGACGTGAAGAGGGACCGGGCGGCGAGGTGCGTGGCGCCGCCCCGCTGGTCGGGAGCCACCGCGCGAACCACTCGACATTGCGCTGCATGAGGTCGCGGCTCAGTCTCGGGTCCGTGATGCCGTGCGGCTGCCCCGGGTACAGCACCAGCGAGACGGGGGCCCGGCCGATCCCCTTCATCGCTTCGTAGAACTGGATGCTCTGCTCGGCCGGAACTCGACGATCGGCCTCCCCCACCTGGATGAGGAGCGGTGTCGTGACGTTCTTCACGAAGCGGTACGCCGATCGCTGTTCGTACAGCTCGAAATCCTCCCACGGGCGCGGGCCCAGGTACGTCTGGTAGAACTCGGGCATGTCCGTCTGGGAGTACATCGAGATCAGGTCGTTGGCCCCGGCACCCGCGCTGGCGGCGGCGAAGCGCGTCGTTTGCGTGATCCCCCAGTACGTGTGGTGCCCACCAAAGGACCACCCCATGACGCCGAGCCTGGACGGGTCGGCGATCCCCTGCGCGATCATGGCATCGACCCCCGAATTCACGTCGACCCAGTCACGCCCCGAGATGTCGCCGCGATTGAGCCCGCGGAATCGCTGACCATAGCCTGTGGAGCCCCGGTAATTCGGCTGTAGGGTCGCATAGCCCATCCCATTGAAGACCGCGATCGGGTACGCGCCGCGCATGGAAGGGAAACGATCGGAGGACACTCCGCTCGGCCCGCCGTGGATGACGAGGAGGAGCGGAACGCGCGTCCCGGCGACGTAACCGATCGGCAGGTTGAGGATCCCCTCGATCGGTTCTCCGTCAGCCGACGACTTCCAACTCACCACCCGCTGCTCGCCGAAGGCGATGGCCGAGGCGTCGGGATTGGTCGTCGTCAGGCGGCGGGGCTCGAAGCGCGACACCGACGAGACATGCACATCGCCCGGCTCGGATGACGTCTCCGCAAGGAAGGCCATCCGATCGCCCGTGCGAGCCATCGAGAAGTCGGAATAGAACCGCGCGCCATCGGAGATCGGTCGCGGTGCGCCAGCTGCACGGCCGCCGGAGAGCGGAATGCGAAAGAGTCCGCGCCTGGTTTTGACGGCCGACTCCACCACCAGCTCGCCGGCACTGGCCCGCACCAGCGACGCGTCTTCGTCGATCCCGTCGGTCAGCGAGACCGGCGCTCCGCCGGTTGAGGGGACGCTCCAGATGCGTCGATTGAACGTGCCAAGGAGCTGCGCGGTCCCGTAGACCAGGAGCCCGAGATCGCTCGACCACGCCGCCACACTCTCGCCTCCCGGCATCGTGGTGACCTTGCGCGCCTCGGCGCCGACGTCGGGTTGCACGTACACGGCGGCATCACCCACGCTTCGGAGCGTCGTGCCCGGCTTGGCGCTAAATGCCAGCTGCCGGCTATCGGGGGCCCACTCCACGCTGGTGACGTCGAGCAGTGGCGGCGAACTGCGGCGCGCCTCGCCCGCCGAGCGATCGGTGAGCGAGGCGACCCACAGGTAGTTCCACTCGTTGGCGTAGGATGAGTCGCGAACTAGCGGATGGCCGCGTTGCTTCTCGAGTTCCTCGTCGCCCTTCGGCAGCTTCTCTGTGGCGATGTAGGCAATGCGTTGACCATCGGGAGAGAGGCGAAACGCCGACACGTTCGTCTCGCTCCGCGTGATGCGCCACGACTCGCCACCATCGGGTTCGATGCCGAACACCTGCGTGCGCCGCGTGGAATCGCGATCGGAGAGAAACGCGAGCCAGCTGCCATCGGGGGCCCAGCGCGGGGCGCGGTCGGTACGCGGGCCTCGCGTGAGCTGTCGCGGTGCGCCACCATCGCTGGCGACGATCCAGATCGCCGATCGGTTGAGGTTGGTGTCGCGATCGCGGCTGCTGACGGTGTACGCGATCCATCGGCCGTCCGGACTCATCTCGACGTCGCTCACCGCGCGCAGCGCCAGTATGCGATCGATCGTCGCGGCCTGTCGCGGCGGTTGCGCTCCTGCATCCGACGGAGCGAGCGCTATGGAAACGATTCCGCTGATGACGAACCCGCACCACGAGCCCCACCGCGCCAGTGCGCGGCCGTGCGTCTCGTTGGACATGGTCCAGCTCCGCTTCGATGTGAAAACTGCACACCTACGTAAGCGCGAGCACGATTCGCAGTGGGTGGTATGTGAGTCCCGGATCGTCAGGGATCTCTACCACTCGGTAGCGGGAATCTCTTTCGGCAGCGAAACTGTGGACCGTACGTTCGGCGCGCAAGACTCGTTGCACGGCGCCTGCACACGGCGCCGGCAAGCGGCGCTTGCACGCGGCGCCGGCACGCGGCGCCTGCACACGTCGCTCACGCGTCCGCTTCACTCCTCGCGCAGGATCCGCACTGACATGACCTCCTCTCGTTGTCTCGTTCTTGCCGGGATGCTCGCCCTGGCGACCGCCAGTGGTGGGGCGCAGTCGACCGCCCAGGACGACAGCGCCGCGCGCGCCGCCGCGCGAACGGGGACGCTCCCGCTCATCACCACGCGCACACTCAAGTTCACGACGACCGAGGGGACGTGGATTTCGCTCGACGTCTCGCCCGACGGGCGAACGATCGTCTTCGAACTCCTCGGCGACCTCTACACGCTCCCGATCGCCGGCGGGACCGCCACGCGCCTAACGAGCGGCCCGGGGTACGACACGCAACCGCGCTACTCCCCCGATGGACGCTCGCTCACCTTCCTGAGCGACCGCAACGGATCGGAGAACGTCTGGATTGCCAACGCCGACGGTACCGCGGCTCGGGCACTGTCGCGTGGCGACCGGCAGAACTTCGTCTCGCCGTCCTGGACACCCGATGGGAAGTACGTGATGGTGACAAAAGCGGGACAGCTATGGCTCTATCACGTCGATGGCGGAACGGGTGTGCAGGTCACCGGGGTGCGAGGAACGGGAGCGGCCGCGCCGGCGCCCGGAACGCCCCCACCCCCCGCCATCCTTGGCGCCGCCTTCGCCAACGATCCACGCTATGTCTGGGTCAACGCCAGCGGGAACCTGAGCACGGATGGGTCGAGCGTGGCGGGGAGCGATCCTGTTGCGACCGTCGTCGATCCGGCCGCCGCGGTCGGCGAGGACGACGCGGGCGTGCGCAGCTCCGCTCGACGCGTCGGCCTCTATCAGATTGCGCTCTACGATCGCGACGCCGGGCGGCTGACGGTGCGCACGAGCGAGACGGAAGGCGCGCTCCGCCCACTTCCGAGTCGCGATGGTCGCTGGCTCGTCTACGCCACGCGCTCCGACGCGCGTGAAGGGCTCAAGCTCATCGACCTCACCACCGGCGACGACCGCTGGTTGGTCATGGATGTGCAGCGAGCCGCCAGCCAGGGAGGGGCCGACCGCGACGTGTATCCGGGCCCCGCCTTCACCCCCGCCCCGCGCGCCATCATCCCCGCCTACAATGGCAAGATATGGCGCGTGGAGGTCCCGTCGGGGACCGTGACCCCCATACCGTTCAGCGCCGAGGTCGAGCAGCAACTCGGACCGCTGGCGCGGTTCGACTATCCCATCAACGACTCCACCCTGGTGGTGAGCCAGATACGCGGCGCTCGTCCCTCACCTGACGGGCGACGCCTCGTCTTTGCCGCGCTCGACCGCCTCTACATCGCCGACCTTCCCGCTGGACGCGGCGGACCGGGGCGCGCCCCTGCCACGCCGGCGACCATCGCCGGTATTGCGAATGCCCGCCGCCTGACGAGTGCCACCGTCGTCGAACACGCCCCGGTCTGGTCTCCCGACGGACAGTGGATTGCCTACGTGACCTGGAGCGACTCGGCCGGCGGCGACCTGTATCGCGTGCGCGCGGACGGGAGCGGCGCGCCGGAGCGCCTAACGACTCGCTCGGCGTTCTACGACAAGGTGAGCTGGTCCCGCGATGGGAGCCGGCTGGTCGCGGTGCGCGGGTCACGCAACCATCGCATGCGCACGCTCGAGGATTTCGGGGCGCACGGCCCCACCGCAGCGCTGGAAATCGTCTGGCTGCCATCAACGGGTGGTGAGGCGCGGCCGGTCGCATGGCTCGGCACGGGCGCCACGCAGCAAGGGCGCAACGTCCCGCACTTCGGCCCCGACAGCACGCGCATCTACATCTGGGCGGGGAGCGAGGGGTTGGTGTCGATGCGCTTCGACGGCAGCGACCGGCGGACCGTGGTGCGCGTGACCGGACTCCCCTCACCCCCAGGGCCCGGCGGGGGCGGAGCCGCTCCCAGTCCCACCACCCCTGACGAGGTGATGATCTCCCCCGACGGCACCAGGGCGTTAGTGCGCACCGACCGTAACGTCTTTCTCATCACCGTGCCGCCCGTTGGCGGCGTGGCGCCCACCGTCTCGGTGGCGTCGGGGTCGGTCGTGCCGACGACGCGCCTGACGAGAGTGGGCGGCGACTTTGTCGGGTGGAGCAACGACGGACGCACGGCGTTCTATTCCATTGGACGAAGCTACTTCCAGCACGATGTGGCGTTCGCCGACTCGCTGGTGCGTGACTCGCTGCGACGCGCCGAGACCGCGGCAGCGGCGACAGCGGGTGCCCAGGGGGCGGGGCAGGGGGCGGGGCAGACGCCCCGTGCCGACTCTTCGCGAGCTGCAACGGCGGCCTACGAGCCGTTCCGGGCCGATGTCACCGTCATCGCACGCAAGGACAAGCCCAGCGGCGTGGTCGCGCTCCGCGGGGCGAGGATCATCACGATGAGGGGCGACGAGGTCATCGCGAACGGCGACATCGTCGTCCGCGACAATCGCATCGTCAGCGTCGGAAAGCGAGGAAGCGTGTCGATCCCCGGCGGCGCACGCGTCATCGACGTCTCCGGCAAGACCATCATGCCAGGGTTGGTCGACATTCACGCGCATACCTGGGTCGCGTGGGGCGTGCATCGCGAACAGGTGTCGCAGTTCCTCGCGCAACTGGCCTACGGGGTCACCACCCAACGCGATCCGCAGACGTCATCCGAGGACGTCCTCACGTACACCGATTTGATGGAGGTCGGGACGTTCATTGGCCCGCGCCTCTATTCCACCGGACCGGGGATCTTTGGCGTCGACAACATCAAGAGCCTCGACGAGGCGCGCGACGTGGTGCGCCGGTACGCCGATCACTTCAATACGAAGACGATCAAGCAGTATCTGGCCGGGGACCGCAAGGTGCGTCAGTGGGTGATCACGGCAGCGCGGGAGATGGGGCTGACGGCGACGACGGAGGGCGGAGCCGACTTCGTCATGAACCTCACCCTCATGCAGGACGGCTACCCCGGGCTCGAGCACTCGCTCCCCATCAGTCCCTTGTTTCGCGACGTCGTGCAGCTCGCGAGCTTCAGCGGCATCACCTACACGCCGACCTTCATTGTCGCCTACGGCGGTCCGGCAGGCTTCGGCCAGTACCTCACCTCGTACGACGTGGACCAGGACACACGCCTCCGCTACTTCACGCCGCACGAAGAGCTGGACAAGTGGAAGCAGGTCACGTGGAATCGCGCCGATCAGTATGTCCACAAGCTCCATGCGCTGCAGCTGCCCAAACTCGTGGAAGCGGGCGGAAAGATCGGGCTTGGCTCACACGGCGAGCTGCAAGGGTTGGGCGCGCACTGGGAGATGTGGATGATGTCGGCGGGCGGGCTCAAGCCGCACGACATGCTGCGCGCCGCGACCATCGGCGGTGCCGACGCCATCGGGCTCTCCAAGGACCTCGGCTCGCTGGAACCCGGCAAGCTGGCCGATCTCATCGTCCTCGACCGCAATCCGCTGGTCGACATTCACAACTCGGTATCGCTGCGGAGCGTGATGAAGAACGGGCGACTGTACGACGCCATGACGCTGAATGAGGTGTGGCCACGGGCGAAGGCGCTGCCGCCGCAGTGGTGGTGGAGGGGGGAGCCGCCGAGGCAGTAGTGTATCTCGTTCCGGCGCCTCGTCGGACGTTCCGTGAGCGTTGCGCCTTCTAGCGAAAGCACCGGTCTTCCGTGATGCCGCGCGAGAGCATCCCCAACGTGGTGTTGTCACACAACGCTGCCTTCTTCACGAGCGCGACGCCCGCTCTTCCGTAGAGCGCTCCTGTCGCGCACGGGCGCGCGGACTGCGAGCCACCCAGAAATGGTCTTGCGCTGGAGTCAGTCAAGTCCAGGTAGACTAGCTGGCGATAGCATCGCATGGCCAGCAGCGGCGGAAGGTCACGCCATGCGCGCGGCATCGAAGACGGCAACCGATCTGACGTAGACCGGACTAGCTGCCGCGCTGCTGACGTCGCTTGGGGAGTAAGCGGGGCCCCGACTGCCACTTGTGCAAACGAATGGTAGGTGCAGTATTCGGAGCCACGGCGTTGCAGCTCGCGTTGCGAGTGCACAGACCGACACGCTGTCGCGCAGCGGGATGTGTCTGCTGACGCTGGAGTACGCTTCACAGCGGCCATCGCAATGCCGCTGACGGATCGAAGGTGGCTCGGACTGAGTGGCCGGTCGTGGGGTGGTAGCACAGCGCAGCAGACCTTCTGCGACGTGAGGGCGGATGAGGGAGGACGGTCGGTCGCAGGGCCAACAGGATCGTAAGAACCCGCAGGGCGATTCGTTCGCCGTGTCGGCCCCACAGGTCACGCCGCCCAAGGGCGGCGGCGCGATCCGCGGCATGGGCGAGAAGTTCGCCGCCAACCGCGTCAGCGGCACCGGCTCCATGTCCGTGCCGATCGCCACGAGCCCGGGACGTTCGGGATTCGGTCCTCAACAGGCGCTCTCTTACGACTCCTTCGCCGGCAACGGCCCGTTTGGTTTCGGCTGGAGCCTCACTCTTCGATCGATCACTCGGAAAACTGAGAAGGATCTACCGCAGTATCTCGAAGCTGACGACTCGGACGTCTTCGTCCTTTCCGGCGCCGAGGATCTGCGAGCTGTCACTGCAGTTGCCGGCGGATCCTAGCAAGCAGGAGCCGGCGCAGTTCGATTATCGCACGATCAGCGACGTCATCTTGCACATGCGATACACGGCGCGCGATGGTGGGGGGCTGCTTCGCAAGAGCGCCGTAACAGCGCTAAAGAAGGCGATCGCCGCCGGCACTGCCGCCGGGTCGATGCGGTTGTTCTCCGTCAGGCACGAGTTTCCGAGTGAGTGGGCGAAGTTCACAGCTCAGGTGCCACCACAAGGTCAACGGCATCAGCTCAAGCTCACGCTTCGGCCGGAGCACTACCCGTTCTGGAGCCAAGGGCAAAAGAAGTCGGTCAAACGCGTTGACGTGCTGGCTCGGAGCACACGCACCCCGATTCCGGGAAGTGTCGATATGTCCGACATCGGGAAGACGCCGCCGATCACAGACGAGGAGAAGCTGAGAATCGACCAGCTGAGCAAGGACATGAGCCGGGGCGGTCTGCTAGCAGGAACCTTCAAACAGATTCCATTGCCCGCGCCAGATGGCGAATTCTCCATTTTCATCGATGACAACTCGTTCGGAGACTTGTGGATTGGGTTCACGTGGGGTGCGGCATGATTCAGTGACGAACAGGGAGTAGTGGTCACATATCGTATAGCTGAATATCTCGTGCAGTCCATCCCCTGAGGGCGGAGACTGGTCCATCAGCGGGATAGTAGCGGCGACATATTCAGTGGTTTGTAAGCGTGTCATGCATAGCTCGACACGGGGAGATGGCGACGATTGCGAATGGAGCGGGTGCGTACGGCGAACGCGGTGCGCTCAGTGAACATTCTCGGGGGGGGAGGGAACGGTGGCGACTGGGAAAGAGATCGTGCGTCTCGCAGAAACGCGTCTCGGTGAGACCTATCGGAACGTGCTTGTGCCGAAGGACAATCCGAAGTGGCACGGGCCATGGGACTGCGCGGAGTTCGCGAGTTGGGTCGCGTTTCAGGTACTCGGCAAGTTGTACGGGTGCACGAACAACGCGGGGAATCCTGCGACGACCGAGTCGTATTCCGGCGCGTGGGTGCGGGATGCATCGAACGGCACGCTCATCTCGGTATCCGAGTCCGCGGCTCTCAGTACGCCCGGAATCATTCTGATTCGGCGGCCGCCGATGGTAGGCGCGATGGGACATGTGGCGATCGCGGATGGAAAAGGCAAGACGGTCGAAGCGGCAGGCGTTGGACTCGGCGTGCGTCGGGGAGCGATAGCTGGACGCCTCTGGCACTTCTATGCGCAGTTGCCGGGTGTGGAAGGCTCCAGCACGCCTCCTCTGGTAGCGCCGTCCGCTGTGCCCTTACATCTGACGCTGGAAGAGCCCAACATCAGCGGAGCGTTAGTGCGCAAAGTTCAGCTCGCGCTTCGTGCCGCCGGATTCGACCCGGGCAAGATCGATTCGCAGTATGGTCCTCACACGGTCGCTGCCGTTCACGCGTTTCAGCTAGCGAACCGTCTCGTGCCTGACGGTATCGTAGGGCCGCGCACTGCGTTGAAGCTTGGCGTGGAGTGGCCGCGATGAATAGGTTGGCCCGGCCAAGGTGCGGCGTGAGATCCCGTGGTTATGGGCGCGCCGGGTGGCGCCATTGCACGCATTGCCAGGTTCACAGGCTTCAGTTGACCACCGAGCAAGGTACTCTGACGATCGGAGTCTAGGATGAGCGAGCAACCTGATGATGTACAGCCGGTGGTGACCTTCCGTGAGATTGAGAAGCTACTCACATCTGCCGAGGCTCGCGGGCAACTCCAGGAAGCAGCAAACAGCGATCCTGACGCTACACCTGAGCAGAGAGCGTCGGTGATGGCTGCCATGGGTAACGTGCTGAAACAGTTGCGAAGAGCTGAGCGGGCCGCGGAGGCGCTTGTCATGACAACGCCGCAGCATGGCCCCTCTTCGCGCCTGCAGAGCCTCGTGGCTTCAGGCGAGGCTGCAAAGCTACGATTCGAGCCGCTCCGTAGCGGTGGCGTCGAAGCGAAGTTCGATACCCGGGACTGGTTCGGATGGGCGACGGTGGCGTGGGAGAAGCTGAAGCACATCAAGCCGCACCCGATGCTTCGGCCGACAACGAGCATACCCGGTGTACTGCCCGAAGAAGGCCGCATTGCGCTGCTTGGTGACTGGGGCACCGGACTCTATGGCGCCCCGGTGATCGCGCGCACGATCGCCGCGGATCCCGATCCGTACATGATGCTCATGCACCTGGGTGACGTGTACTACTCCGGAACAGAGAAGGAGGTGCAAGGTCGTTTCCTGAATCTCTGGCCGAAGAGGTCCGGAGCTATCAGCCGCGCGATCAATTCGAACCATGAGATGTACTCGGGCGGCGACGCATACTTTGGCAAGACGCTCCCGGCATTCAGTCAAACATCGAGTTACTTCGCGTTCCAGAATCAGTCATGGACGCTCGTTGGTCTTGATGTCGCGTATAGAGATCATGACATCGATGACATGCAGGTGGCATGGTTGACCGACGTGTTGGCGCAAGCGGGCAGTCGCAAGGTGGTGCTCTTCTCCCACCATCAGCTCTACTCCCACTTCGAGTCGCAAGGGACGAAGCTGTGGAGCAACCCGGGATTTGGAGACATCCTGCGGAGCAAACGCATCTTTGCGTGGTACTGGGGACATGAACATCGCTGCACTGTATTCGAAGGCCGCGATGAGAGATTCGGACTGCTCGCGCGTTGCCTCGGGCACGGTGGCATGCCTGAATCCCGCAAGAAGACGAAACATCTGCCTCTAGCGACTGAGCAGAGCTACGAGCGCGCCGAGTGGCGACGTAGTACTGCGAGAGCCATCGAAGGGAACGTGCTGCCTGATTGCGTCGTGCTTGAAGGCGGCAATCCCTTCATCAAGGGAGAGGAAGACAAGTTCACTCCCCATGGTTTTGCAGTACTCACGCTCGACGGGCCAGAGCTGAAGGAGCAGATACGCGACCCTGCGGGGCATGTCATCTACGAAAACACACTCGAGTAGTGAAAGTAATGGCCTCCGACGAGTGGGTCAGGCGACTGCGCGAACGCGCCGAGCGTGCGCTCGGGGGGCAGCGTGTGGGTGATGCAGTAGCGAAGGTCAGGGCGATTGTCGGACCGTCGAACATTCCCAACTCCGAAACTCTCGCTCAGGTGGCGCTCGACAAGATGCACGATGGGACGGTTCCTACTGCCCAGGAACTCACCGCGCTCGAGATCGTTGTTCGTTTGCTGCGTCCCGTGGTGTTCTCGCGTGACGGAATGCTAGACGATCTACCTGCATCTGCGGGTCACGATCTCTACTCGCAGGAGCTAAGAGATGCTTGGAGTGAGTTTCGCCGCAAGGTATCGCCATTCGTGTCGTCCGTCGGCCGCATCGAGAATCGAGAGCACTCCCATATTGGGACCGGGTTTCTCGTGTCGGACGACTGCATTGCTACCAACCGGCATGTGCTCGCCGCGCTCACGTTCGGATCGGAGATGCTCTCCGACGGAAGCGCTCGCATCGTGTTCAAGGAGGAACACGGGTTGACCAACAAGCTCTCAGATATCGCTGAGATTCGCGAGGTCGTGAAAATACACCCGAAGCTGGATATTGCGCTCTTGCGCGTGCCGAAACAGGAGCGTTGCCCGCTTCCGCTCGAGCCGACAAGGCTCAACGAAGGAATGCGAGTGGCTGTGGTCGGCTATCCCGCCGACGACCCAGTGAACAATCCGCTGTTCCTGGGTGGGGTCTTTAACGGCGGTTACGGCAAGAGACGGGCGGCACTCGGGGAAGTCCTCGACGGCTCTGACGCAACGACGATGTATCACGACTGCTCGACCACACAAGGCAACTCCGGCTCGCCCATCTTTGCGGTCGCGACTGGTGCCGTGGCGGGGATTCATCGCGCGGGATTCTTCATGTACAGAAACGAAGCCGTTGTCGCAGACGAACTGCGGCTGTTCCTGAGAAACCGTTAGCCCGACGAATCATGGCGTCCCGTGCGCTGATCATCGCGATCGAAGACTATCCGAAGGCTCAAGGCGGCGTTGCCCAGAGTCTGCCGGGTACGCTGAACGCTGGCCTCGAGTTCAAGAAGTGGTTGGAGGAGAAGTGGCGAAGCGAAGCGCGCGCCCCTGACGACGGCGAGATCATGCTCTGCTCAAGCCCCAGGCAGCCTGACGGACTGTCTGCGGACGCAGCTGACATAACGCAGGCCGTGTATGGGCTGATGGAGCGCGGCCGCGGTATGACGGAGGAACTGTACGTGTTCTTCAGTGGACATGGTTTCGCCTTTGTCGAGGAACCGGGAAGTCGGACCGATGTCATCATGAGCGCGGACTTTCTGAACGGGCGTGTGTCCGGCGCGTGCTGTTTCAAGCTGGATATGCTCAAACGGTGGCTCCGGGACCACATGGGCCCTGGAAGACACTTCTATTTCATCGACGCATGCCGGAACACCCTAAGCGCCAATGACGTCGCGGTATCCGCGGACCTTGTCTGGGACAGGAACACGAGCCCGGACGCTTCGACGTTCACGCTGCAATCCACGAAGCAGGGCGCGGTCGCGGCGGTGCACGGTTCCTTCCCTCAGGTGTTGATCGAAGGGCTCAGTGGAAAGGGACGGGCGAAGACTTGGCCGGACGGCGTGACAGATTACATGGTCGTGCGGTACGACTCCCTTCGCGCATACGTGAAGAAGTCTGCGAAGGAAACGCAGGTTAGTAGCAGTGCCGATGGTGAAGAAGGGGAGTCGGACGCGATACTGGCGACCCTTCGTCCGGTACCGACTTCGAAATGTACGATTGAGATCGACGGGGCAGACCAAATGGACCGAGGAACGCTCGTGCTAACGCGCGGCCGAGCGAACGCGGGTCCGCCGCAGCCGTTCACAGCGTGCCCGCCACCTCTGATTCTAGAACCTGACGACTACACACTGCGTGTGCTGTTGACGGGCGCTACGTTGGTGCCAGACGGACCGGTCCGCATCGACCTCTACGAGGACCATTCGCTTCGTTTTGTCAAGCATCCCGTTGTAACGAGGGAAGGCGCAAAGACAAGGCGCGCCACGATCAGTAGCAACCGACGAGCTGCGAAGGCGGCGTTCGACATCATGGTGCCGCCCGGAGGCGAAGTCTCGCTACGGAGCGTCAACACCGGATCAATCAAGATGATAAAGGACTCCGGACGGTACTCATCGCCTCCCGGGGGCTATCTCGCATCACTTCGAGTGAACGGAAGCCTGTCGAAGCGGCGGGAGTATGAGTTGACCACTACAGCGGTGACGCATATCGACCTCGCGGATTGGCGCAAGAGTCTCCCGCATCAGTCGATAGCCGGAATGCTCACCAACGCAAAAGGGTCGCCAGAGTTGTCGGGCCTGCTCGTCGGGCCTGAGTCCGACCCCGACCTTGACCTGTGGCTCGCGCTGGTCGGCGGCGCTCGCATTCTCGGCTCCAGCGGTGATGACAGCAAGCACGCCCATCTTCCTCTCCACGACTTCTCTCCAGAGCCGGCGGGCGCGTCGCCGACGTACATCCTGGCGGGACTCGAAGACGCGTCGACACGCCTTGAAGTCAGCGTGTCTCGTGGAGCGAACGCGGACTGGCAGGTCGCGACGGAGCCACGAGACATGGCAGGGATTCGGCAGGCATATGTATCCTCTCCGCGGGGGCCGTTACTCGTGTCTCTTCGCGTGGACGGTGGAGCCGCATACACGCTCGCGAGTCATGCGATAGAGAATCGCGCGACGCTGATCACGGTTACTCTTGATGGTGAGGGGAGATTCCGACTGGCGCAGTATCTCTTTCCTATGGGGCATCTCGTCGATCAGCTCCCGACGGAGGTAAGGGATCAAATGTCGTGGCGAAATCAGATGCAGGACCTGCGCTTTCTAGCTCAGGCGAGTCGCGCGTTTCGGAAGCGGCGCAAACTCGAGATGGATGTGACACGAGGGCAGCTGAAAGAACTTCTCTACGCCAAGTGGCTTGACCCTATAGGGTCGGCCCTCGCGTGCTACGAGCTGCTTCGTCGCGGCGAAGGGAGCATGATAGAGTATGCGGTCGAGAATATGCTTCGGTTCTTCCCGGATCTCCCAGATACCCCCGCACTGGCGCGACTCCTAGGGAAAGCCACCGAGACGCCAAGCGGGCCACCGATTTTCTCCGATGGGCTTCGAGCGTTCGAGGATGTAAACCGGTGGCTGCCGCTTCCCGCCTCGCACTTGGACTTTAGTAGTCCGTGGACAGCGTGGCGGGCCGCAATCACATAAGCGGCTCGCCAATCGTTCCTCCCGCCGAGGGTTGCTACACTCGTTCTCGCGTGTAGCAGATTGACGGAGCGCAAGCAGCCCACCCAAGGACCGAGACAATCGGCGTAGGTCAGATCTCTCGCACCAGGCCCTTGATCCACCAAGTGTTCGTGGCGTGAGTGCGCACTTTATAATCGACGAGCGTACGACGCGCTTCGCGCTGCAGGGATCGTCGGGCATCGGGCGGGACGTTTCGTGTCTGTTGCCGGCTTCGCGGTGTCCGTCGAGAGCGGGAAATCATGACGGAGCGGCCGTCTCTCGATAGAACGTCTGAGCTCAAATCCTCTCGCGACCGTAATAGGCCCCATCTCCGGAAATCAACGTCGAGTTTGTAGGGTTGAGGTACGTCCCACGGAAACGCTTGTCTGTCACCGATGTGGTGCATGTCGAGCGATCAGCGCTAATCAGGGCGACCAACGCGCGGGCTGCGTACTTGCAAAGCACTGACGCTGGGCCCCTCGCAACTCGCGAGCGTAGCGCACGATGCCAATGAGGTGGCAGGAGAAGTCCGTCCGCTGCGCTGGTCGGAAGTACTGGGCGAGCAGTTCTTGCGAGAAAACGCAGGACGTCATACTGTCTGCAGACGCGGCCTGCTGCACAGCGCTTGTGCAGTAGGATGGCAGCGCAAGGTGTGGAGCGTCCGGCTGGAGCGAGGAGATTGACACAACGGGGGAACGGGCGGATGGGTACAGCCAGGCGTTGGGCGCAGTGGGTAGTTGGAGCCTTCCTGGGCGTTGGGCTGGGAGCGCGTACGCTGCATGCTCAGGCAAGCGCGGTGATCAGCGGTGGCGTAGAGAGGCTCGCGGCCTCCGCCAGAAAACCTGCGACCGAACCGCTGCAACTAGCGGTCTCGTCGGGAGGGTCCCCCCTGAGCGCCGCGAGCGTAGCACTAGTGCTCCAGAGTAGTACCAACATGTGGGTGCTGCGTCATCGATCGGCGTCGACAGACTCTGTTGGCAGGGTGCGAATTGATGGTATCGAGGTGTTGCAGCCACGGTCGGTACTGGCGAGCGACACGATACTTATCGCGAGAGTGCGAGTGAACGGCGTGTTGTTGGATAGTCCTTCGGTGCCGATCGATGTAAGCGCTCCGGAGTCGCTCTCTCTAGACGTGGTTAGCCCTGCCGAGACGCAAATACAGATCGGCGCACCGTTCGGCATGCGCGTGCGCGTCACGGCTGCGTCAGCCGCCGGAGCGACGGTCGCACGGAACGCGCTGATTCGTGTGATACTTCCCAGCGGACTCCAACAGGTTGCTGCGACAAACGATGTCGGCGAGGTGAACTTTGAGTCGCTGGTCCTCCGAAATGTGAAACCGGGGGAAGTATCGCTCCGCTTCGAGCTCGAAGGGCGCGCCAAGTCGCCGATTTCATGGGTCGCCCAGGCGCGAACCGGACCGCCGTATCGGCTTCAGATCGAGCGCTCTCTCGCTCCCGCGTATGCGGTGGGTCGCCCCTTTCCTCTGGTCGTGAAGCTGTTCGATGAAGCAGGAAATCCCGTAACGGCGAATGTTCTCATTCAGCTGCGCGCCGCGGACGGACTGCTCTCGGGCGGAAAGGATGAACCTCGCATGCCCTATCTGGAGCGGACGACGAACGAGGAGGGAGAAGCGCGCTTCATGACGACGTCTCTGTTCGCATCGCAGGGAAAAACGCAACTCGTCGCAAGTGCCGGGCCGGCCAAAGACTCGATAGAGATCGAAGTGCTCAATGGAGTGCCGCATAGAATGATCGTGCTACAGGAGCCGCCGTCCGTAATCATTCCGGACACGGTCTTTAGTGACACCGCATCTGTGCTAGTGCAGGACATCGCGGGCAATCCGCTGAGCGGAGTAGCGGTGAGAGTCTCGCTGATAAGGGAGTCCAAGAGTAGCGGCAAGCGAGACAAGCAATCCTCAGCGCGACCTATCCAACTTCGCGGGGTGAGAAACAGGCGAACGGGTGCTGATGGCATTGCGACATTCCCGGGACTGTCGTTCGTCGGCCCCGGCGACTCGTCATACCAGCTGCACTTTCTACTAGCTGACAATGTGAGCAAGGAGGTGGCAGCTACGTCGAACCAGATGGCCTACAGTCCAATAGATGCGTATGATCGCAATTTTGTGATTGTCTCCGGGATCAAGAGCGTATCTGGGGTTATCCCTGCACAGGAGTTCTTCGATATTCGATTTCGGTTTCGCTTCTCCCCGCGAGTACATGTGCTACTGCATTCTGATGTCGGGCTGCAGCGAAAGAGCACTTCCGATACGGTGGAAGTCAAGTCGAGCCAGGAGCGGCTAGTAGATGCCGGCGTGTGGTTCAACTTTACCCATCAGGGATGGGTCATGTCAGATCCGTTGACGGACGCTCCGGAACGATATGCGTACGCCGGTGCGCATGTGCGTGTGTTCGCGACGGTACCTTACCTAGGACTGCATCTGGGTTCGGTGGAGCTCGCGAAGTCGAAGTTCTATGGCTCCACGGCAAACCTCGGAGTGGCGATGCCAACAGAACGAATTCCGGTAAGGGTTGATGGCGTGGTGATTAGTCCAAGTCGCGTCAACCTGAGCTTCGACGCATTTCTCAGGTCGGATGGCATAGACTTCTTCAAGTTCCTGAATATCAAGGGCACTCTGCTAATCCCTATTGGCGAGCGAGGACGTCGGCCAATCAGCCGCATAGTCATTGCTGTACCAATCGGTGGATTGGTCCAATTCTGACGAGCGTGAATACCGTGAGGATGCCGACCAGGTTGGCGCTGAGATTGTCCGCTTCAGTTGGGGTGTTGTGCTCCACACTGCTCACCTGCAAGGCGTGGCGACCTATCGCGCCAGAGGACGCAAGTCTTCGCGTGCAGGCTAGCCGCGACACGATACTGGTGGAGGGAGATACAAGCACTGTTCAGGTCGTCTTGACCCTGGCAGACGGCTCGCTCGCCGGTGAAAAGTGGGACATCGACATCATTCTTAGTCAGGGCCTCCTTGAGACGGGGCGCACCGCGGGTCGCTATCGAACAGACGCGAATGGCGAGGTCACCGTAAGGGTGCGAAGCGGTGCAGCGAAGGGCGCAATCGTTGTGACTGCGCGATCAGGGGGGGCGAGTGCCGCCGACACGATTGTCGTTACCGCAAAGCCTTCCCCGACGTAGTGGTAGAAGTGATCGACCCACCGCAGCGAAGGGCAGATCGTCGTCGGCACAAGCCAGGGTCTGTGGAGTTCCGCCAACCTGTACGCGCAATTCGTGGAGAGCTGCTTCGTGGGACTGCCTCGCAAGCTTATACCGCAAGGTGGCGACAGCGACGGACCCAGATGAGTCGTTCAAGTTGTGAAGTGATCTGATGTATGGCGGACACCAGAGTCACTAGCATAAGTCGTGACCGAACGTCAGCCCTATGCGCATCACGGCGCGTTCCTCGGAAGCCGCGATAGCGGAGAGGCGCCGCGGCAAGCAGTCGGGGAAAGCTGTCGTCACGCTTTGAAGCGGCATCCAAGTGCGCGCGTAGTCCGTAGGTACGTCTCAGTTGGCTGCGGTGCCGTAGCTTGCTCTTCGCCAATGCGCTTCGACCAGTTGTAGAGGAAAAGGGAGATGCAGATAGACCTAGAGGATCCGACTACTCGGAGCGTAGGCAGATGGGCGATCGCAAGCGTTGCCGCAACGCTGCTTCTTGTCGCGGTGTACGGAGTGCTCCTCGTTGGCGAATGGCATGCGACGGGTGAAATGGGGCCGGGGAGCGAGGCCCTCGTTAGTCTGGCACGAGTACTCCCTGCACTTGCAGGAGGCAACGTGGCAGACCTACTGTCGATCGTTGGCGTCGTGGTCACCGCTGCGCCACTCGTGTTAGCCGGCGTGTGTCTCGAAAGCGCGAAGGACGGCAGAACGCCGCGACGCCTCAATATCTTCGGTAGAGTGATGCTCTGTCTGTTCTTGCTAGCTGCCGTGCTCTCCGCGATGGCCTTCGTGTGGATCGCTCCCAACGACTGGGGGGCCAATCATGACCTCGGCGTCGGTGGCCTCGCGCATGTCGAGGCATGGCAGAGGGTTGTTCTTCGCTCGAGCGCGTTTTCCGCAGCCGCACTGCTTGGGATTCGCTAAGCCATGCCAACTCCTCTGCGCGTCGCCTTGGCGCATGTGTCGTTGGCCTCGTTCTTCGCTTCCACTGCCCTTGGACAGCAGCTGTGGACGGTCGGCGTCCCGCCTGCTGGAAAGCGTGCGCCATCGCTCACCGTGTCGTCGCGAGATGTCGACATCACACCACTCGCGGATAGTTCCAAGTGGGCCTTTCGACTGAGGGACTCTAGTCGAGTGTTTGGAGTCGCCACAGTGGCGGTCGTCGGGCCCCTGGAGGCCGGAACCGCAGCGCCAAGCATCGAGGTCCGTCTCGACGCCTCAGGCGCCTCAGGCGCCTCACCGATAAAGGTGTTCATGCATGTTGTGCCGGCGGACGACTCTCCCGCCCGCGTAAGTGAACTTCATGCGACGAACCTCTCTGATCCAAGAGTCACCACAGAAGAGCTCTTCTACACGCTCCTTTCTGCACGCCAGATGGCCTCGTCGCGCGTCAGAGAGATGTCTTCGGGTTGGGCGCGTCCGTTCGGCGTTCACGATGCCAAGGCGTTCGCCAAGGTACTCGAAGCTTCGCGGGATCTAGGGCGGAGCGCGAACGTCATCTTGTCACCCGACGTGAAGGAGGTGCTGAGAGTGGTCGAGCGACAGCTCGGAGATCGGCGCGGGGTACGAGTCTTTCAACGGGCCGGAATCGACACCGCGTATTTGCGAGCGGTTGTGAGAGACAGTCGCATGATTGACATGATTCACGTTCAGCGAGTCGCGAAGGGGCTAAAGCAGCAGCACCCACAGCCGACGCCGGAATCGTGTCGGAAGTATGCCGCTTTGCTCAATAGCATAAACAGCGATATCGACAGACGTGTACTGGATGCGACCGGGGAGATGGCGGAAGGTGAGGTTGTTTTGGAGGTGAGTGAAAGGGTGAGGGGTTGCGAACGAACGCAGGCCGTCGCCGAGGTATCGAGGGCACTCACTGGGACCCTCGTGGTCCGCCGATCGCGACGACCCGATGTCAACGAGCAGGTACGCCGAATGATCAAGTCGATCACTCGATGATTGGGGAGCGATCCTGTGCTGCACGCTCCCCTGTCGGGTAGACAGCCTGTAGTGGATTGTCTGGGGACGTGACGTCAGACGCTCAACGATCACGGCTCGGTACTTCGACTGCCGAGTGAGGTTGGTCCGAAGACCGACGCAGTCTCCTCGCGCATCCCCATGCCGACCGTAGATTCGCGCGAGATGCGGCCTGTCGAATGTGTGGCGCTACCCACCCCCTCTCCACGCCTAAACCCGCCCCTGCGCCCCCCCCCGCTGGCCGCCCTCGCCTGCACACTCCCCGCCTGCTCCGCCTCCACCCCCCCTTCGCTCCCCACCCCCCCCACCCAAGCCCGCCTCTCCACCACC
>CAZLLP010000010.1:0-96821 GCA_964560345.1 uncultured Gemmatimonadaceae bacterium
CACCTCCGCCGATGGCATGAACGACTCTTCGGCCGTGGTGGTCACCGGATCGGCAACGGCGCCCACCATGTGGCAGTAGTAGTTGTTGTTCCAGCTCGGCGCCGGATACACCACGCGATCCCCCGGGTCCACCAGCGTGCAGTAGGTCCCGTACACCCCGGGGCGCGACCCCGACGTGATGAGCACCGACTCGACCGGATAGCGCAACCCTAACGAGCGCTCGTAGTAGGTCACGACGGCCTCGCGCAGGGCGGGCAAGCCGTTGCCGGGCGGATAGTTCGTCTCGCCCCGGGCCAGCGCCTGCGTGATCCCCTGCTCGAGCGAGGCGGGGATCCGGAACTGGCGGGGATCGAAGTCGCCAACCGTGAGGTTGCAGATCTTCTCGCCGGCGGCGACGCGCTGCCGGATTTCGCCGGCGATCTTGAGGATCGCCGACCCTTCCAGCGTCCCCACCGGAGTCGAGATTCGCCCGGGGGTGCGGGGGCCGCGGACGATCGCGGTCACATCATTGAGGTCGGCGGCGTGCGTCATGGTCCTCTCCGGCGAGTGCGGTCGGCGTTGCGAGCACCGCAACATACCGGGGATTCGGGCCCTCTCCAACCGTCGCCGAGACTGTGGCACTGACCGTGCAACGGTCGTCCTTCTGCTGACCGGGGTACGGCGGGGGTCGCTCAGGCCTTCGAACCCGGTGCAGGCCGACGCGGCGAATCGTGGGTATACTTCGTCGCAACGTCCTTCCCGTCATAACCTTGCGCTCCTACGGAGCACCTGTGCGTCTCCTTTCCATCGCCCCTGTCGCCGCGCTCCTGGCCACTCTCGCCCTCCCGGCCGAGGCCCAGCAGACCCCAGCGACCACCACCCGAAGCACCGCGCTCCCCATTGTCCCGGGAGCCCGGGTGCGGATCTCGGCCACCACTCTCGTGGCGCCGCTTCTCGCCAACTTCCTCGAGATGAAAGGCGACACGGCGGTCTTTATCGAGGCGGCGGCCGGTCGCGGGATCTGGACCTTCCCGGTCGACCAGATCACCAAGCTCGAGGTCAGCCGCGGCGACCAGCGCTTCAACAAGCGCCCGATGATGAAAGCCACCCTCATCGGTGCCGGCGTCGGCACGCTCGCGTTGTGGGGGGTCACGGGGCTCTATCACCCGTCGGATTCGGGAAAGAAGTTCAATCGCACCGCCACCGCCGGGGCGGGACTCGTGATCGGCGGCGTCGTCGGAGCGATCATCGGGTCGCGCGCGGCGTCGGAGCACTTCATGAACCTTCCGCTCCCCAACCGGGTCTCGTTCAATCCGTTCCGCCGCGAGGGGATGGAGTTCGGGTGGAGCTTCACGTTCTAGGCGCCCGACAGCCGGCGTCGTGATCGAACGCAAACGGGGGAGCGACTTCGCGTCGCTCCCCCGCTGTGTTTCCGTGGACAATCTGTTTCGAGGGCGTTAGTCGCGCAGGGCACCGGATTCCGTGAGCGTCGCCCCTCGCCCCGCCCACACGTCAAAGGTCTCCGCGTCCCCCAGCAGTCCGAGCGACCAGGTGGCATCGCGGACCACCGAAACAGTCGCTGAGCGATCCAGCAGGCCGTCGACCGCCTGTTTGACGCAGACGTCGGTGGCCACGCCGCACACCAGGAATTGCGGATCCGAGCCCAGCGCTTCTCTCAGTCCCGCGACCAGGGCGTTGGCGCCGGCGTTCCCCTCGAACACCGAGAACTCGCGCTTTTGCACGAAGATCGGGCGGCGTTCGCTCACGGCGCGACGCGCCACTTCACGCGCCAGTGCGTCATTGGCATCACGCGGGAGAATGAGCGCGTCGGCCCCGGGATCGACCTCGGGGATGAGGGCGGCGCCCAGGCGCTCGGTGGGATCGTCAGAGAGCCCCATGCAATGGGGCGGATACGTCCCCTTGCCCGGGTCGGGCGAGAGCGTGTCGATCTCGCGATCGCCGTAGTCGTGCCAGTCGCCGGTATAGACGACCACGGCGCAATGCGCGCGCATCCACGCGACGGTGCGCACGATGGCCGGTGTGGCCTGCGTGGCGCCGGCGTCGGCGGCATCGAAGAGGTTGTGCACATACAGCCGCCCGTCGGGGCGCATGAAGTCGTGCTGCACGTCCACGACCCACCCGATGCGAGGGCGGCGCGCGATGTTCTCGGCGCTCATGTCATGTGATCGGTTGGGGCAAGTGCGGCGAGGTCGACGCGCACGAGGCGAGCGTTGGGGGCATACCCGCGCCCCACCTTGCTCTCCAGTCGCCCATCGACCATCACCACATCGGCGGTGAAGTCGAAGCTGTTGAGGAGCCCGTCATGCTCTCCGTCGTTATGTCCCAGCAATGACGAGCCCACACCGTAGCCGGTGACCGGGATGCGTTCGCGTTCGAAGTGGCGGATCTTGGCCGGGGTGAACCCACCCGACACGATGATCCCCACATCGGGAAAGCCGGCGTGGTCGAGCGCGGCGCGCAGCCGACGCACCAGCTCGGGGTTGACCCCGGTGAGCCCGTCGCGCCCGCGGGCCGCCGCATCGGCGGTCAGCGACGTGTCGACCAACCGCTCGCTGGTGTCCACGCGCACGGCGGCGAGTGAACCTGGTCCAAACGTGGCGTGCATGGCGCGCGCGACGGAGATCGCATCGCGCACGACGTCGTTGTCATAGTCCACGAGCGAGACGACCTTCACGTCGGGCTCGTGCGCGTGGCAGTAGCGCGTGAAGGCGAGCGTCGCGGCCACCACGTCGCCACCAAAGGCCGCGATCATCGCGTGCGGCATCGTCCCCACGCCCGAGGCCCCCCACCACGCGCCGCCGGCGTCGCTCGATACGCTCCCCGCGCCCCCCACACGTGCGGCGTACCCGTCGGGCGTCTGCACGCGCCAGTCGTCGTGGCGCGCCCCCATGAAGATCACCGGCTTGCCGTTGGCCGCATCCATCACACGCCGAACGTTGGTCGCCACCAGCGAACGCCGCGCGAGAACGCCGAGGTAATCGGTTTCCAGGTGGGCAAAGGCGATGTAGGGGCCGGTGATGAGGAGCGCCGTCTCGCGCGGTGACAGCGGGTCACCGTCGATGAGCGTCTCGATCGTGAAGTCGTCGATGGTGTACGCCCGCCCCGTGTACGGGTGCCGCGCCAACTGCGTCTGCAGGATGCGGATCACCTCATACACGCCGGCGATGATCCCATGCTGCTTGGCAAACACCTGCATCTGCACGACGGGATCGCGCTCGTTGAACGCGACCGTGTTGGCGGTGCGCACGAAGTAGCGGTCGGCGTACCACCCTTCCCGCATGCGCGGATCGAACTGGAAGAGCGAGGCGGGGAAAGCGCGCAACGCCTCGTGCAACGCGCGATGCCGCGCCTCAGGCGAGTCGCTCGGCGGAGCGTCGAAGTGCGCCGACGAAGTCATGAGGTCCGGGTGCGCGCGGAGGTCGCCGGGTGAGTCACGCCCACAACCTGACGGAACGTGCAGGCATTGTCTATGGGGCGAAACCGCACGCCGAGCATCGCGAAGCTGCGTGCTTTACACCACGTAGCCGTGGGTTTCACACGGTTACACCGCGTGCCTCACGCGCGACGTCGCACAACACGTCGAGCGCGCGCGTCATCGACGCGGCGTCGTATCCGGCAAAGCCCAGCATCAGCGCACCACGCGCCGTGGGTGCAATGGTCAGCGCGCCGAGTGGCGAGGTCACCACGCCATGCGCGAGCGCGCGCGCCGCAAGCGTTGCATCGTCGAGCCCACCACGCAGCCATCCAATCAGATGCATCCCGGCATCGACGGGCTCGGCCTCCAACCACGATGACGCGCGTTCGGCCAGGAGACGCAGCAACGTCTCCTGACGCTCGGCGTACAGGCCACGCATGCGCCGGACATGTCGCGCGAAGTGCCCCTCGGCGATGAAGTCGGCGAGCACCGCCTGCTCGAGCGATGACGGGTGACGATCGAGGATCGCACGTGCGCGGGCGAACGGCTCCACCAGCGCCGGAGGCGCGATGAGATAACCCAGTCGCAACGCGGGAAAGAGCGTCTTGCTGAAGGTACCGACATAGACGACGCGTCCGTCGTGATCCATCCCCTGCAAGGAGGGGAGCGGACGCCCGCGAAAGCGATACTCGCTGTCGAAGTCGTCTTCCACGACCCAGCTCCCGTGCCGGCGCGCCCACTGCAACAGGGCGAGTCGTCGCGCCGCGCTGAGCGTCACGCCTAACGGGAACTGGTGCGAGGGGGTCACGCAGGCGAGGCGTGGTGCCACAGGGAGCGCGTCGAGTTGGGCGACATCGAGTCCGTCGGCGTCGACCCGGATGGGCGCGAGCTCGGCGCCCGCCGCGAGCAAGGCCCCGCGCGTCCCGCGATAGCCGGGATCCTCGATCGCCGCCACGTCGCCCGGGTCGAGGAGGAGACGCGCGCACAAGTCGAAGGCTTGCTGCGCGCCGCTCACGACGATCACCTGCTCGGCCTCGCACGAGACCGCGCGTGCCTGCCGGACGTATTCGGCGATGGCGGCACGCAACGGGGGATGCCCGTGCGGCTCGGCGTAGGCGAGCTGCGCGGCAGTGAGGCGGCGCCAGCGGCGCGCGAGCAATCGCCCCCACAGCTGCAACGGGAAGTGATCCAGGGCGGGCGTGCCCAGACGAAAGGCGCGCGCCCCCGTCGAACCGTGCATCGGCGACGATGTGATCGACAGCGACGCGAGCATCGCGCCGCGTCGTGACGTGAGCGGCGTGGGAGCGGACGTGCCATTCGATACGCGCGCGGCCTCGCTGGCCCGGAGGCGTGCGCGAGTACCTGCGCGAGCGGCACCCACCCGCAGGTGTTCTTCGGGAAGGACGCGTGCGACGAACGTCCCGGTACGCGCGTGCCCCTGGAGGTAGCCCTCGGCGCGAAGCTGGTCGAAGACCAGGGCGACCGTGGTGCGTGAGACGTCGAGCGACTCGGCGAGCGGGCGCGTCCCCGGGAGGCGAACGCCGGGGGCGAGCCGCCCCTCCAGGATGGCGCCGCGCAGCGCCGCATAGAGCTGTCGCTGCAGCGGGACGGCCGCCTGGGGGTCGAGTGCGAGAGTGAGCGGGGTCGAGCTTCCTCTCCGCGGTAGTCTGGCCTTACGGGGTGTTTGAGATCTGGCCATTTTCGTAGAACCAACGATGCCGTAAAGTCATCGCAGGGTCCCGCGATCGCCAGTGCGTGCGGCCCGAGCCGAGTTTCCACCGTCCCGAGGTCCGAATGACTGCATCTGTCCCGCGCCCCGCCCCCGCTCCCACCCTGGAGTCGACCAGCGACCGCACGCGTGTGCGCATCCATCCGGAGCGCACGGCACCGAGTGAGGTGGAGGGGATCCTGCGCGACGGACTGGTGGCGCACATCGCCATCGCCGACGAGGAGGGGCCGGTGGTGATCCCCATGACCTATGCCGTCGACGCGGCGCGACCGGGGACGATCTACGTCCACGGCGCCCATCACTCGCGCCTGATGAAGCACGTGGCCAGCGGAAAGCCGGTGTGCGTCTCGGTGACGCTGGTGGACGGTCTCGTCTACTCGCGCACCGCGCTCTATCACTCGGTCAACTACCGCAGCGCCGTCTGCTTCGGGACGGCGCGCGTGGTCGACGACCCGACCGAGCAGATGCTCGCGTCGGTGGCGCTCGTGCGGCGCTACTTCCCGGGGCGCACCGAAGGGGTCGATTACGATCCCATCCCCGAGGAGCACCTGCGCGGCACCGCCTACGTGGCCATCGAAGTGACCGACGCCAGCGCCAAGGTCCGGCGCGGCGGTCCCAAGGGTCCGCGCGACAACGACCCTACCGCCCCAGGCACCGCTGGCGTCCTGATGTTCGACCCCCCGCGTTAGGCCACTCGTCTTCTCGTCTTCTCGTCTTCTCGAATGATGAAGCACCACCGCTACTCGATGGATGTCCGCTGGACCGGCAATCTCGGCGACGGCACCGCGACCTATCGCGGCTACAGCCGATCGCACGAGTACGCCGCGCCGGGCAAGGCGCCCATCGCCGGGTCGTCCGATCCGGCCTTCCGCGGCGACGCCACGCGCTACAACCCCGAAGAGTTGCTGGTCGGTTCGCTCTCGGCGTGCCACATGCTGTGGTTCCTGCACCAGTGCGCCGACGCCGGCGTGGTGTTGGAGACGTATGAGGATTCGCCCGAAGGGACGCTGGCCGAAGTCCCTGGCGGAGGCGGTCGTTTCACCGAAGTCGTGCTGCGCCCTCGCACGACGTTTCGCGGCGAGGTGGCGCCCGAACTGCTCCGCCAGTTGCACGAACGCTCGCACGCGCTGTGCTACATCGCCAGTTCGATGAACTTCCCGGTGCGCGTCGAGCCGGTCGGGGCCTAACGGCGCCGCTGACTGAAGGTCGACTCCCGACGCGCGCGCGCCTAACGCACGTCGCTGATGCGCCCCGCCAGCACCAGCATCGGCCAGCGCACGCGGCGCGGCGTGGCGCCATCGGGCCACGCCACCGCCAGTCGCTCGCGCAGTTCGTCCAGCGGGTCGCCCCCCTCCTGCTCGCGGGCGCGCTTGAGCGCCGACCAGGTGCTGAGGAACCCCGTGACACCCTCGCGGTCGAGCATCGCCTCGATGGGGGGTGAGGTGACGGTGAGCCGAGGGAAGGGGAAGTCGAGCGTGGCATAGCCGCTCTCCACATGCCGGCGCTCGAAGGGCCAGTACGTCCCGAGTCGAGCCTCGTAGAACCAGTGCACCACGGCATCCACGTCCGGGTCGATCTCGATCAGGCCATACGTCCACGCCGCGATGGCGGCGCCGGGGACCGCCACACGTTGCACCTCGCGGTAGAACGCGGGGAGGTCGAACCAGTGCAACGCCTGCGCGATCGTCACCAGGTCGACCGATGCATCGGGGAGCGGGGACGCCTCGGCCGGCGCAACGTGGTAGGTCACCCGCGGGTGCGCGGTGGCGTGCGCCACCTGGCTGGCACTGGCATCGGTGGCGTCCACGTGCGCGAAGTGTTCGGCCAGCAGGACCGCCGCCTGCCCGCTCCCGGTTCCCACGTCCCAGCAGCGTTCGCGACGTGGCGCGAGCGCGGCGACGCTGGCGATCATGGCCGCCGGATAGGTCGGACGAAAGGCCGCGTACCGCCCGGCCTGCGGCGCAAAGTGGTCCTGGAAGCCGCTCATCGTTTCACCTGACGGATCACGAGGGCGTTCCCCACCGCGCGTTCGCCGGTGGGATCGGACGGGAAGTTCACGATCTCTCCCCGCACCCAGAGCGCGCTCGACCCGCCGCCGTCCAGGTTCATCGCCTGCGACGCGCCTAACGCGATGAGCGCGTCACCCAGCTCTCCGAGCGACATCCCGACGCTCCACGGACGCCGCCCGTCGACCACGACCAGCATGAGTTGCGTGGAGTCGCGGGAAAGGGCGATGGCGCTGCGCGGATGACGTGCTGAGGAGAAGCGTGGGAAGGTCCCCTCCAGCGAATCGGCGCGCACGCCGACGTTGGCGCCGTCCTGCACCACCCGCGGCCACCCGCCCACCGACGTCCGTGGACTGAATGCCGGGAGACCGAGGCCCGCCAGCACGCGGACCGTCGCTCCGCGCCGAGCGAGCGCGCGCACGAAGGCAATGGCGGAGTCGCCGGTGGCGCTCAACGCCGCGCCGCGAGCGGGGATGCGTAACGCTCCCCCCACCCGAGGGCGGGTGGTGGCCACGCGATAGAGCAAGGTGTCGCCGCGCGCCCCCGCAGGGGTGAGCGCGACTTCCACCGCCTGGCGCGTGGCGGCAAGGGTGGCCGCGCGGGCGCTGTCGGCGCGTAACTGCGAAAGGGAGGGCGCGGGGCGTGGCGGCGCCGGTTTTGCGGCTGGCGGCGTGGCAGCCGACGTTGCGGATGGCGTCGTATCCGGGTCACGCGGGCGCGCCCCCGTCGCGCGCTCGAGCGTGTCGCTCAGCGTACGGTCGCCATACCACGGCGTGTAGAGCACGACTCCCTCGGTGCGCGGCGGGCGATAGTTGACCCCCACCAGCGCCTGGGACCGTCGCCCCGCGCGGACCTCGCCGTGCAGCGCGAAGCGCCCGATGTGCACCCCACCTCGCCGGTCGATGGCAAACTGGGTGTGGGCGTTGTCGAATTCGTCGTGCGGCGAATCGGTGATGACTGCCCCCTTCACCCATTCCCCGCGGACGACGTGGTTGTTCTCGACCTCGCCGGTGCCGAGATCGAAGAAGTCGGCATTGATGGCCACCAGCGGACGCTCGCCGCGCGCGACGAGGCGCTGCGCCATCGCGCTCACCCGTTCGCGCCCGACCATGCGCTCGGCCGCGCGAACGCCATCGATCGCATAGCCCGGGGCGCGCAGGTCGATCGTGGCGATGTGCAGGAGCCACGGCCCTTCAGGGCGCAGCAGACACGTGTAGGTGACGCCGGGAGCGATGGTGTCGACCGTCTGCTGCAGGACTGGTGCGGGGAGGACACGCGTCGTGTCACTCACGCAACGGCGTATCCCGCCCTGCTGCGCTGCGCCCCACGAGGGGACCACCAGCACGGCCAGCGACGCGGCCAGTAGAATCCGTATTGACGTAAGCGGCGTCATCGCAGACACTTTCGCCACAGCGAAGGCCACTCGCTTCGCGTTGAGTTCATGCCTCTCACCCCCAGGAGATAACTCCAGATGCGAACTTGGGTCGTACGCGCCCTTGCCGTCGCGACGCTGGGTTGGATTGCCACGTCAACGCCGGTGCACGCACAAAACACGATCACGCTCGAAGGGAGCGTGGTTGGGAAGGAAGGCGAGCCGATCGCCGGTGCGCAGATCGCCGTCACGAACATCGCGACAAGTGAACGCCGCAACGTCACCACGCGCCAGAACGGGGAGTTCCGACTCCTCGGCCTCTTCTCGGGCAAGTACACAGTGG
The DNA here is from genome assembly GCA_964560345.1 of uncultured Gemmatimonadaceae bacterium. Lineage (GTDB taxonomy): Bacteria > Gemmatimonadota > Gemmatimonadetes > Gemmatimonadales > Gemmatimonadaceae > SCN-70-22. The sequence continues at coordinate 8,866 of CAZLLP010000010.1, forward strand.
ACGTGCGCGCGTTGGGATACAAGCCGGTGCAGGACTCCGTGCAACTCGTCATCGGGCAGCGGGCCCGCCTGACGATCACGATGGAGAAGGGGGCGACCGAACTGCAGGCCGTCGCCGTCACCGCCGAGCGGGTCAAGCAGGTCGAAGTGCAGCGCCTGTCGATCTCGGCGCCCGTGCTCAAGGAAGAGATCGAGAACCTCCCGATGAACGCGCGCGGCGTGATGAACCTCGCCGCCATCGCCCCGGGGGTGAAGAGCTACGCGCCGCAGCAGGGGCGCGCGCTCCCGTCGGCCGGCGGTGCGCCCGACCTGCGCTTCATCAACCTCTACATGGACGGGGTGGAGATGAAGTCGCTGTACAACGGCAACCTCGTCGGCATTCCGCAGACCGGGTCGCCCTTGCCGCAGGAAGCACTCGAGGAATTCCGCGTGTACCTGAACCCGTACGACGCCGAGTACTCTCGCGCGGGTTCGTACGTGATCTCGGCGGTGAGCCGCCGCGGCACCGACAAGTGGGAAGGGTCGGCCTTCGGCTTCTACCAGGGCAAGGACTACATCGCCCGCACGTTCATCCAGCAGCGCGCCAACTCGCAGCTGCCGAAGTACGGGCGCAACCAGTTCGGCCTCAACCTCCGCGGCCCGATCGCCCGGGGCAAGCTGTACTTCGCGGGGAGCTACGAAGGGACGCTCACCGACAACTACATCGACGTGGTTCCGACCACGACGTATGCGCCGTGGCAGAAGTACAAGGGCTCGTTCCTGGCGCCGCAGAAGAACCACACCTTCTTCTCGCGCCTCACGGCCACGCCCAACGACAAGAGCACGTACGACTTCATGTGGTCGACGCGCATCCTCGATGGCGAGGGCAACTTCGGCGGGCGCTCGACGCAGGACGCCGGCATCTCGCAGGAGTACCTGATCAACACCGCCCAGCTGCGCCACCGCTGGCTCCCGACCACCAACCTGGTCAACGAGCTGTCGCTGCAGTACGTGCAGTGGAACCACACCGAGGCGCCGCTGCTCCCCGGACCGACGTCCACCTACCCTGGGATCATCACGGGAACGTCCGGCTTCCCGCTCGAGCTGCGCGAGAAGCACTTCCGCCTGGTCAACCGGTCGACGTACAACCTGGACAACTGGGGCGGCAACCACCTGATCAAGTTTGGCGTCGAGCTGTCCAAGATCAACGGCAGCCAGTACCTCCCGTCCAACCAGTTCGGGTCGTTCAGCTTCCTCACCGACACGTCGAGCCTGCCTAACGCGGCCTCGATCTCGGTCGGGTATACCAACCCGGCGGGGACCGATGACGCCCGCGCCAGCGCGACGGGGTACACGACGGGCTTCTACCTCAACGACGAGTGGCGCCCGATCGAGAACCTCTCGATCAACCTCGGCCTGCGTTACGACGCCGAGCTCAACACGCTCAACAACGACCAGACGGTGCCGTGGGCCAGCGACACGCGCCTCACGTCGAAGGCGGAGTTGAACGACTTCATCAACCGTGGCGACCGCAAGAACGACCTGAACAACTTCTCGCCGCGCATCTCGTTCTCGTGGGACCCGAACAAGCAGAACAAGACGTTCGTGCGCGGCGGCTTCGCGATCCTCTATGATCGCGTGACGTCGTTCATCGGCTTCCAGGAGCGCCTCAACTCGACGTGGCGGTCGTACACGTTCGCCAACCCGGGAACGAAGGATCCGGCCGTGCTGCGCCAGCGGGTTGCGGCTGGCGGAGCGACCGCCCCGCTGTCGCCGGTGCTGGTCAAGAACCTCATGCGCACGCCGGAAAACTGGCAGTACTCCCTGGGCGTCGGGCACCAGTTCACGGACGCCTTCGGCGTCAACGTCGACTACGTGAACCAGAACATCAAGAACCTGTACGTGCGCCTCAACGCCAACTGGTTCAACGCCGCCGCCAACGTGCGCGCGCGCGTGCTGAGCCCGGCCTACGGCGACATCATCCTGTGGGACGACTTCGGCAAGGCCAAGTTCTCGGGCCTCGTGACGCAGGCGACCTACAGCAAGAACGGCCAGCGTTTCAACCTTGCGTACACGCTGGGCTGGTACAAGTCGGACTTCGATGGCAACCTGGCCAACGTCTTCCCCAACCGGTCCTCGTACCAGATGCAGTACACGTCGGGCGACGAGCGTCACCGCTTCGTTCTCTCGACCATCAACAAGCTCCCGCTCGGGATCCAAGCCTCGACCATCACGCAGGTCGCGTCGCCGCGCCCCTTCGTGGCCATCGATGGCAAGGACCTCAACCTCAACAACGTGACCTTCGACGATTTCACGGGCCCGGATCGCGTCATCCGTCCGGAAAGCTCGTGGGAGAACTGGTACAAGACGGTCGACCTGCGCCTGCAGCGCGCGCTCATCCAGCGCGGATCGCAGAAGATCACGATCATGGCCGAGGTCTTCAACCTGTTCAACAGCGAGAACATCTCCGCCTTCGGCGGCCAGAAGTTCAGCGGCACGACCCCGATCACCACGTTCGGCCAGTCGACCGGCGCCTTCGCCGCTCGTCAGGCACAGCTGGGCTTCAAGGTCGAATTCTGATCACGGAAAGCAGGTGCCGGTGAGGTCACGCTCGCCGGCGCCTGACTGACCGGGAGGGACCGGAGGAACGCGGGGTCGCCCATCGGGCGGCCCCGCGTTCGCATTCCGTGACGTGCCCCCCTCGTGGCGCGCGAGGCCGGGCGGTATCGTCTCGGCATGCCCTCCCGCCACCTGCGCACCTGCACCCTGTGTGAAGCCATGTGTGGCATCGTGGTCGAGCACGAGGGCGATCGCGTGCTGGGCATCCGGGGCGATATCGACGACCCGTTCTCGCGCGGGCACATCTGCCCCAAGGCCGTCGCGCTGCAGGACATCCATCACGATCCCGACCGGCTGCGCACCCCCGTGCGGCGCGAGGGCGACCGATGGGTCCCGCTCTCGTGGGACGACGCCATCGATGTCGTTGCCCGTCAGTTGCAAACCGTGCAGCGCGAGCACGGGCGCGACGCGGTCGCCGTCTACCTCGGCAATCCCACCGCCCACTCGCTGGGCGCCTTGCTCACGGCGCCGCGCTTCATGCGTGCGCTCGGGACCAGGAACCGCTACTCCGCCACATCGGTCGACCAGTTGCCGCATCACCTCGCGGCGACCCTGATGTTCGGGCACGGCCTGCTCATCCCCATCCCCGACCTCGAACGCACCGAGCACCTGCTCATCCTCGGCGCCAACCCGGCGGCCTCCAATGGCTCGCTGATGACGGCGGGCGACGTGAAGGCGCACCTGAAGGCGATTCGCACGCGGGGCGGCCGCATCGTCCTGGTGGATCCCCGGCGCACCGAGACGGCCGCACTGGCCAACGACCATCACTTCATCCGCCCCGGGACCGACGCGCTCCTCCTCCTCGCGCTGCTGCACGTCATCTTCAACGAGGCGCTCTCCCGCGTTGACAGCCTTCCGTCGTTTGTTACCGGTGTGGAAGAGGTACGCGCGCTGGCGCTGCGCTTTCCGCCCGAACGGGTGGCCGTGGCCACGGGGATGCGCGCCGGCACCATTCGACAGATGGCGCGCGACTTCGCGCGCGCCGAGCGTGCGGTGTGCTACGGACGGATCGGCGTGTCGACGCAGGAGTTCGGCGGGCTCGCCTGCTGGCTGATCACGGTGCTCAATGCCGTGACCGGACGCCTGGATGCCTTTGGCGGCGCGATGTTCACCAAGCCGGCCGTCGAGGTCGTGCGCGGACGCGGAGGGCTCGGAGCGCCGACGATCGGCCGTTGGCGCTCACGCGTGCGAGGACTGCCCGAATACGCCGGAGAACTCCCCGTCAGCACCCTGGCCGAGGAAATGGAGACCGCCGGCAAGGGGCAGGTGCGCGCGCTGGTCACGCACGCTGGCAACCCGGTGCTCTCCACGCCTAACGGGGCGCGGCTTGAGCGCGCAATCGCACAGCTCGACTTCTTTGTGGCGGTGGACTTCTACGTCAACGAGACCACGCGGCACGCGCACGTGATCCTCCCGCCCACCGCCCCGCTGGAGCGCGATCACTACGACCTGGTCTTCAACGCCTTGGCGGTGCACAACACCGCCAAGTACTCGCCGGCAATGATCCCGCGCCCGGCCGAGGCGCGACACGACTGGGAGATCTTCAACGAACTCACCCTCCGCGTGACGCGCGGCGATGCCGGTCGCCGACTGCGGGCGCGCGCCTATGCTGCCTTCGTGCGTACCGTCGGCGCTCGCGGCCTGCTCGATCTCGCCCTGCGCTTCGGGCCGTTTGGCGATCGCTTCAATGTCCTGGGGAACGGGATGAGCGTGCGCCGCCTCGAGCGCCAACCGCACGGCGCCGACCTCGGATCGCTCCAACCGACGCTCCCCGCACGGTTGCGCACCAGCGATCACACCGTGCGACTCGCGCCGGCAGAGTTCGTATCGGATGTGACGCGACTCGAGCAGTGGCTCGATGGCGTAGCCGTCAGTGGCAACGGAGGTGGCAACGGCGGTGGCAACGGCGGTGGCAACGGCGGTGGCAACGGCGGCGGCAACGGCGGCGGCAACGGCAACGGCCGCGGCATGCTCGCCCTCATCGGTCGGCGTGACCTGCGCTCCAACAACTCGTGGATGCACAACGTCGAGCGCCTCATGCGCGGCGACGACCGCTGCACGCTGCTCATGCATCCGCGCGACGCCGAGTCACGCGGCGTGGTAGCGGGAATGCGCGTGCGCGTGCGATCTCGCGTGGGCGAGGTGGTCGTCCCGGTGGAGGTGAGCGATTCGATGATGCAGGGTGTGGTCTCGCTCCCGCACGGATTCGGGCACGGGCGGCGAGGGGTAGCGTTGCGCGTCGCGACGCAGCACCCCGGGGTGAGCATCAACGACCTCACCGACGACCAGCGGGTGGACACGCTCATCGGGACTGCCGCGTTCACCGGTGTCCCCGTGGAGGTTCGTCCCGCGTAGGGCGCACCGTTGCCCCGTTGTCAGGCCAGGCGCGCGTGACGACGTTGCGCCTCTCGACGCCCATTCACCGACGGCCCGCATGATCACGTACGATCCGAAAAACTGGATTCGCATCCTGCTCGATTTTCCGCGCAGCCCGGTGTTCCGCACGCTCTTCTTCGACGTGGTGGGAGCCGGCGTCTACGCGGCGTTGGTGGTGTGGGCGGAGCATGCGATGCAGGTCGCCGTTCCGCTGGGGCCGTCGTTTCTCTCGATCCTCGGGATCATCCTCGGCCTGCTGCTCGTCTTTCGGACCAACACGGCGTACGACCGCTGGTGGGAGGGGCGACGCTTGTGGGGGCAGATGGTGAATGCCTCGCGCGCGCTCTCGCACTCGCTCGATGCCATGCTCCCGGCCGACGCGCCGGCACGTGCAACGTACGCCGACCTCATCGCCGCCTCGGGTGCCACGCTCGCCCAGCACCTTCGTGCGCCGCGCCACATCGAGGCGCCGCATCGTCCCAATGCGCTCATGCGAGCGCTCTTTGCACAGGTGCACGACGACGTGCGTCGCGAGGCGCTCCCGCGCGAAGCGATCGTCGCACTCACGCCGCTGCTGACCACGTTCGACGACGTCTGTGGCGGGTGCGAGCGCATCCGCAACACGCCGATCCCGTTCTCGTACAGCTCATACATCAAGCAGTTCGTGGTGCTGTACGCGCTGGTGATGCCCTTCGGACTCGCGCGCGAGTTCGGCTACGGCACGGTGATCGCGTCGATGTTCACCTTCTTTGCCACGATGGGGCTCGAGCTGCTGGCGACCGAAATCGAGGAGCCGTTCGGCACCGATCGCAACGACCTGCCGCTCGACGACCTCGCCGATCGCATTGCGCGCGATGCGCGCGCGTTGTTGCTGACGGAACGCGTGGCCTAGCTGGCCTCGAACTCCCGTCGCGCCTGCGAGTACCCGCCGCCATCCACCACACGGCGGTAGCCCATGCGCTTGAGCGTCTCGGCGGCAGTCGCCGAGCGCGCTCCGCTGGCGCAGTAGACCAGGATGTTCGAGTCGCGCATGATCTCGGCGCGCTGCGTGATCGCCTCTTCGATACCACCCACCGGCATGCAGATGGCCCCGGGGAGGTGCCCGAAGAAGAATTCGACGTGCGAACGCACGTCGAGGACGACATCGACCTTCTTGTTGCGGAACTTGGCCATCGGTAAGGACTCCCGTGCGTGTGCGCCCGGTCGACGCGCCCGGCGCCAGGGAGCAGCGCCGTGCGCCGGCACCGCGGCGCCCCATGCGCCATTGCGGTCCGCGACCCTGCATGAAATCTGGAGCCTTGCGCTATAGTAGTCAACCATGTAGGAATATAGTTGACCACTGGTCACGGCTGTTCCTTTGTCCGCATCCGGCAGCGTTTCGCTGCGGAGGCCCCGCATGAGCCGCACTGTCATCCTCGGCGCCGGAATCTCCGGCCATACCGCCGCCACGCGCCTGCGGCAGCGCCTTGGGCGCGAGCACGACGTCATCGTCGTGACGCCCAACTCGCGCTGGAACTGGATCCCGTCGAACATCTGGGTGGGCGTTGGGCGCATGACCAGCAACGACGTCACGTTCCCGCTGGCCCCGGTCTACCAGAAGCTCGGGATCACCTATGTCCAGGCCAAGGGGACCGAGATCCATCCCGAGGGAGACGCGACGAGTGCGACGCCCTACGTGACGGTGGAGCACACCAGCGACGCGCGACGGGGTGAACTGGAGCGCATCCCGTACGACTACCTCGTCAACGCCACAGGTCCCAAGCTCAACTTCGGCGCCGTGCAGGGACTCGGTCCCGGCGGGAACTCCCTCTCGGTGTGTACGGCCTCGCACGCGGAAGAGACGGCGAAGTCGCTGGAAGGGGTCTTCGCGAAGATGCGCGCTGGCGAGAAGCAGGTGCTGGTGATCGGGACCAGCCACGGGACGTGTACCTGCGAGGGCGCGGCGTTCGAGTACGTGTTCAACGTGGAGCATGAGATCCGCACGCGCGGGCTGCGCCACATGGCCGAGATCATCTACCTCTCCAACGAGCACGAGCTGGGCGACTTCGGCGTAGCCGGGTTGCACATGGAGGTCGGTGGCTTCGTCACCCACAGCAAGACGTGGGCAGAATCGCTCTACACGGAGCGCGGGATCCGGTGGATCCTGCAAGCACACGTGGAGCGCGTGGAGCCTGGCGAGGTGTTCTACGAGACACTGGACGGCGCGAAGCACTCGCTCCGGTTCGACTTCGCCATGCTGCTGCCACCGTTTGGCGGGGTGGGGCTCAAGTCGTTCGACCGCACGGGCGCGGAGACGACGGCAGAGCTGTTTGCGCCGAACGGCTTCATGCGCGTCGACGCGAACTACACGCCGAAACCGTTCGAGGAGTGGTCGCCTGACGACTGGCCGCGGACGTACCAGAGCCCCAAATACGACAACATCTGGGCCGTGGGGATCGCCTTTGCCCCCCCGCACCAGCTCTCCAAGCCGTTCAAGAGCCCCAACGGCACCGTCATCACGCCGTCGCCGCCGCGCACCGGGATGCCGAGCGGGATCATGGGGCGCGCGGTGGCCAACACCATCGCCGACCGGATCCAGCGGGGCGCCAATGCCCCCGCGCATCGCGCCTCGATGGCCACGATGGGCGCCGCCTGCGTCGCCTCGGCCGGCAAGGGGATGCTCACGGGGTCGGCGGCGGCGATGACCATGTATCCCATCGTCCCCGACTACAAGCGTTTCCCGGGCACCGGGCGCGACCTGCGCTACACGTTCGGCGAGATCGGGTTGGCGGCGCACTGGATCAAGTACTTCCTCCACCACGCCTTCATCTGGAAGGCCAAGGGGAAGCTCGGCTGGCAGATCATCCCGGAATAGGAGGACCAGCGATGCCTAACGACCCGCGTCCCGATGCCGGCCAGGCGCCGGCCCCGTACACCGAAGCGTCCTTCATTGCGGTGGCCACGCCACGCACGCGCGCCCTGCGCACCTTTCTCCCATGGCAGCTCTTTCGGTTCGTGAAGATCAACCTGAAGATGCTGCAGATGATCGCCAAGTCGCACGAGTAGCGCACCCACGACGCTCGCGCCCGGAGCGATCCCTGGCGCCGCATGCCTAACGGGGAGACTCGCCGGATCCGGCGGGCCTCCCCGTTGAGCTGCAGGTCCTGCGCGCGGCGCTTACGACTTCGTCAGGTCGCCGCAGGCCACGATCTTCCCCATGTTGCCGGCGGACTCGTGGATGTTGACGTAGTAGCTCCCCGTGTCGGGGGTGGCCATCGGGAGCGTGGCCTTGCTCATGCCGTGCCCGCTGCCATCGGTGGTGATGGGCGTGTACGACTTGCCGCCGCCGAGCACGCCGCCGCCCTTGGCGCAGCTCCCCATGTGTACGTGCCACGGGCGCGTCGTGGACGCGGCATCCCCCATCAGCATGACGCTGACGTCGGTTCCCACACCGTCAGCCGTTGGTTGCATCGAGACTTCGCCCGTGATCTTGGCGCCTTCGTTGCCGGCGATCTTGCCGGACCACGTGGCGTAGTGGGTGGTGAGGGCGAACGCAGCGGTGGACAAGACAGCGAGGCCGACCGTGGCCCATGACAAACGACGCATTGGATACTCCAATCTCAGGGAAGGTCCAAGTTGGGGCGCGTGCGAACGCCTCGCTACGTGCCATCTCACAACGCGGCCGTGATTCGTCCTAGAATCCGGTCTTCACTCCAAAGAGCAACTGCGCGTCGTTGTTGCTGCGTGCGCCACGATCGCGTGCCGCACTGTCATACAGCGCGAGATACGACACGGTAAAGCTCGTCGATTGGCGCACCGCCAGGCTCAGCTCGGACGTCGAGTTGACGGTGTAGCTCTCGAGGTCGGTCACCCGGGGCTGCCAAAACGTCGTGTGCGACAGCTTGAGTCGCGGATCGAACTGATGCTTGAAGCGCGCGCGACCGGACCAGCGCGCCGCCGAGACAATCGCCGAGTCGGGCGAGAGCGCCGTGGGGCGCAGGCGCTCGGCGAGCATGGCGAGCGAGACGTTGGCCTCGGTGTCGCCCGTGCTGAGCAGCACCGCCTTGCCGCCAACGCCGACACCCACGCGATCGAGGACGCGCTTCTCGTAGCTCGCCTCGTAGTTCACGAACATGAACGGCGAGAGGTGGTCGAACGGGCGATAATCGAGCGCGACCGCACCAATCCAGGTGCGCTTGGTGACCGCGCGCGGCACCGAATCGCGCGCCGCGTCCGCGTAGCCAAAGCTGAGCGTGCCGCGAAGCTGCAGCGTGCTGTCGGCGCGCCCGAGATCGGTCTTGGTGAAGAGGGCACGTTGCTCGGTATTGCCCTGATAGAGCGAAGCCGCCGCTTCGATGCTCCCGGACCACGGCTTGGGCGGGGTCTTGGCAACGGGCGAGGGCTGTGCGCCGAGCAGCGCCGGCGCGGCGAATAGAAGGATCGTCGACGTGCAGACGGCCGCGTATCGCAGGCGCATGAGCGAGCGGAGCGAGAGGGGGATGGATCGACGCGGAACGCGCGCCGTCGACCCTCGACGGCGCGCGCGAAGACGAAAGATAGTTCGTCGATCTCTCCATCGGCCCCGAAGAAATGGTGAAGATCCGGGGGCGACTGCGGGCGACGTCCCGCTCGCGATGCCGGGCTACTTCTCCGGGAAGCGCGCGGTGACCGTCCCGGCCGCGTCGAGAAACTCCATCGACGCCGTCCCTAACGAGTCGACCTTGAGGCGCAGGCGCGGCTTGCCGTTGGGGTCGGAGAGGTTGATGATCGCGTTCCTGGCCGGGTCGCGTCCCACGAAGATGCGTTGCGCCATGAGCGGGACCCCGTTGCGCGGCGCCGCCCACTTCTGCAGCGCGTCGTTGCGCACCGCTCCCTCGGGGAGCTTCATGATCGAATCGCGCTCGGCGACCATGTCGTAGATGTCGGCGTTGGCGCGATCGGCGATGGTGAAGCCGGTGCGACGCACCCCGTTGTCGTCGTTGTACTGGAAGTAGAGAATCTGGTCCTGGTTGAACTGGTCGAACGAGAAGCCGCTCGAGGCGCGGTACTTCCCGTCGGGGCCACGCTTGCCGTCGAACGTCAGGCCGCCGTTCTCGGTCCCTTCATCGTTGAAGAAGATGATCCCCGGGCGCGAACCGCCGGCGTAGCCGAACGGCTTTCCCTTGTAGATCGGACCGATCGAACGCGGGCGGTTGGAGAGAACCATGCGCAGCTTGCCGTCGGGTTCGACGATATTGATGCGTTCGACATCGATCTCGCCGAAGCGCGCCTTCTGTTCTTGCGGCTGACGGAATGCGCCCAATGCAAGGATGCACAGGCTGGCCGTGGAGACGAGGGCGTACCCCTTGAGCATGCGCACGTCGCGGCGCAGCGAAGCATGGTCGGACATTGGGCTTCCTCGGGATGGGTGAGCTAGCGTTCGCCGGTGAGCCGTTCGCTGAGCGCCCGCAGCTTGGCACGCGCATCGGCGTCGTACGCCTGGGGGTGCGCCTTGATGGGGGCCGAGCGGTTGAAGTAGGTGCCGGTCGGTTGGGTGGTGACGATCGCGTTGACCACCGACTCCGCCCCCTCCTCGACGGTGGAGCGTGGCGTGACCTTGAGGGCCCGCGCCATCGTGGTATTCATCGTCGTCGCCGGGTGCAACGAATAGGTCAGCACCCCGCGTTTCTCGAGTTCGGGCGCCATGTCGATCGTCATCAGGATCTGCGCCAGCTTGCTCTGCGCGTAGCCGCGACCGCCGGTGAACCCCTTTTCCATCATCGGGTCGTCGAAGTCGATCGGTGTTTGCGAGCCCGACGACACGTTGATGATGCGCGAGGGCGCGCTGGCAATGATGAGGGGGAGGAGGCGCTTGATGAGGAGGTAGTGCGCGAGGTAGTTCACCGCGAAGTGCATCTCGTGCCCCTCGGCGCTGAATTTTCGCGTGCTGTCGAAGACGAAGCCGACACCGGCGTTGTTCACCAGGAGGTCGAGCCGCTTGTAGTCACGCCGGACGTCGTCAGCCAGGCGTCGTACCTGGTCGAGTGAGGCGAGGTCAGCCGCGTAGAAGCGGGCGCTTCCTTTGCCTCCCTTCGTAAGTTCAGCGACGAGCGACTCGCCGCGCTCCACGTTTCGCCCGTGCACGATGACGTGCGCCCCCGCTGCCGCGAGGCGGCGCGCCACCTCGCGGCCGAGACCGTCGGTGGAGCCGGTGACGAGCGCCACCTTCCCCGTGAGGTCGGGGAGGGTGGCGACCGATGTGGGCGCCGCGGCGGGCGGCTGCGCGGCCACCGGCGCCGGGAGCAGCACGGCGCCCAGCAGTGCGCCACCGAGCGCCAGCGCGGCGCCGCGCCGCAAGACAAATCGCCGAGTGCAAGTCATGAGCGGGGCATCAGGCGATGGGCTTGAGGAGGGCGCTCATCTTCGCGTTGAACGCCGGGAGGTCCTTGTCGACCAGTGCCTTGAAGGCGGCCTTGGCGCGCTCGAGATCGGCCTCGAGTTCCCTGAGCGTCTGCATGGACGAATCGGTGGGGCGATAGTCGGCGCCGCCGGCCACGTCGCCGGCACCGGAGCCGATCTCACCCGCCAGCCACAACAGCGACAGGTAAGTGCGGTACGTCTCGACAAACCACTTGTCGTCGGAGTGGAGGTCGTGGCGCGAGAGGAGGATGAGCTCGATGTCGAGCATCTTCTTGTCCATCTCCTTGAGCGCCTTGACCGCCTCGGTGTTGCTGGCGTTGGCCTTGAGCTGGTCCTCGATGTTCTTGCGCAGCACTTCGAGGCGGTTGACCACTTCGGCCGTCTCGGTCATGCGATCGCGCACGCGCACCTGCGCTGCCGTCGACTCGACGAGATCGGCTTCGGAGGTGGGGATGTCGGTCGACTTGAGGATCGTGAGCGGCTGCGTGACGCTCTTGTCGCCCGCCGTCAGGCGCACCGTATAGGTCCCGGGGCTCGCGATGGGTCCCTGCATCTGCGGCTGCTGGATCCCCCAGTGCGCGATGGGGCGCGTGTCCTTCCCCTTGAAGCGGGGCTCGTCCCAGATGAACGGGTTGTCGGGGGGGAGCGTGCGGAGTGCGACCGCGACCGCCTGGTCGTAGCGCAGGTTCCAGACGATGCGGTTGATGCCGGCGCGCGCCGCCACCGTCATGGAGCGGACCTTGGCGCCGCTGGCGTCGCTGATCTCGAGCTGCACACGACCGTTGGCAGGCACGCGGAAGGTGAGATCGGCGCGCCCCTCGCGCGCCTTGCGCACGCCAGGGTGCGGGGCAAAGAGCGCCAGCTCGCCAGCCGCAACGCCTCCCTCTTCCAGCGCCTTGAGGTCGCGCAGGATCCAGAGGCCGCGGCCGTAGGTGGAGACCACGGCGTCGTTCCACCCCTTCGGAATCTCGATCCATGTGACCGGCGCTGCGGGAAGCCCGGTCTGAAATTGTGTCCAGTGCTTGCCGTCATCCATCGAGTAGTGGAACGCGTGCCCTGTTCCCACCAGCAGCATCCCCTTGCGGTCGGGATTCTCGGCGATGCTCAGCGCGTAGTCGAGCGGGTGCGACGCCGGAAGGTCGCCCACGACGCTGGTCCACGTCTTTCCGTAGTCGGTGGTTTTGTAGATGTAGGGGCGGCGGTCGTCGTTGGTGTGCAGGTCGGCCACGACGTACGCGGTGGCGGCATCGTGCGGCGACGCCTCGATCTTGCGAATCGTCCCCCACGCCGGCATGCCGGTGATGTTCTTCGTGAGGTCGGTCCACTGCGTGCCGCCGTTGCGCGTGATCCAGACCTTTCCGTCGTTCGTCCCGGCCCAGATGAGGCCACGCTCGCGCTTGGACGGCGCGATGGCGAAGACGACCTCGCCATAGAACTGCCCCAGGTTGTCGCCGATGACACCGCCCGACGGCTTGATCTTCGACGGATCCTGCGTGGAGAGATCGGGCGAGATGATGTCCCAGCTCTGCCCCTGGTTGTTGGTGCGGAAGATGACCTGGCAGCCGTAGTAGACCGTCTTGGTGTCGAAGGGATCGATCGCCATCGGCGCCGTCCAGTGACAGCGATACTTGATGTCGTCAGGCGGCGAGTCGAGCGTGATGCGATACGGCTGCACCGAGCGCGCCGTCTTGGTCTTGTGGTTGTAGCGCGTGACCTTGTTGCCGTAGCAGGTGGCCCAGATGATGTCCGGCTCGTTAGGGTCGGGGAGGGTGAAGCCCGATTCACAGCCGCCGATCCCGTGGTCCCACTCGCGGATCCCTTCCGGCGCCATGCCGTACGGGAGGTCATCGTCGCCGGCCGCGGCGCGGCGCGTCGAGTCGCCAGGTGCACGACGGGCGGTGTCGCGCGGCGGCGGTGGTGGTGCGAAGCCGCGCCCGATGCCCGGTGTCCCCTGCTCCACGCCGTCGCTCGGCCCGCGCATTGTCCCGTTGTCCTGACGGTTGCTGTACACCCAGTACGGGATCTGCTGGTCGACCGCGACGTGGTACATCTGCCCGTTGTTGAGCGCCACGCGCCGCCGCTGCTTCATGTGCGACGTGGTGATGGTGAAGCCCAGGTCGTCGGTGAGGCCGAAGTGGTCGGGGTTGGACGGAGAGATCCAGATGTCGTGCGTGTCGCCCCCCCAACGCGAGTCGTCCCACGTCTTGCCGCCGTCCATCGAGCGCCAGAACGACGAGTTGGCCACATACACCTCGTCCTGGTTGCCGCTGTTGACCGCCAGGTGCATGTAGTAGCCGGCTCGCCCGATGAGCGAGCGTTGCCAGCTCACCACCTGCCAGGTGGCGCCGGCGTCGTCCGAGCGCCAGAGCGATCCCTGGTTGAGCGTCTGGATGAGGGCGAAGATGCGGTTGGAGTTGGTGGGCGCGATGGCGACGCCGATCTTGCCGATCGGCGCCTTGGGGAGCCCGGCGTGCTCCACCTTCTTCCAGGTCGTGCCACCGTTGCGGGTCATCCAGATCCCGCTTCCTGGGCCGCCCGACGTGAGTCCCCACGGCTTGATCAACACCTGCCACATCCCGGCGACGAGGACGTTGGGGTCCTTGGCGTCCATGGCCAGGTCGGAGCAGCCGGTGTTGACGTCGACAAAGACCGACCGCGTCCATGTCTTGCCGCCATCGGTGGTCTTGTAGACGCCGCGCTCCTCCTGCGGCCCGGTCGTGCGGCCTAACGCGCAGACGTAGACGACGTTGGCGTCCTTGGGGTGCACGAGGATGCGGGCGATGCGTCCCGTTTCACGCAGCCCCATGTGCTGCCAAGTCGCGCCGGCGTCGGTCGACTTGTAGAGGCCGTCGCCGGTGATGTCCGACTCGCGCACGGCCCACGCTTCTCCGGTCCCGGCCCAGACGGTGTTCTTGTCCGTCGGCGCCACGGCGAGTGCACCGACCGCCTGCACCGCCTGGCCGTCGAAGATGGGACGCCAGTTGGCGCCGCCGTCGGTCGTCTTCCAGATCCCACCGGACGCCGACCCCGCGTACCAGATGGTGGTGTCGCCTTCGACACCGGCGATCGAGGCGAAGCGCCCGCCGGTGGCCGGCCCAAGGAACTCAAACCGGTACGGAGCAGCCGGCGTCGGGGCGTTGGGATCGCGCGGTCCCCCCTGTGCGAACGAGGCGGCAGCGACGAACGGAAGGGCGGCGATGGCCGCGATCGCCCAGCGGCGGGACGCGGGAGTGACGTGCGAACGAAGCAGAGCGTGCATGGTCTCGGGAGACGGGAGACGGGAGACGGGAGACGGGAGACGGGAGACGAGAGACGAACCGGTCGCGCGGAATTGGCGAGGAGTGGCGCGCGAGCGCAATGGAGCGTGGGTGCGATCGACCACGCAGCCGTCGGCCGCACGGGCAATGCACTGCTTACGGCGCGTGAGGCTGTGGCGCTGGACGCGTGCGCAGCGCCGCGCGTGCAGAAACGCTCCGGACGGCTGCTTCCCTCGTTGGCGGCGACCGGTAGCTTTGCGCCCGATCCATCGCCCTTGCCGCTCCCGCCCGACCCGGAGATTTCCGTGCTCTTCGCCGCTCATCGCGTCACCGCGCGCCGCGCCGCCGCGCCGCTCACCCTGCTCGCCGCCGCGTCGCTCGCCTTCGCGGCCTGCACGACACGCTCCGTCCCGCCGCCGGCCGCCGAGAGCACCGCGGCAGCACCGGCCGCGTACTTCGACACGACAGGGCGAAAGGACGCCATCGCCGGCGGGGCGCGGTTGATCCCGATCTCCACGCCCAAGGGGACCTTCAACGTCTGGACCAAGCGCGTGGGGAACAACCCCACCATCAAGGTCCTCCTGCTGCACGGCGGACCGGGGATGACCCACGAGTACTTCGAGGCGGCCGATTCGTACTTTCCCGGCGCCGGCGTCGAGTACTACTACTACGACCAGTTAGGGTCGTTCTACTCCGACCAGCCCAAGGACTCGTCGCTGTGGAACACGGCGCGCTTCGTCGAGGAAGTGGAGCAGGTGCGCAAGGCGCTCGGACTCGACCAGGACAACTTCTACCTGCTCGGCCAGTCGTGGGGCGGGATCCTGGCGATGGAGTACGCGCTCAAGTACCAGCAGCACCTCAAGGGGCTCATCATCTCGAACATGATGGCGAGCATCCCGGCCTACAACGAGTATGCTGTCAAGACGCTGATGCCGGCGATGGACCAGAAGGTGCTGGCCGAGGTGAAGGCGATCGAAGCCAAGAAGGACTACGCCAATCCGCGCTACATGGAGCTGCTGATTCCCAATCACTACCAGCAGCACATTCTGCGCATGCCGCCGGCCGACTGGCCCGACCCGGTGCAACGCGCCTTCAAGCACGTGAATCCGGACATCTACATCCCCATGCAGGGGCCGAGCGAGCTGGGAGCGAGCGGCAAGCTGGAGAAGTGGGATCGCACGGCGGACCTCCCGAAGCTCACCATTCCGACGCTGGTGATTGGCGCGGCGCACGACACCATGGATCCCAAGCACATGGAGTGGATGGCCGGGCAGGTGAAGCGCGGGCGCTACCTGCACTGCCCGGACGGAAGTCACCTCGCGTTATACGACGACCAGCAGACCTACTTCAACGGCGTGATCCGGTTCCTGAAGGACGTAGACGCCGGGAAGTTCTAGGCGACGCCCCGAGCCACAGCATCTCCCGGCTCGAACGGCAACGGCTCCCTCGCTTGGTACCATACGGGAGGGCATCCGTCTGCACTCGGACACGCGTGCGTTGAAATCGCCCGCCGACGAGTTCTGTTCGGAGTCCCTCCTGAAATGCCGGTCACCTCCATTGCTCAAGCCGCGCGGCGGTTTGCGCGGATCGTTGCGTTGCACGTCGCGCTCCTGCTCGTCGCCTCGCTCGATGTGCGGGCCCAGGACGTCGCGATCCGGGGCTTTCCGAGCGACGCGCTTGCCGCGCGCGCCGTCCTCGAACGGGTGGCCCGCGCGACCCCCGATCCGGCGCGCATTCGCAGCTACGTGCGCGCGATGACCGCCTTCCCGCACCTGGCGGGCCCGCCGGGCCCCCGGCGTGTCGCGGAGGGGGCGCTCGCCCGCTTCCGCCGGTGGGGGCCGGAGGCGGGCCTCCAGCAGTACGAAGCGCTGCCCCCCCTGCCCCCCGAACAGGTTCTTTAAGTCCCCCCCCCCACGCCCGGGCGCCCGCGCCTGAAGGAGGAGGTATTCGCCGAGGATCCGGACTCCAGGTTGCCCGGGATCCTCCCTCCCTACGCCGCGTACGGCGCTGACGGCGACGTGACGGCGGAGGTGGTCTACGTCAACTACGGCCTCCCCGACGACTACGCGCAGCTCGACAAGCTGGGGATCTCGGTGCGCGGACGCATCGTCCTCGCGCGTGCCGGGCCGCACCACCGGTCAGTCAAGTCGTCGAACGCAATGGAGCGCGGCGCGGTGGGGTTGATCATGTACAACGACCCCAGGGAGGACGGCTTCTGGCTCAACCGTCCGTATCCGCGCGGCCCCATGCGCCCGCCGCACGCCGTCGAGCGTGGGGGGATCAAGGACGACCAGTACTACACCGGCGATCCGCTGAGCCCGGGGTGGGCCTCCAAGCCCGGCAGCCGGCGCCTAACGCGCGCGGAAGCCAAGGGGCTGGTGACGATACCGGTGCTCTCCATCTCGTACGCCGATGCCTCGGCGCTCTTCGACGCACTCGAGGGGCCGGTGGTGCCGAGCGATTCGTGGAAGGGGGCGTTGGGACTCACGTACCACGTGGGGCCGAGTCGCGCCAAGGTGCACATGAAGGTGCGATCGGAGTGGAAGAACGGACCGTTGTACAACGTGGTCGCGCGCATCCCCGGCACCTCGTCGCCTGACGAGTGGGTGATCGCCGGCAACCACCACGACGCTTGGGTCTTTGGTGCCGATGACCCGGTTGGTGCGGCGGCGACCGTCATGGAGGCGGCGCGTACGCTCTCGGAGCTGCGCAAGACCGGATGGCGACCGTCGCGCACGCTGGTCTTCGCGCTCTGGGACGGCGAGGAACAGGGGATCCTGGGCTCCACGGAGTGGGCCGAGGACCACGGAGAGGAATTGCGCGAGAAGGCGGTGCTGTACATCCAGGGCGACAACTACCGGCGCGGCATCTTCACGTCCAGCGGGTCGCCCTTTCTCGAGACGTTCATGCGCGAAGTGGCGCGTGACACCCGAGACCCCGCCTCGGGTCGCAGCGTGCTCGACGTGGTGACCGATCGCGCGCTCGGGAATGCGCGCACGGGCGCGGACAGCGCAGCGGTGCGGGCGCGCCCGTTGGCGCTCACTCCCATTGGCGCCAACACCGACTACGCCGCCTTCGCCATGCACCTCGGCGTCACGTCGCTCCACGTGGCCTATCGAAACACGGGGCGCGGGACGTACCACTCCGCATTCGACAGCTTCGCGTACTTCGAGCGCTTCCTCGACCCGGGGTTCTCGTATGGGCAGTCACAGGCCGGGGCCTTCGCGTCCGCGTTGTTGCGGCTGGCGGACGCGCCGGTGCTCCCGTGGTCGTTTGGCGATGCGGCCCGGACGTATCGTGCCTGGGCACAGGAACTGGTGACGCTGTCGGCCGCGCGCCAGAGCGGCGTGGACATCGCGCCGCTCACCGCCGCCGTTGACGCGCTCGCCGCAGCCGCCACGCAATGCGAACAGGCGTACGTGCGAACACTGGATGCCGGATCGGCCGCACTGGTGCGCAACGCCAAGGTGGTGGCGGCCATCAACCGCGACATCCGCCAGAGCGAGCAGCTTCTCATGCTCCCAGACGGCCTGCCGGGACGCCCGTGGATGCGAAATCCGATCATGGGGCCCAGCACCTACAGCGGGAGTGTGGCCCGAACGTTTCCGGTCATCCGCGATGCACTCGAACTGGGTGACGCGGGCGTGGCTCGCCAGCAGGTCACGGCGACGGCCGCCGCCGTGGAGCGCCTCACACAGCGCGTGCAGGACATCACCCAGCGCCTGGGCGACGTTCGTTAGGCCCGCCAGGCCAGGCGCACCATCCCTTCTCCCTTCCACTCCCGCTCCCCGCCAGATGCCAGCTCCCGCCAAGCCCAAGCTGATCATCACCGTGGCACCCGTCGGCTCGCTCCCTACCAAGGCCGACAGTCCACACGTCCCCGTCACGCCGGACGAGATCATCGAGAACGGCATCGCCTGCTGGGAGGCGGGCGCCAGCATCCTGCACTACCACGCGCGCGACAAGGACCAGAAGGCGTGTCTCGACTACGACTTCTTTGCCCGCGTACTGGAGGGGCTGCGTAAGCACACGCGCCTCATCGTGCAGATCTCCACCGGGTTCCGCGCCCCCACGCATCGCGACGATCGCATCCGCGCGGTCGACCTGCGCCCGGACATGATGAGCCTGAACGTGGGATCGGTGAACCTGCCCAGGGGGCCGTACCCCAACGATCCGGTGGATGTCGAATACTACGCCGCCAAGATGATCGAGTACGGCGTGAAGCCGGAGATCGAATGCTTCGACCTGAGCCACATCCACGCCGGGATCACGCTCTGGAAGAAGGGGCTCATCAAGGATCCGCCCTGGTTCGACATGGTGATGAACGTGAAGAACGCCCTCCCCTATCATCCGCGCCACCTGGTGCACATGGTGGACACGGTGCCCGAGGGAGCCATGTGGAGCGTGATCGGCGTGGGACCGGCGCAGCTCCCGGCGTCGACGATGGGGATCGTGATGGGCGGGCACTGCCGCGTGGGGCTCGAGGACAACCTGTTCTACGCCTACAAGCAGCTGGCGACCAATGCGCAGCTGGTGGAGCGCGTGGTGCGAATCGCCAAGGAGCTGCAACGCGACGTGGCCACGCCTGACGAGGCGCGCGCGATGCTCAAGATCGAGAACTCATGACGGGAGACGGGAGACGGGAGACGGGAGACGGGAGTGCGGGGGCGCTCGATGGCGAGACGTTCTCCCTGCTGCTGGATACGATCCGGCGGTTCGTGCGGGAGCGGCTCATCCCCGCCGAGGCCGAGATCGACCGCACCGACGAGGTGCCGGCCGACCTCGTGCGCGAGATACGGGAACTCGGGCTGTACGGCCTCACAATCCCGGCTGAGCACGGGGGGATCGGGTTGAATGTCGAGCAGTCCGTGCAGGCATTCCTCGAACTGTGCTACGCGGCCCCCGTCTTTCGCTCGTTGGTGGGGATCAACAACGGGCTCGGGTCGTGGAGCATCGTCGCCATGGGGACGCCGGAGCAGCGCGAGCGCTACCTGGCGCGCCTTGCGAGTGGCGACCTCATTGCCGCCTTCTGCCTCACCGAGCCCGACTCCGGCTCCGACGCGGGTGCCTTGACGACGAGCGCGCGACGCGATGGCGCGCACTACGTGCTCAACGGCACCAAGCGCTACATCACCAACGCCCCCGAGGCGGGGATCTTCCTGGTCTTTGCGCGAACCAATCCCGACACGCGCGACGCCAGCGGCGTCTCGGCCTTCCTCGTCGAGCGTGACTCCCCGGGGCTGCACGTGGGTCCCCCCGAGCGAAAGATGGGGCAACGCGGAGCGCACCTGAGCGATGTGAGCTTCGACGATTGCCGCGTCCCCGCCTCCGCGATGCTCGGGCCCGAACACCGCGGCTTCTCGATCGCCATGCGCGCCCTCGATCGCGGGCGCCTGCACATCGCCGCCATGTGCGTGGCAATCGCCGAGCGCCTGGTTGACGAGATGGTGCGCTATGCGACCGAGCGTACGCAGTTCGGCAAGGCGATCGGGGAGCATCAGCTGGTACAAGCGATGCTCGCCGACAGCCGGGCGGAGTCGTACGCGGCGCGCTGCATGGTACTGGACGCCGCGCGGCGCGCCGACGCCGGCGAGCGCGTGTCGGTGGAGGCGTCGTGTGCGAAGATGTTCGCCTCCGAAATGGTGGGGCGTGTGGCCGATCGCGCGGTGCAAGTGCATGGCGGCGCCGGCTACATCGCCCCCTGCGTGGCAGAGCGTCTGTATCGAGACGTGCGAATCTTCCGGCTGTACGAGGGAACGACGCAGATTCAACAGCTCATCATCGCGCGCGCCCTGCTGCGCGAGCGCTCACCCACGACGTAACGGCTCCCTCCCATGCGTAACGCAGACACCGACCGCGATTCTTCCGTGTGCTCGCGCCGCGACGCCATCGGCCGGACGGCCGCCGTCGTCGGGCTCCCGTCCCTGCTGCCGTGGGCGAACAGTGCGATGGCGGAAGCCATCGCGCACTCGAAGGCAGGCGCAACTGGGGTGACCGCGGCGTGGCCGCGCTACGAGCAGGCGATGGTCATCGACTGCCTGGCGTCGCCCGGACCGTTCAACACGACGCAGCCGGCGACACCGCTCAGCGACGCGATGGTGCGGAACGCCGCTGCGTCCGGGATCACCGGCATCAACCTGACGGTGAACGGCGACGACTTCGCATCGACCATGCGTCGCATCGGGACCTGGGAGCGCGAACTCAACGTGCACGGAGACGTGCTGGTGCGCGTGCGTTCGGTCGCCGACTTGAACGAGGCGAAGCGCACCAAGCGGCTCGGCATCATCTACGGCTTTCAGGGAGTCCAACCGATCGGCAGCGACCTCTCGACCATCGCGACGTTCGCCGCCTTCGGCGTGAAGATTGTGCAGCTGACGTACAACACGCGCTCCCTCGTGGGCGACGGGAGCCTTGAGCCGGGGAACGCGGGGCTCAGCTCCTTCGGGCGCGAGGTGGTGGCCGAGTTGGAGAAGCAGAAGGTCCTCGTCGACCTGTCGCACTGCGGACAGCGCACCACGGCCGACGGCATCGCCGTCGCGAAGGGGCCCGTGGCGATCACGCATTCCGGCTGTGCGGCGCTGGCCGACGTGCCGCGCAACAAGCGCGACGTGGAGCTGAAGGCGATGGCCGACAAGGGGGGCGTGATCGGGATCTACCTCATGCCGTTCCTGACGCCGGGGCGCCAACCGATGCTCGACGACGTCGTGCGACACATCGAGCACGCCGTGAACGTCTGCGGCGAGGACCACGTGGGAATCGGGAGCGACCTGTCGATCACGCCGCACGACGTCACCGACGGGTACAAGCGCGACCATCGCGACTTCGTCGAGCGCCGCATGAAGGCCGGGATCGCCGCCCCGGGTGAAGATCCCAACGTCTACTTCTTCGTCCCCGACCTCAACACCCCCCGTCGCCTGGAGCGCATTGCGGAGGCGCTGCTGGCGCGGCGCCATCCGGAAGCGCGGGTGGAGAAGATCATCGGCGGCAACTTCGTGCGGCTGATGCGCGACGTGTGGGGAGCGTGAGGCGGCTCCCCTGCCCGGCGCAGCGCCGCCAGCCGCACGTGTCATCCCGACTGGGAGATTCCATGCACCAGATGCTCCGCGGCGCGTGGCACGCAACGCGACGTAAGCTTCTTCTCGCCGTGCCTTTCGTTGCGCCGCTCGTCCACGCCGCGCGGCTACCAGCGCAGGTTCCCGGGTGGGATCGCGGCCTCGACACCGAGCTCGACTCGATCCGTCGCGCGTGGAACGTCCCGGGAATGGCGGTGGCCGTCGTCGCCAAGGGGAAGGTCATCCACCTGAAGGGCTACGGGTGGCGCGACGTCGAGGCACAACTCCCGGTCACGCCCGACACGAAGTTCGCCATCGCCTCCATCAGCAAGTCGTTCACGGTGTCGACGCTGGCGGCGCTGGCCAAACAGGGAAAGCTGCAGTGGGATGGCCTGGTGCGGGATTACATCCCCGAGTTCAAGGCCTATGACCCCGTGGTGACCGAACGGGCAACGGTGCGCGACCTGGTCACGATGCGGACCGGGATCGCTCGGCACGATCTCATGTGGGGCATCGGCGTCCTGTCGCGTGAGGACCTGGTCCACCGCCTGCGATACCTGCAGCCCAATCGCGACTTCCGCACCGCGTGGCAGTACCAGAACCTCATGTACACCACCGCTGGTTACCTGGCGGGGCGCGCGGCGGGGACGTCGTGGGAAGCGCTGGTGCAACGCGAGATCTTCGAGCCGCTTCGCATGACCGCATCCGGGACATCGGAGGCGGCACTGGTGGCGTCGCCCAACATGGCGCGTCGTTATGCGCTGCACGATGACGGTCAGGTGCGCATCGTCCCGCCGATGCGCAGCACCGATCCGATTGCCCCCACCGGGGGGGTGCACGCGTCGCTCGACGACATGACGCGCTACCTCACCATGCACATGCAAGGCGGGCGATTCGAGGGGCGCGAGATCCTGGCCCGCGCCGACTCGCGCGCGATGCAGACGCCGCAGATGGCGATGCAGCGCCCCATGACGACCGAGGCAGGGGAGTTTCGCGAGCTGAGCGACGAAGCGTACGGCATGGGCTTCCTCATCACGCATTATCGAGGACGCAAGCTCGTGCATCATCCCGGCAACTGGGACGGCTACTCGCTCGAGCTGAGCTTCCTCCCCGACGATTCGGTGGGGGTGATCGTGCTGACCAACATGTACAGCACGACGGTGCGCGACTTCGTTCCGTGGCTCGTGTACGACCGTCTGCTCGGGTTGTCGCCCTCGAACTGGAACGCGCGCTTCCTCGAACGGGCGCGCCGCTCGCGTGCCCTGCGCGCCGCAACTCGGGCGCGCGAGGATTCGGGGCGTGTCCCCAACACCCTGCCATCGCACCCGCTCGACGCCTATGTGGGGACGTACATGCATCCGGCGTATGGCGCGGCGGTGGTCACCCGCGACGGTGACGTGTTGCGCCTGCGTCTTGGTCTGTTCGAGTTTCCGCTGGCACATTATCACTACGACGTGTTCCGGCTGGAGCCGCCGCGCGGCGACCCGGTCCACGATCGCTTCCGCTTCCGCGTGAGCTTCCAGGTCGACGTCGACGGGACAATCGGCTCGCTGTCGATCCCCATGGAGCCGAGCGTTCCTCCCCTTCCCTTCACACGACGACGTCCCTGATGTCTCCCACGGCGAGCGATATCGCCCGTACGGCACACGCCTCGCGCCCCTCGTTGCAGACTCCCGATGCGGAGCGCGAGCGCTCGCTCATGCAGGCGCTGGACCGCAAGGTGCACTGGCTCTCGGCGTGGACTGTCCACCACGCCAACCACCTGCGCGAATCACGCGACGGCTTGAAGGTCGGCGGACACCAGGCATCGTCGGCGTCGATGGCAACGATGCTGTCGGCGCTCTACTTCGGCGTGTTGCGCCCGCATGACCGCGTGGCGGTGAAGCCGCACGCGTCGCCGGCGTTCCACGCCATCCAGTACCTCTATGGCCGGCAGTCGCTCGATCAGCTGCAACGTTTCCGGGCGCTGGGCGGTGCGCAAAGCTATCCGTCGCGCACCAAGGACAAGGACGACGTCGACTTCTCGACCGGGTCGGTTGGCCTCGGGGTCGCGGTCACCGCCTTCGCATCGCTGGTGCAGGACTACCTGATGGCGCACCGGCGCATGGCAGAAGCGGACGCGGGGCGCATGATCGCCCTGATGGGTGACGCGGAGCTCGATGAGGGGAACATCTACGAGGCCGTGCTGGAGGGGGCCAAGCACGGGCTCCGCAACTGCTGGTGGATCGTGGACTACAACCGGCAGAGCCTCGATGCCACCACGACCGACCGGATGGGCGAGCGCTTCTCGCGCATGTTCGACGCCTGCGGATGGACGGTGCACACCCTCAAGTACGGGCGACTGCAGGAGGCCGCCTTTGCCGAGGCCGGGGGCGTCGCCCTGCGCGCGTGGATCGATGCGGCACCCAACGACCTGTACGCCGCGCTGAGCTACCAGGGCGGGAGCGCGTGGCGCACGCGCCTGTCGGCCGACTTCGCCGGCGACCGGGATGCGTTGCAGCTGGTGGCGTCGCGCGATGACGAGCAGCTCGCGGCGCTGATGACCAACCTGGCCGGGCACGACCTCGGGCTGCTGCTCGACACCTTCCGGGGAATCACGAGCGAAGTCCCACAGCTCTTCGTGATCTACACGGTGAAGGGCTTCGGCCTCCCCTTCCAGGGGCACAAGGACAATCACGCCGGGCAGA
This sequence comes from uncultured Gemmatimonadaceae bacterium, assembly GCA_964560345.1. Classification (GTDB taxonomy): domain Bacteria; phylum Gemmatimonadota; class Gemmatimonadetes; order Gemmatimonadales; family Gemmatimonadaceae; genus SCN-70-22. The sequence continues at coordinate 33,213 of CAZLLP010000010.1, forward strand.
TGACGAACGCCCAGATGGAGGCGTTCCAGCAGCGCATGGGCGTTGCGCCTGGCGAGGAGTGGGAGCGCTTTGCCGGGCTTCCGGACGACGCCACGACGTACGAGGCCTTCCTGTCCGCCACCCCATTCGCTGCATCACGCCCTTCGTACAACGCCGCAATCCTTCCCGTCCCCGACCGCGCATCGTTTCCGCTGCCGACCGGGAAGCAGTCCACGCAGGTGGCCTTCGGGAAGATCCTCAACGACCTCTCGCGTGCCGGCGGTCCGCTCGCCGACGCGATCGTCACCACCTCACCCGACGTCACGGTCTCGACCAACCTCGGCGGCTTCGTGAACCAGCGCGGCGTCTTCGCGCGCCTCCCCGAAGCCGATGCGTTTCGCGACGCCAGCATCGCGTCGCCGCTCAAGTGGGGCAAGGGACCCACGGGACAGCATGTCGAACTGGGCATCGCCGAACACAACCTGTTCACGATACTCGCTGCCGCCGGTTTGTCCGCCGAGCTGTTTGGCGAGCGCCTCATTCCCATCGGGACGCTGTACGACCCATTTATCAATCGCGGCCTCGACGTCCTCAACTACGCCTGCTACCAGGGGGCACGATTCCTCCTCGTCGCCACGCCCTCCGGCCTGACCCTCGCCCCTGAGGGCGGGGCGCACCAATCGATTCACACGCCCTTGATCGGGATGTCGCAGCCGGGACTCACATACTTCGAGCCGGCCTTCGTCGACGAACTGGCCGAGGTCTTGCGGTGGGCCTTCGACCACCTGCAGCGTCCTGACGGCGGCGCGGTGTATTTGCGCCTGACGACGCGCCCGCTCGAACAACCGGTGCGCACCCTGAACGACGAGCAGGTGCGCGACCTCCTGGCCGGGGCCTATTGGCAGGTCCCGCCAGGCCCCGGCGCCGAGGTGGCCATCGTGTACACCGGGGTGGTGGCGGCAGAGGCCATGGAGGCCTTCGAGCTCATCCTGGAAGACGTCCCAGACGCCGGCCTGCTTGCCGTGCCTAGTCCCGACCGACTGCACCGCGACTGGACGGCCGCGCTGGCCTCCCGCGCTCGGGGCCACCGCGTGACGTCGCACGCGGAGCAGCTGCTGGGCGCACTCCCCAGGCAGGCCGGACTGGCAACCGTGATCGACGGCCCGCCAGCGACGCTCGCCTGGCTGGGCGGCGTGCGCGGCCACCGCGTGGCCCCGTTAGGCGTCGACCGCTTCGGGCAGTCGGGCGACATTCCCGACCTGTATCGCGAATACCGGCTCGATGTCGACGCGATTCTCGATGCCGTGGCGGCGGTCGTGGTGCCGCTGCGATAGCTTCAGCTGCTCCGGCGCGTCCGGCCCGGCGCTGGACTGGCGACGGGGTTCGATCGCACATTGGCGGATTGAAGGACGCGCAACCTGCTCGACCACGCGTCGATCTCGCCGCAGGATCATCGCGACGCGTCCTTGCCTCTCTCTCCATCGCGCCCGTGCCCACTCGCCTCAATCGCCAGATCCTGCTCGTCTCGCGCCCCCTCGCCGAGCCGACCGCCGACAACTTCCGCCTCGTCGAGGCTCCGCTCCCCGAACTCGGTGAGGGGCACGTGCTCGTCAGGCACCACTACCTGAGCCTCGATCCGTACATGCGCGGGCGCATGAGCGAGGCCAAGAGCTACGCGCTACCACAACCGCTCAACCAGGTCATGGTTGGCGGAACGGTGGGCGAGGTAGTCGAATCGCGCTCGCCGCGCTTTGCACCTGGCGATCAAGTCGTGGGAATGGGTGGGTGGCAGGAGTTCTCGATCGTCGACACCGCCACGCCGGCGATGCTCCGCAAGGTCGACACGACGCACATCCCGCTCCCCGCCTACCTCGGCGCCGTCGGCATGCCCGGGGTCACGGCGTGGTACGGATTGATGAGGATCATCGCCCCAAAGCCCGGCAGCACGGTCGTGGTGAGCGCCGCCAGTGGTGCCGTGGGGAGCGCGGTGGGGCAGCTCGCCAAGGTGCACGGCGCGCGCGCGGTCGGCATAGCGGGAGGTGCCGAGAAGTGCCGCTACGTCGTCGAGACACTCGGCGTCGATGCCTGCATCGACTACAAGGCGCACCCCGACCTGGGCTCGCTCTCAAAAGCGCTGAAGGCGGCGTGCCCGGACGGCATTGACGGGCACTTCGAGAACGTCGGTGGCATGATCCTCGACGCGGTCATGCTGCGCGCGAACGCCTTCGCCCGCGTGGCCATCTGCGGGATGATCGCCGGCTACAATGGCGAACCGATCCCCATGCAGTACCCGCAACTCATCCTCACCAATCGCATGACGCTGGAGGGATTCATCGTCAGCGAGCACATGGACGTCTGGTCCGAGGCGCTGCAGGAACTCGGCACGCTCGTGGCTACGGGGCGGCTGAAGTACCGGGAGACCGTCGCCGAGGGGATCGCTTCGGCGCCGGAGGCGTTCTTCGGACTGCTCAAGGGGAGGAACTTCGGGAAGCAGTTGGTGAAGCTGACATAGCGGTGGTCAGCGCCGGCGCGTTAGTCCCGCCAGCTGCAGCTGCGGCGGTCGCGGGGACGCAGGGGTCGCCGACGGAAGGGAGAAGATCGCCCGCCGCACTGAATCGGGGACGGCGAGCCCGCGGCTCCTGATGAAGCGATCCACGGCCTCCTCCGCCCGCACCCACTCGGCCATCGGCCAGACGCCATGTCCGCCGCGACTGATCGTCACCAGCTCATTGATCACCCCGGCGCGATCGAGCGCCTCCTTGAGCGCCGTGGCCGACGCATACGGTACCGTGTCGTCCGAATCGCCGTGTACCGTGATCACCGGCGGGCCATCTGGACGCACCCAGCCAAGCGGCGAGACGCGCCGCGCGATCGCCTCACGGTCGGGCTGGTTCCCTAACCAGCGAATGGTGAAGTCCTGCCCCGGGGGAACGTCATCGCGGGGCTGCACGACGGTGGGACCGTACCAGTTCACGATCGCTGCCACCGGGGGAATGCTCGCCGAGCCGGCGCATTCGCGCTCGAAGCCCGCGGAGCGCGGCACCATGCCGGCCAGCAGCGCCAGGTGCCCCCCGGCCGAGTGCCCCGCCGTCACCACCCGCGACGAGTCGAAGCGATACTCCCGGGCGTGGTCGAACACCCAAGCGAGGGCGCAGCGGGCGTCCTCGACGGCGGCGGGGGCGAGCGCCGTCTTCGCCAGGCGGTAGTCGACGTTCACGACCGCCCACCCCTTGGCCAGCCACGGTAGGAGGCGCATCACCGCCCGGTCCTTCGAACCCACCACCCACCCGCCGCCGAAGAAGTACACAAGCGTCGGCATGGGCGTGGTGACGCGCCGCGGGAGGTAGAGATCGAGGCGCAGGTCAACGCCTCCCGTGGTGCGATAGACGACGTTCGGCGTGACGCTGTACGAGTTCTCGATCATCACCGCCACGCTGTCGAAGGCGCGTGACTGTGCGGGCAGGGCTGCACTCATCAGGCACGTCGTGGCGGCGGCCAGCGCCACGCACCGCACCCGCACGCCAGTCCCCGATCCACACTTCAAGCGGGGCTCACCAGCTGCACGCCGCGCGCTCACTTGCCGGGCTTTCTCGGAAACAGGTCGTCGCGGTTGGCCAGCGTGTACGCCGTCCACGCCACCACCGTCGCCGCCTGCTTCAGGTCATCGGGGATCAGGCGCTCGTACGTGTCGGCGCTCGAGTGGTGGCTGCGGATGGTGTACTCCAGCGGGTCCTGCAGGAAGGTGAAGCCGGGGATCCCGACGTCGTCGAAGTCCTGGTGCTCGTTGCCGCCGACGTTGCCCTTGGGGATGGCCTGCACGCCAAGCTCGCGCAGCGGGGTGAAGATCTGTTCGAAGACGGGACGCATGGTGGGGTGGGACTGGTCCCACAGCCCGCGCAGCTTGCCGGCGCCGTTGTCGAGGTTGAGGTACACGGAGATCCGAGGCCACAGCTCGGGATGCCGGGCGATCCACCCGGCGACGCCGAGGTGGCGCCCTTCCTCGGAGGTCCAGATCCCGACGCGAATCGTGCGGCGCGGCTTGAGGTCGAGCGCCTTGAGGATGCGCATGGCCTCCATGACGACGGCGATCCCCGAGGCGTTGTCGGTCGCCCCGGTCCCCGCGTGCCAGCTGTCGAGATGGCCGCCGAACATCACGTACTCGTCGGCCTTGTCGGTCCCCGGCAAGTCGGCCAGCGTGTTGTAGCCTAACGAGTCGTCGGTCACCCAGCGGGTGCGGCTCTCCACCTCGACCTCGACCGGGAGGCCGCGCTTGACGTTGCGCCACATCTGCCCGTACTGCTCGTACGACACCACCAGCGCCGGGATCGGCTCACCCGCCTTCTGCTGCCGGATGTTGTGCCACCCCGGGATGTTGGAGACCCGGATGATGCCGTAGGGAATGGGGGACGGCGCAAGTAGGGCGGCGATCCCCTCGCCCTTGAGCGCACGCATGGCATCCTCAAAACGATCGCCGAGCTTGCGGCGATCGAGGCGCACCTGCTGGGGTGACCACTGGAAGTCCGGCCGCAGCTTGGGATCCTCGAGTTCCTGCTGCGTGTAGCGACGCGTGCGCGTGGGATACTCCATCTGCAGGTAGTCCCACGGCTCGTAGTAGTAGCTGCTCTGCGTCTTTGGAGGTTCGCCCCACAGGACAATCTTCCCCCGCAGCTTCCCGCCGTACTTCTGCACGAGCGTCGCCGAGTCGGAGGCGTCGACCGCCACGACCTGCGACCGCACGAGCCCCGCCGTACTCCCGCTCCACGCCATCGCCTGCGCGACGAGCGGCTGCGGGTACGGCGTGAGGATGTTCCCCACGTAGCGTACGCGCTCCCACCCGCGCCCCCACGTCCCCCACGGCTCCACAGTTGGGTTGCTCAACCCCCAGCGCTTGAGCGTCTCGGCAGTCCACTGGTTGGCCTGCTTCACCGCGCGCGATCCCTGCGGACGCGGGCCGATGACGTCGGTGAGGTACCCCGCCGTCTCCATCACCTGCGAACGGTTGTAGGCCTCGTCGCGAATGCGTTCGAGCGCGCCGAGGTCGAGCTTCTCCTGGACCACCTGTGCGGCGAGGACGGACGGAGCGAAGGCAAGGACGGCGCAGGTGACGCGCCGACAGGCAGCGGCAAGGTGACGCATGGCCAGTGGTCCCGGGATGGTTGATACGCGGGCAATCGTGGTTCCGTAGTCGACATACGTCCGCGAAGAACGTCGGTACCAACGCGCGCATTGGTAGCGAGCATGGAATGGGTCGTATTCCGGGGGAACGTCCCTCCCCTTTTCCGGCGCCGACTGCGATGTGTCGTCCCCAGATGCCCCGTACGTCATTCCGCTACGCCGCCTCCGCGGCGGTGCTGGCGACCTGCCTTGTCGTCGCGTCCAGCCCGTTCCCTCTCGGCGCCCAGACCTCGTTCACCCTGGAGCAGGTCCGCTCATACCCGTTTGCCGCCGAGCTGGTGGCGGCGACTCGCGCCCCACGCATCGCATGGGCGTTCAACGAGCAGGGACACCGCAACATCTGGGTAGGCGAGTCGCCCTCGTACGACGCCCGCCAGCTGACGCACTTCGACCGCGACGATGGACAGGAACTCTCGAGCGTCACCATCTCGGCGGACGGACGTTACGTCGCCTTCGTGCGCGGGGGCGACCATGACTGCAACTGGGACTGCACCGTCCCGGTCAACCCGACGTCGTCGCCCATTGCACCGGTGGTGTCGGTGTGGATCGCGCCGTTCGACGGAAGCGCTGCGCGCGCGATCGGGGATGGCGACACGCCGGCGATCTCCCCAAGGGGTGATGTGGTGGCCTACGTGCGCGACCGGCAGATCTGGGTCGCCCCGCTCGACGGCTCCGCAGCACCACGCCGGATGTTTGCCGCCCGCGGCGACCTGCGTGAACCGGCGTGGTCGCCCGATGGACGCAAGCTCGCCTTCGTCGCCGACCGCGGTGATCACTCCTTCATCGGCATCTACTTGAACGACAGCACGGCGATCCGGTGGCTCGCGCCCACCACGAGCCGTGACTTCATGCCGCGCTGGTCGCCCGACGGCAAGCGCATCGCCTTCGTGCGGCGTCCCGGACTGGGAGGTCCCCCGGACTCGATCCTCGCCTTCCCGTTGCAGCCGTGGAAGATCGTGGTGGCCGACGTGGAGACAGGCGCTGGCCGAGTGGTGTGGAGGAGCGCCAGCACGGTGCGCGGCGGCTATCCGCGGAGCTTTGGTGCGAACCTCATGTACGGCGCCGGCGGTCGCATCGCCTACCTGTCGTATGAAGACGGATGGCCGCACCTGTACTCGGTGAGCGACGAGGGGGGCGCGTCACTCCTTCTGACGCCAGGCAAGTACATGGTCGAGACGGTACGGCTGAGTCCCGACGGGCGCTATCTGGTCTACTCGGCGAATGCGGGGACCACCGATGACGACATCGACCGACGCCACCTGGGACGTGTCTCGGTGGATCGGAGCGATGCCCGCGTCCTCACACCGGGCACGGGACTGGAATTTTCGCCCGTCGTCACCTCGGATGGGGGGACCATCGCCTTCCTCGGCGCCACCGCGTTGCAGCCGGCGATGCCGATGGTGATGCCTTCCGGTGGAGGTCCTGCGCGCAGCATAGCCGCCGCGCGCCTTCCCGCCACCTTCCCGCGTGACCAGCTCGTCGTGCCTCGCCCCGTCACCTTTCGTGCACCTGACGGATTGGTGATCCGCGCGCAGCTCTTCGAGCGTCCGGGCGGTCCCTCGAGAAAGCCAGCCGTGATCTTTGCCCACGGCGGCCCGGAGCGACAGATGCTACTGGGCTGGCATTACATGGACTACTACGCCGGCACGTACGCACTCAACCAGTACCTGGCGTCGTTAGGGTACGTCGTCCTGTCGGTGAACTTCCGGTTGGGGCTCGGCTACGGCTTCGACTTCCATCGCATCGTCGACGGCTGGTCGCGCGGGGCATCGGAATACCAGGACATCAAGGCGGCGGGGGAGTACCTGCGCACGTTGCCGCAGGTGGACGGGGCGCGCATCGGGATCTACGGCGGTTCGTACGGGGGCTTTCTCACCGCCATGGCGCTGGCAAAGAACTCCGACCTGTTCGCGGTGGGCGTCGACATCCACGGTCCCTCCGACTGGACGGCGGACAACGCGTCGCGCATCGGCGGGTTGGCGTGGGACTACGAAAAGGGAGACCGTGCGCGCGCCGCCGACGTCGCGTTCACGGCCTCGCCCGTAGCGCACGTCGATGGCTGGCGTTCGCCGGTGCTGTTCATCCACGGGGACGACGATCGCAACACGCGCTTCTATCACACGATCGACCTCGTCAACCGGCTGGAGGCGCGGCGCGTGCCGTACGATGAGTTGATCATCCCCGATGACACGCACCACTGGATGCGGCACGCCAATGCGTTGCGCGTGTGGCAGGCGACGGTGGATTTTCTGGGGCGGTACCTGCAGCCGGAGGCTGGGCGTCGTTAGGGTCTGTGCACGGAGGGGGGCGAGCGGGGTGGTCCCCCTCCCTCCCGCTTCGCCGGCGGGGCCGAGGTCGGTCGGGGGACCACCCCGCTCGCCTTGGCGGGACTTGAGCGTGTATGGAGGTCGGCGTGGTGCTAGCGCGCGGAGCGCGCCAGCAAGTTCGCCAGGATCCGATACGCCCCCGGCACCCCGTATGGCAGCTGTCGGTGCAACGCCAGCGCCACGTAGCTCCACTGCCCGGCCCCTACGCGCGCCGTCACCCAAAGGCCGCGTTGCGGTGCCTGTCCCGTATCGTGCGTCTCCACCAGCGCGGTGTACTCGGGGGCGAGCTGGGTGAGGAACTTCGACCCGCGCTGTTCGATCCACCCCTCGAAGTCGCGCGACGTGATGCGGTTGGGTGACGACAATAGCGGGTGCGTCGGCTCAAGCAATCGAACAGGCGCGTCTTCTTCCGTCGTCTCCTCGGCGTCGTTCGGAAGCGCCGCGGGGAATGGTGCCATCGTCTCGGGGTGGAACTCCTGCGTCTGGTACAGGACGACGACGTTGCCGCCTTGCCTGGCGTATGCGACCAGCGCTGAGGTTGCGGCTGCCAGTTCGGGGCGCACGGCGTAGGCGCGCGTCCCGATCACGATCGCATCGAAGCGCCCGAAGTCGCCAGCCGCAACCGACGCGGCATCGAGCAACGATAGGTCGGCACCAAATTGTGTGATGGCGTCTGGCACCAGGTCTCCTACCCCCATGATGTAGCCGACCTTCAGGCCGGTGGCGAGCGTCACCGGTACCCGTCGCAGCTGCACAGTCGGGGCAGCGTACAAGTGCGGCGTCTCGAGCTCGCGCTGCTCGATCACGGTGACGGCGTCGCGCCACTCGCGTTCTCCCACGCGCGCGACCGCCACGAGCGACAGCGAGTCGCGATCGGCAGGGAGCGCGACGTCAAAGGTGACCGATCGTCGCTCGCCAAGCCCCACGCGAACGGGGTGCGCGGGTGTGACCCGTGCGCCCGCGACCGGCGCCAGCGCGATCGACGCCTCGACCGGCGTTAGGCTGAAGCCGGTCACCTCAACGGTCACCTGTTCGCGGGTCTCGCCGCCGGCGGTCACGACGCGCACCGCCGGCAGTGCGCGCAGCGACACGGGGGGAACGACGACCAGACGCGGATAGGCGGTCCCCTCGGGCTCGCGGGAGCGCCGGAAGCGCACCACGCGCTCGATCGTGATCACTTCGCCCGCCACCCGCACGCGAGCGCGCACCCGCACCGGATCTGCGCCACGCGACGAGTGAACGGGTTGTCCCTCGCGCCAACGATAGTGATTCTGCGAGATGACGTCGCGCACGAACGGCGGCCGACTCGGTTCCGCTGATGCGGGTACCCTGAGGTTGAGGGTCGACCGCCACGGTGCATCAACACGCAGCGACTCGGCGAGCACCATCGGTGCTGGTCGCGCCCACCCGTCGGGCGTCAACAACTCCACATGCTCGAGGACGACCGCATCCGGCGCGCCTCGCGAGATCTCGAGCTGTACCGCGACCATCTCCCCCGGCACCGCGGGGTGTCCATCGCCGACCGCCGGCCCGGCCAGCGCCGTCACCTGCAACGCGAGCGCGGCTACGATGGCCCGTTCATATTGGCGCAGCTTGATGTCGAGGAGATGTGTGGCGTGCGGAGCCGACGTCGGCGTCATCGCGCGCACGTCCCTCAATCGGCGAAGCCCCGTAGCCAGCAGGGGGGCCACCTCCCACGGGGCCTCGGGCCGTAGCGTCGTCAGCGCCTGCCGCGCGGCATCATCGGCCTCGCGCAGCAACGCGGACGCACCGGCTGGCGCCGGCTCGCCTGTGGTTTCGTAGAGCGCCGCGAGCGAGACGCTCATGCCAGCCAGGAGATCGTCGCCGGCCGGCGCGGGATCGCCGGCGAGCTGCTGTAGCCGCTGCGGCGCCGTGCCACTCGTCAGGCTCCGCCGCCCGGCCGTCTGCGAACGCTGTCGTGCGTATCCGTCGGCACCTAACGATTGGTACGACTCGCCCAACCAGGGATCGTATCGCCCCACGTCCACCACGATTGGCGCGGGCTCGTTCGCGCGCACGTTGGCGCGGAAGAGCCGGCGCACCCGCCACGGACGCAGCCCGTCCTGCGAGAGCTGCTCGGGAAAACGCGTCGGGTCGGCCGCCGCCGCCACGGCAAGCGGCGTGAGGACGCCCGCGAGCTGATGGTGACCGTGTCCGTCGCGAGTGCCGCCGTACCATCGCGCGACCACGACCAGTGGCTGGTTCTGGCGGATCACGCGCACCATGTCGCGCAGCACTGCGGTGGTGTCCCAGCTTCGCGCCGCCTCGGCCATCGTCTTCGAGAAGCCGTAGTCGACCGCCGACGTGAAGTACTGATCGTCGAGGCCGTAGTAGCGGTCGGCGAGCAGGAGTTCCTCGGTGCGCAGGAGCCCCAGCGCATCGAACAGCTCGCTCCCGGCGGCATTCGCGCCGGCCTCGCCTCGATTGAGCGTCAGGAGCGCCGTGCGTGCGCCGGTCCCGCGCGACAGGTACGTCAGAAGCCCGGCCTGTTCGTCGTCCGGATGGGCTGTCACCTGCAGGACGCTGGCAAGGGTGCGCAGCTCGAGCAGCCGCTGACGGACCCCCGCGACGCCGCGATCCACCGGCAGTGGACCGCCAAACGCATCGGCAGGATCGAGCTGCAGCACCACCGGGGTTTGGGCGCGGAGCTCCGACGACAGCGTAACGGCCACCGCCAGCACGGCGAGTTGCGCAGTGCTCCGCAGACTGCGCGTTAGGACGCGGACGCGAGCAAAGCGTACTCGGATCGGGACACGTTCGGGGGCGGGTCGCATGCGCGAAGCTACCGCCACCCTGCAAACGCATCCAGCCCGCGTATCTTCTCCCTCTTCCCACCTCCGAGCGCTCCGTGACCACTCCACACGTCCTCATCTCCACGGCCAACGGCGTCGTCACGATCGAGCTCTCGCGCCGAGAGAAGAAGAACGCCATCACCACGGCGATGTATCGCGGCATGAGCGACGCACTCGACGAGGCGGCGCGCGATCCCGGGATGCGCGCGGTCGTGCTGCGTGGCCAGGCCGACCTGTTCACTGCCGGCAACGACGTGGGCGACTTCCTCCACGGCACGGCACGAGAGGAGGCGCAAGGGCACCGCTTCCTCGTCGCGATCTCCTCGTTCCCCAAACCGATCGTAGCAGCCGTGGGCGGACTGGCCATCGGGATCGGGACGACGATGCTGATGCACTGCGACCTGGTGATCGCCGCCGAGGACACCCGCTTCCAGCTGCCGTTCGTCAACCTCGGGCTCTGCCCCGAGGCGGGGTCGAGCATGCTCCTGCCGCAGATGGCCGGTCACCGCCTGGCGGCGGAGCTGATGCTCCTCGGTGACTACTTCGACGCGCGCACCGCGCAGCGCGCCGGCATCGTCAACCACGTGGTGGCCGCCGACACGCTCCTCGGCGTCGCCACCACGCTCGCCGAACGCATGGCAAAGCAGCCAGCGGAGGCGCTGGCCACCACCAAGGCGCTCCTCAAGCGCCCGCTGGGGCGCTCGGTGCGCGAGGCGATCGAGGAGGAGTATCCGCACTTCGAGCGCCTCCTCCAGTCCGACGAGGCGCGGTCGATCTTCCGCGCCTTCCTCGAGCGTCGCTAGGAGGGCGCCCTAACGAGTGGCAGGGGCGGACTTGTATCCCGGGCCGCGGATCACCCGCCCGGGTCGGGCGCCGGTGTAGCGCCCCTCCTCGAGCACCACGCCACCGTTCACCAGGACGTAGCGCATCCCCTCCGAGGGGATCGTCGGTTCGGCGAACGTCGAGCGATCGCGAATGGTCCCGGCATCGAACACCACGATGTCGGCCGCGAGCCCCGGGGCCAGCCGCCCACGATCGTAGGCGCGAATCTCGTTCGCCGCCACGACGCTCATGCGATGCACCATCCCCTCGAGCGACAGGACGCCCAACTCGCGCACGTAGCGCGCGAACAGGCGAGGGAATGAGCCGTACCCGCGCGGATGGCCAAGCTTTTCGTCCGGCATCATCGGCCCAGCGTCGGTGTCGAAGGAGGTGAACTCCTCGCGCATCGCCTTGATCTTGTTCGCCTCCGACATCGACTGGGGCATGGCAGCAGCCGAGGTCGGGGCGAGCTCGAAGAACAGGTCCCACGCGTCCTTGCCAACCTTGCGTGCGATGTCGCCCACGCTCATCCCAGAGTATTGGGCGTACGGCTCCGCGAGGCCGGAGACGATCACGCGGTCCCAGTTCTTCCCGGCGTGCGCGTACCAGTTCTCCCACCCGCCTAACGTCTCCATCTCACGACGCATCTCGGCGCGCGCCGCGGGATCTCCAAGCTTTCGCAGCAGCTCGGCCTGTCCATCGGCGGCGTGACGCGGGTGGAGGAGGGCGCGGATGCCGAGCCCGTTGTTGATGTAGGGATAGATGTCCACCCCCACCTGCTGCCCCGAGGCGCGCGCCGCTTTGATGCGGGCGAGGGCGAGGTCCATCTTCCCCCAGTTCCCCTGCCCGGCCGTCTTGAGGTGGAAGATGTGCACCGGCGTCCCCGCCGCCGCTCCGATGCGCAGCGCTTCGTCGATCGCCTCGAGCAGGCGATCCCCCTCATTGCGCATGTGTGTGAAGTACGAGCCGCCGTAGCTCCCGGCGACCTTGGTGAGCTCGGCGATCTCCGCCTCCGAGCCGTAGATGGCAGGGGGATAGATGAGCGACGTCGACACCCCGATCGCTCCAGCTTCCATCGCCTCGCGCACATGGCCACGCATGCGCTCGAGTTCCTCCGGCGTCGCCTGTCGGTCCTTGTCACCGATGACCAGGCGCCGCAGCTGCGTGTGCCCCACGGTCTGCACCGCATTCATCGGCATCCCCGCCGAGTCGAGCTTGGCGAACAGCTGGCGCATCGTCGACCAGCCGGCGCGCGTGGCCTGCTCACCGTCGAGCGGCGCGCTCGACACGCCCTCGCCGGCGTTGATCGTCGTGATCCCCTGCGACAGCAGGTTGAACGCGCTGTTGGGGTTCTCGAGGAACGGGGTGGCCGTCTGCCCCATCATGTCGATGAAGCCGGGTGCGACGATCAATCCCGTCGCGTCGATCGCACGCTTCCCCTGCGTAGGGGCAATACGCCCGATGGCGGCGATTCGCCCGTTGGCGACGGCAATGTCCCCCGCATACCACGGGGCTCCCGTGCCGTCGACGATCCGACCGCCATGGATCACGACGTCGTACGGAGGCCGCGTCGCCGCCGCGGCGGCGGCACCTTGACGGCGCTGCGCCGCCGCCGGCGTCGAGAGGACGAGCGACGCAAGCGCCAGGCCCGCCAGGGCATGCACCAGGAATTGCAGCTGCCGAGCCGGAACTGCGCGCATGTTCACTATCTCGTGATGAGGGTCAGGTGCTCCCGCCGGGAGGGTCGGCTTCGGGATACTGCAGCCGGAGCGCGGCGATGTCGCGGCTCCCGAGCCCCTCGTCCATTGCCGTCGCCAGGATCGCCCGCATCGCGCCAGTCACCGGCAGGCGCAACCCGCCGCGAGCACCGACGTCCGCCACGATGCCGAGGTCCTTCTCGTACAGCACCAGCGCCGCGCCTGCATCATACTGGCCGCCCTGCACGCGCGCGAGCGTGCGATCGAGCATGCGCGACTGCCCGAAGCCGGCGCGCAGGACCTGGCCAAGTGCCTCGAGGTCGAGCCCCACGCGTTGCGCCAGCGCGATCGCCTCGGCGGCGGCCGCACCGTGCACGAACGTGAGGAGCTGGTTCACCAGCTTGGCGTGCGTCCCGGCGCCCGGTGGCCCCATGTGCACAATGGTGCGTCCGTACGCGTTCACCACCGCATGCGTTCGCGCAAAGGCCGCGGCGCTCCCGCCAACCATGATGGCGAGCGTCCCCTGTTCGGCCCCCTCGGGCCCGCCGCTCACCGGGGCATCCACGAAGTGCACGCCACGCTGCGCGGCACGTTCGGCAACTTGCAGTGCGAGTGCCGGGGTAATGGTGCCGTGCTCGATGAGGAGCGCCCCACTACGCGCGTGGTCCACGATCCCTTCGGCGGCAAGGAAGAGTTGCTCCGAGGCAGCGACCGTGTCTACGCAGGTGATCACGACGTCGGCGGCGGCGGCGAGTGCTGCCACCGAATGCGTCGCCGTGGCGCCGGCCTCCACACAGGGCGCCATGCGTGCCGCCGTGCGATTGAAGACGAGCACCCGATGCCCCGCGGCGAGCAGCCGCCGTACCATCGGCCCGCCCATCTTTCCGACGCCCACCACCCCAACGATCGGAAGCGCCTGGTCAGCCATCGGTCACGCACCCGAGCGACGCGTTGCTCACCGACCGGATGTACTTGAGCAGGACCCCTTGCGTGGCCCGCAGCGGCGGGGCGACCCAGGCGGCTCGGCGTATGGCGAGTTCGGCATCGCTCACGTCGACGGTGAGGGTGCGCGCCGTCGCGTCGATGGTGATGCGCTCGCCATCGCGCACGAGTGCCAGTGCCCCGCCGTCCTGGGCCTCCGGCGTCACGTGCCCCACCACAAAGCCATGCGTCCCGCCGCTGAAACGCCCGTCGGTGATCAGGGCCACCGAGGAACCCAGGCCGGCGCCCATGATGGCGCCCGTGATGGTCAGCATCTCCGGCATCCCGGGGCCACCGCGTGGTCCCTCGTAGCGGATCACCACCACGTCGCCGGGTTGCACCTGTTGCTGCTCGAGCGCCGCCAGCGCCGCCTCCTCCTGCTCGAAGACGCGCGCCGGTCCCGAGAAGCGCATCCCCTCCTTGCCCGTGATCTTCGCGACCGCACCGTCAGGGGCAAGATTGCCACGCAGGATCTCCAGGTGGCCGGTGGCCTTGAACGGAGTGTCGAGCGGCCGAATCACGTCCTGCCCCTCGGCGAGCCCCGGAACATCGGCGAGGTTCTCGGCCACCGTCTTCCCGGTCACCGTGAGGCAGTCGCCATGCAGCAGCCCCTGCGCGAGGAGGTACTGCATCACCGCCGGCGTCCCGCCCACCCGATCGAGGTCCTCCATCACGTACCGCCCACTGGGCTTGAGGTCGGCGATGTACGGGACGCGCGCGCTGATGGCCTGGAAGTCGTCGATCGTGAGCGCCACCCCGACGGAACGGGCGACGGCCAGCAGGTGCAATACGGCATTCGTCGAGCCACCGAGCGCCATCACCACGGTGATGGCGTTCTCGAAGGCCGCGCGGGTCATGACCTGCCGCGGCGTGATCCCGCGTTCCAGCAGGTGGCGCATCGCCGCTCCCGCCCGATGGCACTCTTCGCGCTTGCGCGGGTCCGTGGCCGGCGTGGACGAGCTGTACGGCAGCGTCATGCCTAACGCCTCGGCGGCCGACGCCATCGTGTTGGCGGTATACATCCCGCCGCACGCACCGGCACCAGGGCAGGCGTGGCGCACCACCGCGTTCATGGACGTCTCACTGCGATGCCCGGCGACAAACTCGCCATAGCTCTGGAAGGCCGAGACGATGTCCAGCGTCTCGCCGTCATGGTGCCCAGGGCGGATCGTCCCGCCGAAGATCATGATCGCCGGCCGGTCGAGGCGCGCCATGGCAATGAGGCAGCCGGGCATGTTCTTGTCGCACCCGGGAACGGCGATGAGTCCGTCGTACCACTGGGCCCCCATCACCGTCTCGATGGAGTCGGCGATGAGGTCGCGCGACGGGAGCGAGTAGCTCATCCCGTCGGTCCCCATCGAGATCCCGTCGCTTACGCCGATGGTGTTGAAGCGCATCCCCACCATCCCGGCGGCCTGCACTCCCTCGCGCGCCGCGGTCCCCAGCTCGAGCAGGTGCATGTTGCACGGGTTGCCGTCGAACCACATGGAGGCGATCCCGACCTGCGGTTTCTGCAGGTCATCCTCGGTGAGTCCGGTGGCAAAGAGCATCGCGCGCGATCCCACCTGCGCGCGCGCCTGGGTGAGGCGCGCAGAATAGCGGTTCAGGGTCATGCGTCGCTCACGCCATCTTGTAGCCGCCGCCGCACGTGACGACCTCGCCGGTGATGTAGTTGGACTCCGGAATGCAGAACAGGTACACGGCACCCGCCGCTTCCTCCACCGTCCCGGGCCTGCCTAACGGGATGATGCTCTCGAGCTTCTTGAAGGCTTCGGGATTGAGCCCCACGGGAATGTGCCGCCCTTCGATGTCGATCGTGGCACCTCCATGCGCGGGCGCCGAGGTCAGGCGCGTTTCGATGACGCCGAAGGCGACCGCGTTCACGGTGACCTTGTAGCGCCCCCACTCCTTGGCCATCGCCTTGGTGAGGCCGATGATCCCCGCCTTGGCCGACGAGTAGTTGGCCTGCCCGGGGTTGCCGTTGGTCCCTGACACCGACGAGATGTTCACGACCTTGCGATACACGGGCGTCCCGGCCTCGGCCTCGCGCTTGGCATGGGCGCGAATCACCTCGCTGGCGGCGCGCAGGATGCGGAACGGCGCCTTGAGGTGCACGTCCATGATCGCGTCCCACTGCTCGTCGGTCATCTTCTGGATCACGTTGTCCCAGGTGAAGCCGGCGTTGTTGATGATGATGTCCAACCCGCCGAAGGTGTCGACCGCCGTGCGCACGAAACGCCCGGGGAAGTCCTTGTCGGCCACGCTCCCGGGGACGGCAATGGCGCGACCTCCCTTCGCCTCGATCGCCGCGACTGTCTCCTGCGCCGGCGCGGCGTCGAGGTCGTTGACGACGACGTGCGCCCCCTCGCCGGCGAGCTTGAACGCGATGGCCTGCCCGATGCCGCGTCCGGCACCGGTGATAATGGCAACCTTTCCGGCGAGCTTCATGGTGTGGTGCACGGGTAATGTCACGGGTGAATGAACGTGCGAGACAATCAATCGGCGCGGTAGAGCGTGATGACGCACGCACCACCGAGTCCCAGGTTGTGCTGCAACGCGATACGCGCCCCTTCGACCTGTCGTGCCCCGGACATCCCGCGCAGCTGCCAGGTGAGTTCGGTGCACTGCGCCAACCCGGTGGCGCCTAACGGGTGCCCCTTGGACAGGAGCCCCCCGGACGGGTTGGTGACGACCTTCCCGCCGAAGGTGTTGTCGCCCTCGACGATGAAGCGCTCGGCGGTCCCCTCGGGGGTGAGGCCGAGCGCTTCGTAGGCGATGAGTTCGTTGGCAGTAAAGCAGTCGTGCAGCTCCACGACGTCCACGTCCTCGGGGCCGATCCCAGCCGCCTCGTACACGCGCTGCGCCGCCCCCTTGGCCATGTCGTAGCCCACCGAGCGCATCATGTTGCCGGCTTCGAACGTCCCGGGGATGTCGGTGGCCATCACCTGCGCGGCGATGGTCACGCGCGCGTCGATGCCGTGGCGCGTGGCAAACTCCCGGGAGCAGACTACCGCTGCGGCCGCGCCGCAGGTGGGCGGGCAGCACTGCAGGCGGGTGAGCGGCGCGCTGACGGCGGGCGAGGCCATCACCTCCTCCTCGGTCACCGGTTCTCGAAAGATGGCGAATGGGTTGAGCGACGCGTGCTTGCGCGCCTTGACCGAGATCTTGGCGAAGGTGCTGGGCTTGATGCCGTGCTCCTTCATGTAGTGCCGGCCAGCCGCGGCGAAGTACTGCGGCGCCAGTGGCGCCCCCTTGTCGATCCCGTCGGTGCGGTCGAGCGCACCGGCCACGAGTTCGGTGGGGATCGGGCGATCCTGAAAGAGCTTCACGAGCGGGCCCGGGATCATCTGCTCAAAGCCGACAGCGAGCGCACACTCCACCGCCCCGCTGGCCACCGCTTGCCGCGCGAGGAAGAGCGCCGTTGATCCGGTCGCGCAGTTGTTGTTCACGTTGATGATCGGCGCGCCGCTCAACCCCACCTCGTACATCGCGCGCTGTCCGGCGCAACTGTCACCGTACACGTAGCCGACGTACACCTGTTCCGCGTCCTGATAGGCAATCCCGGCATCAGTCAGCGCCGCGCGCGCCGCAGTCGACGCCATCACCGTGTACGCGTCGCTCTTCCCTGGCTTGGCGAAGGGGACCATGCCAACTCCGGCGACCACCACTGTTCTCGACATCGTCTCCTCGCCTCTGCGCGTCCTGGATCGGCACCGGGTGGCGCCGCCGCTCGTGTCTATGCTGCCGGGGGCGCGATCGTCGCGCGCCCGGCGATCTTCACCTCGCCGTGCTCGTTGAAGAGCGCGAGGTCGAGAACGACCGCTCCGTCAGGAGCAATCTCCGCCACCACTCCCCGTGCGGTGAGCGTCTCGCCGGGATAGGTGATGGCCGAGAAACGCACGTTGATGTCGCGCAGCCGCTCCTGTGGCACCTGCTGCGTGATCATGCGCACGAGATACGCGACCCCAAGCATCCCGTGCATGAAGACATCGCGATGCCCTGCCGCCTTGGCGAAGTCCGAGTCGATGTGCAGCGGGATATGGTCACCCGAGCCTCCCGCGTACAAGGCGAGCGTCGCGCGGGTGAGCGGGGGGAGCGCCAGGGGGGGCAGCGAATCGCCAACGCAAAGCCCTGCCTGCGGCGTCGCCGTCATCGGTGCCTCCAGATCATCACTTGCCGCCCAACCGCCGCCAGTTCGCCCGTGGCCGCGAAGCGCACCTCGCTCTCGAAGACCACGAACTCGAGCGCCCCGCCTTTCTTGTCGTAGACGTCGGCCACGCGCCGCGTCACGCGCACACGGTCGCCCGCACACATCACCGCATGAAACGTGTACGACTGCTCGCCGTGCAGCACGTCAGTGATCGGGATCCCGACATCGGTGAGGTACCCCGAGCCAACCGGGCTGTCGGCCTGGAGGCAGAACGCGAAGGTCGGCGGAGCCACGATCGAGCGATAGCCGGCCGCCCGTGCGGCGGCTTCGTCGGTGTAGATCGGACGCGACTCGCCAATCGCCTTGGCGAGCAGGGTGAGTCGTCCCTTCTCGATCTCAACCTCGAATGCCGGCCATTCGCGACCGATGATGGCGCGGTCGATCATGCGTGCGCCTCGTGCCCGAGGGCGGCCATCCACGCGAGGCTCTCGCGCGTCGAGCGCGAGGGATGATACTCGGCCCCAAACCACCCCCTGTAGCCGCCACGCGCAATCGTGCGCAGGATGGCCGGGAGGTCGAGTCTCCCCGTGCCCGGCTCGTGCCGCCCAGGCACGTCGGCGAATTGCACGTGCCGGGCGATGGCCTGCACGCGCGCAAAGGCCTCAACCGGGTCGTCGCCAGTCATGGCGACGTGGTAGATGTCGAACTGCAGCCCCACGCGCTGGTTCGCGATGCCGCGCACCACATCCGCCGCCTCGTTCACGTCGGAGAAGAGTGCGGTCGGTGCCTCCACGCGATTCATCGCCTCGATGAGGAACGACGTCCCCGTCGCCCGGCTCAGGCACAGCGCCAGTCGTACGTTGTCCTGGTACACGCGCAGGCAGGCGTCACGCGACACGCCGTCCGGGATGCGCGAGGGCCCGAGGTGCACATGGTGCGCGCCTAACGTGGCGGCCGCGTCGAGCGCTTGCTCCAGCGATTCGCGAAAGAGTTGCTCCCGCCCTGGAACGCCGGAGAGTCCGACGCCCCCCGCGACGTAGTCACCCGATCCCACGTTGATGAGCGCCACGTGCACCTGCGCGTCGCGCGCCGCCCGCGCCATCTCGTCGATGTTCCCCTCCGCGAGGCGCTGGATCTCGACCCCGGCAAATCCCGCCGCGCGCGCTTCCGCGAAGCGCTCCACCAGCGGCGCTTCGCGGAACATGAACGAGACCGACGCCGACAGCTGCATCGCCTACTCCGCCGTGGTGTCGGACACGGCGCGCTGCTGCGCCGCCTTCATCGCGAGCCAGCTCGCGCGGTAGTCGCGCCCGCCGGCCAGCACCTGTCCGCCGTCGCAGTACACGATGGTTCCGTTCACATACGATGCGGCATCGCTGCACAGGAAGAGCGCCACCTGGGCCACGTCGTGTCCCGTCCCGAAGCGCCGCATGGGGTTCATCTGCGCCCACGCCTCGCGGATCTCCTCGGTCGGGGCGAGGCGCGCCATCCCCTCGGTGTCGCCGATCGGGCCGGGGACGATCCCGTTCACGCGAATGCCCTCGTGCCCCCACTCCACGGCCAGCGATCGCGTCAGCATGTCGACCCCAGCCTTGGCCGCACTCACATGGGACTGTCCCCAGAACGCTTCGGTCGATTGCGGCGCGGAGATGTTGATGAGCGACGCACCGGGAACGCGCAGCACGGCCTTGGCGGCGCGCATGACGTGAAAGGTCCCGATGAGGTCGATCTCCACCACGGCGCGAAAACCGTTGGACGAGAGTTCGTCGGCCGGACAGATGAAGTTTCCCGCCGCTCCCGAGACGACGATGTCGAACGAACCAAGGGCGTCGCACGCCCCCGCAACGGAGCGCTCCACGGCCGCAAAGTCGCGCACGTCGCCGGCCACGCCGTACACCTCGCCGCCATGCGCGCGCAACGCCGCCGTGGCCGACTCCACGCGCGCCGCATTGCGGCTCATCACCGCTACCTTGGCCCCATAGGCGGCGAGGGCGTGAGCAATGGCGAGGTTGATGCCGCTCGTTCCGCCGGCGACAAACGCGACCTTGCCGGCCAGGAACCCCGGGATGAAGGGCGTCATGTTGCGATCACGTTGTGGCCGAGGCGACGCGCCGCGTCCAGTACACGTAGAACGGGAGCCCGGCCAGGACGATCCCGATGCCCACCATGCTGTAGGCGAAGCGATTGACCAACAGATTGCCGAGGTACCATGTGAGGATGCCGACGTACATCAACGGCGTGAGCGGATAGAGCGGGACACGAAAGGGGCGCGGGAGGTCGGGTTCGCGACGACGCAGCACGATGAGCCCGAAGACCGTGAGCGCCATGAAGAGCTGCCCGACGAAACCGACATACGTGAGGTTGTCCTGATAGGTCCCGCTGATCGCAAAGGTGCAGGCGATGAGGGCGAAGACGGCGATGGCATTCACCGGCGTGCGTCGGACGGGGTGAACCGTCGCCAGCTTGCGGAAGAAGACCCCGTCGCTCGCCAACGAGAAGGGGATGCGAGGGTAGTTCAGAAGTTGCGCGTTCACGGCGCCGATGGCCGAAAGAAAGGCAACAGCCGAGATGATATCGGCGCCGATGGGACCGAAAACGGCGTTCATCGCGTCGGCCGCGACCCGCGGAGAGTTCCTGAGCGTTTCGAACGGCAGCACGTAGATGTACGCCGCATTCACCGCGACGTATAGCGCAATCAGGATCCCCATCCCGGCGAAGATCGCCCGCGGGAGGTTCTTCTGGGGCTCGCGAACCTCGCCGGCCACGTGCGTGATGAAGTACCACCCGCTATACGAGAAGACAGTGAGGATCATCGCGGTCCCGAGCGATCCCGTCGTCTCGCGCAACGTGCGCCCGGGAGGGAGGAATGGGGAGTAGGGCTGCGGTCGCCCGTCGCCGAGCACAAAGCACGCACCGATGATCGCGAGGATCCCCCCCACCTTGAGCAGCGTCAGGATGTTCTGCGTCTTCCCGCTCTCCCGCACGCCGATGCAGTTCACCGTGGTGAACGTGACGATGATCAGCACCGTGAGTGAGCGACTCATCACGGGAGTGAAGCTCGTGTACTTGGCGATGAAGTGTCCGGCACTCTCCACCGCCAGCGAGGTGGTCACCGCCGTCGCGCTCGCGGCGTAGGCGAAGAACATCATCCATCCGAAGAGGAAGGCGATCGGCGTCCCCGGATAGGCGCGCTTGAGGAACTGGTACGTCCCCCCCGTCTCGGGGATCGCCCCGGCCAGCTCGGCAAAGCTCAGCGCGCCGCACAGTGCCATGAATCCGGTCAGCAGCCACGCCGAGATCGCGAGCCCGGGAGACCCCACCTCACGCGCCACCGCACTGGGGACCAGGAAGATGCTGGCGCCGATGGTCCCGCCCACCACCAGCGTGATGGCCTCCAGGGGGCCGAGTCCGCGCTTGAGCGCACCATCGTCGTGAGACGCCACGCGCCCGCCGCTCAGGCGGGAAGGTGGTCGAGCGCACGATCGAGCGCGCGCACGAAGGCATCGACCTCTCCCTCTCCCATGGGCGTCGACAGGCACGCGGTGCCCGCCCGCGTGATGATCACCCCCTCGTCGAGCAGGCGGGCGTGAATCGCTGCCAATCGTTTGGCAGGCCCCGACGCGCTAGCGAAGTGGCGGTAGTCACGGACCGGTTCCGTCAGCAACAGGATGCGGCACAACGACCCGTCACCGCCGGCGCACATCGGAAGCCCGCGCCCCTGAAAGCAGGCGTTCATGCCCTCACGCAATCGCTCCCCCAGCGCGTTAAGCCGCTCCACCTCGGCGCGCGTGTACAGCTCCATTGCCGTGAGGCCGGCCGCCATGGTGAGCGGATTGGCGCTGAAGGTCCCGCCGGAGAGGACCTTGGGCGCCCCCTTGCTGGGATCGAGCAGTGCCATGATGTCGGCGCGCCCTCCAACGGCGCCCACCGGCAAGCCCCCGCCCATGATCTTGCCTAACGCCGTGAGGTCCGGCGTCCCGCCGTAGCGCTCCTGCCCTCCCGCATAGCCCAGGCGAAACGACACCACCTCGTCGTAGATGAGGACGATGCCGTGGTGCCGCGTGAGTTCGGTGAGGCGCTCGAGGAAGCCCGTCGCCGGCACTGGAGAGCCCGCCTGCGACGCCAGCGGATCGACGAGGAACGCCGCCAGGTCGTGCCCGTGTTTCGCCAGCAGCGCTTCCAGCAACTCCGGCTTGTTGAAGGGAATCGTCACGACCTCGTCGAGCACCGTCGGCGATAGCCCCCCCGAATTTGGCACGCTGGCTGGCGATTCCTCCGGACCCCAGTTGGAAGGGGCGCTCTTGACCGAGACCTGGATGTAGTCGTAGTAGCCGTGATAGAACCCCTCGAACTTGGCGATCTTGTGCCGCCCCGTGAACGCGCGGGCCAGCTTCACCGCCATCATCACGCTCTCGGTCCCCGAGTTGCCAAAGCGGATGCGCTCGATGGACGGGACGCGCTCCACCAGGTGCCTGGCCAGCCGCACCTCTTCTTCTCCCGGCTCCGACCACGCCGTCCCGCGTTGCGCCTGTTCGGCGATGGCGGCGAGGATCCGCGGATGGGCGTGCCCGTGGATCAGCGACGTCATGTTGTTCACGAAGTCGAGGCGCTCGACCCCATCGACGTCGGTCAGCCGGCACCCGCGCCCACTGTGGGCGTAGATGGGATACGGCTCGTAGAAGTAGTGCACGCGCGAAGTCCCGCCGGGGATGTACTGGCAGGCCTCCTCGAACAGACGCTTGGAGGCGGCGGTGGATGGCGCGGCGGTCGCGGAGGGAGAGCTGCCGGGATTCATGGCGGAGCGGCGAGGGGAGCGGGCTGATGGTGCCTTCCCACCTACGTCTCGCGTTGCGGCTTGTACCAACCCTCCGCGGGTTCGGATGCTAGGGCGTTCGGCGTGTCCCCTCGACGCGCGACCTGAGGCGCCTGACCGCGCTGCCCACCGACGTGAGCACCGGGACTCCGGTACGCTCGGCTACCACCGCGGCCGCGCGCGCCATGCTGAACTGCGCCAGGGCGATGACACCGCACCCGTCGGCGACGAGTCGCGCCGCCGCGTCAGCGATCAGGGCATCGTGCCGCTCCGGATCGCCCCCTCGCAACGCCTCCAGCCCACCGGCTGCGAGCACCGCGCGGACGTCTGCCCCTCCGGGAAACTCGGGCATCATCGACGTGATGGTGGGCGCGAACGTCGCCACCAGCCCGATGCGTCGCCCCGTCGCCAGCGCGTCGTCGATCATGGCTTCGTTAGGCTTGAGGACGGGGAGCGGCGCCATCCACCGCGCGACCTCGTCGATGCATCGCCCGAACGCCGAGCAGCTGAAGAGAATGCCGTCCACCCCGGTGGTCACGGCGTACTCGGCCAGGAGCAGGAAGCGCTGGTCGAACGATTCGTCGAGCCCGTGCGGCGCCCGCGCGACGTCGGCCGAGAGCGAGTCGTCGAGCAGGTGCATGCGTATGCAGGCGGGCCACGTGACGTCCAGCTCGGCGTTGAGCGGGGCGATGGACTCCGGCAATGCGTGGATGAGGGCGACGCGCGGCGCCAGCGGTGCGCTCACCTGGACAGCTGCAATTCCCGGATGCGATACAGCCCGAGCGTGAAGCGCTCGCGCATGTCGTCGCTGGTCCGATTGGCGAGCGCCGGGTAGTTGGCCACGTGCGCGCTCACGTCGATGCGCGGCTCGGCGGCATCGACGGAGAGCCCCTGGGCCAGCAGCGCCGTCGCCTGGCGATGGAAGTCGCGCAACAAGGCCGCCAGTTGCAATGGCCGGTTGCGGTCGCGCACGGGGGCGCCGTGTCCGGGCAGCAGCACGTCCCACTCCAGCGTCGGCAGGCGCTCCAGCGTCGTCGCCCATTCGTCGATGTACCCGTCGCCCAGGTAGGGGAGTCCGCTCCCGACCAGGTCGCCGGTGATGAGGACACGCTCCCTGGGCAGGAACACGACCACGTCGCCACCGGTGTGCCCGCGCCCCATGAAGAGGATGCGGATCTCGCGCCCCCCGCGGAACAGGGTCAGTTGCTGCGACAGGGTGACATTCGGCGGCACCGGCGTCACCGCGTCGATCGCCTGCTGGTAACGTTGCACCTGCCGAAGGGCGCGCCCAGCCGCGGTGCGCGCCGAGTCGGTCCCGGCGCTGGCGACCATGCGACGCAGCGAGTCGTCGCGCTGCCTGAGGACACGCTCGAGCCCCTTGTACGACGCGCTCGATTTCGAGGTCCCCGCCAGCAGCGCGGCCCGGGTAAACTCGTGGCCGATGATCTCCACGCCGGGGCCGTAGACCTGATTGCCGTGGGCGTGATCGTAGTGAAAGTGCGTGTTCACCACGTAACGCACCGGCTTGGGGGTGATCTCCCGCAACTCCTGGAGGAGTGCCCACGCCGCCGCCGGCGAGACGTGCGAGTCCACGAGCATCACATCGCTGTCGTTGACGATGACGGTAGCGTTGGCGCCGACCGCCATGTTCCCCGTGCCGACCGCGTGATAGACGCCATCGGCAATCCTGGTGAAGGTGTAGGCCTTCCCCTCGTGCTCGGCCCCCGGGGGGGCGGGCGGGAGTTGCTGCCCCGCGACGGCTCGCGGCGCCGCCAATACAAGCGAGCCGACGACCGCCAGCGCGCGCACAGTCTGTCGCATGTCCGTCCTGGTGTGATGAAGGGCGACCGATCGCCGTTGGGTGGGCGGTGAACCCGGCTAACGTCCGCCGCGCCGCACCGGCTGTCCAGCCAGTATCCCCGTCACCTTGCCGTCCCGCACGGCGAATTTCCCGTTCACCAGGACATGGACGGTGCCGCTGGAGTACTGCCGTGGATTGTCATAGGTCGCGTTGCCCTTCATGCGCGATACATCGAAGATCGCGATGTCGGCAAAGAAGCCCGGCTTGATGAGCCCACGATTGGGGATCGTGTAGAACGCCGCGGGGAGCGACGTCATGCTGCGGATCATGAACGGGAGCGTGACCAGTTTTTCCTCGAAGACGAGCTGCGTGATCTTCTGCGTGAAGCCGCCGTACGTGCGCGGGTGCGTATACGTGCTGTCGCTCTCCGGCGTGTAGCCATCGACGGTCGTCATCATCCAGTCCTTCACCGCCAGCAGGCGCACGTTCTCGGGGCTGTAGATGTCGACGTTCATGTCCATCAGCCGCCCCCCCTTGGTCTGGAGGATCATGCGGCGGAGCGCCTCGGTCGGCGACACGCCCATCTCGCGGGCGATGTCGGCGAGCGTCCGCTTGGTCCAGGCCTTGGGCGCTTCGGTGATGATGATCTTCGTCGCCCCGCCGCGGTTGGTCATGATCTCGTCGATCTCCGGCTCCATGCGAGCCCACGTGACGGGATCCTTGAGGCGCGCCAGCAGCGAGTCGGTCCCGCCGGCGGGGGCCCACCGCGGCATCAGGTGGCCGTCGATGCTCGACTCGGAATTGGTGAAGATGATCCCCGCCCCCATGATGTTCACGCCGCGCGCGCGCGCCGACTCGATGAGCCGAATGGCCTCGGGCATCTGCGCGTGCGCGCGGTTCCCTAACGAGTTGAAGTGCGAGAAGACGAGCGGCGTCCCTCCCTGCTCGGCGATCTCGATCGCCTCCTTGACCGAGTTCAGGAAGCCGATCCCCTTGTATGACACCCCCATGTCGCGGTCATGCGTGTCGTAGATCCCGCCGAACTCCGCGGCGACCTTGTTGAGCGCGATCACCTCAGCGGTACTTGAGTAGTACCCGGGGTTGTAGGCGAGACCGGTGGAGAACCCCAGCGCACCCTCCTGCATCCCCTTCCGCACGTACGCGCGCATCTTCTCGATCTCGGTCGGCGTAGCTTCGCGGGCAAAGTCGGTGCCCATCACCGCCGTGCGTGACGGGCCGTGCCCCACGAAGGCGAGCGCGTTGACGGCGATCCCGCCGCGGCGCCACGTCTCGAAGGCTTTGGCGACTTCGTTGTTCCCGAAGCCATCGATGCCAACGATGACGGTCGTGACCCCCTGCGTGATGAACGGGACCGCGAGCTTGCCAGGGGCCTTTTCGAGGCGCTCGTGGTTGTGCACGTCCCACAGCCCGGGCGTGACCAGCAGCCCCTTGGCGTCGATCGTGTCCCGGGCGGTCACCTTCGCATCGGAGGCGTGCCCCACGAAGGTGATCCGATCGCCGGTCATCCCGACGTCGGCCCACACCCAGTCGCCGCCGGCGCCGTCGAGTAGCCGCCCGCCGATGATCAGTCGATCGACGCGCGTTCCGGCCGGCGCGGCGGGGCGCTGTCCCTCCGCGTCAGGTGCAACGATGCCGGAGACGAGGAGCGCGGCCGCGAGCAGCCGGGGAAGCGTCAGGGGACGTCGGCGATGCATGCGAGACCTCCGGCGGGATCCGCCCCGCCTAACGTTTGTTGAGCACCGGGCGATCCGGCGCGTTGGCCAGGTCCCAGCTCACCTGGTGCACCAGGCGCACGATGCGCTCCATCTTGTCGTATTCAATGCGCTCGGGGCGGTCGTCCACGCGATGGTAGTCGGGGTGCAGCCCGGTCGCGAATGTCACCGCCGGGACCCCCTTCTGCTGGAACGCCCACATGTCGGTGCGCCGCAGGAGCTGCGAGATGTTGTTGTCGTAGCGCTTCTCGAGCGTGAGCTTGATGGCCGCGTTGGCGCGCTCGATGGCCGCCGTGAGGGTGGTGCTGCGGCTGAAGCCGTACAGGTTCACGCTGTTGCGGTTGGACTCGGCGCTCTGCACCGGCAACCCGCGAAAGCGCGCACCGCCGTTGGGGGGCACCTCTTCGTTCCGCCCGATCATGTCCATGTTGAGCATCGCCACCGTGCGTTCCAGCGGCACCACGGGGGCCTCGACGTATCCCCACGCCCCCATCAACGGTCCGCGCTCTTCGGAGTTGAGGGCGACAAACAGGACGGAGCGCTTTGGACGAATGCCCTGCGCCGCCGCACGCGCGTACGCATCGGCGATCGCGAGCAAGCCCACCGTCCCCGATCCGTTGTCGTCCGCTCCGTTGAAGATCTGCGCGCCGTCGGCACCGTTGTGATCGGGATGCGCGGCGATGATCACATATTCCTCCTTGAGCGTCGCGTCGCTCCCTTCGAGCACCGCGATCACGTTGCGATCGGGAACGACGGTGCGCGGGACGTCGGTGGAGAGCGTCACCGTCACCCCGGGGAGCACCAGCGGCGTCGTGCTTACCTCGGCGGCGCGCGCGAGCGTCGCCAGCGACTTCCCGGTCCCCTTCACCAGCTGTTCGGCGAGCGCCACCGAGATCTGCCCAACGGGGATGTGCACCTGCTGCATCCACGACGCGAGTGTGTAGCGCGGGAGGCGCATCGGCGCTGCTGGCCAGTAGGCCTTCGTGGCCCCGTCGAAATCCTCCTCGCCCTGACGGTTGTGCACGTCGGCGACGAAGAGCACGCCGGCGGCGCCGCGCCCCTGCGCCGCCAATGTCTTGCGCAGCTGATTGGCGTACTCCGAGTTCACGACGCCGTCGAACGGACTCGCGGGATCGTTCACCCCGGGCTCGTTGTCGAGCATCAGGAGGATCTTCCCGCGCACGTCGCCCGCGAGGTCCTCGTGCTTGAGCGCCGGAGCGCTGATGCCGAACCCCACGAAGGCCACGGCACCACTCGCGCGCCCCGTGGCCGAGTGAAAGCGCGGGTGGAAGTCACCCCCCACGACGTGACGCGATGTCGCCGTGCCCCAGTCCACCGAGAGCTCGTTCGTCGTGCCTAACGCGCTGGCAATCAGATTGTACGGGGCGAAGTACGATCCGCCAGAACCCTTCGGCGCCAGTCCGAGCCACTCGAAGCGCGCCTTGATCCACTCCAGCGCCAGCGCGTTCTCGGGCGTGTCGGTGAGCCGCCCGCGAAAGCCGTCGCCGGCCAGGAACATCAGGTCGGCGCGCATGCGCGCGGCGGTAATGGCGTCGGCGTGCGGGGCGGCGCCCTGCGCCGCGAGCGGGGTGCCGACCGACAGGGGTGCCACAAGAGGCGCTGCCAGCAGCAGCGCCCGTACGATCCATGATGCGCTCATCGTCGCTCGTCCAGGAGTTGGTAGACCCGCCGCACCGTCCCCAACCGGCGGCGGACTACCATCTCGTCCGTCCACCCGGGGAAGCGCGGGTAGTACGGATCGAAGCGCGTGAGGTCAAGCGCGGCCGCCGCCTGTTCCGGGGTCAACCCCTTCGCCTTGGCGTCGGCGCACTGCGTCCAGATGGCGCGCATGTAGTC
Source organism: uncultured Gemmatimonadaceae bacterium (assembly GCA_964560345.1). GTDB lineage: Bacteria > Gemmatimonadota > Gemmatimonadetes > Gemmatimonadales > Gemmatimonadaceae > SCN-70-22. Next base: position 61,361 of record CAZLLP010000010.1, read on the forward strand.
GCGCAGGCGCTCCACCACCACCATGTCGCGGAACTCGTCGCCATGCCCCGGCAGCACGACCGCCGGCTTCATGGCGATGAGCGAGTCGAGGACGTTGGCCCAGTCGTTCAGGTAGCCATCGCCCATGTACGGAACGTTCGGCTGCAGCAGGTCGCCAGTGACGAGGACGCGTTCCTTCGGAAGCCAGACGACCAGGTCGCCGTCGGTGTGCGCCCGCCCCGGGAAGATCACCTGCACCTCGCGCCCGCCCCCCACGATCGACATTCGCTGCGAGACCGTGACGTTAGGCGCGACGGGCGTCAGCGTGGCAAGCGACGCCAGGTACTGTTCCCACACCGCCCGCCGCCTGGCGATGTCTCCCTTGCTCGCCGAGGTGGTCGCGGTGTCGAGCGCCTTGGTGAGGGTCTGGATCTGCGTGTTGGAGAAGTTGCGGTTGCCGATCGCGGTGGGGTGTTCCACCGACTTGCCCGCGGCCAGCATGGCGCGCGTGTACTCGCTCCCGATCACCTCCACCCCGGACGGGAACGACTGGGTCCCGTGGGCGTGATCGTAGTGCATGTGCGTGATCACCAGCCACTTCACCGGCTTCTTGGTGATGCGTGGTAGCTCATGCAACAGCGCCCACGCCGCCGCAGGGCTCGTCCCGGCGTCCACCACCATCACCTCGTCGCCCAGCTCGATGATGGCGTGGTTCGACTCGGCGCTCACCACCCCGGTGCCGACGGCGAACCAGACGCCGTCGGCGACCTTGCGGAAGGCGAAGGCCTCCCCGGTATACGTTGCGCCTGGCGGCGGCGTATTGTCCTGCGCGGCCACGGGAACGAAGGGGCTCGCGATCAGCATCGCGAGCCCCACAAGGTACCGGTACACCATCGGTCGCATCGCGAAACCCTCGCGCGTCAGCTCTTTTCTGCCAGCGGAAGTGGGATGCACGTCGTCGGGCCGTAGACGAGGCCACGATGGTCGACGCCGTTGGGATGGATCGACCCCGCCTCGCCGCGGAACGGGATCTTGAACGCCGTGGTGCGGAAGCGCAGCATGTCGTTGAGGCGGTGCCCCTCCTCGAGGAACATCTCGCGGCTGCGCTCTTCGATGACCTGGGCGATGACCTCGTTCTGCGTGGCCGTGTTGTTGGCGTCGTACCCCGGGATTCCGGCCGCCGTGTGGCGCGCCCGGATGATGTCGCGCGCCGTGGCCAGGTCACCGGTGCGCGCCGCCGCCTCGGCCACGATCAACTGCGCTTCCTTGTAGGTGGCGATCGGCTGGCCATCGCCGCGCGACAGCGCCTTGTTGTGCGAGAAGAAGGGGGTAATGCCGTCGCTCCCGAACCCGTTGTTGGTCGCGGAGACGTTCACGCGAGAATCGGCGACCCCCTGCCACGTGACGCCGCGGTAGTTGTTGGCCACCGACCCATGGCGGTTGACCGCCGACCCGATGTTGTTCTGCAACTCGAACACCAGGTTCCAGCGCTGGCGCTCGCCCGCGCCGCGCGTGGCCAGCTTGGTGTAGCCCGCGGGGACGGCGGCCGCGTCGGTGCGTGCCCCCGCAAAGTTGCCCAGATCCAGGCGCACGCGTGCACGTCCCACGCGTGCCATGTTCAACAGATCGGTGTTGTTGGCCGCCGTGGCCAGCGTGATGGCGTCGGTGAACTGCGCCTCGGCGGCCTGCAGCGCCGCCGACGCCGGCTGTACTTGCCCCGGAGTGAGCACCGCCTCGCAGAAGCCCTCGCCTAACGCCAAGGTGGCGTACGCCCCATACGCCTTCACGGTGGCCTTGAGCAACCCCTTGTTGGTCACCGCCGCATCAGCAAAGCCGTCGATCAAGGTGTAGGCCCGCTCTGCGCCCTTGCGCGCGATCTGCAGCGTCGCGTACGGAAAGAGCCCCGCTGCCGGTTCGCAGTTGCTCAGCAACGACGCGTCGTTGTCGAGGATCTGCCGCGTGTACCACGCCTGCGACACCCCCTGCGCCGAGCTGTTGATCAGCTGGTCGGAGAGCGCATTCGCCGCCGTGACGTAGTTCGACCAGGCGCACTCAAAATCGAGGACGACTCCATTGGCAAGCACGGACGCGTTGAGCGGGCTGTTCAGCGCCTCCTCGGTCACCTTGCCGGGAAGCTCGACGTCGAGCGCCCCCTTGCAGCCGGCGAGCGTGATCAGTGCCGCGCATCCGACCGCCCCGATGGTCCGCAGTGTATCGATCCGCATCGTATCGAACTCCGAGTAAGAAAGACTGTCGCCGAGACGAAGAGCTACGGGACCACCCGGACCGTCACCTGCAATCGCTGCATGGTGGGCCACGCGTCTTGCTGGTTGCCGGCCAATCCTTCGGGGAAGCCCGCGCGGAAGTTGCCGTTCTCGCGGATCGACGGATCGGTCAAGTGCCGGCCAAACTGCTCTGGCTGCGAGCGCCAGAACGTCGAGATGTTCCCCGACCAGGCCAGCGTCGTGGACGCCTGCGACAACCCGAAGCGCTGCGCCAACCGCGGCGTGAACGTGTAGGTGCCGGCAACCTCACGCAGGCGGGCGTAGCCCATCCGGAAGATCGACCACTGCCCGCGGCTGTCAAACGTGTTGGCCTTGATCCCCATCAGGATCGGGTCCTTCTGCTCCAACCACGACTTGGCGTTCCCGAACGTGGCAAACGCCGCCGAGACCTCGGAGTTGCGCTGGTAGTTGCCGCCGATGTACTCGACGTTGGTATAGAACTGCAGCGAGTTGCCCACGGAGATGGTCAGCGCCGTGGAGCCCTGCCACGTGGGGAGCGGCGAGCCGTAGTAGACTTCGGGCGCCTGCGCACAGGCCACCGGCGCGCCACCTCCGGCCGAGAGGTTCGTCCCGGGTATCAACTCACCCCCTTCACACTTCACGTTTGTCGCCACGCCATTGGCCAGGTCGGCCGAGACCACCCGCCGCATGAAGAACGACGCCAGCGGGTAGCCCGGGACGTGGAATTGCTGGAACAGGAGCGGAATGCGCGACGTCCCGCCGAGCGTGACGATCTTGTTGTCGTTGCCGGAGAGCGTCGTGCGCAGGTCGACCACTGCCTTGTCGCTGCGATACAGGTTGAGGTTGGCGAGCACCTCCCACCCCTTGTTCTCCACCACGCCCAGATTGCGCAGCTGCGTCCCGGTGAACCCTTCCGACGGGGCAATGGACGTCGGGACGATCGCATCCTCGGTGCGTTTGCGGTACACGTTGAACTCGAGCCCCAGGCGCTCGCCAAAGAGTCCGAGATCCAGGCCGGCTTCGAACTCGGTCCCGACCTCAGGCTTGAGGTCCGGGTTGCCGAGGTTGTCGGAGGTCAGCCCCGATGTCGTCTCACCCACGCGCGGCTTGAAGGTCTTGATGGCGACGAAGGCATCGGGCTGCTGCCCGGCCTTGCCCCACGCAGTGCGCAGTTTGGCCGTCGTGACGCCCGGAATCTTGAACCACGATTCCTCGCCGATCACCCACGAGGCGCTGACCTTGGGATAGACGACGAACTTGAAGTCCTTGCCGAAGGCGCTGTTGTCGTCGCCGCGCACGGCGCCGGTGAGGTAGAAGCGTTCCTTCCAGGACACCTGCTGCTGGAAGTACATCCCCATCGACTTGTTCTCGATGATCTCCTCGTCGGAGGTGCGGCTCGCCCCGGCGCCAACCGTCTCGAGGGCATTGACCGCAATGTTCTCGGAACGCACCCAGAAGATGTTGGTCTTGCGGGCGAAGTACTGAAAACCGTACGACGACGCGCTGCCGAGCGATCCGCGGGTGAACTTCGCCGTGGTCCCGTAGTCGAGCGTGCGGAAGGCCACGTCGTTGTCGTACACGTGGCGCATCCCGTTAGGCAGCGCGATGCCGTTCCGGAAGTTGCCCTCCACTCGGCGCGATAGCGTGGACAGCTGCTGCATCGTGAAGTCGCCACCCACCGCCAGGCGATGCGTGAACCAGCTCCAGGGCGTGTAGGTCGCCGTCAGGTTCAGGATGCCGCGATTGACGTCGCTGAAGGCCTCGGCGTCGTTCTGCAACCGCTCGGGGAGTTCGAACCCTGGCCAGCCGCGGAACGGACCATCGAGACGCACGCCGGAGGTGGTGCCGGGTTCGCATCCCGGAGCGGGGCAGGCAAAGTTGATGGCCGCGGTGACGGGCTGATTGGCCGGCGCAGGGGACTGCAGGCGGGAGCGGGTGTAGCCGAGCCCCATGTCGACAGTGAGCTTGGTGCTCGGAAGCCACGTGATGTTGCCGCGGCTGCTGAGCTTCTGCTGGTTGTTGTAGGAGACCGACCCGGTCTCGTCGTCGTAGTCCCCCGAGAAGTAGTACCGCACTTGCTCGGCGCCGCCGCGCAGGTTGGCGCCAAACGAGCCCAGGGCGCCGGTGCTGAAGACGTTGCCGACGCAGTTGCCGTTCTTGATCGAGTTGAACGGCTTGGGGCACATGCCGTACACGCTTTGCGAGAAGCCTGTTTCGCGGGCGTACTTGAGAACGTTCACCTCGACCAGCTGCCCGGCCGCCGACTTGTACCAGACGGTGTTGAACGTCTTTTCCGGGTTGGGGATCCAGTTGCCGCCGCCTCGCGCCGTGAACTCCAGCCGCGGCCGCCCTGCTTTCCCCTTCTTGGTCGTGATCTGGATGACACCGTTCGACGCTTCGGTGCCGTACAGCGTCGCCGCCGCAGGCCCCTTCACGACTTCGATGGACTCGATGTCGTCCGGATTGATGTCGTTGAGCCGCGACGGCGTGAAGCGCGGGTCACCGCCGGGGCCCGTCGTGTTGAACTGCGCCGGGACGCCCCCCGCCTGCGCATTGTTCACGCGAATGCCGTCGATGTAGAGAATCGGCGCCGAGTTGAGCGCAAGGCTCGACGCCCCGCGCACACGAAAGACACCGCCCTGCCCGATCGCACCGCCCGACGACTGGATCGCCATCCCCGGGACGGAGGCACTCAACAACGTTTGCACGTCCTTGGGCGGCGCAATCTCGGTGATCGCCGAGACGTCAACCTTGGAGACCGCGTTGCCTTGCGAACGGATGGTCTCGCCTCCCGCCGTGCCGGAGATGACCACCTGGTCGAGCTGCACCGCGAGCTTGGTCATGGCGATCACGATCCCTGTCTCGCCCGCGCGCACCTGCCGCGTCTCGCGCTGGTGTCCCAGGTGCGTGATCTCTAGCGTAGCCGTCGCCGTCGCCACGATCACGCGGAACTCGCCGCGGGCATCGGTCACCGCGGTCCGGCCGCCTCCGGCCACCGTGATGCGGGCGTCGGCAAGCGGTGCACGTGACGCCGCGTCCACCACACGCCCCGAGACAATCGAGTCCGCTGCAATCCGCTGGTTGGTCGTGATGATCGGGAGCGAGGCCGCCTCGGTCACGCTCAACGCTGCCACCTCGGGCACGAGTGGCGTCCCCGCACCGGGCACGACGACGATCTGGTTCTCGCGCTCCTCGTAACGCACCGGAAGGCCGATCAGCAGGCGATTGAGCGCCTCCGCAATCGTGAGGTCGGTGCAGCGACAGGCGACCGTGCGCGAGTCGCTGCGCAGCTTCGTGGGGCTGAACCCCACGCTCACCCCCGATTCGGCGGAAAGGCGCGTGAGCGCGATGGTGAGGGAGACGCCGCGCACATCCAGCCGCGCGGGCAGTTCGAGGAGCGACTGGGTGCGTTGCGCGGGCCGGGCTGCGCTAGCCAGCACCACCTGCGCGGGCAGGTCCTGCACCAGCGTGATCGCACCAATCGCGGCGACCGCAAGACAACGGCGTGTTCGCATCTCCAACCCTCCAGGTCAAAAACCGGCTAGCGGGGTTTCCCCATCGTGACAGCATTGCCCTGCACATCGCACTCGGTGGCGACGACCGCGCACACCACGCGCACCACTTCGTCCAGCGGTCGGTCGGAGAACCAGTTGGTCACGGTCTGCTGCGACAGTGTGGTGTCGGCGATCGTGACCTTGGCGCCATAGGCCTGCTCGATCTCGCGCGCCACTTCCGACAGCGGCGTCCCCTGGAACGCAAGGAAGCGACCCACCCATCGCGTCACCGCACGCGCTTCCGCCAGCTGCACCGTCGGCAGGAGCTGACCCTCCACCACCCGCACTTCCTCCCCGCGCACCAGTTGCGCCTCGCCACCGTGAGCGGCCGCCAGCACCACCTTCCCCTCCACGACCACGAGTCGCACATCCTCGTTGTTGGCGTCGAGGTCGAACTGCGTGCCAAGCACGGTGACCTCACCACCGCGGGTCTTCACGCGGAAGGGGAGCCCGTTGCGCTTGGCCACGGAGAAAAAGGCGCGTCCCGTTAGGTGCACTTCGCGCAACCCCTCCTGCACGCGGATGCGCGCGTGGCTGCGCGGCGCCAGCCGCATCACCGACCCGTCGCGCAACGCAACGGTGACGGTCTGGTTGTCGCCGGTGACCATCTCTTCGAAACCGAAGTCGCCCGGGCGCGTCCCCTTGTACTGTTGCTGCAAGGTCACGGCGGCCACGACGACCGCGGCCACCGCGGCGACCGCGGCCACTCGCCGCGTCCACTGGGCCCGGCGCGTCGAGCGCTCCCGTCGTGCCGCGATCTCGAGCACCTCCAGCACCGGCGGCGGCGCACTCGCCACGCGCTCGGGGCGCGTTGTTGCCGCGAGCACACCCTTCAGTTCCTGATAACGCGCCTCGTGCTTGGGCGACGCCCGGCGCCACGCCTCGACGGCGTGCTGTTCCGACGGGTTTGTCTGGCCCTTGATGGCGCGATAGAGCAGGGAATCGTCCATGGAATCCTCGAGATCGAGCCCACCACTGGGCGGCGCTCGTGCAGGGGTATACGAAGGGAATGACAAATCGTACCAACGCGACCCACAATCCGCCGCCTCGTGCGGTCGAACCGACGGGATCAGACACACGAACGCCCGGGAGCCGAGTGGCGGCTCCCGGGCGCGAGCAGGGGAAGCGTTGATGCAGTCCGGCGCCCCGCCGCGGTATGCTACCTCATCCCGGCGGCTTGGACTCGTCGGCGCTCATCGGCCGGCGCCGCGACGTCGTCCTCGGCTCGTCCGTGACCGAGGCATCCGCATCGCGATGCCCGGCTCGCAGTCGCAGCATGGGCAACTCGCGCGCCTCTCCGGTGCCCGACGGTCGCGTGAAGGCCGCGAGCGCCACGCGCAATTGCGAGAGCGCCAGCGTCATGTGGTTCGCCACCGTCCGCGGGGTGATGCCGAGCGTCTCCGCCACTTCGCGATACGAGAGGCCGTGCAGGTGTGCGAGAATGAACACATCGCGCCGACGCTCGGGGAGCGCGGCGATCGCGCGCTCGGCCGCCGTCGCCAGTTCACCCGCCTCGAGCAGCGCCACGGGCGACGGTGTTTCGGTCGACGCTTCGTGTGACGCGAAGAAGCTGAAGCGATCGCGCAACCGGCGACGACGAAAGTCGTCCGTGATCAGGTTGCGCAGCACACGGTAGAGATACGCGCGTGGCGACGCGTGCGGCCGCAACTGGCGCCGGCGTTCCCACACGCGCACGAAAGCCTCCTGTACCAGATCTTCTGCCGCATCCTGGTTGCGCATCTTGTCGAGCGCAAAGGCGACCATGGGTCGCCAATAGCGGTCCATCAGCGCCGCGAGGGCTTGCCCGTCATCCAGCGCCAGTCGCGCCACCAACGCCACGTCGTCCGCATCGGGCGCGGTCTCCGGGGGCAGCGGTTGCGGCTGACGGCGGGTGAAGTCGAGGAGTCGGAGCACGTGCACGTCCGCGGATTCAGGCGGGTTCGCCTCGCCCGCGTTGCGCGCGATCGCGCGCAATCGCCGGGCGTGTCCGCGAATCTTCCGTCGTGTCACGGTTCGGTCAATAGCAGACTCGAGGAGACACACCCGCGAGTGTTGCGCGCGACGCGTCGCTACAACTATTGATGCACCGCAACGCGAACGGCCTCGACGAACGCATCGAGCTCCGCATCGCCCATGGGTGTCGACAGACACCCGAGCCCGATGCGACTAATGATGACTCCCTGCTGCATCAATCGCTTGTGCAGTTCCGTCATGCGCGTCATCGGTTGCGCCGTGCGCACGGACGTGCGGTAGTCGCGGATCTTCTCACGCGTGAGCATGAGGCGAAAGAGCGACCCATCGCCTGCCAGCTGTCCTGCCTCTCCCGCCTCGGCAAACACCGCGTCCACACGCTGCCGCAGCCGTGCCCCCATCGCATTGAGGCGGTCGACCGCCTCGCGCGTCCACTTGGTGAGCGCCGCGTGTCCGGCAACCATCGTGAGCGGATTGCCGCTGAAGGTTCCGCCTGACTCCACACGCGCCTTGCCGGCAGTGGGGTCGAGCATGGCCATGATCTCCGCCTTCCCGCCCACCGCGCCAACCGGAAGTCCGCCGCCGATGATCTTGCCGAACACCGTGAGGTCCGGCGTCCCGCCGAATCGCTCTTGTGCCCCGCCGTACGCCAGGCGAAACGAAATCACTTCGTCATAGATCAACACGATCCCCAGGCGACGCGTGATCTCGCCCAGGAACTCGAGGAAGCCTGGCTCCGCCTGCGCCATGCCGCCGCGATTGGCCAGTGGGTCGAGGATGAGCGCGCAGACCGATGCGCCATGGTGCTCGAGCAACCGCTCCGTTGCCTCGCGGTTGTTCCATGGCAGCACCAGCACTTCGTCCAGCGCACTGGGGGCAATCCCGCCACTCACCGCGACCGTCGCCGGCGCATCGTCGGCCCCCCAGACAGTCGGGGGAGTGCCGACGCTCACCTGCACGTAGTCGTAGTAGCCGTGGTAGTGCCCTTCGAACTTGGCCAGCTTGGACCGCCCGGTGAATTCGCGCGCCAGCTTGATCGCCATCATCACGGCCTCCGTTCCCGAATTGGCAAAACGGATGCGCTCGAGCGAGGGCACGCGGTTGATGAGCAGCTGCGCCAGGTGATACTCGGCCTCGCCCGGCTCCGACCACGCAGTCCCGCGTTGCAGCTGATCGATGATGGCGGCGTTCACATCCGGATCGGCGTGCCCATGCAGCATCGCCGTCATGTTGTTGAGGAAGTCGAGTCGCTCCACGCCGTCGACATCGGTGAGCCGGCATCCGTGTCCCCGGGCCGCATAGATCGGGTGCGGCGGATAGTAGTAGTGCAACCGCGAGGTGCCGCCCGGCATGAGGGCACTGGCAGCGCGATAGAGATCGTCGGTGTGGGTCATGAGACGGGAGATGGGAGACGGAAGGTCATGACGTGTGCATCGCTAACGTGCTCAAACCTCGGCAGCGACACCGCCCGACGCCGATCCTCGGCGCCAGTACCAGTAGAACGGAAGTCCGGCGGTGACAATGCCGATGCCGATCAGCACCTGCGGCCCACGCGTCGTCAGGAGCGTCGTCAGGTACCACAGCAGGATGGCGACGTACAGCAGCGGCGTGAATGGATAGCCGAAGACCTGGTAGGGGCGCGGCATCGCTGGCGCGATGCGGCGCAGAACGAACAAGCCGATCACGGTGAGGGCCATGAACGCCTGGTTCACGAAGGCCGCCCACCCCAGGATCTGCGTGTACGACCCGGCAAGCGCCAGGATCGACGCCCACACGCCCACCAGCACGATGGCCCCGACCGGCACGTGTCGCGTCGCGTGCACCCGGCTGATGGCCTTGAAGAACAACTTGTCGCTGGCCAGGGCGTACGTGATGCGCGGGTAGTTGAGCAGCTGCGCGTTGAGCGTGCCTAACGCCGAGAGCAGCACCACGAGCGCCGTCACGTCGGCGGCGCGTGGCCCCACGGCCCGCGCCATGGCGTCGGCCGCCACACGCGGTGATCCTTGCAGCTCGTCGAACGGAAGGACATAGACGAAGGCGACGTTGAGCAGCAGGTACGTAGCCAGCACCACGCCCATCGCGATCATGATGGCCCGCGACAGCGTGCGCCCGGGATCGCGCACCTCCCCCGCCACGTGCGTGACGAAGTAGAAGCCGGAGTACGAGAAGACCGAGAGGATCATCGCCGTGGCGACCGAGCCGGCAATCTCCCCGCCACCGCGCCCCTCGGGAAGGAATGGTCCAAGGCGCGTTGCGTCCCCGGCCGGAGAGGTGAGGCACGCGACCACGATGGCCGACATCATCAGCACCTTGAGCCCCGTCAATACGTTCTGCACACGCCCGCTGGTACGCAGCCCCACCGCATTCACCGCCGTGAGGAGGGCGATGATCGCCACTGCGGCCGCGCGTTGTGCGATGGAGTCGGCGGGAATGAGCCCCCCCGCGAAGTGCCCGGCATACAGCGACGCCATCGACGCCACCACCGCGATGTTCCCCGTTCCCTGCGCGAAGAGCATCATCCACGCAAAGAGGAAGGCCAGCGGCGTCGCGGGATACGCGCGCTTGAGGAACACGTACGTCCCGCCGGTTTCGGGCATCGCCGAGGCCAACTCCGCGAACGACAACGCTCCGCATAACGCCATGAAGCCGGTGAAGAGCCACGTGAACAACGCGAGCCCCGGAGCCCCCACCTCGCGCGCCACCCCCGCCGGCACGAGGAAGATGCTCACGCCGATGGTACCGCCGACGATGAGCGTCGTCGCCTCGAGCAGGCCAAGCCCGCGCTGCAGAGAGGGCGCGCCCGCCATCGTCAGGCACTCACCTCGCAATCCGCCATGATCTCGAGTGCTCGCACCAGCGCCGAGTGGTCCATCTCGGCCAGTCCGTGCGCGGCGCACACCTGCATCAACTGGGCAGCGTTGGCGGTCTGTGGCAATGCGACTCCCATCGCGCGGGCGCCGCTCAATGCGAGGTTGAGGTCCTTCTGGTGAAGCCGAATGCGGAAGCCGGGGTTGAAGGTGCGCTTGATCATCCGTTCACCGTGCACTTCGAGGATGCGCGAACTCGCGAAGCCACCCATCAGCGCCTGGCGCACCTTGGCCGGGTCGGCTCCCGCCTTGCTCGCGAAGACCAGCGCCTCGCCCACCGCCGCGATGGTGAGCGCCACGATGATCTGGTTTGCCACCTTGGTCGTCTGCCCGTCGCCGTTGGCCCCGACGTGCGTGATGTTCTTCCCCATCAACTCGAAGAGCGGCTTCACCCGCTCGAACGCCGCCGCCGGCCCTCCGACCATGATCGTGAGCGTCGCCGCCTTGGCGCCGACCTCGCCCCCCGACACTGGTGCGTCCAGGTAGTCGCACCCCATGGCATTGATGCGTGCGGCAAACGTCTTGGTCTCGATCGGCGAGATCGAACTCATGTCCACCACCACCTTGCCTGACGAGAGCCCCTCGCCCACCCCCTGTGCCCCAAAGAGCACCTGCGCCACATCCGGCGTGTCGGGGAGCATGAGAAAGACGATGTCGGCGCGCTCCGCCACCTCGCGCGCAGTCGCACACACCACCGCGCCGGTCGCGGTCACCTCGTCGCGCACCGCGCTGCGTGTCTGCACGAAGAGACGATGTCCGGCGTTGGCGAGGTGCACCGCCATCGGTGCCCCCATGATGCCAAGCCCGATGAATCCGAGGGAGAGCGGTTGAGCGGTCATGACGAGTCGAGTAATGGTCTATGCCGTGAGCGCGGTCATCCAGCCAAGTCCATCTTCGGTGACGCCGGCCGGCTTGTATTCGCAGCCGATGTAACCGTCGTACCCGATGCGGTCGAGATGCGCGAAGAGGAAACGGAAGTTGATCTCTCCCGTCCCAGGCTCGTGACGCCCCGGATTGTCGGCCAGCTGCACGTGCCCGATGCGCGTGAGGTGGCGGCTCAGCGTCCCTGCCAGCTCGCCTTCGGTGCGCTGGGCGTGATAGATGTCGTACTGCACGCGCACGTTGGGAGCTCCCACTTCGTCGAGCAGTGCGAGGACCTGCGCGGTGGTCGTGAGGTGGAAACCGGGGATGTCGAACGGGTTGATGGCCTCGACCAGCAATTGCAGCCCGGCGGCATCGAGCGCCTTGGCAGCATAGCGCACGTTGTCCACGAGCGTCGCGTGAACGCGTGCGGGATCTTCACCCGCTGGCGTCTTGCCGACGAGGCAGTTGAGTCGCGGGACGCCAAGCGCCGTTGCATAACGAATGGCGGTGTCCACGCCGGCACGAAACTCCTCGTTCCGTCCCGGAAGGCACGCAATCCCGCGCTCGCCGGCATCCCAGTCACCCGCGGGAAGGTTGTGCAATACGAGCGAGAGGCGATGGCGATCGAGCGCCGCCTTCAGGTCGCCCACCGCATACGGATACGGGAAGAGGAACTCGACCGCCGAGAAGCCGGCCGCCGCCGCGCGAGCAAAGCGCTCGAGGAACGGGACCTCGGTGAAGAGCATCGTGAGATTGGCCGCGAAGCGGGGCATGATGTCGTGGGGCGTGTCAGGATGGAGTGCGGCGAGGCCGCCGTGCGAGTATTGAGGGTTACTGCGGGGTCCACGGATCGGGGGCGCGCGCCGAGACGTGCGTCATCACCTCCACCACCGCCGGCCTGCCGCACGCCAGCGCCTCCGCAATCGCCGGCGCAATGCGATCGGGCGACTCCACGCGCTCGCCCCAGCATCCCATGTCGCGGGCAAGCTGCGCGAAGCTCACGTCCTCGAATCGCCAGAGCTCTTCGGGATTGCCCGGCCGGTCGCCATACTGGCGCATCACGTCCGGAATCCCCTGGCTGAAGCCATTGTTGTTGTTGACGACGGTAACCGTGTTGATCGCATGTCGCCGCGCGGTCTCCAGCTCGGCAAAGTGATACCAGAAGCCGCCGTCGCCGGTAAAGCAGACGACGGGGCGATGCGGGGCCGCGCACTTGGCGCCTAACGCCGCCGGGAAGCCCCACCCCAGCGAGCCAGCCGCGCGAATGAAGGTCTGTTGCGGCGAGCGGAGCTTCACCATCGTCGCCACCCAGATCGCCGAGTAGCCGGTGTCGGACACGAGGATGGCATCGTCCGGAAGGAGGGCGGTGAGTTCGTGGCAGATGCGTTCCGGACGAATCGGCAATGCGTTCGACGTGAGCAACGACGCGTACTCGGCGTTCCACTCGGCCACCAGCTGGCGCGTGCGTCCCGGCCAATCGCTGTTGCCGTTCGTCGCGGGCAGCGCTTGCGCCAGCGCCTCCAGCGACACGCGCGCGTCGCCCACTACGCCGATCGTCCCCGGATAGCTGCGCCCGAGCTCCGCCGGATCGATATCCAGCTGCACCACGCGCGTCCCGATGGCCGGCACCTGCCAGTTGTGTGTTGTTTGGTCGCCCGTCGCCGATCCCACGTAGATCACGAGGTCGGCCTCGTGCACCGCACGATTGGCGCACCACGCCGAGTACGATCCCACGACCCCCACGCTGAGTGGGTGCATCTCGTCGATCGTCCCCTTGCCGTTCACCGAGGTCGCTACCGGGATCGCGCACCGCTCCGCGAGCGCCACCAGCGCCGCTGCGGCACCAGAGATGCGAACCCCACCCCCCGCCACCAGGATGGGACGTTGCGCCTGACGGATGGCCTCGTCGGCCTCCGCCACGCTGGCGGAGTCAGGGGCCGGGCGGAACGGCGGGACCGTGCGATAGCGCCCCTCGACGATCGGCGCCGGGAGGCCGGTCGCCACCTCCAGCTCACGCGCCTCGCGCCCCACCAGGTCGAGGTGCACCGGCCCCGGCTTCCCCGTCGTCGCCACGCGGAACGCCTCGCGCATGAGGTGCGGGAGCTGCTTCGGCTCCACCACATCGACGTTGTACTTCGTCACGGGCGCGAACATCGGCCAGTGGTCGATCTCCTGGTACGCGTTGCGGTGCTGGAACATGGGCGGCTTCTTGCCGGTGAGCGCCACCACGGGCGAGCACGCCAACCACGCGTCCTGCAATCCCGCCGCGAGATTCGCGGCCCCCACCGACTGCGCCGCGCAAACCCCGGCCCGCGCGCTCACGCGGGCGTAGCCATCGGCCATGTAGGCCGCCGCCTTCTCGCTGTGCGTCACCACGCGGCGGATCCCCAGCTCCTCCATGTCCACCATCGCGCGACGCAGGATCGCGTCGACGTAGAAGAGGTGCGTGACGCCGTAGCGCGCCAGGCACTCGGCCACGTGTCGCGCCCCCGTCACCTGCAATTCATCGGTCATGACATCCCTATTGTGCCGTCGGCATGATGAAGTCCGCCCCGCTTCCGATCGTCTCAGGCCACCGCTGCATGATCGACTTCTGGCGCGTGTAGAATCGCACCCCTTCCTCGCCATAGGCGTGCATGTCACCAAACAGTGACCGCTTCCACCCACCGAAGCCATGCCACGCCATCGGCACCGGGATCGGGACGTTCACCCCGACCATCCCCACCTCGATGCGCCGAGCAAACTCGCGCGCCGCGTTGCCGTCGCGCGTGTAGACCGCAACACCGTTGCCGTATTCGTGCGCGTTGACCAGCGCGATCGCACTCGCCAGGTCCGGGACGCGCACGCAACACAGCACCGGACCGAAGATCTCCTCGCGATAGATGCGCATCGATGCCGTCACGTGGTCGAACAGCGTCCCGCCGGTGAAGAAACCCTGCGGCGCGTCGGCCACCGAGTACCCGCGCCCGTCCACCACCAGCGTGGCTCCTTCCTTGACGCCAAGGTCGATGTAACCCTCGATGCGTCGCCGGGCGTCTTCGGTCACGATGGGCCCCATCTCCGCGTCCGGCTGCATGCCATCGCCGACGCGCAACGCGCGGGCACGCTCGGCGAGGCGCGGAACAATGGCGTCGCCCGCGCTCCCCACCAGCACGGCTACGCTGATGGCCATGCATCGCTCACCGGCCGAACCGTATGCCGCGCCAATGAGTCCGTCCACCGCTTGCTTCACGTCGGCGTCGGGGAGGACGACCATGTGATTCTTCGCCCCACCAAGCGCCTGCACGCGCTTGCCGTGATGCGCCCCCGTTTCGTAGATGTAGCGGGCAATCGGCGTGGATCCCACGAAGCTCACTGCACGCACGTCGTCGTGCGCGAGAAGCGCGTCGACCGCGACCTTGTCGCCCTGCACGACGTTGAAGACTCCGTCGGGAAGTCCCGCCTCCGTCAGCAACTCCGCCAGGCGCAGCGATGGCGACGGGTCGCGCTCGCTCGGCTTGAGCACGAAGGTATTGCCGCAGGCGATGGCTACCGGGAACATCCACATCGGTACCATCACCGGGAAGTTGAACGGCGTAATGCCCGCCACCACACCGAGCGGCTGCCGTACCACCCAATTGTCGATCCCGCTCGAGACCTGCTCGGTAAAGTCGCCCTTGAGCAGCTGCGGGATGCCACACGCGAACTCGACGATCTCGATGCCGCGTGTGACCTCGCCTTGCGCGTCGGCAAAGACCTTTCCGTGCTCAGCGGTGATCATCGCCGCCAGCTCGTCGCGATGCGCTTCGAGGAGCGACAGGTAGCGCGTGAGGATTCGTGCACGACGAATCGGCGAGGTATCTGCCCACGCGGGCCACGCGGCACGCGCCGCCGCGACGGCGGCCGACACATCGTCGGGTGTCGCCAGCAGCACCTCGCGTGCAACGCTCCCCGAGGCCGGGTTGAAGATGGACGTCCGTCGGGATCCGCTCCCCTCGACGCGATGCCCGCCAATGAAGTGCCCTACGGTACGTGTATCGGCAAACGGCGCGGCAACGCGCATGACTGTGCTCCCGCCTCAACAGCAAATGGGTCGATGGTAGCGTGCTCGGCGCGCGGGTCTCCCATTGCGGGCACTGGACTCTGTCGCCACGCCGAGTCCGCGCTGCACCGCTTACGTCTCAGCCGAGCGCGAGTACCAAGGCCGAGCATGCCAAGTGTGGATGCTTGTCTCCGCCGGACGGTCCTCTGTGGGACCCGCGCCAATCGACGGCGGAGCAGATCCCTGCCATGACCATCGGCGCGCGAAGAGCCTGCCATGCGCCAACCTCGACCGCCCAGCTGCCGGGCTCGCTGCAAATAGTTAGGGTGCGCATCTGGACGCGCCGCCCAGCGCCGGTATGTTCGACACCCCGGTCGGGCGTCGCTGCTCGGCGGCCCCCGCAACGCCGGGGTTCGTGCACCTTGGTGCAGGAGGGAACATGGCGAAGGAGATGATGAACAAGGGCGAGACGTTGACCGAGTCGACCGCGCAACTCGCCGACATGCGGACCAACGAGCAGGGCGACCTGCGCATGGCGCTCGCGCGAGCGGTGGCGGGACGAAAGGTCCCCGACGATGCCATCGCCGCCGTGGCCAAGAAACTCGCGTCGAGCAAGTACAAGGTGCGCGCGATCGACACCTGCATCTACGGCATCTGCATCGACTACTTCTTCGACACCGACCAGTGGTATCGCGCCCTCCCCGACCTGACCCGCGGGCGAGACGCACGCGTGTACGGCATCGAGGTCTTCCCCTGGGGGATCCCGTGGCCCGACATCTACCGCGTGCGCGTCCAGCAGGAGTTCGATGAGCTCGCCCCGTTCAATCCCAACACGCATGCCGGCATGGGAGTGAACGTCGGCATGGGCGGCACACCGCAGCTGCGCGGTTAGGCACCCGTGCGTTCGGGGTTCCTGCCGGCCCGCGTGGTACACGTGCACCCCACGCGGGCCTGCAACCTCGCCTGCGCGCACTGCTACAGCGACTCCTCACCGGCCGTGCGCGGCGCGCTCGACGCCGGGCGCCTGCTCGAGGCGCTGGCATTGCTGCGCGGCGAAGGGTACGAAATCGTCTCCATCTCCGGCGGCGAGCCACTGGTGTATCGCCCGCTCGTCGAGCTGGCCGCAGGCGCCGCCGCGTTAGGCTACCGCGTGCACATGATCACCAACGGCATCCTCCTCACCGAGGAACGCCTCGCCGCGCTCGCCCCGCACCTCTTCCTGGTCGGGGTGAGCATCGACGGCGCCGAAGCGGTGCACAACGCCGTGCGCGGGCGCGATGATGCCTATCGCCACGCCCGGCGCGCCCTCGGGCTCCTGTCCCAAAGCACGCTCCCCTTCGGCATCATCTACGCCGCCACCGCCCCCTCGCTCGGCGATATCCCGGCCGCGTTCGACCTCGCGCGCGAACTCGGCGCTCGCCTGTTGCACCTGAGGCCACTCGCCCCCGAAGGACGCGCGCGCGACCTCGATGCGTCGTGGGCGCTCACGCCCGACGATTGCTCACGCCTGTATCTCCTCGCACAACTGCTCGACGCCTACGGCCCCGATGCCCCACGCGTGCAGGTGGACCTCGTGCAGACCGAAGGGTTGGACCAGGCGCGCTCGCAGTTCGCGCTGCTCGATGCCAACGCGCCACCGCAATCGCTCAGCGACGCCATCAATCCGCTCGTGCTCGACGCCGACGGGCGATGCTATCCCTTCAGCTACGGGATTGATCCTTCGCTGGTGCTCGCCGACATCGCCGCCCCGCTGACCGCCGAGACGTTTCGCCTGCGCCCCGAGATCGCGACGCGACTGGAAGCACTGCTCGATGCGACCTTCCTGCTCGCGGCGCTGGAGGGGCACGCCTTTGTGGACTGGTTCGCGTTGCTCACGCGCGTGAGTCGGCTCTCGTCGCGACTCTCCCTCGCGACACATGCCTAACGCCGGCGACCCCAGGGGCTCCGCCCCCCGGATGGCACGATCGGTCTCACCGACGCGGGGACACAGGTGAACCAAAAAGCGCCCGGCGATGTGCCGGGCGCCTGGTCATTCCGTACAGCGACTTCAACGCTGATACCGAGCTACACCGCGTCGCTCAAGCTGGTGAACGAGAACTCGCGCGTCCGGATGGCCGGGACGACGATCGCCTGCCCCGTGTTGCCGCTCTCGCTGGCGCTCACGCGAATGGGGCGCGACATCGCCTCGAGGTTGTTGAGCATGAAGATCGGCGACTCGTTGAAGCGGAAGTTCTTCACCGCCTTGGTGATCTTCCCCTTCTCCACGAGGAACGTGCCGTCGCGCGTGAGCCCCGTGTAGAGCACCGTGCGCGGGTCGACGGGGCGGATGTACCAGAAGCGCGTGACGAGGATCCCGCGTTCGGTGCCGGCGATGAGGTCCTCGAGCGACTGTTCGCTCCCCAGCATCTTGAGGCCGGCCCCGCCGCCGAAGCCACCGCCCCCACCACCAAAGCCGCCGCCACCACCGCCGGTGTTGGGCTCCTTCCCCTGCTTTTGCGCCCAGAAGCGATCGTAGGCGAGGTTCTTCACCACGCCGTTCTCGATCCAGACCGTGCGCTTGGTGGGGAGGCCATCACCGGAGAAGGTGTTGGTCCCGATGTCGGGATCGAGCGGATCGGTGAAGATCGTGACGCGTTCGTCCATCACCTTCATCCCGATCTTGTTGCCGCCGCCGGCCTTGGTGAAGAACGAGCGCCCCTCGTCGGCGTTGCGCGCGTTCATCGCCCCCGCGAGCAACTGCACGAGGTTGCCGACCGCGGTCGGCTCGAGGATGACGGTGTAACGCCCCGGTTCCACCGCCACCGCGTTCTGCGAGGCGCGCGCTTTCTGGATTGCCGTCGCGCCTAACGCCTTGGCGTCGATCTTGGACCAGTCCCAGTGCGCGGCGCCCCCCCACCCCGACCCCTGGCCATCGGCAGTGCGCACGGTCGTCGTCAGCACCGCCTCGGTCGTGCGCGAGTAGGCAAACAATCCCTTGCTGTTGGCAATGGCCAGCGCCGTCCCGCGTGACTCGATGTAGCCAGTGGAGACGAGCCCCGCCGCGCGCGCCGGTTCGGTGATCGTCTGGATCGCGGCGGCACGCGCCACCGGGTCGAGCAGTGCCGTCGCCTCGCTCCATCCGTTGGAGTCGGCATAGTCCTGCGGCCCCAGCTCGGGGAGCGCTTCCGGGTCCTCGGGCGACAGGCGCGCGAGATTCTCGGCGTTGGCCACCACCTGCTGCAGCGCCGCGTCGTCGAGCTTGTTGGTCGTGGCCGTCGCGCTCCGCTTGCCAAACGACGAGAGCACGGTGATCACCGTGTCGACGTTGTCGCCGGCCGTGGAAATCTGGTTCACCGCAAAGCGCGAGTTGGCGCGCGCCGCGCTGCGGATGGTGACGCGGGTGGAATCGGCGGTGGCGAAGTACAGGACGCGCTTGGCCAGCGCCTGCGCCTCGTCGCGCGAGAGGATCGGCGCCCCCTCGACGTACAGCGAACGCGGGGCGCTCATCCCTGTCTCCCGGTGTTGATCACGTTGATCTGGCGGTGACGCGTCGGGACGCACCCGTGCGACACGGCGTTCGACTGCGACGGCTGCCCCTTGGCGTCGCCAAAGGCGCCGCACAGTTCGTAGCTCTTGGGTCCGCCGATCATGTCCATCGCCGCCCAGAACTCCGGCGTGCGAATCTGGTAGGCCACGTCCTTCAGCATGCCAACAACCTTCCCCCCCTTGATCTCATAGAAGAGCTGACCGCCAAACTGCGCGTTGTAGCGCTGCTGGTCGATCGAGAACGAGCCGTCGCCCACGATCGCGATCCCCTTGTCGGTGGCGGCGATGATGTCCTCGAACGAGCGCTCCGTCGTCCCCGGCATCAGCGACACGTTGGGCATGCGCTCGAACTGCACGTCGGCCCAGCTCTGCGAATACGAACATCCCTGCGACTTGACCGGCTTCCCCTGCTGCTTGGACCACCACTCCAGGAACGGTGCCTGCATGCGGGTGATCGCGTGATAGTTCACCAGGATCCCCTTGTCGATGATCGGGAAATCCTCGGGCTTCTGCCCCTCGTCGTCCCAGCCGCACGCCGAGAGCGAGCCCACCTGCGACCGGTCGCCACGAACATTCATCAACGGGGAGCCGAACTTGAGCTTGCCTAACGTCTTTTCCGGCGGGGCGGCAAACGAGGTCCCGGCGTAGTTGGCTTCGTAACCCAGCGCGCGGTCGAGCTCCGTGGGATGCGCGCACGCCTCATGCACCGTCAGCCACAAGTGCGTGGGGTGCAGCACCAGGTCGTAGCGCCCGACATCGACCGGCTTGGCCGAGAGCTTCTCGACCGCCTGCTCGGCCCACTTGGCGGCGTTCACCACCAGGTTGGCGTCGGTCACGTGCTCGTAGCCCAGCCCCTTGGGCTGGATGTCGGTCGACTGGCGCGTCTGGAAGTCCGTGAAGTCCGCAGAAACGGCCGTCACATTCAGCGACGGCTGGGCGCGATACACCGTCTGCACCGTGTACGTCCCGTCGGTGTTGGCGTACGTCTTCTCCTCCCGCAGGAAGAACATCGACGAGGTGCAGAAGCGCGCCCCCTTCACCTTGAGTGCCGCTTCGTTGGCCGCCAGGAGCAACGCGACCTTTTCCTCGATGGGGACGTCGAACGGGTCCTTCTTGATCGGCGACTTCCAGACCCCGTCGGTCACCGGCGACTGTCCCGGCGCGAGCACCACCGGCTTGAGCTGCGTGGGCCGCGACGCTTGCGCCTGACGGGCGGCCTGCCTGGCCACTCGCACGATCTCGTCCGGCGTGATCATGCTGCTGGCCGCAAAACCCCAGGCACCGTTCACCAGCACGCGCACCCCGAAGCCGAAGGTCTCGTTGTCCACGACCCCCTGCACTCGGCGCTCGCGGGTAAAGACGTTCTGCGTGCGATTGCGCGAGATGCGCACGTCGGCATACGAGGCCCCGGCCCCCTTGGCCGCCTCGAGGGCGCGCATCGCCAGCGCCTTGAAGGCCGGATCCTGGATCGGCGCCGAGGTGAGGTCCGAGGGGAGGGCAAACGCCTCAGGGGGCGACAGGTGCGACACGCCAAGCGCAGCGGCCGCGACCGAGGAGGCGCGAACAAAGTCGCGACGGGAGAAGGACATGCTTGAGACGGGAGTCGGGAGACGGGAGACGGGAGGTCGGTCGGCGTGCAGGCTTGGAGGGTACGTGCGGAAGCGCGGGGATGTTGGCCCGCGGCGCCAGAAACCGCGAGGGGCGGGCGCCAATGGCGCCCGCCCCTCGCACTCCCGTCTCCCGTCTCCCGTCTCTCGTCTGCCTTACCGCTTCTTCGCCCGCGCCTTGAGTACCGCCGCGCCAGCGGCGGCAAGGCCAGCCGCGACGGCTACGCCCACCGCGGCCTTCTTGAGGGCTTTCTTCTTCTTGTCGCGCCCCGTGACCTTGTCGGCCACCTTGGTCGCCAGCGACTTCGCCCCCTTCTCGGCCTTCGCCACTCCCTTCGACACGGCCTTCTTCACCGACTTCTCGACCGCCTTCTCCTTCTTCAACACGGCCTTCTTTGCCTGCTGTGCGGTCTTTGCGAGCGATGCCATAAGGTCAGCCTCCCGGTAGGTCGTCGAACTGCATTATGCCTGTCGTTGCGCCCGGCGCTCCCCGCTCGTGCCCCATTCGTCGCGGGGACGCACTGGTTGCCTGGTGTTTGGACGCATCTGCGTTCGTACACCTAACGCGCGAATCGGTCCCGACGTTAGCGGGATTACCGGCGAATGGTGTCGGTGGTGTCCTTCATCTTCGACATGTCGTGCCCACCGTGGCCGTGCTGCATGCCGCCCTTGTTGCCCATCCCGTCCATACGACCGGGGCCGCCCATGCCGCCCATGCGGCCCATCCCCCGCATGGTCGAATCGTTGCTGGACAGCGACCAGACGTATGCCGCTGCGGCGCGCAGCTGCTCGTCAGGGAGCGGAAGCGGCGCCATGAGACCGAAGCGCTCGATCGCCATCGCTGGCATCAGCGACTTCTCCTTGGCGGGAGCCTTGATCCAGGCGACGATTCGCGCGAGTGCCTTCTCGCGATCGCCGTTGTGCTGCATCCGGTAGCGCCGCGAGACGTGAGCCAAGGGCGGTGCCAGTTTGGGCGGTGGCTGCTCGGTGTGGCAGGCCGCGCACACCGTCGTGACCAACTGCCTGCCTTGCGCGATGAGCGCCGTGTCGGCGCTGGCCCCCTGGGCGCCCACTGCTGCGCTACCAGACAGCAGCGCCAGGGTGAGTGTCGCGAGAAACGAGGTGCTACGCATGACTCCCCTCCAGCGCCGGAACCGCGGCCGGCGCACCGTGGGCCTTATCGCCGACTGGTCGAGTCGGGGATGAAGACCGAATAGACCCCGCGCAGGTCGCCAGCTGCAAAGCCGTAGGCCTTGTCGGCGGGGTAGTTCTTCTTGATGAACGCCGGTCGTGTGTCGCGCGCGCCGTGGCAGGCGAGGCACGCGGTCTCGACCGTGATGCGGCGCAGGTAGCGCGTCCCAGCGATTCCCTTGTAGGTCGTGCGACGGGTGACGCTCGTTAGCCCCGGGTCACGCTGCAGCTGATGAAACGCTCGCCGAGCCTCCGCATCGAGCACGTTTTCCACGTTCCGATTGCGCTCGGCGAGCTGTGCAATCGACCAACCAGTCTCCCTGGCCACCCGCATCGACTCGCCCTTCACCGGTTTGCACACCTGCGCGAATGTCGAGTCGGTGGCGGCAACCCCCCCGGCCGCAAAGGTGCGCGCGAGTGATGAGCGAAGGGCGTCGATCGCTTCGATCTCCTCCACGGCGCGGGCAATGGGAGTGCGCTCGCGGGATGGTGCGGCCGCCCCTTGGGCCGAAACCGCGACAGGAGCCAACGCGACGCCTGCCGTGACCATCCACAGCATGCCGACAGGGAATCGCACCATCGCACCGTCTCCGGTTTGGGCGTGATATATATTACCCGTTGGTTATATACATCACCCGCGCAAGCGGGGGAGTCAGCGTTTCCCTCGCGTGCGTGTCCCGTATGCCCGGCTCAGCGATGTAGCGCGTGCCCCCTCCTCGCGACCACGCGAAGTGCCCAGCCTCAGCCAGAGAGTGCTCAGGGCGAGCGCATCGCCACCCACGCATGCTCGACCAACACCCCTATGCCCCCGCTCACCCCGCCCATCACCCCAAAGGGCCCGATAAGCGCCCATTAATCACCCCATTCCATGTTCCCCCGTGAACACCGGCCCCGATGGGTCGTGACGGACATACAAACGGGAGACAGCAACATGGTGAGCACATGGTGGGGTAGCGCCACGCGCTACGGAATGCTGATGGCGCTGGTGATCGCCGTAGCCTGCGGCGACAGCGATACGTCGGGCCCGGTCACCGCGCCGCCGGCCGCGGTGGCGTCGGTGACGGTCGTCCCGGCGACGGCTTCGGTCCTCGTCGGGCGCCAGCTCACGCTGACGGCCTCGCCGCGCGATGCCGCCAACCAGCCGCTGCAGCGCCCGGTCACCTGGGCGTCTGGCAACCCGGCCATCGCGACCGTGTCGGCCACCGGCGTCCTCACCGCGCAGGCGGCCGGGCAGGTGCGCATCACTGCCACCAGCGAGGGGAAGGAAGGGTCGGCGCTGATCGACGTCGCGCAGGTCCCGGTGGCCGAGGTGCGCCTGAGCGCCGACACCGAGGTGCAGCTCCCCTGGAATGGCACGGCGCAACTCGCCGCCTCCGCGCTCGACGCCGATGGGAACGTGTTGACGGGGCGGACGGCCACCTGGCTCTCCAGCCGACCGACCGTCGTCACGGTTGCGCCTGACGGGAAGCTGCAGGCCGTCACTCCAGGGACCGCCATCATCTCGGCCAGCATCGAAGGGAAGGTCGCCCACGCCAATGTTCGCGTGTTGCAGGTCCCGGTGAAGTCGATCGCCATCGACGGCGCCGCCGATGGACTCGAAGTTGGAGAGACGGTCTTCCTCGGCGTCACCCTCATCGGGGAGAACGACGCCCCGGTGCAACGCGTGGTGAACTGGACTTCCAACGCACCGACGATCGCCACCGTCGAGGCCAACAATCCGATGCTGGCCGGCGTGCAGGCACTTGGTGCAGGACGAGTGACCATCACCGCATCGGTAGACGACAAGACCGCGACGCTCAGCTTCACCGTCACGCCGCGCCCCACGCACGACGTGGTCTACACGCGGACATCGAACAACGGCAGCGTCGCCGAACTGTTCGTGCTCGGCATGAATGGGACGCCCTCCGTGCCGGTGCGCCTCAACGCCGGCAGCGTCTCGCGCGAGGCGTCCCCCTCGCCCGATGGGCAGCGCCTGGTGTTCGCCGTCTCGCAGACCAACCCGACCACCGGTGAGCCGCAGCACGACCTGTACATGGTGAACCGCAACGGGATGGGGATGCGCCAGCTCACCAGCATGGCGGGTTATGAACATCAGCCCACCTGGAGCCCAGATGGTTCGCGTATCCTCTTTCGCGCCGCCGCCACCAACGCGGCGCGCCCCGACCTCTGGGTGATCAACCCCGACGGCTCAGGGCTGCGCAACCTCACGGGGAACATCGGCGCGCAGCAGTTCAGCGACCTGCGCGATCCCGCCTGGTCACCCGATGGATCACAGATCGCCTTCATCGGGGCCGTCAAGGGACAACACCACGTCTGGCTCATGAACAGCGATGGGACAAACCTTCGACAGCTTGTCACGGACGTCGGCTTCGACAGCAGCCCGACCTGGTCGCCCGATGGCGAGGTGATCGCCTTCACCCGCTGGAACACTGCCGATCCCACCTATGGCGAGGACGTCATGATCGTCCCCGTGACGACGGGCATCGCGCACCGCCTCGCGCTGCTCGGCGACCAACGCACACCGCAATGGTCACCCGACGGCCACTACCTGGTGGTCATGGGAACGGCGGTGGCAGCGACGGGAGTGGGGAACATCTACACCATGCGCCCCGATGGTACCGGACTGCGCCTGCGCACCGTCAACCCGGCGTGGGGGGGCGGAACAGCGCCACGCTGGATCAGCCGTTAGGCTTGCCGGGCACGGTGATCGTCGCGCGTTGCTATTCCACCAGCACCGCTTCGATCACCTGCGGCCCCGGTGTCGCACCCGACCGGCGCATCGCGTCGGCCAACGCCTCGGCGGTTGTCACCTGCTCGGCGGGCACGCCCAGCGACCCCGCCAGCTGCACGAAGTCGATCTGTGGCTGCGACAGGTCGGTCAGGGAGCGACCGCGCGCGGCGTCGGTGAGCTGCAGGCGTTGCAGCTCGTACTCCAGGATGCGGTAGCGGCGGTTGGCGAGGATCACCGTCGTCACGTCGACCCCTTCGCGGGCCAGCGACCAGAGCGCCTGCGGCGTGTAGAGCGCGCTGCCGTCGGCTTGCAGGTTGATCACCCGGCGCCCCGGCGCGGCGAGCGCCGCGCCTAACGCCATCGGAATGCCGAGCCCCAGCGACCCCCCGGTGAGATCGAGCCAGTCGTGCGGGAGCGCCCCCGCCGTCGCCACCAGCGCGGGGAAGCGATTGGTAATCGCCTCGTCGATGACGATCGCGTCTTCCGGAAGGACCGCCGCCAGCGTCTGGGCGAACGTGGTCGGGTTCAGCGTGCCGCTCGCCACCGGCGGGATGGCGCGTGAGACGCGCGCCGGTTCCTTGTTGGCGGCACCGGTTGCCTGTACCAACGCGTCGAGTGCGGCCGAAACGTCGTCGGTACCGCCGGCCAGGGTGTGGACCGTGCATCCCGCCGGCACCAATGCGCCGGGGAGTCCCGGATAGGCAAAGAAGGCCACCGGCGGCGGCGCGTCGATCAACACGAGGTGCTTCACCCCGGTCAACAACTGGACAACCAACTCGGGAAAGTAGGGGAGCCGCTCGACGGCCACCGTACCCGCGCCGCGTCGCATGATGGCGGTGAACGGCGTGCTGCAGAGCCGCGCACCGGTCGCCGTCGCCACGCGCGACGCGCGCTCGACGTCGGCCCCCCGCACCGCCCGCCCCCCCAGCAGGATCACCGCCGGCTCGCCCGAGGCCAGCGCGCGCGCAATCGACTCGATGTGGGTGCCGGGCACCTCGCGTCCACGTCTCACCCCTACCTCATCTGTCCCCGAGTTGCGCAGCACGGCTTCGCCGGTCGTCGCCTCCACTTCCGTCCACGCCGAGTCGGCGGGCACGATGAGCGTGGCCACGCCGCTTGGGACGCCGAGCGCCCCCTGCACCGCTTCGACACCAGCCGAGGCCATCGCTGCGGCTGACGGGACGCTCTTCACCCACTGCGACACCGTTGCCGCCAGCGCCGCGATGTCGCTGTGGAGCGGCGGGTCGTTGGCCAGGTGATAGGTGGCGTGGTCGCCGATGATGTTTACCACCGGCGTCGCCGCGCGTCGCGCGTTATGCAGGTTTGAGAGCGCGTTGGCCAGTCCGGGCCCCAGGTGCAACAGGGTGCTTGCCGGTCGCCCCGTGAGGCGCCCCCACCCGTCGGCGGCGCCGCTCGCCACGTTTTCGTGCAAGGTGAGCACGGGACGAATCCCGGGCGCGGCGTCGAGCGCCGCCACCAGGTGCATCTCGGAGGTGCCGGGGTTGGCCAGACAAAGCTCGACCCCGGATTGGGCGAGCGAGCGCATCAGGAGGTCGGCGCCGCGCATTGCTCTCGGGAAGACGGGAAGACGGGAGGACGAGAAGACGAGTTGGGAAGCTGAGGGGCTCAGAGGGTGGTGTCGAGAGCAGACGCCACGCATCGCGCGAGCAATGAAAGTCGCGGCGGAACATCGGCTATTTTCCTGCCATGCGCCTTCTTCTCATTGCTGCCACGCTCGGAGCCGCGTTTCCGCGCGCCGAGTTACCTGTTCGCGGGACGCCGCGTGCAACGCCCGCTCCCTCATCTCACCCCGTCGCCGTTCTCAGCGCACCCCCGGATTCGCTGCGCGTGCCGATCCTCGTCTATCACAACATCCAGCCGGCGGCCGACGCGCGCGGCGTGCGCGGGGCCGACCTCACCATGCGCCCGGAAGTCTTCGCAGCGCAGATGCAGTTCCTCAAGGAGCACAAGATTCCGGTGGTGTCATTCACCGCGCTGGTGGAAGCGCTGGAGGGGAAGCGCACGCTCCCCCCCAAGGCGGTCGTCATCACCTTCGACGACGGGCGCGTGAACCAATTCCACAATGCCGTTCCGCTCCTCAAGAAGCTGGGCTTCACCGCCACCTTCTTCCCGTTCACGCATGCCATGGATCGCAACCCGCGCTACTTCACGTGGGCGCAGCTCCGTGAGCTGCAAGGCGCGGGTCACACGGTCGGATCGCACACCTCGCTGCACGTGCGCGTCGACAAGATGAAGGACGCCAAGCAGATGCACGCGGAAGTCACCGGGAGCCGCGAGGCGCTGCAGAAGAACCTCGGCGCCAGCGCCACCGAGTACTTCTCGTACCCGTTCGGTGCCCTGGCAGCGGCCGGCGATTCGGCCGTGCGGGCCGCCGGCTATCGCGCCGCACGCGCCTACACCGGCGGCCCGTGGAACAGCATCCGCGATCGGTGGCGCCTCAAGGCCGTCCCCGTCACCGAGAACATGAAGCGCTTCGCGCAGATCGTCGACCCGACGTCGGCCGAGGCCGCGACGGCGACCAAGCCCAAGCCCAAGCCCAAGCCCGCGGCAACGCATCCGGGAAAGGCAACGGGCAAGCCGGCAGCCAAACCCGCCGCCAGGCGCCAGGAGCGTTAGGCGGCGCCATCGTCAGGCATGCAAAACCCCCCGCCGGAACGGCCGGCGGGGGGTTTTGCGTACTGCCGTCTGCCTTACGAGCAGCTCGGGCGCCCGCGCGGGAGCGCCATCGTGCAGTTCTTCGTCTCGCCGTTGATCGTGATCACGACCTTGGCGGTCGCGCTCCCGTCGTAGGTGATGACTTCGCGACGGCTGGCCGTGACCGGCGTCGCCCCGGCAAAGGTGACCGTCGCGCTCATCACGCGGATCACGGTGCCGGCCGTCGGATACGTCGGCTTGCCGTTCTCGGTCGGGATCTCGACCCCCTTGCTGGTGTCGGCGGCCACACGCCTGGCGGTGAAGTTCCCCCTGCTCGACGTCCCGGTGGTCGACTCCTCACCCTGCGACGTCCCGTTCACCGTGCGCTTGGTGCTCCCGCTGGCCAGCCCCGCCACCGTGCGATCGCTCGCGTGGCTCAGCGTGGTGTTGGCCGTGAGGATCGTCGTGCTGTCGCCAATCAGGTGGCCCATGTGCGGCGGTCCCTTGCGGCCACCCCACCCGCCCCTGGTCGAGTCGCGCACGAAGCTCACCGTCCCCGCCACCGTCGTCTTCACCTGCACCGAGTTGGTGGTGGCGGTGTCATACGCCGACTGCACCGTCCCCGCCGTGTTCTTGTACTGGAGCTGCTGGTTGGCGGTGATGCCGTTGTTGGTCACCGGCGTGCAGACAAACCATCCAGTGCCGGCATTGAACGTCCCTTCGCACGTGCGGGGCGCGCCGCCAAAGCGACCGCCGAAGGGACCGCGACGCCCGCCGCCGAGCGGCGCGGCGCTCGCCGAGATGGCGCCGGCAAACCCATCGCCCAACCCGCCTCCCATCAGCCCTTCGCGCCCAAAGGCACGACCGCCGGGGCCGGGGAGCCACAGGCTCGCCTGACCATCGGAGTCTCCGCCGTACGTGGACGCATTGTTCGAGAATCCAACCGGAACGGTGCTGAAGGCGGCCGTCAGCGACTGACTGACCGAGGGCGTGTCACTGCCGGTACCCAGGAAGTCGGCGCAGGCCCCCACGCCGGCGAGAAGGGCAACCAGCGCTGCGGAACGAACAGGACGGAACATGGGGTGGAGTCTCCAAAAAACGGGTTTCGTACCGACGGTGGGGGATACGCCGGTCCCTGCCTTTCTGACACCTGACGGAGGGGCGACCCCCACAACGAGTGCAGGGCGCAGCGATCGCTCGCCGCGCCCCGAGACACTCGCCGGACCGTCAGCCGCTAGACGCCGCGCAGCCGGTAGACCGCGCGCCGTCAGCCGCTAGATCGCGGTCACGCTGAACGTCGATGCCGGGAGCGTCCCGCTCGTCGCCCGCACGGTGTAGACCCCCGGAGTCGTTCCCAACTTCAGCGTCACGCGCGCCAGCCCCGCGTTGTCGCTGGTGCTCGAGGCATCGCTCAGCGTTCCGCCGTTGCTCCCGGCGGCCCACGAGACCGTCACCCCCGAGACGGCATTGCCGTAGCTGTCGGTCACCTTCACCACCACCTGCACCCCGGCCCCCGCCAACCCCGCCGTACCGTCGCCGGCAAACTTCGCCAGCAGCGCCGCCGGCCCAGCCACCACCTGCTGGGTGAAGATCGTCCCCTGCACCGACCCGACGATCGCCGTGATCTCGGCCTTGCCAGCCACCGACCCGGCCGTGAAGCCCAGCGAGGCCCGCCCGGTCGCGTCGGTGACGCTCGTCGACGACGGGAGCGTGCCGCTGGCGCCGGTGGCGAGCGACCAGGTCACCGTCTGTCCGGCGAGCGGCTTGCCGTTCTGCGCCAGCACCTCGACCACCATCGGGTTGGGCATCACCGTCCCCGCCGCGACCGACTGCGAGTCGCCGCTGACGCGGGTGATCTTCCCGGCGATGGTCGGGCTGGAGGGGTCACTGCCGCAGGCCGTAAGCGCCGCGAGGGCGAGGACGGCCACCGGGAAAAGGGCGCGAGCGCCGAAGAACGGCCGGGCGCGACGAACAAGGGAGCGCGTGCGAAACTGCGTCATGGCGTGCGGAATGAGGCGAATGGCAAGACGGCGCCCGGAACGTGCGAAGTGGACCTGCTGAGAATTCCGGGCGCCGCTGAAAACTACATCACGGTCCCGGGTTTCTTCTTCCCGATGACCCCTTCGACCTTGCTGGCCTGCAGGAGCTTGTTGAAGGCGGCGATATCGACGTTCTCGATCGTCTCCACCTCGTTCCGGAGCGCCTGCCACAACTTCTCCAGCTCGGCCAACCGTTCTTTGACCCCCTGCGTCAGCACCGGGTTCCCTTCCACCTGGCCAAGCAGGAAGCCGTACTGCCCGTTGATCCCGTTGGCGTAGTTGATGATGTCCTGCCCGTTCTGCGCCTTGGTGGTGAGCTTGGGGTCGGTCGTCTCGAGCTTCTTCACGATCGTCCCGCCCATCGCGCCGATGGCCTTGGCCGAGTCGGCGTCCTTGGTGCGGGTCACGAAGCCCTGCACCTGCGTCTTGAGGTCACGCACGCGAAGCACGGCGTCGTGGATCTCACCAATGCGCGTCACGAGGAGATTGGCCACCGAATCGCGCTCGGCCAGTTGCGGCATCGGCGTCTCACGACGCGGATCCTGCTTGACCTCAAACGATTGCGTGCGGGTGGTGGTCCCCACCGTCAGCCGCACCGTGTACGTCCCCGGCAGGACGCGCGCGCCGGCGCCGGGCGCGCCAAAGAGCAGCACCCCCGGGAGTGTGGTCGGTGCCGGACGACGCAGGTCCCAGGCAAAGGTGTTGTAGCCCGCCTTGGGGGCGAGGCGCGCGGGGCCCGTCCCTTCCTTGTTGGAGTAGGAGCGCACCACCGCCCCCTTGCTGTCGAGGAACTCCAGGCGCACGGTCGTCGCGCTATCGGGGACCGACGCGAGGCGATAGTGGACCACCGCGCCGCTGCGCGGGTTGCGGCCGACCATGTTGGCTCCCGCGCCACCACCAAAGCCGCCACCGCCGCCCACGAGCAGCGCCGTACGCGGCTTGTAGAGATGCGCCGTCGCGGTGGCCAGCGAGTCCGCATGCTGACGGATCACCGACAGGTCGTCGAGGATCCAGAACGCGCGCCCTTCGGTGGAGGCGATCAGGTCACCATGGCGCACTTCGAGGTCGGTCACCGGGACAACCGGAAAGTTGCCGGAGAAGAGCTGCCACTTGGCGCCGCCGTCATACGAGATGTAGACCGCCGTCTCGGTGCCGGCGTACATCAACCCCTTCCGCTCCGGATCCTCGCGCACCACACGCACCGGCTCGCCGGCGCGCAGCCCATTCACCTGCGTCGTCCACGTCTTGCCGAAGTCGGTGGAGCGATAGATGTAGGGCGCCGGGTCACCCACGCGGTCCTTGCGATAGGCCACGTACACGGTGGCCGGGTCGTGCGGCGACACTTCGAGTTCGTTCACCAAACCATCGCCTGCCGTCGGCGGCGTCACGTTGGTCCACGTCGCCCCGCCGTCCTTCGTCAGCTGCACGTTGCCGTCGTCGGTTCCGACGTACAGCGTCTTTGCATCGTGCGGCGATTCCTCGATGACGAAGATCGTCCCGTACACTTCGCCGCCCGCGCCTTCATTCGTGATCGGGCCGCCCCCCCATCCCTGGCGGGACTTGTCGTTCTTGGTCACGTCGCCCGACATCGGCGCCCACGACTGTCCGCGATCGCGCGAGCGGAGCAGCACGTTGCCGCCGTGATAGATCACGTTCTCGTCCTGCATCGGCTCGACGATCGGCGCCGTCCAGTTGAAGCGGTACCTCGTCTTGTCCGTCGGCTCGGTGAGGTTCCTCTCCGCGTACGCCATGATGTCGCGCGACAGCCCGGTTCCCTGGTCCAGTTCGTCGATGAGTCCCTGGTAGCAGCCGCCGTACACATACCGCGAGCGCTTCCCGCTCACGCCGATGTTGGCGCTCTCGCATCCCGGCCCGTTCTGCCAATCGCGCTCGCCGATCATGAAGTCGTCGGAGCGGCTCTTGATGATCACCGACGAGTTGTCCTGCTGTCCCGAGTACAGCTTGTACGGGAAGTCGTCGTCGACCGTCACGTGATAGAACTGCGCCGTCGGCTGGTTGTCCTGCGTGCTCCAGCTCTTGCCGCCGTCGAGCGAGATCGAGCCGCCACCGTCGTTGGCGTTCGCCAGGTAGTTGCTGTTGGTCGGGTTGATCCAGAAGCCGTGGTTGTCGCCGTGCGTGGCGTTCACCGTCGCAAACGTGCGCCCGCCATCAATCGACTTCATCACCGGCGCGTTCATGATCCACACCACGTCGGCGTTCTGCGGATCGGCGTAGATGTCCATGTAGTACCACGAGCGCGTCTGGATCAGGCGGTCCTCGGAAAGCAGGCGCCAGTTCTTCCCCGCGTCGTCGCTGCGGTAGAGCCCTCCCTTCTCGGCCTCGATGATCGCGTAGACCCGTTCCGGGTTGGCGGGCGAGACCGCCACGTCGAGGTTCCCCATCAGCTTGGGGAGCCCTTCGGTGAGGCGCGTCCACGTGTCACCCGCGTCGGTCGACTTCCAGATCCCGCTCCCGGGGCCGCCTGAGCGCACCATCCACGGCGTGCGCTGGTGGTCCCACATCGCCGCGTACAGGATGCGCGGGTTGGTGGGGTCCATCGACAGCCCGGCCGCGCCGCTCGTCGCGTTCTCCCCCTTGAGGACCTGCACCCAGGTCTTGCCGCCGTCGGTCGAGCGGTAGATCCCGCGCTCGGCCGTCCCCTTCCATCGGTCACCCTGCGCCGCGACGTAGACCACGTCGGGGTTGTTGGGATGCACGGCAACGCGCGAGATCTGGCGCGACGCGGCCAGGCCGACGTTCACCCACGTCTTCCCCTGGTCGGTGCTCTTGTAGACGCCATCGCCGTACGTCGACGACTGCCCGCGAATCGCGTGCTCGCCGCTCCCGACATAGATGACGTTGGGATCAGACGGGGCGATCGCGATCGCGCCGATCGTGCTGGTCTTGAAGAAGCCGTCGGAGATGTTGCGCCACGACAGCCCGGCGTTGTCGGTGCGCCAGAGCCCACCGCCGGTGTAGCCGACGAAATAGGTGAGCGGCTGCGACGGGATTCCGGCGATCGCATTGGCGCGCCCACCGCGCGACGGGCCGATGTTGCGCCACGAGATGGCGCGAAAGACCGTCGTGTCGAAGGCGGTGGGGGCGGCGACCGCCGCGGCAGGCGTCGCGCGTCCCTGGGCAGAGAGACCCACGGGGGCGGCGGCGAGCGTCAACGCGCCGGCGGCAAAGGCGAGCCGGCCAGCGTGACACAGTGACGTGGTAAACATGGGGGGCGGGCGTGACAGGGTGACTGGAGCGAACCGGCAAGATGATAACGCCGTGGCGCCCGCGACATAGCGCAACGCCACCACAATTGATCGGGCACCTACTGCTTGCCCCGCGTGGCGCGCCCTCCCCTCCTTAGGGCAGCAGACCTTCCCGACTCGGGACCGTCCGTCCGTGAGCCACCCAGAGGTGCATGTCATGACCACGCCCACCAAGTACGTCTATGTCTTCGGTACCGCTCGCACCGAGGGTGCCGCTTCCATGAAGAACCTGCTCGGCGGCAAGGGCGCCAACCTCGCCGAGATGTGCCGCTTGCAGATCCCGGTCCCCTCGGGCTTCACCATCAGCACCGAGGCCTGCACCGTCTACACGGAGCAGGGCAAGGGCGCCGCGCTCGCGCTCATCGAAGCCGAGGTGAAGGCCGGCGTCGCCTTTGTCGAACAGGAAATGGGGCGCACCTTCGGCAACGCCGCCGATCCGTTGCTCCTGTCGGTGCGCTCCGGTGCGCGCGCGTCCATGCCGGGGATGATGGACACCATCCTCAACCTCGGCCTCAACGACGAGGCGGTGGAGGGGCTGGCGGCGCGCTCTGGCAATCCGCGCTTTGCCTGGGATTCATACCGTCGCTTCGTGCAGATGTACGGCGACGTGGTCATGGGGCTCAAGCCGGTGTCCAAGGAGGAGCACGATCCCTTCGAGGTCCTCATCGACATGATGAAGGAGAAGAAGGGGGTCGAACTCGACACCGACCTCGATGCCGAAGACCTCAAGGAACTGGTGGCGCGGTTCAAGGCGCTCATCCGGGCGCGCATCGGTCGTGAATTTCCCACCGACCCGTGGGAGCAGCTCTGGGGATCGGTCGCGGCGGTCTTCGAGAGCTGGAACAACGAGCGGGCGCGCATCTATCGCGAGCTCAACGACATCCCCGTGTCGTGGGGGACGGCGGTGAATGTGCAGGCGATGGTGTTCGGCAACCTGGGGACCACCAGCGCCACCGGCGTCGCTTTCACCCGCGACGCGGGGACAGGTGAGGACCTGTTCAACGGCGAGTTCCTCGTGAATGCACAGGGCGAGGACGTCGTCGCCGGCATCCGCACGCCGCAACAGATCTCGCGCATCGGTTCGCGCCGCTGGGCGGAGTTGGCGCGGGTGAAGGAGGAGGAGCGCGTGGCCAGGTATCCCTCGCTCGAGGAACTGATGCCCGCGCTGTACGAGGAGCTGATCAAGTGCGAGCACACGCTCGAGAACCACTTCCGCGACATGCAGGACCTGGAGTTCACCATCCAGGAGGGGAAGCTGTGGATGCTCCAGACGCGCAATGGCAAGCGCACCGGCGCCGCCATGGTGCGCATTGCCATGGAGATGCTGCAGCAGGGGATGATCGACGAGAAGACCGCGCTCGGGCGCGTGAATCCCGAGCGCCTCAACGAACTCCTGCATCCCATCTTTGACAGCAAGTCGCGCCGAGACTCGCGCATCATCGCCCGCGGACTCCCGGCGTCGCCGGGGGCGGCGAGCGGGCAGATCGTCTTCTTTGCCGACGAGGCCGAGGAGTGGGCCAAGGCGGGGAAGGCGGTGATTCTCGTCAGGCAGGAGACGAGCCCCGAGGACCTGCGCGGGATGAACGTCGCCAAGGGGATCCTCACCGCGCGCGGCGGAATGACGTCGCATGCCGCGGTGGTGGCGCGCGGGATGGGGAAGTGCTGCGTCTCCGGCGCCGGCGCCGTGCACGTGGACTACAAGGCGCGCACCATGACCATCGACGGCGCCGAGTTCGCCGAGGGAGAGTGGATCTCGCTCGACGGTTCCACCGGTGAGGTCTTTGCCGGAGCGATCGCCACGAAGGACGCCGAGCTGTCGGGCGACTTCGGCGCGTTGATGCAGCTGACGGACAAGTACAAGCGGCTGGAAGTGCGCACCAACGCCGACACCCCCGACGAGGCGGCGCAGGCGCGCACCTTTGGCGCGACCGGCATCGGGCTGTGCCGCACCGAGCACATGTTCTTCGAGGGCGACCGCATCGTGGCCGTGCGCGAGATGATCCTTGCCGACGACGAAGCCGGCAGGCGCAAGGCGCTGGCCAAGCTCCTCCCCATGCAGCGCGCCGACTTCGAGGGGCTCTTCCGCGAGATGAGCGGGCTCCCCGTCACCATCCGCCTGCTCGACCCGCCGCTGCACGAGTTTGTCCCGCACGACGAGGCCGGCCAGAAGGTGATGGCTGCCGACATGAAGGTCTCGTTAGGGAAGATCAAGATGCGCGTCGAGGAGCTGCACGAGTTCAACCCGATGCTCGGGCATCGCGGCTGCCGGCTGGGGATCACCTATCCCGAGATCACCGAGATGCAGGCGCGCGCCATCTTCGAGGCCGCGCTCGACGCCAAGGCCAAGGGCTTCGATCCCAGGGTCGAGATCATGGTCCCGCTGGTGGGGACGGTGCGCGAGTTCAATGCGCAGGCCACCGTCATCCGCACCGTCGCGGCGCAGGTCTTCGCCGAGCGTGGCGAGTCGCTGCACTACATGGTGGGGACGATGATCGAGACGCCGCGCGCGGCGCTCGTGGCCGACTCGATCGGCAAGCAGGCCGAGTTCTTCTCGTTCGGCACCAACGACCTCACGCAGATGACGCTCGGCTTCTCGCGTGACGACGCCGGGCACTTCCTCCCCAAGTACCTGGAGCGGGGGATGTACGAGCACGACCCGTTCCGGTCGATCGACCAGAAGGGGGTGGGATTGCTGGTGGAGTCGGCCGTGCAAAAGGGGAAGAGCGTGCGCCCCGACCTGGAGGTAGGCGTCTGCGGCGAGCACGGGGGCGACCCGGAGTCGGTGGCGTTCTTCCACCGGGCCGGGTTGGACTACGTGAGCTGCTCGCCGTTCCGGGTGCCGATCGCGCGGTTGGCGGCGGCGCAGGCGGCGATCGCCGGCTGATACGCCGCTGGGGTCAGAGCTGGGGTCAGAGCTGGGGTCAGAGCTGGGGTCAGAGCTGGGG